>JANYDU010000047.1 GCA_025359805.1 Bacteroidota bacterium
ATTTTTACGTAAAAAATAAATGATTAAATTCGATTGTAGTAATCGAAGCCATGAAAACATTAGCCAATATTTTTATTTTATTTATTGTAGTAAGCATTATTTGTTGCACTAAAAAAGATGATACAACTACACAACCAACTCCACAACCACAAGATTATAGATTACAATTTGTAGGAGGGTATATTTGTTCGGGTAGATGTCAACTTTATTATTACGATTCGCAGTACCAACATATTAATTTTGATACTTTTGCTACATTTTTTATTGGAATTTCTTTAGACTCCAATACGGATAATAGTATTATTATTACTGATTCTGTTATTCCACCTAGTGGTAAAGTACATGGATGGAGTAATTATTCTCCCACAATTATAGATTCTGCAGGTAATTTTCATTATTGGTCTTCTAGTTTACATGGTGTTCGTATAGATGGAAATTTTGCACAAAACAAAAACGTTTACGATAGCCTTTATATTGGAGTTACTCAATCAGCGGGTGGATTTTCTTCAAATTATAGTTTAAATGGTATAAGAAAATGAAATATTTAATAGTTATTTTTTATATAAATATTGCATTTGCCCAAACTCCTTGGAATGATGGAAGTTGGCAAATTTGGCAAAAAGATAGTTTTATGGTGGCACCGGGTGCCTCTGGTTCATTATTTCATGCAGTGCCAGGTAAACATGGTAAATATAATTCAAATCCCCCGGATAATACTTTAGAGCCACAATTGTACACTACCAGTTCAAATAATGTATTTGTTAATAGTGGAAATTTACATTTACGTTTACTACAAGAAGATAATAGCTATAATGCAGATGGAACAAATAGAGATTTTCATTATACCTCCGGCTGGGTTCAAACATATGCTTCATACAAATTTGGGTATTTTGAAGTACGTTGTATTTGCCCACCGGGTAAGGGCCTTTGGTATGGACTGTGGCTACAGGATGGGTCAGATGACCTCTGTACTTACGAGGAATTAGATATTTTTGAAAACCAAGGCGATATGCCAAGGTATACATCTAACGATGTTGTTTATCAATCCGTTTCATCTCCATGCAATAATTCTGATAATAATACGCAATGGCGATCAGAGGTTTTTCATAACCTACCTTATGATATTATTTCAGGTTATCATATTTGGGGATTAGAGTGGAGCCCAAATGCTATTATATTTTATTTAGATAACATAGAATTAGGACGTAGATTTATTGATAGTGATATGACCATTTATCAAAACGCAATGCCCATAATTTTAAACTTGGCATTAAATAGTCTTGCTAATCACCTTTACCCTGATCGTCTTTTTTCGCTTGTTGATAATACCACTCCTATACCAAGCGATTTTGTGATTGATTATTTAAGAATATACAGGCTGAAAAAAAATTCGTGCAACACAGCAGATGAAACTTTAATTACTTCAACAGATTTTACCAATTATACAGCAGTGCTAAAACATAATATTATCGTAGGAAATGGAAGTACAAGTGTTACTGCACCTACAATTGTATTAAGAGCATCAAATGAAATTACCATCAATGCTAATTTTTCAGTTCCTTTTGGTACTGAATTTACAGCTATGGTTACACCTTGTAATTAATAAATTGAGTTAATATTTTTACGTAAAAAATAAATGATTAAATTCGATTGTAGTAATCGAAGCCATGAAAACATTAGCCAATATTTTTATTTTATTTATTGTAGTAAGCATTATTTGTTGCACTAAAAAAGATGATACCAATTCAGATGTTCATACTCAGTCAAAAGATTATAGAGTGCGTTATTTAGGGGATTACTATTGCAATGGAACATATACTGTTTATTCTGGTCAAAATACTAGAGATACAACCATGATTGTCCATATTTATAATTTTGCGGACAGCGATTCTAATATTTTAATTAGCAGCATTACACTCTTTCCAGATACATCTTTTTTGAAATTAAATGCTGATGGAATATTTTATAACTATGCTCGATGGCGTTCGAATGATAGAGGTTTATCTGGAAACTTTATTAATGATAGTATTTATTTTGATCAATACAATGAATCTGGTGGTGGCTTCCCTCAAGGTTTTCATATGAGAGGTAAAAAAATGTGAATAATATTAAGTACTACAAACTACTAAGCACTGTGAACTAAAAACTAACTTACACATTAAATCTAAAGTGCATAATATCTCCATCCTGTACAAGATATTCTTTTCCTTCAATAGATAATTTTCCTACATCTCGGCATGCTGTTTCCGAACCATATTTTTTGAAGTCTTCCAATTTGATTACCTCTGCTTTAATAAATCCTTTTTCAAAATCGGTATGAATAACTCCTGCTGCCTGTGGAGCTTTAAACCCAATAGGAATAGTCCAAGCTCTTACTTCTTGAACTCCTGCTGTAAAATAAGTAATGAGGTTTAATAATTTATATGCGGCTTTAATCAATTTTGCAACGCCCGATTCTTTTAAACCCAAATCACTTAAAAAAGCAATCCTGTCATTATAATCTTCCAGTTGGGAAATTTCTGATTCAATAGCTGCGGAGATTACCAATATTTCTGCATTTTCATTTTTCACTGCTTCTCTTACCATCTCCACATATTTATTTCCGGTAACCACGGCTCCTTCATCAACATTACAAACATACATTACCGGTTTAATAGTGAGCAATTGCAAATCGGCAATATGCTTCTTATCATCTTCGGTAGCCTGAACACTTCTTGCTGATTGTCCGCTTTCCAAATGTGCTTTATATTTTTGCAATGAGGCTTCACCTTTCAATGCATCTTTATCACCTGTTTTTGCAGCACGCGCCACGCGTTGTAATTTTTTTTCTATCGAATCTAAATCTTTCAATTGCAATTCGGTGTCAATAATTTCTTTATCACGAATCGGATTTATGGAACCATCCACATGAATAATATTATCATCATCAAAGCAACGCAATACATGAATAATGGCATCCGTTTCTCGGATGTTTGCCAAAAATTGATTTCCTAATCCTTCACCTTTACTCGCCCCTTTCACCAGTCCGGCAATATCTACAATCTCAATAGTTGTAGGTACTAAACGTTGGGGATTTACCAACTTGGCAAGTTCATTCATACGCTCATCCGGAACCGTAATTACTCCAATATTTGGTTCGATGGTACAAAACGGAAAGTTTGCTGCCTGAGCTTTTGCATTACTCAAACAATTAAACAAAGTTGATTTTCCTACATTGGGCAAGCCCACAATTCCACACTGCATGTTTTTAGTTTTTTTGGCTTTTGACTTTTAGCTTTTGGCTATTAGTCTTTTGCTGGTTTATAATTATATGTTCTTACCTAAAAGATATTCTGCTAATAGCTAAATGCTAACAGCTAATAGCATTCATTTCATTTGCCTTTAATAATTTGCTTCATATCAGAAATCAATTTTTCAGCCAAATGATTTGCTGTGGCTTCGCTTCTGCTTTCGGCATAAATACGTATGATAGGTTCTGTATTCGATCTTCTTAAATGAACCCACTCATTATCAAATTCAATTTTTACTCCATCAATAGTATTGATAGGTTGTTTTTTATATTTCTCCTGAACCTTTTTCATAAGATCATCAATATTAATATCAGGAGTGAGTTCTATTTTGTTTTTAGAAATAAAATAATCAGGATAGCTTGCACGAAGCATCGAACAAATTTTTCCGAACTTGGCCAAATGTGTTAAAAACAAAGCAATTCCTGCCAATGCATCTCTGCCATAATGAAGTTCGGGAACAATAATTCCTCCATTACCTTCACCACCAATAACTGCTTTTGTATCCTTCATCATCTTCACCACATTTACTTCGCCAACTGCACTTGCACTGTAAGTTCCGCCATGCTTTTCTGTAATATCTCTAAGTGCACGAGTTGATGATAAATTAGAAACGGTATTTCCTTTTTTGTTTTTCAATACATAATCCGCAACAGCTACTAAAGTATATTCTTCACCAAACATACTTCCATCTTCACTTACCAATGCCAAACGATCTACATCAGGATCAACCACAATTCCTAAATCAGCGTGATTACGTTTTACAAGGGTTGAAATTTCTGTTAAATTTTCAGGAAGGGGCTCAGGATTATGAGGAAATTTTCCATCAGGAGTACAATACAATTCAATAACGGTTTCAACACCTAAGGCCTTTAGTAACATAGGAACGGCAATTCCTCCTGTTGAGTTTACGGCATCTACTACAATTTTAAATTTCTTTGCTTTGATGGCTTTCACATCTACTAAATCCATCGCCAAAATTTTATCGATATGTTTTTGGATATAATCTTTTTTCTCGGTGATGCTTCCAATTTTATCAATTGGAGCAAATTCAAAATCATCTTTTGAAGCAATCTCCAATAATTTTTTTCCTAAGGCATCCGAAATAAATTCACCATCACTATTTAATAATTTAAGTGCGTTCCATTGCTTTGGATTATGGCTTGCGGTTAGTATAATTCCACCTTGAGCTTTCTCATCAGTAACAGCTAACTCTACAGTTGGTGTGGTTGAAAGTCCAAGATCTACTACATCAATTCCTAATCCACTTAATGTTCCGGTTACTAAACGATTTACCATATCACCTGATAAACGTGCATCACGACCCACAACTATTTTACAGGTTTTAGAACCATTTTTTATCATGGTACCAAAGGCCGCAGTAAATTTTACGATGTCGGTTGGAGTTAATGAATCTCCAGGCTTCCCCCCAATTGTTCCGCGTATGCCGGAAATAGATTTAATTAAAGTCACTTGTTTTTATATTTTAAGGACTGCAAATTTAATCGAACAACTTTAAGCAGCAAGCCTGTTTAATAAGATGTTGATAGTTAGTTAAAAAGAAGCATAAGCTTGGTGATTAAGGGCTATTTATACTAAACTTGCACCAATGGATAATAAAAAAGAATGGTTTAGTGAGTGGTTTGATTCTCCTTATTACCACATGTTGTACCGAAACCGTGATTATAGTGAGGCAGAATTTTTTCTGTCAAACCTAATCCATTATTTTAATGCGCAAAAAGACCGAAAAATTATTGATTTAGCTTGTGGAAAAGGCAGACATGCTATTTATTTAAACTCTTTGGGATACAACGTTACGGGAGTTGATTTGGCAGCACATAGCATTCAAGAAGCCAATCAATCAGCTAATGAAAATTTACATTTTGAAGTGCAGGATTTGCGTAACCTACGCTATAAAGAAGAGTTTGATATTGCCTTAAATCTATTTACCAGTTTTGGTTATTTTAAATCTAAGGAAGAAGATATTTTAGTAATTAAAAACATCAATAAAATTTTAAAACCCGGAGGATTTGTGTTGATAGATTTTATGAATTCTGAAGTGGTTATTCAAAAATTAATTGAACACGAAAGCAAGCATATTTGTGATATACAATTTAACATCTCTAAGCATGTTGAAAATGATTTTATTGTTAAACAAATTTCATTTTCTGATAACAAAATAGATTATGAGTTTACTGAAAAAGTGCAAGCGTTAACAATTGAAGACTTCGAGCAAATGCTCACTTCAGAAGGGTTTAACATGATAAAAATATTTGGAAATTATGCTCTGGAAGATTTTAAGAGAGGCACATCTGAGAGATTAATTATTGTAGCACAAAAAAATGTTTGAAGTGCTTAATCATATCGACCAACAATTTTTTATTGCCATAAACAGTGGCATGCAAAATTCTTTTTTAGATATGGTTTGCCCAATTATTCGTAATCAAAAAACTTGGTATCTGTTGTATGCTTTGATTATATTTTTTTTGTACAAAAAATTTAAAATAAATTCCCTGTGGATTTTATTAAGTGCTGTTGTTTTAGTTTTAATAAGTGATCAATTGAGTGCAAATTTGATTAAGAATTTAGTACAACGAATTCGCCCTTGTAATAATCCATCCATGCAAAGTCAAATTCATTTATTAGTAAACTGTGGTAAGGGGTATAGTTTTGTTTCGGCACATGCTACCAATCATTTTGCCATTGCAGTTTTTATGATGTTATTTTTTAAAGAATATAAAAAATGGCTGTTTCCAATTGCATTATTATGGGCGTCCGCAATAGCCTTTTCACAAGTTTATGTTGGAGTGCATTATCCGTTTGATGTAATTGCAGGCGCACTACTTGGAACCACATTAGGCTATTTTGCTCAACAAATTATTCAACAAAAAATACAACAACAAGCATGATGAGTTGGATTTATCTTATCCTATTTTTAGCCCCATTTACTGGAGGAATTATTGCTCTTCAAACGGGCTATAAAAATGAGGTTCTTTTAAAAACTTTTTTGGCATTTGCAGGGGGGTATATTTTTTCAATTACTATTTTAAATTTATTGCCAGAGATATTTTCTATTTCTGATAAGTACACCTCATTACTTCTTTTAGCAGGATTTTTTTTTCAAATTTTAATCGGTCGTTTTTCGGAAGGCGCAGAACATGGGCATTTACATACTCACCACCACAATCACACCTTAGCTTTGCCCATCGGATTATTTTTAAGTATGTGTTTGCATGCGTTTACCGAAGGAGTCCCGATAGGAATTATTAGCGATACAAATACTGTGATGGCTATTGGAATTGCATTACACGAATTACCCGCAGCATTTGCTTTAATGAGTATTTTGCAAACAGAACATATCAAAAAAAGCACCGTTGTGATGCTACTTATTGCGTATTCATTTATGTCGCCATCAGGAGCCTTACTCGGACATTTTTTACGTGGTAGTTTTTCCGATATGCTGTTCAATCATATCCTTGCGTTTGTTGCAGGAATTTTTCTTTATATCTCCACCACAATTTTATTTGAAAATAGCGAAAATCATCATTTTAGCACCCGAAAATTAATAGCCGTAATGTGTGGTGTTTTACTTGCGGTAGTAGCAAGTTGGGTGATATAATTTTTCGAATTCCATAACTATGAGTTCAATCAAATAATTGCGTATAAAAATGAAAGGTTGACAAATTCCTATTTAATATTACTTTTGCCCTCTAAAATTTTTACGTAGTTTGGGATATATTATGCTGTAGTGTATTTAGTCCTGAGCCCTTAATAATAATTTATACATGAAATTATCTCAATTCAAATTCAATTTTAGCGAAAGCCTAATTGCTAAGCATCCAGTAGATGTTCGTCACGATTCCAAGTTAATGGTACTTGATAGAAAAAAGCAAAAAATTGAGCATAAACATTTTAACGATGTACTTAAGTATTTTGGCGATAAAGATGTTTTTATCTTAAATAATACTAAAGTTTTTCCTGCAAGATTATACGGAAGTAAAGAAAAAACGGGAGCGAAAATTGAAGTTTTTTTGTTAAGAGAACTTAATAAAGAAATGAAACTTTGGGATGTATTGGTTGATCCGGCTCGTAAAATTCGTGTGGGTAATAAATTATATTTTGGGGATGATACATTGGTTGCAGAAGTAGTTGATAACACTACATCCAGAGGAAGAACCATTCGTTTTTTGTTTGATGGTCCTGATGAAGAGTTATGGAAGTTGATTGATAAATTAGGTGAAATGCCAATTCCTAAATACATGAATCGTGCGGTTGAAAAAGCTGATAAAGAACGTTTTCAAACCATATTTGCACAACGTTTAGGAGCTGTTTCGCCACCAAGTGCAGGACTACATTTTACAAAAGAATTGATGATGCGATTGGAAATTAAAGGAATCCGATTTGCTGAGTGTACACTTCACAACGGACTTGGAGCATTTCGTCCAGTTGAAGTAGAAGATTTAACAAAACATAAAATGGATTCTGAGTTTTATGAAATTCCTGACGATACTTCAAAAATTGTGAATCGCGCGTTAGACGAAAAACATAAAATTTGTGCAGTAGGTACATCTGTTATGAGAGCTATCGAATCGTCAGTCTCATCAACAGATAGATTAAATGCCGGAAGTGGATGGACAGATAAATTTTTATTTCCACCGCATGATTTTCGTGTAGCGAATACTTTCATTACCAATTTTCATCCCCCAGAATCAACTTTATTAATGGCAACTGCCGCATTTGCGGGACATGAGTTTTTGCAAGAAGCTTATGAAGAAGCCGTGAAAAAGAAATATAAATTTATGGCTTACGGTGATGCCATGTTGATTATCTAATTAACTATCCATTTTATGATGGATAATGTGCTAAAAAAATATGCTCTAATAGTTGCAGGTGGCTTAGGAAATCGTATGGGGACAGATATTCCTAAACAGTTTCTTTTGCTAAATAACAAACCTGTTTTAATGCACACTATTGAAGCATTTTCTGTTATTGATGGATTAGAAATTATTCTTGTTTTACCCCATTCACAATTTGAGTTTTGGGAAAATTTATGTGTTCAATATTCATTTCAAACCAAACATAAATTAATTGCTGGAGGAGATACACGCTTTCATTCTGTTAGAAATGGATTACAAATAATTAATGAAGGAATAGTTGCCATACACGATGGTGTAAGACCCATCATATCAAAACAAATTATTGAACAATCATTTACAGTTGCTGCCGAAAAAGGAAATGCTATTGCTGCGGTAAAACTTAAGGATACCATTAGAGAAGTGAAGTTATTAGGAGGAAGCAGAAATGTAAATAGAAATAACTATTATTTAATTCAAACCCCACAAACTTTTCAAACTGCAATTATTAAAGATGCGTACAACCATGCTACACATTATAATTTTACGGATGATGCAGGAGTGCTTGAAGAAATAAGCGGTAAAGAAATAAATTTAATTGAAGGGGCTTATCGAAATATAAAAATTACTACACCTGAAGATCTACAAGTTGCCGAAGTTTTTTTAGCAGAATAATTGATGTAAAAAATGAATCCAGTTTTAGTAGAAGTGTACCGCAATAATGTATTAGAAAGTTTTCACAGAGGAGCTATTTGTGTGGTTGATAAAGAAGGGAAAATTATTTTTAGTGAAGGAGATGTCAATCAGATTTGTTACCCGCGTTCGGCAATGAAATTTTTGCAAGTATTGCCATTAATTGAGTTGGGTGGAATAGAAAGATTTAATTTTACGTTAGAAGAAATTGCAATTATGTGTGGCTCGCACAATGCAGAACCAGATCATCTTCGAGTGGTTAATTCCATCTTATCAAAAATTGGTTTAGATAAAAATCGACTCTCTTGCGGATCACAATATCCCACATCAAAAAAAGATGCTGATGAGTTGATTAAAAAAAATGAAAAGCCACAACATATTCATAATAATTGCAGTGGTAAACATGCCGGTTTTTTAGCGTTATGTGTATTGTTAAATAAATCTGTTGAAGATTATATCAATCCCAATCATCCTATTCAATTATTAATTATGGATGCTTGTGCCGAAATGTATGAATATCCAAAAGAAAAAATGATTACTGCTTTGGATGGTTGCTCGGCACCAATATTTTCGGTTCCTATATATAATCAGGCTATCGGATATAAAAATTTAGTGTATCCTCATCAATTTTCTGAACAGCGAAAAGTAGCTTGCAAAATTGTTATTGATGCCATTACTCAATATCCATTTATGGTGGCAGGAAGCAAACGTTATTGCACAGATTTGATGAACATTACGGCACCTAAAATTATTGGAAAAACAGGAGCTGAAGGAATTTTTTGTTTGGGATTAACTGAACAAAAAGTTGGAGTGTGTATAAAGATTGATGACGGCAAAATGCTTCCACAATACAACGTTGCGCAAGCCTTTGTTGAAGCTTCCAATATTTTTACTAAAGAAGAATTGAAGCCCTTACATCATTACATGCAGGAGCCAGTAACCAATTTCAATAAATTTATTACTGGTGAAATTAAAGTAAGAGAAAATTTATTTAAAGGAATGTAAATAGATTTTTTTATTACTGATTTGAATTTGCAAATTCAGCAATTGCCTGTTCATTTTGCATCATCATACACTTAAAATGACCTTTGGGACATTTATCAAAACCAATTTTACTGCACGGTCTACAACTTAAATTTTCAACTCCAAATTCCGAATTTCGAATTCCCAATTTTCCATAGTAAGGTGTCATTCCAAACTCAGGAACTGTACTTCCCCATACCGAAATAATTTCTTTTTTAAATGCCGCTGCAATATGCATTAAGCCGGTGTCGTGTGTAATCACTTTTTCACTTTTCTTTATCACATAAGCCGATTGATTTAAAGTAAGCTTACCACATAAATTAATCACTTTTGTCCCCATTTTACGGCTAATCATTTCTGCACTTTGCATATCATTTTTTCCTCCAAGTAAAACGATTTTTTGGTTTATAAGTTTGCAAATGGAAATGATTTTTGGAGTAGGTAATTTTTTAGTTTTATGTTGAGCACCGATGGCAAATGCAATATAATTTTCTGGCAACATTGATTTGTCAAAAGAGTCATCAATATGTTCAGGTAAAAAATAATCTAAACCTTCTCCATCGTTTTTAACTCCAAGCGGAGCAATAGTTTTGAGGTATCTATCTACAATATGAATTTGAGGTAATTTATTGATTTTAAAATTGACTATTAGCCATTTTTTAAAGTTTAATTTGTTAAAAGTAAAAGCAGTTCTGTTAATAATAATTTTAATAATTCGCGAACGAAGATTATGGTGAAGATCCACCACATAGTCAAAACCAATTTGTTTAAGTTCTACTGATTTTTGAATGATGGGTTTATCTAAAACGTGTACAAAATCTATATATGGATTATTATCTAAAAGTAATTTGTATTGTGGCTTTGTAATAAAATGAATTTGTGCATTAGGGAATTTTTTTTTTAAGCATCTCATAACAGGAGTTGTAAGCACAATATCTCCAATAGAGCTAAAACGTATGATGAGAATTTTTTTCAATTATTTGGGTTTACGATTAGAAAAATAAGTTGATATTTCATCAATATTCATTGCATTTAAACACATCTCTTTGTACAAACCTCCTTTGCGTGCTACACATAAACCGTAATACATATCATGATATCCTTCACGCTCATGAGCATCAGGATTTATGGATAGTTTCACATTTTTATTTAGCGCATAATCAATCCATCTCCAATCCAAATCTAATCGATATGGGTTGGCATTAATTTCAATGATTACTCCGTTTGCAGCACATGCATCAATCATTTTTTTGTAATTGATTGGATAAGCTTCTCTCATCAATAATAATCTTCCCGTGGGATGTCCCAGAATTGTTGTGTATGGATTTTCAATTGCGTTAATTAAACGAAACATGGCTTTCTCTTCATTCATTTTTAAATTGCTATGAATAGATGCCACTATAAAATCAAAACTGGCTAACACATCTTTGCTGTAATCCAAGCTTCCATCATTTAAAATATCACTTTCTATACCTTTAAAAATTTTGAACGGAGCCAATTTTTTATTTAATATTTCTATTTCTGCATGTTGTTTTAAAATGGTTTCTTCGTTCATTCCACTGGCATAAAATGCAGCTTTACTATGGTCACAAATTCCTAAATATTGATAACCAAGTTGCTTGCAGTACACTGCCATTTCTTCCAACGTATTTAGCCCGTCAGAATAGGTGGAATGATTGTGAAGAATGCCTTTTAAATCACTCATCTCAATCAGTTTCGGTAATAGATTACTTTTTGCTTTTTCTATTTCAAAAGTGCCTTCACGTAATTCGGGTTCGATAAACTGTAATTGGAGTGATTGATAAATTTCTTGCTCGGATGTTGGATGTTGGATGTTAGATATTGGAAGTAATTTTAAATGATTTTCACTTCCAGTTTGAATAAATAAATTTTTGCTGAACTCAAGTGTAGAAGAGATAAAAATACGAACAGGAATATGTTCTTTTATTTTACCTTTTACAAAACTGTTTTCATAAACACATTCATTTAATATATTTTTTTGGATGATGGCTTGTGCAATTTCATTTGTATTTTCTCCGCCAACTATCAATTCAATTTCGTCAAGTATTTCCATTTTTCTTCTAATGGCTCCGCTCATCGAAACTTCATCAATGCCTAAAATAGCTTTTAATTCTTTCATCAAATCAATGGCTATTTCTTCCAATTTGTAGTAATGAAATTTATTAGCGCTGGCGAAAATAAATTCAATTTGTTTGATAATATTTTGTTGAGATTTTAATCCAAAACCTTTGGCTTGAGCAATTCTATTTTCTTTACAAGCATAAAACAACTCGCCAATATTTTCAATGCCGAGTTCTTTCCAAATGAATCCAATTTTTTTTGGCCCGATTCCTTTTATCTTCATCATTTGCTGAATGCCTTCTGGTGTTTCAGCGAGCAAATCATTTAATTCTTTAAAGCTCTCGGTGCTGTTTATTTCGTAAATTTTTGTAGCTAAACTTTTTCCAACGCCATCTACTTTTTCTAATTCTTCAATACTTTTTCCTGCTAAAAAAGTGGGTAATTTATCAATGCGAAATGCTGCACTTGCAAATGATTTTATTTTAAATGGATTGCCTCCGTGTAGTTCAGATAAATCAGCATATAATTTTAATAAATCGGCAATGTCGGAATTCGTCATCATCATTTTAAAATATAATTTCCTTCAGTTCTAAAGCTTTGTCAATCTCAACCCAAATTAAGCTCAGTTTTTTTCCTGTGTATAAAATCATCACTCGTTTTTCTTTTCCATCTATTTCAAAAATTCGGAGTGTGGCTACTTTATATTTTTTATTTCCATATTCACACGGCAAACGTTTGGCATCAAAATCTCCTGGAGCAAAAAAGTTTTCAAAAATACCATCACCCGTTAACGTATCAATTTTAACGCCTGTTTCAGGGAATCTAGTTTTGGTATATAAATCCATACTTTCAAAATTTTTAGTTTTGGATTTACATTTTCCGAGTTGAACCATCATGCCCACTTCAATATTTTTATTAATTGGTTTTTGTTGTGCAAATAGTTGAGAAGCTAAGATTGAAAATATTATGAGCAGATTTTTTTTCATTGTTTTACGAGTTGACCGTTACGATATTTTTCAATTCGGATAAGAGTTCCTTTTGTATCGTAGAATTTCCAAACGCTATCCTTTTTTTCGTTGTAGTAATAACCGCTGCATTCTAAATTTCCATTTTCATGATAGCGAGTATATGGCCCACTTTTCATATAAATATTTGTGTCTTTGTATGATCCATATTCCTTTGGGTCAGGAATAATTTTAATCATGTGTTTATGATGGAAAACTTCTTTAATTTTTTTATGTGTGAGTGAATCGTAGTAGTAGTAAGTTTTTCCAGCATTATCGTCAACTACTTGTGCCGATAAATAATTAATAAAGAAAAAGGAAAGGAGTGAAGCAACTATAAATTGTTTAATCATAACGAGTTTGGTTTAAAACAAAGAAAAGAGTTTTTGTTTAACCTCACAACCTAAATTATTCTAAATCGTATTGCTTTATTTTTCGATATAATGTTCGTTCGGAAATACCTAATTCATTGGCAGCTTTTTTTCGTTTTCCATTATATTTTTCAAGAGCCTTTTTTATCATTTCTAACTCTTTTTGTTCTAACGATAATGATTCAACTACGGGTTGTGCAACTGGGATTTCAATAATTTGTGGTGATGAAGAGGCTTGATTCATCAATTGGGGCTGAACACTTGGCATTGAAAAATTATGTTCATTCATAGAGCGATTTATTTCACTGTTATGCGATGCCATGATTTGTTCTCTTGATGAATTACCTTGCAACATATCAAATACAATACCTTTCAAATCACCTAAGTCTTTTCTTAAATCATATAACACTTTATAAAAAATATCACGTTCACTTAATTGATTTTGGTCAGGGGTGTGTCCGTTTAAAAGCATTGGCAATCCAGGTCTTTCAGATGGCAGCACACGCATTAACTCATCAGCATGTACATGTTTATCTTCATCTAAAACCGATAGCTGTTCGGCAATATTTTTAAGCTGACGAATATTTCCAGGCCATCTGTAATTTTCTAAAAGTTGTTGCGCCTGTGTGTCTAAAATTACCGCTTTCGATTTATATTTTTCGGCAAAATCGGCACTAAATTTTCTAAACAATAAATGAATATCTTCTTTGCGTTCGCGCAAGGGTGGAACTTTAATTGGAACCGTTGATAAACGATAATATAAATCTTCTCTAAACTTTCCTTGATCGGCTAAAATTAATAAATCTTTATTGGTGGCAGCCACCACACGCACATCTGTTTTTTGTGATTTAGATGAACCTACTTTTATAAATTCACCGCTCTCTAAAACACGTAATAAACGAGCTTGAGTCTCTAAGGGAAGCTCTCCAACTTCATCTAAAAAAATGGTTCCACCACTTACGGTTTCAAAATATCCTTTACGTGTATCATGCGCTCCAGTAAACGAGCCTTTTTCGTGTCCAAATAATTCTGAGTCAATTGTTCCTTCGGGAATAGCTCCGCAATTTACAGCTATAAATGGTCCGTGTTTGCGGTTGCTTAATGAATGAATAATTTTTGAAAAGGCTTCTTTACCCACACCACTTTCTCCATTTATTAAAACGGTAATATCTGTTGGAGCAACTTTAGTGGCAGTTTCTAAAGCAATATTTAGCAATTGTGAGTTGCCTATAATTTCAAATCGTTGTTTTATATCTTGGA
>JANYDU010000020.1 GCA_025359805.1 Bacteroidota bacterium
CTCAACCGTAAGTGGAAATGCAGTAGTAGAAATTGCAGATGTTCAAGGAAAAGTAATATCAACAAGAACAGTAACGGTAACTAACGGACAAGTGAATTTGTTCGACTTATCAACTGCTAATTCAGGAATATATTTTGTGAACTTGAAGATGAATGGAGAAACCATGCATGCAAAAGTGATCAAGAATTAATTGCTGAAATGAGATAAAATGGAAAACGCCCCGAGCAATCGGGGCGTTTTTTTTGTGATAAACTTTTTGCTATCATGAAAGAAAGATATAGAAGAGAATTCTTAAAAAAATCAGGGCAAAAAAAAACCACCAGACAATGGTGGTTTTTGCTCCCTGACCTGGACTCGAACCAGGGACCTAGTGATTAACAGTCACTCGCTCTAACCAGCTGAGCTATCAAGGAGTATTCCTTAAAGGGGATGCAATATTAGTTTATGATAATTAAATACACAATATTTGCACCGATTTTTTTTTTAATCCTTAACTATGAGTTTATTAATTGTTGGTAGTGTAGCATTTGATGCTATCGAAACGCCATTTGGCAAAACAGACAAAATTATTGGAGGTGCAGCATCATACATTGCTTTAGCTGCAAGTAATTTTACAAAAAGAGCAAAGTTAGTGGCTGTTGTTGGTGAAGATTTTCCTCAAACATTTATCAATCACCTTCAATCATGTAGCGTGAATACTGAAGGGCTACAAATTAAAAAAGGTGAAAAATCTTTTTTTTGGAGTGGCAAGTATCATACAGATATGAATACCAGAGATACTTTGATAACGGAGTTGAATGTTCTTGAAAACTTTGATCCAATCATTCCAGAATCGTATCAAGATTGCGAGTATTTGATGTTGGGCAATTTGGCTCCTAAAGTTCAGCAAACAGTTATTGAGCGCTTAACAAAACGCCCTAAATTAATTGTGATGGATACGATGAATTTTTGGATGGAAATTGCTATGGATGATTTGCGTAAAACCATTTCGATGGTTGATGTATTAACTATTAACGATGAAGAAGCCCGTCAACTTTCGGGAGAATACTCTTTAGTAAAAGCAGCAGCCAAGATTCAAGCAATGGGCCCAAAATATTTGATTATTAAAAAAGGAGAGAATGGCGCTTTATTGTTTCATGGTAAGGAAGTTTTCTTTGCACCAGCATTACCTTTAGAAGAAGTATTTGATCCAACAGGAGCGGGAGATACATTTGCTGGAGGTTTTATTGGCTATCTTGCAAAAACAGATGATGTCTCATTTGACAACATGAAGAATGCAATTATTTATGGTTCGGCAATGGCATCTTTTTGTGTTGAAAAATTTGGCACTGAAAGATTAGTTGATCTTAAAGAAGAGGAATTGAACGCACGTATAAATTCATTTAGAAACCTTGTAAGATTTAATCTTGCATCAGTGTGAGTAACACATTTGGGTAAAACCAACACATTTACTATTTTTGACCACTTTTTAACTATTTGTTAACTGATAAAATAACTGTCATGTCGAACAACGCAACGGTAAAACACAGCAGCGAGAATCCTTTCGAATCAATGATGTCGAGATTTGATGAAGCAGCAAAAATTCTTGGACTTGATGAAGGTTCATACAATGTATTAAAATCACCACAAAAAGCGGTGATTGTTTCCATCCCTGTTACAATGGATGATGGCAAGGTAAAAGTTTTTGAAGGCTTTAGAGTGGTTCATAATGCTAACCTTGGTCCTTCAAAAGGAGGGATTCGGTATTCAATGGATGTGCATTTAGATGAAGTAAAAGCACTTGCTGCATGGATGACGTGGAAATGTGCTGTTGTAGGAATTCCTTATGGTGGTGCTAAAGGAGGAATAAAATGTAATCCTCGTGAATTATCTAAAGGAGAATTGGAGCGTTTAACCAGATCGTATACTGATTTAATGGTAAATGTTTTTGGCCCCGATAAAGATATTCCTGCACCCGATATGGGAACTGGTCAGCAAGAAATGGCTTGGATTATGGATGAATATTCAAAATTAGTTGGACATTCAACTCCAGCAGTTGTTACTGGAAAACCACTTGTACTTGGAGGCTCATTAGGTAGAGTTGAAGCAACAGGAAGAGGTGTAATGGTTTCAACCAGATCAGCATTAGCAAAACTTGGAATTAATCCAGTTGGAACAACTTGTGCTGTTCAAGGATTCGGAAATGTTGGGTCTATTTCGGCAAAATTATTACAAATGCAAGGCATGAAAGTGCTTGCTATTTCTGATGTTACTGGCGGATATTTCAATCCAGAAGGATTAAACGTAGAAGAAGCAATTGCATACAGAGATAATAATAATGGAACATTAGAAGGGTATAAAGGGGGCAAAAAAATATCAAATGAAGAATTACTTGAACTTGATGTAACTGTACTTGTTCCTGCAGCAATGGAAGATCAAATCAATAATGAGAATGCAGATAAAATAAAAGCAAAATTGATTGTTGAAGGAGCAAACGGACCCACATCGGCAAGTGCTGACGCTATCTTAAACAAAAAGGGAATTATGGTAGTTCCAGATATTTTGGCCAATGCAGGTGGAGTTACTGTTTCTTATTTTGAGTGGGTACAAAATCGCTTAGGATATTTTTGGACTGAAGAGCGTGTATATCGTAGAGCGGATAGGGTAATGAAGCAAGCATTTGAAGCGGTTTATCAAGCCTCGCAAAAACATACTATTAGTTTACGTATTGCTGCTTATGTTGTAGCTATCGGTAAAGTTGCCGAAGTTGAGAAACTAAGAGGTAAATTCGGGGTATAAAAGTTTCAACCAAAACGCAGGGTGCACAAAGAAATTACTTTGATGCCTCTGCGTTTTTAATTCGTAAAATATGTTACATAAAGAAGGTAAAGCAACAATCATGTTAACACTTGTGTTTCTGTTTTTGCTGAATGCGGGAATAGAATTTTTCTTTTCTGGGAATGATATTGTTATCAATATTTTTCTTGGATTATCAGTTGCATTCTTAATTATTATTCTTCAATTTTTTCGTAATCCAACAATCGTTACTGAACAAAATGAACATCATGTGATATCACCTGCTGATGGAAAAGTTGTTGTAATTGAAGAAGTGGAAGAAGGGGAATATTTTAAAGATAAAAGGATACAAGTTTCTGTTTTTATGAGTCCGTTTAATGTGCATGTAAACAGAAATCCAATTGGAGGTGTAGTAAAATATTTTAAATATCATCCAGGAAAATATTTAGTGGCTTGGCATCCAAAATCATCAACCGAAAATGAACGAACAACAACAGTAATTGAAAATAAAAGCAGAACTCAAATATTGTTTCGTCAAATTGCAGGAGCATTGGCTAAGCGTATTGTTTGGTATGTAAAAGAAGGGCAACCTATGGAACAAGGCGCTGAGATGGGCTTTATAAAATTTGGTTCTCGTGTGGATATTTTTTTACCAATAGGAACAAAAGTGAACGTAGAAATAAATCAAGTTGTTAAAGGTGGGAAAACAATTCTGGCCGAAATTTAGTTTGCAAATAAATCTTAACACTTTTTTAAGAAATACATCGTTATCTTCGAACAACAATTAAACAATAAATCAAATGAAAAAATTATTAGTATTATCATCATTTATAGTTTTCGGATTTGTAGCTGTAAATGCACAAAACGCTAAACCAGTTTCAACAGGTAATAACACTACTTTAATGGAGCAACCTTCTGCATCAGTTAAAGTAGAGGCAAAAGAGGTTGATAAGAAAAAAGAACATTGCACTGATGCCGATAAAAAACAATGTGGAACTAAATCAGGAAGTAAAAGTTGTTGCGCACACAAAACTGAAGCTAAAAAAGAAGACGCAAAATAAAAACGTATTCATTTTTAAAAGAAAAAGTCTCTTGATTTATTAAGAGACTTTTTTTATGTATTTATTGGCAACTCAAACGTAAATGTGCTTCCTTTTCCCTCTTCACTCTCAACCCAAATTTTCCCGTTATTTCTTTCAATAAAATCTTTACAAAGAATGAGTCCAAGGCCAGTTCCCTTTTCATTACCAGTACCTTTTGTTGTTGGGTTTAAGTGCTGATTGAATAAACGTTCCATAGAAGATTTACTAATACCAACACCATTATCAATAATGCTGATTTGGCAAACATTATTTTTTATGCCACTCTTTATTTTTATTATACCATTCTCACTTGTAAATTTTATTGCATTGGCAATCAAATTTCTTAGCACAAGTCGTATCATGTCCATATCACCATAAGCGGTTACATCTTCGGTAATTTCATTATTAATTTCAATATGTTTTTGTGAAGAAGCACTATTCAATAAATTTATATTTTCTTGTGTGATAGAATGGATATTGAGTTTTTGAATGTGAATAGGAACGCCTTTTATTTGTGCCGATGCCCATATCAATAAATTTTCTAAAAGATCAATGGTGTTTTCAACTGAGCTGGAAATATTTTTTGTAATTTCTTTATTATCGGACTCTTCATATTCTGGATGGCTGATAAGGTCAAAATATAATTTCATCGTGGTAAGATTATTCCTCAAATCATGAGAAATAATTGAAAAAAAACGATCCTTAACTGTATTTAATTGATTGAGTTTTTCTGTCTGCTCAAGTATAGAAGTGTTCTTCAATTCTAGTTCGTTTTTTTGTTTCACTAAATTTTTTGCAATTCGTTTGTTTTGAATAAAAAAATAAACGAGTACTAAAAAAACAATAATTAAAATGGAAAGGGCTGCTGTAAAAATATTTCTAATTTGTCGTTCTCTTAGTAGTTCAGATTCTCTTATGGATTGTTCCTTTGAAAGTAATTCTATTTGAGTTTGCTTTTTTTCTGACTCATAACTTAATGTAACATCAGCTAATTTTTTAACTACACTATCATTAAACAATGAGTCTTTCATTTCACTGCTTAATGCCGAAAATGTTTGCGCCTTGCCTGTTTCTTTTGTAATTTTATAAATATCTGCCAACCCTTGATAGGCAACGTCTAATTCAATTTTTAATCCAATTCCTTTTGCGATGTTCATGGCTTGTTTATAACAAGCAATAGCACTTTCATATTGTCTTAAATTAAAATATGATTCACCCAAATAATTTAAATTAGAAACGGTTAATACTTGCATTTTTAGGTCTTCAGAGATTTGCAATGATCTTTTGTAAAATAGAATTGCATCCTCTTCCTCATCTAATTTTGATTCGATGTTTCCCAATTTATTTAGAGTAGATGAAACACCTGCATTATTATTTAATTCGGTATAAACTTTTAATGATTTGGTAAAATATTCTTTAGCTTTTTTATAGTTGCCTTGTCTCAAATAAATATTTCCAATATTATCAAAAACAACAACAGTTCTAAATTTATCTGACGACTCTTCATATAATTTTAGTGCACGTAAATTATATTCAATTGATTTAGTAAAATTATTTTGTTTGGCATAAATACTACCCAAATTACTAAGTGTACTTAACATGCCCACCTTATCATTTACTTCTTCATAATAACGTAATCCTATAAGGTAACCTTCAACAGCAATTAGCATATTTCCTTGAGCGTAGTTTATAGAAGCGATTGCATAATTTATATCTGCTTTGGCTTTTTCGTTTTTCGTTTGCGCATAATAATTGAGTGCTTGGGTATAATTTTCTTTTGATTTATTAAAAGCTCCTGAGCTAAAATAGATACTGCCCACCAATTGAAAATTTTTAGCAAGTGCATCTGCATCATTTAGTTTTGTAGCGAGTTCATTTACTTGATTTGCGTATGAAATAGCCTGTGAAGGATTATTATATTGAAGTACTAATGCTTGGCTAAAAAGAATGGCAATTTTTTCTTTATCACTTGATGAGCGCAATAGATTACTCAAACTGTCAGAGTTACCTTGTTGTGCAAAAAGGGTAACACATAAACAGAGATTAAATAATATAAATAGACTTTGTTTTTTTAAGCTATGCTTCCACATTTTCTGCTAATTTAAAGCCTGATCCATGAATATTCACAATTTCAAGTGAAGGATCTTCTTTTAGCAACTTACGAAGTTTGTTAATATATACATCTAAATTTCGGGCGGTATAAAAATCATCTCGTCCCCATACATTTAGCAGAATAGTATTCCGGGTAAGTAAACTATTTTTATTTAAGATAAATAGTTTGAGTAATTCAGCTTCTGTTGTGCTTATTCTTTTTTCAATATTATTATGAGTGAAGGTATGGTTTGTAAAATCTATAATCACATTTCCAATTTTATAGGATTCCTCATTAATTAATACTTCTGGTTGAACGTTTTTTGTGCGTTTAAGAATAGCTTTTATACGTGCAATGAGCTCCTGTGTACTAAAGGGTTTTGTGATATATTCATCAGCACCAATTTCAAATCCTCTGAGTTTATCTTCTTCAGATGAGTTTGCTGTTAAAAAAATGATAGGAACAGTTTGATTGATTTTTCTTACATCTTTTGCCAAATCGAAACCATCTTTTTTAGGCATGTTTACATCAAAAATGCAAATGTCAAATTTTTCCACTTTAAAAGCTTCCCAACCTTCTTGCCCATCTTTACATAATTTAATCATGAATCCTGCAAGTTTCAAATTTTCTTTTAATAAAAAACCTAAACTGCTTTCATCTTCAACTAATAAAATATGTGGTTTGTATTCTTTTTGCATATTGATAACAAATTTATATAAAGCTAAATAATAAAAAATATGATTATAGTATGATTGGCCGTAATATCTGATTTCAAAGGTATTCAACCATATTTATAAAATTTTCTTAAAAATTAATATCACAATAAAGTACACTGTACATTGCAACTTATATAATCACTTAATCATGTTTAATTTAAATACATTAAAACTACTTCGAATTCCATTTTCGTTTTTTTTGATGCCTGTATTTTTGTTTGCATTAAGCCAAAGTTATATCTGGGATTTTAAAAATATTTGGCTTGTATTTATCGTATTGCATGTTTTTATTTACCCTGCAAGTAATGCGTATAATAGTTATATGGATAAGGATGAGGGAAGTATTGGTGGGCTAAGAAACCCTCCGAAAGTTACCAAAAATATTTTTTATGCATCCATACTTTTTGATGTGATGGGTTTTGCTTTAAGTTTGTTGGTGAGTACTACTTTTTTCATGCATATTTTTGTTTATATGCTTGCTTCCAGAGCATATAGTTATAAAGGAATTCGATTAAAAAAATATGCCATATTGGGCTTTCTTACTGTTGTGTTTTTTCAAGGATATTTTACTTTTTATATATGTTATGATGCTTTCGGGAATCGATTTAATTCTTCGCCATATTTTGGATATGCAGCAGTAGCGTGTTTGTTTTTAATTGGAGGCGTTTATCCACTAACGCAAATTTATCAGCACCAAGAAGATGCAAAAAATGGAGATAAAACAATTAGCATTTTATTAGGTTATAAAGGAACATTTATACTTACTGCTATCATGTTTACAACAGCGAGTGTTCTTCTTTTTATGTATTTTGATGGTATGCAAAAGCTCAATCATTTTTATATTTTACAAGCCTTTTTGTTTCCTGTAGTGGTATATTTTATTTGGTGGTTTTTGAAGGTTATAAAGGATAACAGTAAAGCGGATTTTGATCATACCATGCGCATGAATTTTTTGGCTTCAGCATCTATGAATGTATGTTTTATAGTGCTTACCATTCTTAATTATTTATCATGAGTATTATTGTTTCTATAGGAACTACATTGCCTAAATATAAAATTAATCAAACGGATATTTATTCGTTCATGAATGAATTATATGGTGGCACAGAAGATGACAATAGAAGACTAAAAACAATGTACGATAGAAGTGCAATCCACACACGCTATTCTGTTTTGAGTGATTATGATGCTAACTTAAATAAACGAACATTATTTCCTGATACAAAAAATTTAGAGCCATTTCCATCACTTGAAATGCGTATGCAAAAATATCATGAGCATGCGCCAAGACTTGCGATTGGTGCTATTAAAAACTGTTTGCAGAACAAAGTTGATGTAAAAAATATTACTCATTTAATTACTGTTTCTTGCACGGGTTTATCGGCTCCAGGTTTAGACTTGGATATTATGGAACAACTTCAACTTCCTAAAAATATTTATCGTACATCAGTAAATTTTATGGGATGCTATGCGGCTATTCATGCTATGAAAATTGCAGATGCTATTTGTAAAAATGAACCAGATGCAATAGTAGTTATAGTTTGTGTTGAGCTGTGTACGTTGCATTTTCAAAAGAAATTTGACCAAGATAATATTACAGCAAACGCCATATTTGGTGATGGAGCATCAGCGATGTTAATTTGTTCTGATGAGTATAAAAAATCAAAAAATACGCTAAGTATTGAAGGTTTTTATTCCGAAGTACATACCGATGCAAAACGTGATATGGCCTGGCAATTATCAAGCACAGGATTTTTGATGACGCTGAGTTCATACATTCCACAACTTGTCGAATCTAACATAGAAAATCTGTTAACAAATGCATTGTATGAATTTGGAATTGGACGAGATGATATTTCGGCTTGGGCTATTCATCCAGGGGGTAGAAAAATTTTGGAAGCCATTGAAAAACAATTATTGCTCAAAAAAGCATCGTTAAAATATTCCTATGATGTGCTTAGAGATTTTGGAAACATGTCGTCAGTAACAATTTTGTTTGTTTTAAAATATATGATGGAAGATGAAGAGGTAAAAGGAAATATTTTTGGTGCAGGATTTGGTCCAGGGTTAACTATGGAAACATTTTTATTGAATAAATAATTCGTGAAAATGGATTTTAAAACACGCTCTTATAAAAAAGAATTATTGGATGAAGAAAATATTCAACGTAATGATTTGTTTCAAAATTTACGAGAGTTAAGTTTTATTAATACCTACTTGGGTGGACATGCAGTTACCGTTAAAGGATTATCAAAAATGATTACGGATAAAAATAAATCTTACAGCATTTTAGATATTGGAAGTGGAGGTGGTGATACCTTGAAATATGTTGCCAAATGGGGCAGAAAAAATAACTATAACCTGCAATTAACAGGTGTTGATTTAAAACAAGATTGTGTTGATTATGCTGAAAATTTTTGTAAAGATTTTTCTGAAATCACTTTTCACAAAAGTGATTATAGAAATTTACAACATCTAAATAATAAATATGATATCATCATTACCTCTCTATTTTGTCATCACTTAAATGATAATGAATTAGTGGACTTGTTTTCGTGGTGTAATGCACAAGCACAAATAGCCTTTTTGATGAATGATTTGCACCGGCATCCGCTTGCTTATTATAGTATTTCGTTTCTTACAAAATTATTTTCAAAATCATATTTGGTAAAAAATGATGCAAAACTTTCGGTGCTTAGAGGATTTAAAAAACAAGAATTAATATCACTTATTTCAAAATCAACAATAGTTAATTACCAACTAAAATGGCGTTGGGCTTTTAGGTGGTTAGTTATTGTAAAAACGTATTAATGCAAACGCCTCTTTTACATCCTCATCATTTTGATTGCGCCATAATTGGCGGTGGTTTAGCTGGATTAACTTTGTCTATTCAACTACAAAAAAAGGGACTGAATATCGTTTTATTTGAGAAAGAAGAATACCCGTTTCATAAAGTTTGTGGTGAATATATTGCGATGGAATCTTGGAATTATTTGGAAGAGTGTGGTTTAAAATTAAGGGAAATGAATTTGCCTCAAATTACAAAATTACATGTGAGTGCGCCCAATGGAAATATGATAAAACATTCATTAAACCCAGGAGGTTTTGGGATTAGTCGTTACACATTGGATAATGAATTGGCAAAAATAGCTAAGCAAATTGGTGTTGAATTATTGGATGATACCAAAGTAATTGATGTGAAATTTGAAAATGAATTGTTTCATATCAATACGCAAAACAATGTATACACATCAAAAATTGTTTTAGGAGCTTATGGTAAACGTTCAAATTTAGATATCAAGCTAAAAAGAAATTTTGCTCAATCATCAGGCAAAAACACAAATTACGTTGGTGTTAAATATCATGTAAAAGCCAATTTACCCGATGATTTGATTGAGTTGCATAATTTTAGTGATGGCTATTGTGGCATTTCGAAAGTAGATGGAGAAAGTTATTGTTTATGCTATTTAACAACTGCCGATAACCTAAAAAAGAGTGGTAACGATATTAAAGAAATGGAACAACGCATTTTGATGAAAAATCCCTTTCTTGAAAAATATTTTACTGAATTTCCTATTTTGTTTGATGCACCTTTAGCTATTTCTCAAATTAATTTTTCGTCAAAAAAAAGTATAGAAAATCATATCATTATGTTGGGTGATGCGGCCGGACTAATAACGCCACTTTGTGGAAATGAAATGAGTATGGCTTTGCATGCGTCAAAAATTTTAAGTGAATTATTGCCTTCGTACTTTGAAAATAAATTAAGTAGACGAGAGTTAGAAAAATTGTATTCAAAATTATGGAACAAACAATTTTCAACTCGATTAAAAACTGGAAGAATTATTCAATCTTTTTTTGGTAACCAATGGCTAACTAATATTTTTATTTCGGTATTGAAACCGTTTCCATTTTTAATTAAAAAAATTGTTGAATTAACACATGGCAAACCATTTTAAAATTTTGCTGTTTTAGATTTATGAAGAATTATTTAATTGTTGGAGCCAGCAGCGGAATTGGCTTTGAACTTGCTAAACAACTTTCTGTTGATAATACAATTATAGCATTAAGCAGAACACAAAAAGAATTATCGTCTCTTTCAAATATTAATTTTTATACCATTGATATTACTGTTTCACAACCTTTATTTCCAGTAATAGAAAATCCTATTGATGCAATTATTTATTGCCCAGGTTCAATTAATTTAAAACCATTTAGAGCTTTAAAAGAAGAAGATTTTTTAAGTGATATAAACATCAATTTATTGGGAGCGATTAAAACCATCAAACAGTATTTACCCAATTTACAACAGGCAGAAAATTCGTCCATCATTTTATTTAGTACTATCGCGGTGCAAATGGGTATGAATTTTCATGCAAGTATTGCTGCTGCAAAAGGAGCTGTTGAAGGATTAACAAAAAGTTTGGCAGCTGAGTTTTCTCCAAAAATAAGAGTGAATTGTATTGCACCATCTTTAACGCAAACCCCACTTGCCGAAAAGTTAATTAATTCCGAAACGAAATTAAAAGCAGCCGAAGAAAGACATCCACTTAAAAGAATTGGAGAGGCAAATGATATTGTGGAAGCCATACGATTTTTGTTGCATGCAAATTGGGTTACTGGGCAAATTATTCATGTTGATGGAGGGATGAGTTCAATGAGATAATCGAGAAATTAATTTTTGCAGTTAAGATTTATGCTTATCAATAGCCAATTATTAACAGCATTTTAAGGGCTTGTCAATTTTTCTTAACACATAAAAATCCCTTTGTATTCAGGTGTCTTAATAATTTATTAGCCATTAAAACTTCTATTTATGCAGTAATCCACGTGTTTGCTTGTGGGGTATGCCTTTATACAAGGCTGTATTCATAGTAAGTTCGTATTGATGATTCTTATACATAAGTTTGAACCGGCATTCGCTGTTGAGGAAAAACACTTCGATTTGTTTCGCCTACACGATGAACTTGTAAAGATTCTCGACTTCATTGATCTTCCAGAAAACATTAAAAATATTGAGCAACAAAATAGTTCCATCTTGCGTAATTATTATGCAAATGCACTTGATCATAATTTGCTTGATATTAAAACAGTAAAATACATTGTTAATCAAAATATCAGAGCAAAAGGAAGTGCGGAAAGAGGAATAGAGCAATATGCGAAGGCAGAAGCATGGCTTACTTTACAGTTGGGTGAATCATTAAATATTGGTATGATTCATCATCTTCAACGATTGCTTATAAATGATGTTTACAATAATAAAGAAGACGTTAATTTATTTTCTCCTCAAACAATAAAAGTACCCGAACGATTAAGTGTTTCGAGTGAAATGGAAATTGAATCGTTGTTTGAATTTATAAATTACGATCAAGATTTTCACCCCATTCATCAAGGTTGGATTTTACATTTTAGGCTATTAGGGATTCAATTATTTAGTGAAGCAAAAAGTAAGATGGCATCTTTACTTCAGCATTTTTGGTTGAAGAAAAAAGGATATGATTTAAGTGGGTTGTTGAGTGTTGAACATGATTTGTATCTGAACAAAAATGATTATCAATTATTTATTAATGATAATAATTTAAACGAAACACATGAGCAGGCAAATAATTTAAATGCTCAAATGTGTTTTGGAATGGGTGTTTACGAAGACCAGATTGATCGATTAAAACAATTACTAAAAACATATTATCGCAAGCAAGTTGAGTTTGATAAACTAAATGCCCGTCAAAAAAATATTATGAATTATGTTTTTGAACGTGGTTATAAATTAAAGGAAATTGATGATTTGGTTTTAAATAAACGTCAGAAATTAATCATGTATATCATCCAAAACAAAGGTTTCGTTTCCACTAAAGAATTGGTGAGTGAGTTTGAATGTAACCGTAAAACTATTCAAAGAGATTTTGTAACGTTAACGGATTTGAACTTGGTTCGTATTATTGGGCAGGGTGCGGGGTTACGCTATGCAGTTAATCTTCACGAAGAAAAAAATTCTATCATGGAAAAATATCAAGCAGATTTTTTAAAAATTGAAGCAGAAAATTTGCAAACGGAAGTTGCTTAGAAGCATAAAATATTAGCCACAAATTTCACAGATTATTTAATAAAATTTTTGTAGATTGATTCATAAAAATATCTTACAATAAGTGAATTTATAAAATAATAAAGGCGCAAATATTACGCTGCGCCTTTTATAAGTAATGTAACTAAAAATGAATTTTACAATTCGTCTTCGTTATAAAAATAATCTTCATTTGTTGGATAATCTGGCCAAACTTCTTCAATACTTTCAAAAGGATCACCATCATCTTCCATTTCTTGTAAGTTCTCAATAACTTCAAGAGGCGCACCGCTTCGGATGGCATAATCAATCAACTCGTCTTTTGTTGCCGGCCAAGGAGCATCGTCTAAATATGAGGCTAATTCTAGTGTCCAATACATAATATTTACTATTTAATTCTACCGCGAATATAAAATTCTCGTTATTTTATAAAAGCTAAATTTTTAAACTGAGCAAATAAGTTACTAACATGCTCAAATTACAAGCTATTTAAGGCTTTTAACAGGGTTACCTTTTTGTTAATTTTTCCACTTGAGGTAAATTCAAAATCAATTACTGGAAAAAATTGCTTCGGAATTTCATATTTGGTAAGATGTAGTTGCAATTCATTTTTTAATTGTTGGATGAAGTGTTCATCCAATTTTGGTGTTTGTAACACGGCAATAATTTTTTGTCCTACTATTTCATCATCCATAAAAGTAATGAATGCCTGCAAATAGGGTTTGCCAATTTTGCTTAATGCGTATAATAAAGCTTCTTCTACTTTTTCTGTTTGTACTTTTACTCCGCCAGTATTAATTATGTTATCAAACCTACCTTTAATAACAAATTGTTTTTCATTGATTAATTCCACCACGTCATTTGTAATAGTCCAATTATTATTTGTTGATGGAGATTTAACACACAAACAATCGCGGTCATCTTTTTTTAGCGAAACATTATTTAGTGTGGTAAAATATTTTTCTTTGCCAATTTTTCTTAGTGCAATATGGCTTACTGTTTCTGTCATTCCGTAAGTATGAAACGCATCCACTTTTAAACGTGAAATTTTTTCCTCCAACGAATTTGATATTGATGTGCCACCAATTAAAATATGTTTAAATGAATTGAGTTTGCTAATGGTTTCATCATCATCATTTAATAACGCACTTAACTGCATCGGAACAAAAGAAGCAAATGTGAGTTGATGATGTAACGGTAAATTTTTTAATGGATTAACAGAGGTATCTTCAATAAATAAGTCACCTTGCAAAACCAATCCTCTAACCAACATCATTGCTCCAGCAATAAGTTGTGTATTAAGGCAAACAAATATTTTTTCTGATGACGAGAGTTGTAATACATCTATTGTTCCTTTTGCACTTGCTTCTAATTGTGTTCTACTCAGTTCAATTTTTTTAGGCGAGCCTGTTGAACCAGAAGTATGAAAAGTAAATTGTTGTTTGCCGTTTAACCAATCTTTACAAAAAATAATTGCTTGATTAAATTGAACAGAACTATAGTTGGGCTCGAGTTGTAAAATATTGAAAGGAGATAAGTGCAGCATCTTTTTTTTATGAATGCTCTTCCCAAACGATGGCTAAGTTCACTAAAGTTTCAACAGCCTTTTGCATATCTTGAATAGATACCCACTCTAATTTAGAATGAAAAGCATGTTCGCCTGCAAAAATATTCGGACAAGGTAATCCCATAAATGATAAACGTGAACCATCAGTTCCGCCTCTTATACTTGTTTTAAGAGGCGTTAATCCGCTTCGTTTCATAGCTTCAATGGCATACTCAGAAACATGCGGATAGTTATCCAACATTAATTTCATGTTGCGATATTGTTCTTGTACTTCAAACTCAAAAGTTGATTTGGGATAATTTGTAAATATTTCTTCAGTGATGTGTTTTAGATAGGCTTCCATTCTATGTAATCCATCAACAGAAAATGATCGGATAATAAATTTGATAACAGCTTTTTCAATTGCACCGCCAATATATGTTGGATGAATAAATCCCTCATTGCCTTCTGTTGTTTCAGGCGAGCGTGTATCTCGAGGAAGGTTTGCAACAATATCGGCAGCTATTTTTATGGCACTTTCCATTTTATTTTTCGCAAAACCTGGATGAGTGCTTATACCATTAATGGTAATTGTTACACCATCAGCCGAAAAAGTTTCATCTTCTAAATGACCTAATGTTTCTCCATCAACGGTGTAACCAAAATTGGCAGCTAATTTTTTCATATCTACTTTATCAACTCCTCTTCCAATTTCTTCATCGGGAGTAAATAAAATTCTTATTGTTCCGTGTATAATTTCTGGATGATTAAAAAGATGGTGAACAGCATCCATAATTTCTGCAATGCCTGCCTTGTTATCAGCTCCTAATAACGTAGTTCCATCTGTTGTAATAATATCATTTCCAATTTGATTTTTTAAATCTGGATGTTCCTCTACTTTTAAAATTTGTGAAGCATCATTTGGCAATACAATATCTTTTCCATCATAATTTTTATGCACGATTGGATTTACATTTTCACCCGTACAATCAGGAGAAGTATCCATGTGTGAACACCAACAAATTACAGGAACATTTTTAGTTGTGTTTGGCGGAAGCGTTGCATACACATATCCATGTTCATCTAAATGTGCATCAGCAATTCCAATTTCCAATAATTCCTGAACTAATAATTTTCCAAGATTCTTTTGCTTTTCGGTGGATGGACAAGTAGGAGAATCAGGATTGGATTGCGTATCAATTTTTACATATCGTAAAAAGCGTTCGGTAACAGTATGTTCAATTTGCATGGTAAAATATTTGCAGGCAAAATACAAAGAAATAAAATTCAAAAACAGATTTTATATCAGTGGATATATTTGATTAAAGGCATAAAAAAATTTATTGCTTTGAAGTGCCTATTTTCGAAAATATAAATTTATGAAATCGGCAACTGTATCTGAAATTAAAAAAGAACTACAAACATACGCTCCAGCTCAGCTATTGGAGTTGTGCCTACGTTTAATAAAATATAAAAAAGACAATAAAGAATTGTTGAATTATTTATTGTTTGAAGCAAATGATGAAGCGTTATACATCAAAAATATAAAAGCAGAAATGGATGAGCAATTCGCACTAATTAATTTAAGTAACTTATATTTTGCTAAAAAAAGTTTGAGAAAAATATTACGCAATACCAATAAGTACATTAAATATTCAGGTTCGAAACAAACTGAAGCCGAACTGCTCATTTATTTTTGTGCTACACTAAAATCCTCACCCATAAACCTTGAAAATAGTACCGCATTAATAAATTTATACCAAGCGCAATTAAAAAAAATTACTAAAGCCATTCGTAGTTTGCACGAAGATCTTCAATATGATTATTTGAAGGAGCTAAATAAATTAAATGGATGAAACTCGTTTTCCAATTTTTTTGTTGTGTAAAAACTGTTTGATGAAAAATAGATTTTACACAACAAGAATAAACAATTAGAAAAAATCACATTATAATTGGCATACTATTTTCTAAACACAATTTAAAAATCGATATGAGATATTTAAGCATAATACTTTTTTTAGGATTAACAACACTTTACAGTTGCAGTCCAAAAATGGATGGGTTAACTGAAGTGAAAGGACCTTTTAATGGAGGTAAATATGAGGGCAACAAACGCTGGTTTAGAGCTACCGGAAGTGGAGAAAGCATGAACCTCGAAACATCAAAAGATAAAGCCTTGCTTACCGCAAAACAACGTTTAGCTTCAAGTGTGCAAACCACTATTAAAACAGTGAGCGAAGATTATAAAGGCGAGCGACAAGCCGATAATACCGTTGGAGATTTTAATGATCGATTTCAAGCTATTACTCGTGAAGTGATGAGCCAAGTGTTGGTAGAAGTACAAACCATTGACGAAAAAACATACCAGAATAAAAATAAGAATTATGTGACCTATGTGGCATTGGAAGCGCGCAAAAAAACGGTATATAAAAAGCTAAAAGAAATTGCCATGCAAAAACAATCGTTAAGTGATAAGGACAAAAAATATGTTCAGGAAATGATTGATAAAGCTGTGAGAGATTTAGATGATGGGGAGTGATAATGAGTGAGGAGTGATGAATGCGAAATTTAAAGCATAACAAATTAAATCAAACTATCGCAAAAAAGCCATCCCTTTCGGAATGGCTTTAATGTTTACTGCCTTATTTTAAATTAAGCTAATTGTGTATTTAGTTTTCCGGCAAGTACATGTTTTGGAACTGCACCTACTTGTTTATCTACCACTTTTCCATCTTTAAAAAACAACAATGCGGGAATACTCATAATTCCAAAATCGGTTGCTACTTTAGGATTAAAATCTACATTTAATTTTCCTATTACTGCTTTGCCTTCATATTCTTTTGCAAGCTCTTCTATTACTGGACCCACCATGCGGCACGGACCACACCACTCTGCCCAAAAATCTACCAATACAGGTTTGTTACTTTTTAATACAACTTCCTCGAAGTTTGCATCTGTTATTTCTATTGCCATTATTTTTTTATTTAAGGTTTAATTGTTTTGCAATTTAAAATCCAAACTGATAAATCAAACAAATTGTCAGTTTAGTGTTGTGTTATTTGTTTACTAATTTAACTTGTACTCAATTTCCATCTCTTCCAATTGCTTTACCAAATCGTTTTCTAAATTAATTTTAATTTTTGTAGCTACTGCACTCACGCCTAATTTTTGTTCATCATCACGTATTGATATTTTTAACACCGCAGTGCCTTTATAGTTTTCAAGCATTTTTTTAAAATCAACCAAAAACCCATTTTTTAATTGGTCAGATTTTAGGGTTAATGTTACTTTATTTAATAATCGTTCACGCACTTCTGCCAATAAAATAATTTGCCCCACTTTAAATTCAAACTGATCTTCAGAATTAAATCTTGGTCGCATTGAGCCCTTTAAATACAGCATTTGCCCAACAGTTATAAAATGTTTAAAGCGTAAATAATCTTCGCTCCACATCATAATTTTTGTATTGCCCGAATAATCTTCAACTGTAAATGTGGCATATACTTTATTGTTCTTTCCTGTTTTTTCAAACACATCGGTAACAATTCCGGCAATGTTTAATTCTTTATTTTTATAATCATCCATGTTACTCATTGCAGTAACATTAAAATTATTGAATTCAATTTTATAATCGTCTAAAGGATGTCCTGATAAATACATTCCGGTAACTTCTTTTTCTTGTTTTAATTTCTCCATTAAATTCCAAGGTTCACAAGGCGGAATAATAGGCTCGGCTAATGTTACTTGTGCGCCTCCACCAAATAATGATTGTTGATTTGCCGAATCATTTGCTTGCGCTGCATTTGCATATCTAATGGCTTTTTCGATGGCATTGGGTTCATCAGTTCCATTTGAAAAAAAGTATTGTGCACGATGAACATTTGTGAAACAATCAAACGCTCCAGCAAGCCCCATTCCTTCTAAAGTTTTTTTATTTACTGAACGAAGATTAACGCGTTTAGTTAAGTCGAATAAACTTTTGTATGGGCCATTGGCTTCGCGCTCGGCAATAATTACTTCAACAGCACCTTCACCCACACCTTTTATTGCACCCAAACCAAAACGTATTTCTCCTTTTTTATTTACAGCAAAATTTACTTGTGATTCATTTACATCAGGGCCAAGAACTTCAATTCCCATACGTTTACACTCTTCCATAAAAAAAGTAACTTTATCAATGTTGCCTTGATTATTGGTGAGCAATGACGACATATATTCTCCTGGGTAATGTGCTTTTAGAAATCCCGTTTGAAAAGCCACAAAAGCATAACATGTGGAGTGTGATTTATTAAACGCATAAGATGCAAATGCTTCCCAATCTGTCCAAATTTTTTCTAATACTTTTGCATCGTGTCCTTTAAGCGAAGCATTTTCAATAAACTGAGGTTTTAGTTTACCCAACATTTTGTGATCTTTTTTACCCATTGCTTTACGCAATAAATCAGCATCACCCTTTGAAAAATTGGCCAACTTTTGTGAAAGTAACATCACTTGTTCTTGATACACTGTAATTCCGTAAGTATCCTTAAGGTGTTCTTCCATATCCGCCAAATCATAGCTTACCTCTTCTTTTCCGTGCTTACGATTAATAAAATTTGGAATGTACGCAATTGGTCCGGGCCGATACAATGCATTCATGGCTATTAGGTCTTCAAATCTATCGGGTTTTAAATCCTTTAAATATTTTTGCATACCCGCACTTTCAAATTGAAACGTACCATTGGTTTCGCCCTTCGAAAAAATGTCTAATGTTTTTTTATCATCAAGGGGAATGGTGTCAATATCCAATTCTACTCCGTGATTTTGTTTGATGAGTTTAAGCGCATCGCGAATAATGGTTAAGTTTTTCAACCCTAAAAAATCCATCTTAATTACTCCTGCTTCTTCAATTACTCTTCCATCATATTGGGTGAGCAATAATTCAGAATCTTTAGCAACTGCAACAGGAATTAAATCTGTTAAATCACTTGGTGCAATGATGATTGCTGAAGCATGAACACCAGTTCCGCGAACAGAGCCTTCAAGAATTAATGCTTCTCGTAAAACTGTTGCACGTAAATCTGTTCCATGATAAATTTCACGCAATTTTTTTACGTTATCAAGGTCTTCAGTTTGCAGTGCTTCTTTTTCTTTTAAACTTCCTTCTCCATCAATTGGGGCATTCAATACTCTTTCTAAAACTATCCCGGGTTTATCAGGCACAAGTTTGGCCATAATATTGGAATCAATAAGCGGAAGATCCATTACACGTGCCACATCTTTTATACTCATTTTAGCAGCCATTGAACCATATGTTACAATTTGTGCAACTTGATTTTTTCCGTATTTATCCACCACATAATCAATTACTTTTTGTCGGCCTTCGTCATCAAAATCCGTATCAATATCGGGCATTGATTTTCGGTCGGGATTTAAAAAACGTTCAAATAGTAATTGGTATTTTATGGGGTCGATATTGGTAATTCCGATGCAATAAGCAACGGCACTTCCAGCAGCCGATCCACGACCAGGGCCGATGAATACACCAAGGTCTCTTCCTGCTTTTATAAAGTCGGCAACAATTAAAAAGTATCCAGCAAACCCCATTGTTTTAACCGTATGCAATTCAAAATTTAATCGTTCCTCCACTTCCGGAGTCATGTCTTTATAGCGCTCTTTAGCTCCCGTAAAAGTTAAGTGTTTGAGGTAATCATCTTGTGATAAAAAGTTTGGTGGAACAGGAAAATTTGGAAGTAAAATATCACGTTTTAAATCGAGCAATTGAACCTTATCTACAATATCATTTGTGTTATCAATGGCTTGAGGAATATCACTAAAGAGTTGTGTCATCTCTTCAGTTGTTTTAAAATAAAACTGATCGTTATAAAAAGCAAATCGTCTTCCTTTCACAAAAGTCTCATCATCACCTGCATCTTTTTGTGTGGGTGTACTTTGTTTTTCTCCGGTATTAATGCAAAGCAAAATATCATGTGCATTGGCATCTTTCTGATCTACATAATGTGAATCATTTGAGGCGATAATTTTTACATTATACTTTGATGCAAATTTCAACAGCACTTCATTCACTTTATTTTGTTCAGGAATATCGTGTCGTTGAAGTTCTACATAATAATCATCGCCAAATAAATCAAGCCACCATTTAAATTCTTGTTCACCTGCATCATCTCCTTTTTTTAAAATAGCTTTTGGAACTGATGCTCCAATACAACACGTTGTAGCAATTAATCCTTTATGATATTTTAAAATAAGTTCTTTATCAATACGTGGATATTTTCCATACATACCTTCCATGTATCCGAGTGAACATAGTTTGATTAAATTTCTATATCCTTCGTCATTTTTTGCCAATAATAATTGATGATACCGAATATCTTTATCCTCTTTCGTAAATTGTCTTTTTGTTCTATCTGTTACCACATAAAATTCACATCCAACAATGGGTTTTACTTTAGGTTTTCCATCATCACCTTTGTGTTTGTATGCTTCGGCAACAAATTTGAAGGCTCCAAACATATTCCCATGATCCGTGATGGCGAGAGCAGGCATATTATCTGAAATGGCTTTTTTATAAAGTTTACCAATATCAGCAGCACCATCTAATAAAGAGAATTGTGTATGAACATGTAAATGCGAAAAATTCATGAATTAAAATTGGGTGTATAGTGTAATTATTTTTAATTGTGAGTTTACGAAGTTATGTGATGATGATGGATAAAATTCAGTTGTTGAAAAAAGTTTAAAATTCAATGTTTATCGAATTTTGAAGTGTGCATTAAAATTTTAGTGCATCCATTTTAAAAAGATTGAGTCTATTAAAAAAATAATGTAAAAAATTGCTGACTTGCATTTTCATTATTCTTATATAGATTTGGACAATAGAAAATCATATAACTTTAAATTAATACACCAATGAGAAAAATTTACTTACTAAGTTTGATGGGAGCATTTACATTTGCTGATGCACAAACTACTAAACCTTTGCATACCTATATGCAAACACTTCCGCTTCAAAAGGTGCAAGATTATACACCTGCATCTCCGGTAATTGCAACCAACAAAAAAGCAACAACAACTCCTACCAATTATTTTGGAAAAACAACAGTACCTCCTGTTAAAGTTGGTCAAACAGAAAATGATCGCCAAGCAAATTCTTCAATATACAGAAGAATTATAACCTACCCAGGTAATAAAATTAGTATTGCCTGGATGACTTCAAGTGATGGTCCAACTAATGGATATTTGTCGCGAGGTACAGGTTATAATTCCTTTGATGGGTCAAGTTGGGGGTCAGTTAGTGAAGCCCGTATTGAGCAAAATAGAGCTGGTTATCCATGTTTAGATTATAGTTCTACACTAAATAAAGAAATTGTTTTTTCACATAGAATTGATACCAACTCAAAATCTGGAGGATTAATTTTTAGTCAAAATTTATCTGTTGGATCAAGTTCGTGGGCTGGTCAAATTGTTCTTGATACTCCATCAGTAACAACTCATTCAAGTATTTTATGGCCACGTTCTGCTACCTCTGGAAATTATATTCATGTGTTAGGAAATTATAGTGTTCCAAGTGCATCACAACCTGATTCGGTAATTATTAGTGGTGTTAGACAACCAACAGTTTATTCGAGATATAATACTGCTACAAGTACTTGGGAAGTAAAAAACATTACTCTTCCAGGATACAATGGAACAAGATGGTATGCAGGACAAGGTGATGGTTACTCAATTGATGCGGTTGGAAATACTGTAGCTATTTTGATGGGAAGCTATTACAATGATTTGACATTATGGAAATCTGGAGATAACGGACATACATGGACTCAAACAATTATTGATTCATTCCCTTTTCCAGCGTATAATAGTACTCAACCTTTTCCAGGCACACATTTAAATGATACCATTACAACTTGTGATGGAACTATAAATGTAAAATTAGATCAAAGCGGCAAAGCTCATTGCTTTTGGGGTAGAATGAAAATTGCTTGGAATCAAACAGGTAGTACTCCTGGTGTTGGTTTTTTTCTTGGGAACAATAATGCTATTGATTATTGGTATGAAGGAAGACCAACTATCATTACAGGGCAAATAGGTTTTGCACCTGATACTGCAGGTACTCCAAATATTCAGTTATTAGGAGCAATTGATGCACATAGCCGATACGGAGTTTCAGGGCTTGCAACAATGCCTTATGCTTCAACTGATACAGCAGGAAATATATTTTTAGTTTATTCAGGACTTGCCGTAGGAGATGATGATGGAAACAATGCTTTCTTTAGAGATATATTTTGTGTGTACTCTTCAAATGGTGGTGTTACTTGGAGCGCTCCTTTAAATTTAACCAAACAATTTGGATTAAACGTTGAACAAATGTTTGCTTCAACTGCACAAAACATTACCAACAAACTTCATATCACTTATATGCAAAGTAATTTTGTTGGATTTTATGGTTCGGGTAGTAATGGCAATAACAACAAAGCGGGGCCATTTGATATTATGTATTGGTCTATTCCTACTGCTGATATTATGAATGGAAAAGTGGGTATCAATGAAGTGCAAAATGAACTATTTACGCTTGATCAAAATTATCCAAATCCGTTTAACGGAACAACAACTGTTCCCGTAACTTTAAAGAAAACTACTGATGTTAAAATTAATGTGATAAATATTGTTGGTCAAACTGTGTACTCGCAAAATTTTGATAAAGCACAAGCAGGTATTAATAAATTTTCTATAGACTTAACTCATCTTAATAGTGGAGTGTATTTTTATACTGTAGAAGCAGAAGGATATAAAGTAACTAAAAGAATGATTGTTGAATAACAATTAATTTTTCTTCATAATAAAAAGGTCTCGTAATATGCGAGACCTTTTTTATTTCAAAATAAAACCAAGTGAACGAATCTTTTAAACTTCAACTTAAAGCAATGCGTGCAGTAATTATTATTGGTGCACTTATTATGCTCATCAAATTTTTTGCCTTTTTTATTACACACTCTAATGCCATTTTAACTGATGCATTGGAGTCTATTATAAATGTTTTTGCGGGATGCTTTGCCTATTATAGTTTATCGCTTTCATCAAAACCAAAAGATTTAAATCATCCATACGGACACGGAAAAATAGAATTTATTTCGGCAGGTTTTGAAGGGGGATTAATTTTGATGGCGGGATTAATGATTGTTGTAAAATCAATTTTTAATTTGATGCATCCAATAGAAGTTACCCAATTAGGAATTGGCGTTATTCTTTCTGGTGCTGCCGGATTAATCAATTTTATATTAGGAAAATATTTATTAAAAGTTGGTCATCAACATAAATCCATTACACTTGTTGCCGATGGAAAACATTTAATCAGTGATACCTATTCGAGCATTGGGTTGGTGATTGGATTAGTTATTATTTCATTCACAAATATTTTATGGTTAGATAGTGTACTTGCTATCATCTTTGGTTTTGTAATTATCACCACTGGCTATAAATTATTTCGTAAATCATTAGCAGGTTTAATGGACGAAGCCGACACTACTATTTTATCAGATGTGTTAAAAGTGTTGAATGAAAACCGAAATGAATTGTGGATTGATATTCATAATTTACGCATACAACAATATGGTTCAAGTTTTCATATCGATTGCCACCTCACACTTCCATGGTACAATGATTTACAAACTTCGCATGATGAATTAAAACGTGTAGAAAATTTAATTATTAAAAATTTTGATGATAAAGTAGAGTTGTTTATTCATCCAGATCCGTGCTTGCCTTTTTCGTGTAATATTTGTCAGCTTCAACAATGTAAAGTAAGGCAACATTCATTTGATAAAAAAGTAGAATGGACTTTAGAAAATGTGATGAAGAATGAAAAACACCAGATTTGAATTGGGAAGTAAGAATTTGAATTGAGAGTTAGAATTGTTGAGTAATTTTAAAATATTTTTCCAGGATTTAAAATTCCATTTGGATCAAATACTGTTTTTATTTTTCGCATAATTTCCAATTGAAATTCGGGCATCACAATATGCATAAAAGGTTTTTGAACCAACCCAATTCCATGCTCGCCACTTATCGTTCCTTTAAGTTGTTTGCAGAGTTGAAATATTTCTGTGATGCCATCATTTATTTTTGAGTTCCACTCCTCATCGCTCAATTTATCTTTCAAAATATTTACATGTAAATTTCCATCACCTGCATGTCCGTAGCATACCGTTTTAAAACCATATTTATTGGCAATTGCTCTCACACCTTTAAATAAAATTGGAAGTTCGGCACGTGGCACAACGGTGTCTTCTTCTTTATAAACCGAACGTGTTTTAACCGCTTCGCCAATGGCTCTTCGGAGTTTCCAAAAATATTCTTTCTGTTCTGCTGAATCAGCAAACAACACATCTAAACATTCAAAAGCATAAAGCACTTCACTAATTTTTTCACAATTTTTCATCATCAAATCCAAATCATTTCCATCCACTTCAATTAATAAATACGCTTCAATATTTTCTGCAATTTCAAAATGAATGTTTAACATGTTTGCCGAAAGTTTTAACCCTTTGGGCTCCATAAACTCACAAGCCGATGGTGTGAATCCAGCTTTAAAAATTCCATTTACCGCTTCACAGGCTTTTTCGGCAGATGAGAAAGGAGCTAACAGCAATAAATTTTGCTGCGGATATGGAATGAGTTTAAAAACAATTTTAGTAATAATAGCTAATGTTCCTTCACTGCCAATCATTAAATGTGTTAGGTTATAACCAGTTGAATATTTTAACGTATTTGCACCCGTCCACATAATTTCACCAGTGGGCAAAACAACTTCTATATTCAATACATAATCTCGGGTTGTACCATATTTTAAAGCACGAGGTCCACCACTTGAATGAGCTAAATTTCCTCCCAAAAAACAACTTCCTTTACTGGCAGGATCAGGAGGATAGAAAAGATTTTTTTCTTTTACTGCATTTTGAAAAACTTCATTCACTACTCCGGGTTCAACTGTTGCTTGAAAATTTCGCTCATCAATTTCTATTATTTCATTAAAACGTTCCATTGAAATAACCACTCCACCAAAAATTGGAAGAGCCCCTCCACTCAAGCCTGTTCCAGCTCCACGAGGAGTTACTGGAATTCTATTTTCATTACAAATTTTTAGTATAGATGAAATTTCATTTGTTGTTCGAGGTTTTAAAACCACCTCTGGAAAATATTTTAAATCTTCGGTATAATCATGTGAGTATTGTTCTAAATCTATTTTATTAATTATGACAAACGGTTCGCCAATTATTGTTTTAAATTGATTTATTTGTGATTGGGTTACTTTGTTATATTGCATGCTCAAATATAACCACGGAGATACAAAGACACAAAGAATTGATAGAAAAAAACAGAAACATATTGAGTGGAAAAATACTTGATGCTTCAATTGAAGTTCATAGAAATTTAGGTACGGGGCTTCTGGAAAGTGTTTATGATATTTGCCTTTGTAAGGAGTTTAAAAATAGGGGTATTAATTTTCAAAGACAGATTTCTATTCCAGTAGGTTTACAAGGAGGAGATTTTAGATGCAAATTTTAGAATAGATATTCTTGCTGAAGATGAAATAATTATTGAATTAAAATCTGTTGAACTTTTATTACCTGTTCACGAAGCACAAATTTTAACTTATTTAAAATTATATAAAAAAAGAATAGGACTTTTTAACTAATTTTAACTCTCCAATATTAGTAACTGGTTTAAAAAGATTTATAAATGGATATGAAAAATAAAATAATAATTTCTCTGTGTCTCTGTGTCTCTGTGGTTACCCTATATGCGCAGCAGAAACCGCTCATCACCCTTGAAGATATTTATACCAAAGGAATATTTTCTTCAAAAGGAGTGGCCGGTTTTAACTCCATGAAAGATGGAAAGTTTTATTGCGCTCAAGATGAAAATGAAAACATTATAAAGTATAGTTTCGCTACTGGAAAAGTTGTTGATACGCTTGTTAGAAAAAGCGATTTAAAATTAAATGAAAGTGAAAAACCGTTAACAGGATTTGGTTTTAAATGGAGCGATGACGAAACAAAATTATTGTTAGAAACAGATTTTAAAGCAGGCTATCGTCATTCATACAAAGCCATTTTTTATGTGTATGATTTGAAATCTAAAAAGCTATTGAAGCCAATTAATGAACCAGTAATGCTTGCCGATTTTTCGCCTGATGCAAGTAAAATAGCTTATACAAAAGAAAACAATCTTTTTTATTTTGATTTAGGATTAAACAAAGAAGTTCAAATTACTTCTGATGGAAAAATAAATAATATTATTAATGGCTCAACTGATTGGGTATATGAAGAAGAATTTGCCATTTGGAAAGGTTTTAATTGGAGCCCTAAAGGAGATAAAATTGCCTTTTATCGTTTTGATGAAAGTGGTGTGAAAGAATATGAAATGGCGATATACGGAAAGTTATATCCTGAGCAAACCAAATTTAAATATCCTAAAGCTGGTGAGACCAATTCAATCATTCATATTTATACTTTTGATTTGGTATCAAACAAAAAACAGCTCATCAATATTGGAGCAGAAACAGATATTTATATTCCACGAATACAGTGGACAAAAGATAATAATACCCTTTGCATTCAGCGGATGAACAGGTTACAAAACAAATTAGAACTCTTACTTGCTAATGCCTCAAGCGGAGAAAGTAAAGTGATTTTTACAGAAGAAAATAAATATTACTTAGATGTTCCTGAACTTACTTTTTTAAATGATGGGAAATCTTTCATCATCAATAGTGAACGTGATGGTTGGAATCATTTATATCAATTTGACATCAACGGAAAACTCATCAAACAAATTACAAAAGGCAATTGGGATGTAGATCAATTTTATGGTGTGGATGAAAAGAAAAAAATAATTTATGTATCAACTTCCGAAGTGAATTCAACCCAAAGATATGTGTATGCGATTTCATTAGACGGAAAAAACAAAAAACAAATTACCACCCGCAAAGGTTGGAATAATGCCACATTTAATTCCGATTTTTCATTTTTCTTATTGTCAAACTCTTCCATCAATTCTCCATCTTATTATTCATTGTGTGATGCGAATGGAAAAGAATTACGTGTGTTAGAAGACAATAAAATGTTAGTCGAAAAAATAAATAACTATTCTATTTCTCTTGCCGAAATAACCACTTTTAAAAATGCTTATAATGAAGAATTAAATACATTTACAATTAAACCAACAAATTTTGATGCATCAAAAAAATATCCTGTTTTGATGTATGTGTATGGTGGACCCGGACATCAATTAGCAGTTGATAGATGGATGGGTGGAAATTATTTTTGGTTTCAATTGCTGGCTCAAAAAGGTTATATGATTGTTTGTGTTGATGGACGAGGAACAGGTTTTAAAGGAGAGGCATTTAAAAAATGTACTTACCTTCAATTAGGAAAATTTGAAATTGAAGATCAAATTTTTGTTGCCAAAGAGTTAGGAAAACTTCCTTATGTAGATGCTTCACGAATTGGAATGTTTGGTTGGAGTTTTGGAGGTTATATGAGTTCATTAGCTATTAGTAAAGGTGCAGATGTTTTTAAATCTGTTATTGCAGTTGCCCCAGTTACAAATTGGAGGTATTATGATAATATTTACACCGAACGTTTTATGCGCACACCAACCGAAAACGCAAAAGGCTATGATGATAATTCACCTATCAATCATGTAGAAAAAATAAAAGGAAACTATTTACTTATACATGGAACAGCCGATGATAATGTACATTTTCAAAACTCAGTAGAGATGGTAAACGCTATGATTAATAAAGGGGTAAAATTTGATTCGGAATATTATCCAAATAAAAATCATGGAATTGGCGGAGCAAAAACACGCTTACATTTATATGATAGAATGACACGATTTATTTTAGAAAAATTATAGAATCTATTGAAAAAAGTAATTCAATCCCTCTTAAATTTAGGCTTCATGTTTACTGTGATTTTATTTTTCATGATGGCACTTTATTTTATGTTTATTTTTTTCAATCCATAAATTTGTTTGCATAGTTGTTGTGTAATTTTATCTTGCATTACCTAATTAATTAAAACATGAGTCAATCAACAGGACATCCAAAAGGTTTGTATTTATTGTTCTTCACCGAAATGTGGGAACGATTTAGTTATTATGGCATGCGTGCTATTTTTACTTTATACATGGTAAAAGCATTGCTATTTGATAAGGCTTTTGCATCAGAAGTTTATGGAAGTTATACGGGTTTGGTTTATCTAACACCGCTTATTGGTGGATACGTAGCTGATAGATATTGGGGAAATCGCAGGTCTATTTTGTTTGGCGGAATTTTAATGGCAATTGGGCAATTGTGCATGTTTATTAGTGCAAGTAATTATGCAAATATTGAATTAGCAAAACCTATGTTATTTATGGGATTGGGATTTTTAATTTTTGGTAATGGATTTTTCAAACCAAATATTTCAACGATGGTTGGTGCCCTATATTCTGAAGGCGATAAACGAGTGGATTCTGCCTTTACCATTTTTTATATGGGAATTAATTTAGGCGCATTCATTGCACCTTTAGTATGTGGTGGATTGGGCGATACAGGAAATCCAGGAGATTTTAGATATGGTTTTTTAGCAGCGTGTATTGGAATGGTTATTAGTATGATTTCATTTGAACTGTTGAAAAATAAATACATCGTTACACCATCAGGGGCAGGTGTTGGATTAGTGCCAACAAAAAAACAACAAACAAAGGAAGAAAAACAAGCGGCAAAAATTCCATTATCTACCACATTAATTTGGGTAGGTGCAGCAATTGGATTATTTTCTTTATTTTATATTGGATTAAATTTAGGATTTATTGGCTCGGCTATTTATGCAACAACAATTATTGGACCTGCTGTAATTATTACGGATAAAACATTAACAAAAATTGAAAAACAAAGAATTTCTGTCATCTATATTTTAGCGTTTTTTGTTATTTTCTTTTGGGCGGCATTTGAACAAGCAGGTGCATCACTCACGTATTTTGCCGAAGAGCAAACCGACAGAAGTTTATTTGGAAGCATTATTCCTGCAAGCTTTTTTCAAAGCGTTAATGCAGTATTAATTGTTATTCTTGCTCCAATATTTGCCATTATCTGGACTACCCTTGGAAAGAAAAATATGGAACCTGCATCTCCAACAAAACAAGCATTTGGATTATTGTTTTTATCCATCGGATATTTAGTAATTGCACTAGGCGTAAAAGGTTTGGATCCAACAATTAAGGTAAGTATGATGTGGTTATTTGGATTATATCTTTTACATACAATTGGCGAGTTATGTTTATCTCCAATTGGATTAGCTATGGTTGTAAAATTAGCTCCTGCAAAATTCGCATCATTATTAATGGGTGTTTGGTTTTTATCAACTGCATCAGCAAATAAATTTGCAGGAACTTTAAGTGCATTATATCCCGATCCTACATTACCAAATCATCCTTCGTTTTTGGGTTTTGAAATAACAGGCTTGTATGAATTTTTTATGATTTTTGTAGTGCTTTCTGGAATTGCTTCTGTTATTCTATTTGGCATAACAAAAAAATTACAAACCATGATGCATGGAGTAAATTAGTAGTTAAAAAATATTTTACTGAAACCTCGCACATTTGCGGGGTTTCTTTTTTTATAGCATATTTGGTGCATGAGTCATTCAAGAAATCATCCTAAAGGGTTACCGTTTTTATTCTTTACCGAAATGTGGGAACGCTTTGGATATTACCTCATGTTAGGAATATTTTTTTTATACATGACCGATTCCAAATCCGGTGGGTTAGGGTTAGAGAAAAAAGAAGCATCAGATATTTTTGGAAGTTTTATTGCATTAGTTTTTGTTACTCCATTTATTGGAGGATTATTAGCCGATAGAGTTTTAGGTTATCGTTTATCTATTTCCATTGGAGGCATTTTAATGGGGTTAGGCTATATGGGATTAGCCATTCCTGGCGATACTTCATTTTTTATTTCCTTATCATTATTAATTATTGGCAACGGGTTTTTTAAACCAAATATTTCTACATTATTAGGCAGCTTGTATAATGAACCTCAATATAAATCTAACAAAGATTCTGGCTACAATATTTTTTATATGGGCATTAATATCGGAGCATTTATCTGTAATTTTTTTGCAGCCTATTTGAGAAATAATTTCGGTTGGGGATATGCATTTTTTGCAGCAGGTATTGGTATGTTTGTTGGTATTGCCATATTTTGGATTGGAAGCAAACATTATAAACATGTTGATATTATCAAGCCCTCACAACCAGAGGATATGTCGGTTGGCAAAATTTTAGGAATTGTTTTATTACCTGCAATTATTGCTGCCATTTTAGGTTGGTTTATTCCTAATAATATTTTTGGGAGCGATAGTACAGATGCATTTATTTTTGGAGCCATACCCATTTTGTTGTTTTACATTTCATTATGGTATAGAGCTAATGCTACTGACAAACGACCAATTGCTGCGCTACTTTCCATAATGGGAGTTGTGGTAATTTTTTGGGCGATATTTAAGCAGAACGGAACGGCATTAACTACATGGGCAGAAAGTTATACCAATAGAGAAATTCCTTCATCATTAATTAAGCCTACAAAAGCATTGGGAATGGTTCAAGAAATTCCATATAAAAAAGATTCGGTCATTTTGGTTGATCATCAATTTCGTTCTATAAAAACAATGGATGGTAAAATCCAAAAAGTAATTGATTATCCAAACTATTTTAAAAATCTTCAACCTAAAAAATTTCCAATTGAAGGTGAAAATGCACAACTTATTTCAACAGAATTGTTTCAATCTATCAATCCATTTTTTGTAATTTGTTTAACGCCTTTGGTGGTTGGATTTTTTGCATGGACAAGAAGAAAAGGAAAAGAACCATCCACTCCGGGTAAAATATTTTGGGGATTAATTATTACAGCCTGCTCTACTTTGATTATGATATCGGCAGTAACTATAGGAATGAATGGAGCCGAGAAAGTATCAGCATGGTGGCTTTTTGCAACGTATGGTGTAATTACAATTGGAGAGTTATGTTTAAGCCCAATGGGACTTTCATTGGTTTCAAAACTTGCACCTCCAAGGCTTGCTGCATTAATGATGGGTGGCTGGATGTTATCAACTTCAATTGGAAATAAATTAAGTGGAGTATTAGCAAGTTTATGGGATGGATACGAACACAAGCAATATTTCTTTTTGGTTAATTGTTTAATATTGCTTTTAGCAGCAATTAGTATTTTGTTGATGCTAAAATGGCTGAGTAAAATTATCGATGAGCATATATCTTGATGTTACAAGCAAGCCTAACATACGACACAACATCGACCAAACGGACGACTATAAACATAATATGAAACGCTAATTTTGACAGGTGACCAAAGACATACAGACCATATTGAAATCGGACATCAAGTAAGCCGACACTCATTGCCGACCCTTCTGTATTTTTTATTTTCCCCTCCGCACATTTTTTTTAATTCAATTTTAGCCAGCCGCACATTTGCCACATTTGCTTTTGCCCCGACACACAAAGCCGACCCTTCGGCAAAAGCAAAAGAGCCAAATTCCCCAACGCACCGAATGACATTTGTGCTAAGAACAAGCATTTTTTTACGTATTTTGACAAGCTATAATTTAAATCTTGCGAAAGGACTTTGAAGAACGAAAAACATACAAGGAAAGAAATCATTGACCAACGGCTCAAAAAAGCTGGTTGGATTGTGACGGACAGAACCCAAGTCATTGAGGAGTTTGATATTCACCTGACAGTTGTTCAAGAACCTGCTACACCATACGCAGGACACCAATTCAGCGATTATGTTTTACTTGGCAAAGACGGAAAACCGCTTGCAGTGGTTGAAGCGAAAAAAACTTCTGTTGATGCAGCCATTGGCAGAGAGCAAGCGAAGCAATATTGCCACAACATTGTGCAGACACAAGGCGGAGAATTGCCTTTCTGCTTTTACACAAACGGACACGACATTTATTTTTGGGACTTAGATAATTACCCCCCGAAAAAAGTTCACGGGTTTCCAACCCGTGATGATTTGGAACGCTACCAATACATTCGTAAGGCACGGAAAACTTTAGCAGGTGAACTCATCAACACAAAAATTGCAGGAAGGGATTATCAAATCCGTGCAATCCGTTCCGTGATGGAAGCCGTTGAAAAACGCAAACGAAAATTTCTTTTGGTAATGGCAACAGGCACGGGTAAAACCCGTGTGTGCATTGCCTTGGTGGATGCACTCATGCGAGCAGGTTGGGCTGAAAGAGTTTTATTTTTAGTTGACAGAATTGCTTTGCAGAATCAAACTCTTGATGCGTTCAAAGAATATTTACCAAACGAACCACGATTTCCAAAACCAAACGAAAAAGAAATTGCAACCGATAGACGAATTTATGTTTCAACATACCCAAGTATGTTGAACATCATTCGTGATGAAACTAAAAGTTTATCTCCTCACTTCTTTGATTTGATTGTAGTTGATGAAAGCCACAGAAGCATTTACAACACTTACCAAGAGATTTTAGATTACTTCAACACAATCACTTTGGGCTTAACTGCAACGCCAACCGATGTGATTGACCACAACACTTTTCAGTTATTTGAAACCGATGATGGAGTTCCAACTTTTGCATATTCGTATGATGAAGCGGTGAACCACATACCGCCTTACTTGTGCAACTTCCAAGTAATGAAAATCAAAACGAAATTTCAGCAAGAAGGAATTAGCAAGAGAACAATCGCATTAGAAGACCAACAACATTTAATTCTTGACGGAAAAGAAATTGAAGAAATAAATTTTGAAGGAACAGAGATTGAAAAGAAAGTAATCAACAGAGGAACAAACGCTTTGATAGTTCGGGAGTTCATGGAAGAATCAATCAAAGATGCAAACGGAGTTCTCCCAGGGAAAACAATTTTCTTTTGCACTACTAAGGCACATGCTGACCGACTAGAAAAAATATTCGATGCACTTTATCCGGAATATCATGGGGAATTAGCAAAGCGGTTAGTAAGTGAAGACCCAAGAGTTTACGGCAAAGGTGGATTGCTTGACCAGTTTAAAAACAACAACATGCCAAGAGTTGCTTTGAGTGTGGACATGCTTGACACAGGAATTGACATTCGTGAAATCACAAACCTTGTTTTTGCAAAACCAGTTTACAGTTACACAAAGTTTTGGCAAATGATAGGCAGAGGAACACGATTGCTTGAACCCGAAAAAATAAAACCTTGGTGCACTTTCAAAGATTCGTTTCTCATTCTTGATTGTTGGGACAACTTTGAATATTTCAAACTCAATCCGAGAGGCAAAGAATTGAAACC
>JANYDU010000051.1 GCA_025359805.1 Bacteroidota bacterium
TTTTTGGGTAATTATATTACTCATTTTATTTGTTTAAATCCAAACAGGATTTCATGTTTATAGAAAATATCAACATCTATTTTTATTCGACCCCGATGGGGTCGAATGTTCTTTTATGATAACCTTCTATAAACATCCAACCTTTTCAAGGTGTGGTTCTATATGCAAACCTCAACGCAAGATTTATTACCCGTTTAATTGTTGTTGAAATAGTATATAACAAAGCCTACCATTTCAACTCCAATTCTTCAATCACATTTCCGCCTATTACATGTTCATTTACTATGCGTTCAACATCTGCAAATTGTATATGTCCATAGTATGTTCCTTCGGGATAAATAACCAATGCTGGTCCAAAATTACAGGCATCCAAGCACCCACTTTTTTGTGCCCGCACTTTGCCTTTTAATCCTTTTTCATTTAGCACTTCTCTAAATTTTTCGATTAACTCCAAGCCGTTTTTTTCTCCGCAACAGGCTTTGCCTTCAGCCTTTTGATTGGCACAAATAAAAATATGTTTTTCAAATCTCATGGTGCAAAGAAATGAAACTAATCCTTACCACCCAATACATCCATAATGGCTTTGGCTTTTAATAAACATTCGTCATACTCTTGTTCTGCAATACTATCAAAAGTAATTGCACTACCCACTTCATAAGATAAGTATTTTGATGCTGCATTGTATTGCAAACTTCGTATCACCACATTAAAATCAAAATCTCCGTTAGGTGTTATATAACCAATAGCTCCGCTATATAATCCGCGCTTTGTAGTTTCATATTTTTCAATGAGTTCCATTGCCATAATTTTTGGTGCTCCTGTCATGCTGCCCATTGGAAAAGCATGTTTAATGGCATCAATAATATGCACTTCATTTTTTATAGCTGATGAAACAGTAGAAATCATTTGATGCACTTGTTTAAAAGTATAAATACCAAATAATTCATCCACCTGTACGCTTCCCGTTTTTGATGATCGCGCTAAATCATTTCTCACCAAATCAACAATCATCAAATTTTCTGCAAGTTCTTTCTCCGAATGCAATAATTCGTTTTTGAGTTGTGTATCTTCTGCTTCATTTACTCCTCTTTTTATGGTTCCTTTTATGGGCTGAGAAAATAATTTATCACCACTCTTTTTTATAAAACGCTCCGGACTTGCACATAATAAATATTGATGATAATATTTAAAATAAGAAGCAAAAGGTGTTGGCGATTTATTGATTAAACTTTTGTAAACATCAGGTGTATGAAGCTCCACATCATTCGCAAAAAACTCCACACAGTAATTTAGTTCATACACATCGCCTTCAATAATGTGCTTCCTAATACTTTCCACATTTTTTATATAAGTTGATTTACTTACTCTTTCATTCATCAAAATTGGAGCATATATTTTAGTTTGATTTATCAATTCAACCGCTTCAATTTCATCCACTAAATTTTTATCGCCAATTATATTGCCTTCCTTATCAATAGTTAAAAAATATTGAGGCTCAAAAAAATACAAATCAGGAAAATGAACTCCATTTTGATGTGATGAATTTAATTGCTCAATTTCATTTTTAAGATCATAGGAAAAGTATCCAAAAATTTGTGTTGATGATTGTTGAAATATTTTTAATTCCTCAAAAGCATTTCCAGTTGTACATTTTAATTCCCGCTTCACTCCTGTCGCCATCATAAATTCAACATCATGCAAATGGCACGCATTCACACAAAAATTATTATCCAACAACATACACACATCAAAACCTGACGACCATTGTAATGCTTTTTGTTTAAATAAAATTTGTTGTTGTTTACTGAGCTTCATGTTGTCTAAAGGAGTCATCAGGAGTTTTTATTATGGGAATAGCTTCAATGAAAACTTTCACAATTCCATTTCCATTAAGCATTCCTAAATGCCTTGCTGCACGGTAGCTCACGTCAATTATTTTCTTTTTTGAATGAGGTCCTCTATCGTTTATTTTTACAATTACCGATTTGTGAGTTGTTAAATTTGTCACTTTTACTTTGGTACCAAAAGGAAGTGTCAAGTGTGCTGCTGTTAATTTTTTTGAACTGTAGATTTCGCCACTTGTGGTTCTTCGTCCATTAAATTTTTTATGATAATAGGAAGCCAAACCTGTTTGCGTAAATGGTGTATCGGGCTGTTGAGCAAATGTGGTAAAACATATTGCCAACAACACCAAACTTTGAATATATTTATAGTTAATTTGAAACTGCATTTGTTGCAATATAAAAAAAGATGACCACGAACAAACCATTAGCCGAAAGAGTAAGACCAAAAACACTTGACGAGTATATTGGGCAAGAACATTTAACAGGTGAAGGAGCAGTGTTGAGAAAAGCCATTGAGAACAAAACTATTCCATCCATGATTTTTTGGGGGCCACCCGGAGTTGGAAAAACTACACTTGCAAAAATTATTGGCAACCAATTAAATTTACAATTCTATCAATTGAGTGCCGTTAGTGCAGGCGTTTCTGAGGTAAGAAAAATTATTGAAGACACTAAATTATTTGGTAAAGTATTATTGTTTTTGGATGAGATTCATCGCTTTAATAAAAGTCAGCAAGATGCTTTATTGGGGGCTGTTGAAAACGGCAGTATTGTGTTAATTGGAGCTACAACAGAAAACCCATCATTTGAAGTAAATAATGCGTTGTTATCTCGTTGCCAAGTATATGTTTTAAATGAATTGGATGTACCCGCATTAACAAAAATTATTGACCATGCTATTGCAAATGATGAATTGTTAAAACAAAAAAATATTGAGCTAAAAGAAAAGGATGCTATATTTATGTTTAGTGGCGGAGATGCCAGAAAATTATTAAATATTTTAGAGATGCTTTGCAATCAACCGCAACAAAAAATTTTAATTGATAATGAAACGGTAACTAAATTGCTTCAACAAAAAATTGCATTGTATGATAAAGGTGGCGAAGAACATTATAATATTATTTCGGCATTCATAAAATCAATGCGAGGTAGTGATCCCAATGCCTCAATCTATTGGCTTGCACGCATGCTTGATGGCGGTGAAAGCATAGAATTTATTGCTCGTAGAATGATTATTTTAGCGAGCGAGGATATTGGAAATGCAAATCCAAATGCGCTATTATTAGCTACAAATACTTTTACCGCTATACAAATTATTGGCATGCCTGAAGCGCGGATTATTTTATCACAATGCGCCACTTATTTGGCTTCATCGGCAAAAAGTAATGCCAGTTATGAAGCCATTGGAAATGCCATGAGTGAAGTAAAAAGAAGCGGGCAATTAGCTGTTCCATTACACCTCCGAAATGCACCAACAAAGTTAATGAAGCAACTCAACTATGGAAAAAATTACGAGTATGCTCATGTGTATGAAAACAATTTTATTGAACAAGAATTTCTCCCAGATAAAATTAGTGGAACTCAATTTTACAATCCAGGGGAAAATGCAAGAGAAAATGAATTGAGAGAATTTTTAAAGAAAAGATGGAAAGAGAAGTATGGATATTAATTTAGTAATGACAAGTAAAAATAATATTGATTAATGGAACAAATATCCACCACGTATCTTATAATAATTTTAGCAGCAGCGGCATTTGTGATTTGGATTTGTGGCGTAAAACTTTCAAAGGTTACCGATTATATTGATAAGAAATATAATTTAGGCGATGCCTTTGGTGGGCTTATCATTTTATCTATCGTTACCAATTTACCCGAAATAGCCATCATCATAAGCGGTGCAATTAGGCACGATTTAAGTTTAGCATCAGGAAATATTTTAGGCGGAATAGCAGTGCAAACAGTAGTATTGGTTATCCTCGATTTTTATTGTGGCAAAAAATCAAAACCACTTTCCACACTTGCATCATCAAAACAAACACTCTTTGAAGGAATATTAGTCATTACTATTTTATCCATTACCATTATAGGTTCTCAACTAAAAAACGAACCGATGATACTTCATGCCTCTCCCTCCGAATTATTAATTTTGATTACTTGGGTATCGGGATTATTGATTATAAACAACGTCAATAAGAAAATAAAAAATCCAATTCAGAAACCAATAGAAAATTTTGAAAATCCTGAAAAACTTACACCTGTTTCAGCCTCTATTTGGTTATTTATTGCTGCAAGTGCAACATTATTTTGTGGCGTATTAATGGAACAAAGCAGCAGTATTATTGCACATCGAATACATATTGATGGAGTAATATTTGGAGCTACCATTTTGGCTTTACTTACTTCACTTCCTGAACTGTCAACGGGCATCGCTTCCATTAAATTTAAAGATTACCAATTGGCAACGGGAGATATATTTGGAGGTAACGCTTTTCTTCCTGTATTATTCCTTTTGGCATCACTCATTTCGGGCGAAAATATTTTAGCAAAATGTACCAAAACAGATGTGTATTTAACAGCAATTGGAATTTTACTTACGGCAATTTATATCATCGGATTAATTGTTAAATCATCAAAAAAAATAGGAGGTGTTGGAATTGATTCATTAGTGGTATTAATCCTATACACCCTATCTATATTGGGATTGATGCTTATTTAATTATTATTTCAACCTCAATAATTTCTGAATATTTCAATGCACTCATCAATAGTTTTTGTGGATTATTTTCTCGTTTAAACAGCAAAAAATCTTTCTCTTTAAAATTTATTTTCTCTTCGTTAATTAAACATTCAACTTCACCACAAAGCAAATAATAGCCAACAAAATTTATTGCGTTTAAACCTATTTTAGAAACTGACTCTTGAGGTTGCAATATGAGTTGCTGAAGGCTTCCAGTTGCATTTCCGCTTGTCATCAAATTAAAATCTGTAACCATTCCAAAACCTTTTGTATTCCAATCTCCCTCAAATGTATCGGTATCAAACTTCTTCAATAATTTGGAATATTTATTTTCATGAACCAACTTTAATTCTCCATCTAAAATCATAATTACTCTTGAAATTCCAGACAGTTTGGTAAATATGGATTCAGAAATTTTTACAGTTGCAGAACTAATTCTAAATAAAAAATTTCGTTCTTGGTAAGTTGCCTCTTCAGGATAAATATATAGTTGAGTAGTTGTTCCTCCACTCCACTGGGTTTCTTGTTGGTTTAATTTTGTAACGATAGAAAAAGACATGTTTAGAATGATGAGTTATGAGTTGTAAATTAGTTTAGATTTTAGTATTCGATGATACATAAACTTACTCACTATTAATTCATGGAAAAAATTTGTTTAATACAATTTTTTATGAAAAAATAAAGTATCACAAACTCTAACATTGTATTATGATGATGAAAATAATTTTGTTCATTTCGTTTACACTTTCTTCCATTTTATATTGTGAAGGACAATCAACAACATCTGAAAATCTAAAAGATTCCATATTTAAAAAATATGTTGAAAATGGTGCATATAACTACAACTATTTAACTCAAGAATGGCAAAAATATCTTGATTCTGCAATTGCCATCATACCTGATAACGCAAGCCTATGGCAACAAAAAGCAATGCCTTATTACAAACGAAGGAAATATGAAATTGGAAAAATTTATCTTGATAAAGCTGTCGAACTCTCCCCTAAAAGATACATTGATTACAGAGGTTTTATGAATTGCATTTTTGCTAAAAATTACACCGATGCTATTGCCGATTTTAATAAATCAAAAGAACTGAAAGGTGAAGCAAATGTGATGGATCATTCTTACGATTTTTATTTGGGACTATGCTATCTTCAATTAAACAGATTTAAAGAAGCTGAGCACTCTTTTCAATTATCAATCGATAAATCAACTAAAGATCACGGACCAGATTGGGTTCATTTTTTAGACTATTTTTATATGGGCGTAACTCAGTACGAATTAGAAGATTTTCAAAAATCAGTTACCTATTTAAACAAATGTTTAGCCATTTATAAAACTTTTGCCGATGCTAAATATTACAAAGCAAAATGTTTAAAAAAATTGAATCAAAAAACTGAAGGCGATTCTCTATTAAAAGAAGCTGCTGTTGATTTACAAGCTGGACATACTTTTAATGAAGACAATTCATTTTACGAATTTTATCCTTATCAAATTGGCAGTTGGTATTTACCAAAAGTGAAATAAAATAAGGATATCGAACAATTAATCAAGTCAACATTTTTTTGTTTGATGTCCATTATTCATCTCCAATCCCTCTAAAAATCTGCTATTTTAAAATATCCACACCCTCATTTTCATTCTGTGGATTAACACTCCTCGCATAACTATAATTTCACGCTTTAAATTTTTGTGCATGGTAGAAAAAGTAATTTATGACGAGAGCAGTATACGCTCATTGGATTGGCAAGAACATATCCGATTGCGCCCTGGCATGTATATTGGCAAGTTGGGTGATGGCTCATCTATGGATGATGGAATTTATGTATTGCTAAAAGAGGTGCTCGATAATTGTATTGACGAGCATGTGATGGGAAATGGAAAAACCATTGATATAAAAATTGCCGATAATAAAGTGTTTGTTAGAGATTATGGACGTGGAATTCCTTTAGGAAAAGTAGTTGACGTAGTTTCTAAAATTAATACTGGTGGGAAATATGATTCGAAAGCTTTTCAAAAATCAGTTGGGTTAAATGGTGTAGGATCAAAAGCTGTAAATGCACTTTCTACTTATTTTAAAGTACAATCGTATCGCGAAGCACAAATAAAAACTGCGGAGTTTGATAAGGGAGTGCTCATAAAGGAATATAAGCTTCAAGAAACTATTGAGCCAAACGGAACGGCTATTACGTTTACTCCCGATGAAAGCATTTTTAAAAATTATCATTATATCCCTGAATTTGTAGAAAACATGTTATGGAATTATGCTTATCTCAATTCTGGATTAACCATAAACTATAACGGCAAAAAATTTTATTCAAAAGATGGACTTCTTGATTTATTAAAACGTAAAACCAACGAAGAAGAAATTCGTTACCCAATTATTCATTTAAAAGGCGAAGATATTGAAGTAGCCATCACCCACGAAAACTCTTATGGCGAAGAATATTATTCATTTGTAAATGGCCAACATACTACACAAGGTGGAACACATTTATTGGCTTTTCGCGAAGCGTATGCAAAAACAATTAGAGAGTTTTATAAAAAAGAATTCGACCTTGCCGATATGCGCGCAAGTATTATTGCAGCAGTAAGTTTACGTGTGCAAGAACCTGTTTTTGAATCGCAAACAAAAACAAAATTAGGCTCAACAAATATGGGACCTACTGACCCAACAATTAAGAATCACATTACCGATTTCCTAAAAAAATCATTGGATGATTTTCTTCACAAACATCCCGCAATTGCAGAAGCTTTGCTCAAACGTATAATGCAAAGTGAGCGCGAGCGAAAAGATATGGCAGGCATAAAAAAATTGGCCAACGAGCGTGCAAAAAAAGCAAGTTTACATAATAAAAAATTACGCGATTGTAGGGTTCATTACAATGAAGACAAAGAGGAAATTAGATACAATACCACACTCTTTATAACAGAAGGAGATTCGGCAAGTGGATCCATCACTAAATCAAGAAATGTAGAAACTCAGGCCGTATTTAGTTTGCGTGGTAAGCCATTAAATTGCTACGGACTTACCAAAAAAGTGGTGTATGAAAATGAAGAATTTAACTTACTTCAACATGCGTTAAATATTGAAGAAAGTATTGAAGACCTCCGGTATAATAATATTGTAGTTGCAACAGATGCGGATGTTGATGGTATGCATATTCGTTTATTGCTACTTACTTTTTTCTTGCAATTTTTTCCTGATCTAGTAAAAAACGGGCATGTTTATATTTTAGAAACTCCATTGTTTAGAGTAAGAAATAAACAGCAAACTATTTATTGTTATAGTGACGAAGAACGCCAACGTGCCATACATAAATTAGGTGGAAAGCCAGAAATAACAAGGTTTAAGGGACTTGGAGAAATTTCTCCCGAAGAGTTTGGTTTATTTATTGGTGAGAATATTCGTTTGCAACCCGTGATTTTAAAACAAGAGGTAACCATACAAAAATTACTGGAATACTACATGGGAAAAAATACCATGGAGCGTCAAAATTTTATTATTGATAATTTACGAGTAGAAAAAGATTTGTTGGAAGAAGAATTAGCTGAAGCTTAAAAAATTAATATTAATGTCAGAAGATAATAACGAAATAAATAACGAAGAAAACACTCCAGAGCAAGATCACGGAATGTTAAATGTGATTCCTGTTACTGGATTGTATCAAAACTGGTTTTTGGATTACGCTTCCTATGTAATTTTAGAGCGTGCCGTACCTGCTGTCGATGATGGACTAAAACCTGTGCAACGAAGAATTATGCATGCCATTAAAGAAATGGATGATGGGCGTTTTAATAAAGTGGCAAACGTAATTGGGCAAACCATGCAATACCATCCACATGGTGATGCAGCCATTGGAGATGCCATGGTAGGACTTGGACAAAAAGATTTATTAATTGAAACGCAAGGAAACTGGGGCGATGTGAGAACCGGAGATAGTGCTGCTGCTGCACGTTATATTGAAGCTCGTTTATCAAAATTTGCATTAGAAGTCGCCTTCAATAATCAAACTACCGAATGGCAAAGTTCTTATGATGGAAGAAAAAAAGAACCCATTGCTCTTCCAATGAAATTTCCATTATTACTTGCTCAAGGTGTTGAAGGAATTGCAGTTGGTTTGGCAACAAAAATTTTACCTCATAATTTTTGCGAAATTATACGCGCAGCTATTGATTGCGTGAGAGGAAAAACGGTTGACCTTTACCCTGATTTTTTAACCGGAGGAACAGTGGATGTAAGTAATTATAATCAAGGCATGAAAGGCGGGAAAGTGCGTGTGCGTGCTAAGATTGAAGAAGCAGATAAAAAAACTTTATTGATTAAAGATATCCCTTTTGGAACCACTACAACAAGTGTAATTGAATCCATTATTAAAGCCAATGATTCGGGGAAAATTAAAGTAAAAAAAGTAGTTGATAATACGGCTAAAGATGTAGAGATACAAATTCAATTAGCACCTGGAGTTTCGCCTGATATTACTATTGATGCACTCTATGCTTTTACCGATTGCGAAGTTTCTATTTCGCCAAATGCTTGTGTAATTGTTAAAGATAAACCGATGTTTTTGGGTGTGCATGAATTGCTCAAATTATCGGTTGAAAGAACAAGAGAATTGCTCCAAAAAGAATTGGAAATTAGAAAAGGAGAACTTGAGGAACAATGGCATTTTTCATCATTAGAAAAAATATTTATCGAAAAAAGAATTTATCGAGATATTGAAGAATGTGAAACGTTTGAAGCCGTAATCGAAACCATTTTTAAAGGCATGAACAAATTTAAAAAAATGTTCAGACGAGAAATTACTGAGGAAGATATTTTACGGTTAACAGAAATTAGAATCAAACGCATTTCAAAATTCGATGGCTTTAAGGCTGATGATTTGATGCGTAGAATTGAAGAAGAACTCAAAACGGTACAAAATGATTTAGATAATTTAAAACCATATCAAATAAAATATTACGAAAATTTATTAAAAAAATATGGCAAAGGAAAAGAGCGTAAAACAGAAATTAAAACGTTTGATACCATCAATGCAAATACCGTTGCCATTGCCAACAAAAAATTATATGTAAACCGCAACGAAGGTTTTGTGGGAACAGGAAGCGGAATGAAAAATGATGAATACGTTTGCGACTGCTCCGATATTGACGACATTATTGTTTTTAGAAGAGATGGCAAAATGACCATTGGCAAAGTGCAAGAAAAATCATTTGTAGGAAAAGATATTTTGTATGTAGATGTGTTTAGAAAAAATGATGAGCGTAAAATTTATAACGTGATTTATTTAGATGGAAAAACAAAAACATCTTACTCCAAACGTTTTGCGGTTTTAGGAATTACCCGTGATAAAGAATATGACTTAACACAAGGAACGCTAGGGTCAAAAATTTTATATTTTACCGCCAATCCAAACAGCGAATCTGAAGTTGTAAATATTACTTTGAGTCCCCTCTCCCACGCCCGTAAGCTTTCATTCGATTATGATTTTGCAGAGCTTGCTATTAAAGGCAGAAGTGTAATGGGAAATATTGTAAGTAAATACCTCATCAAATCTATCAAACTAAAATCAAAAGGGGGCTCAACTTTAGGTGGTAGAAAAATTTGGTATGATGAAGTATTGGGAAGATTAAATGTAGATAGTAGAGGAAAATATGTTGGCGAGTTTGATACCAGCGATACCATTTTGGTAGTATATAAAGATGGAACTTATGAGCACACCAACTTTGAACTCACCAATCATTTTGAAGCCGAACAAGTTTTGTTTATTGGCAAATACAAAAATACCAAACCCGTAACAACTTTATATTTTAATCATAAAGAAGACACCTATTATGTGAAACGTTTTTTGATTGAAACACAAACCATCAATAAAAAATTCCCTTGCATTCCAGAAGGCGAAAAGAATCGAGTTGTAATGGCAACAGATCAACACACGCCAATAATTATTATGGAGCGTGGCGGTGGCAAAAAGAAAGAAAACAATACAGAAGACACTATTAATCTTGCCGATTTTATTGAAGTAAAAGGTTGGAAAGCCATAGGAAATAAAATTGCAGGAAAGGAATTTGTAAGCGTGGTTTTGCTTCCGCCTGATCCAGAAACTGAAATAGAAGAGGAAGTGGAAATATCAATTGCTGATGCACAAGTTTCATTATTAAACGAAGATTTATTGCAAGAAGAAGAAGCTAAAATAAAACGTTTATTGGAAGATGAACCTGAAGAAGAAAAACGCGGAAAGCCAAAACTTAAATCTAAAAAAAATAATGACTTGGATCAACCGAAATTATTTTGATACTATAATACAGTTTACCTAAATTAATTGGTGAGTTAAAGTTAAAAACAAGAACCTTAAATTTTAACTTCCTTTGGCAAAAAAAGTGAAGTATCAGCATTGTTTCTGATTAAATCTCTTACTACCGAAGAGCTTATTGGAGTAAAGGTTGGGTCGCACATTACAAAAATGGTTTCTACATTTGGAGCTACTAACTTATTCATTTGTGCAATGTTTTTTTCGTAGTCAAAATCTGCCATGTTGCGCAATCCTCTTAAAATATAATGCGCATCTAATTTCTTGCAAAAATCAACAGTTAACCCTTCGTACACTTCACCTCTCACTTTTGTATTGTCTTTAAAAATTTCGTTAATCCAATTCAATCGTTGCTCCAAAGCAAACAAAGTTGATTTGGTACTATTATGTCCAATTCCCACAACAATTTCATCAAACAATGGGAATCCTCTTTCAATAATATTAATATGCCCAATGGTAATGGGATCAAATGTTCCGGGGAATAATGCAATTCTTTTCATACAATTAGTGGGAAGAGATTATTGAAAAGTGTTTAAAAAAACTAAAAGCGCTTTGTCCATAAACTCGTTTATCAAAATAACCTTTTTCGGTACTCAAATCCAAATGCGTTTCATGTTCAACAATTAACCAACCAGTTTCTTTAAGTAAAAGTTTATCAGCCACAAGTCTTGGTATTTCTATTATTTGCTTGTTTGCATAAGGAGCATCAGCAAAAATAATATCATATTTTGTTGTGCAATTTTTGAGGTATGCAAAAGCATCTTTTTTTAATGGATGAAGTGATTCCATTTTAAGCTTGAGTTTTGTTTCTTTAATAAATGCGATACATTTTTCACTCACATCTACCGCATCTATATGAGCTGCATTGCGTGAACAAAATTCGTAAGCAATATTTCCTGTGCCACTAAAAATATCAAGCACAACAAAATCATCAATGTTAAAATTATTCTCGATGATGTTAAATAAACTCTCCTTTGATCTGTCGGTGGTGGGCCTCACAGGAAGTCCTTTGGGTGCATTAATCAAAATGCCTTTATGTGTTCCGCTTATGATGCGCAAAGCAAACTACAAATTTGAATGAAATATTGTTGCTCCTGAAACTCACGGAAAGAAGCAGGATATTCATATTGTTCGGGTCTTTTCATCAACTCCACATGTGCAATATATTTTTTCATCAACCCAATTAAACTACTACTTGCATTAATATTTCCGAATAGACTTACCAATAATTTTTGTTGATCCAATTTTAATAATTCAGCCACAGAAAGAATAAAATAAATAATATCAGTATCAGCTTCTACATCAAAAGTATTTAAGTAATGAAGTTCATTGTTTTTTAGATGGGCCACTTCAATATAGGTTTGGTGCATGTATATATAAAGTTGATCTTTATTTTCTTTTTGGTGTGATGCTAATAGAAATGTGAGCAATAATTCTGATTGATGAATAATATCACATGGAGGAAAAATATTTTTTAATGATTGATAAAATGGTTCATTAACTGCAAAAACGCTTACCATATTTTTAGGCAATCTATTAAACAAAACATGATGTTGTGTTCCAATTGGTGTATTCAGTTTTAAAAATGAAGCAGCTTTTTCTCCAGCAAACAGAGCCTCTGGAACTAATGTGTGGCAATTGTTTTCGATGATAATTTTTGTTGAAGCGTATTCGTGTACATTAAATTGTAAAGCGTTTAACATTTCTTTTAGAGCCGAAGTATTCTTTTTAAAAATATTTTCATCTTTTACTTCTACAATTTTCAACCCTAAAATTTTATCTTGATTTTTTGATGCCACAACCAAGCTAATGCTATTTACGGAGAAATAAATATACAACACACTATGATGTGTATTGCTTTCTATCGCTTCACGATCTATATAATTTTTTATGTTGAACGCTGTCTGTGTTTGCATTAATTGTTACTTTCGCTGCGGTCAAAAATAAATAAAACTACTAACATTACAGCTATGTGGAAAGCACCCGAATTAGACTTTAAACAAATGATAAAAAATAAAATGGAAGGCAATCATTTTATGCACCATGTGGGATTTCAAATTCATACTATTGAACCTGGATTAATTGAAGGCGACCTTGAGCTCAAACCATGTCATTTGCAGCAAATGGGTTTTGTGCATGGAGGTGTAACGGCTACCGTTGCTGATATAGTTGCAGGATTTGCAGCTTTTACTTTAGTTAAACACGGGCAAGGAGTTGTAACGGTTGATTTAAAAGTTTCCTATTTAAATCCCGGTAAAAGCGATAAGCTTTTTGCAAAAGGATATGTAATAAAAGCAGGTCAAAAATTATTTTTTTGTGAGAGTGAATTATGGACGATGAATAATCTTGAAAAAATTCTTATCGCTAAATCAAGTGCAACAATGGCAGTTGTAAATGCTGAAGATATTAAAAAGTAAACATGATGAATCCAGAAATTAAAATTTTACCAGAAAAGAAATTAATCGGAAAAAGAATGCAAATGACTTTATCTGATAACAAGACTAACGAGTTATGGAAAAGTTTTATGCCATCACGAAAGGAAATTAAAAATAATATTACAACCGAATTATTTTCTATACAGGTGTACGATAAATCATTTGATTTTACAAAGTTTGATTTGAACACACCATTTGAAAAATGGGCTGCAATTGAAGTTTCAGATTTTATTACTATTCCTAATGGAATGGAATCATACACATTACCAAACGGGTTATATGCAGTTTTTATTCACATAGGAGCGGCAAGTACAGGTGCAAAAACGTTTCAATATATTTTTGGCACTTGGTTACCTAATTCTATTTATACATTAGATAATAGACCGCATTTTGAAATACTGGGTGAAAAGTATAAAAATGACGATGCCAATTCGGAAGAAGAAATTTGGATTCCAATAAAATTGAGAGCCTAAATTCGATTTATTCTCTTACCCATTTTTTAACAACTGTACTTTCTTTTGTTTGTATAGAAATAAAATAAACTCCAGCATCAATTCCTGTTGCATTTATTTCTATTTGTTGTTTTGCAGATTGATTTATAAAACAATTGATTTGTTTTCCGTGAATATCTGTAATGCGCACGTATTGTATTTCTTCATTTATGGATGAAACAAATAACCTATTTCCATCAGAAGGATTTGGATAAATAGAAATTTGTTGCGCTAAATTAAATGCCGATAATCCTACCGAACTTACTATATAATCCTTACAAAGGGTATCATTTGTATTATCTGTATCGCCATTAGTTTTTACCCAAGTGCATAATAAATAGGCTCCACTCTTAGAAATATTTACTGTTGGAAAGGCGTACACATAATTACTATCGGGCAATAAATTTAAACCAGTTAACAAAATAGATATTGATGAATTATTATTGAGTTGATAGGCAACCGTTGCCGAATCAATTCTTGTATTTCCTACATTTTTTATCTCGATTGAAATGGTATTATTTCCTCTTTGCAAAGTTTGAGGCATTAATAAAGAATCTAATTTTAAATCTCTTACCGAAATTATTGGTGCCACAAATGAATCTTTAGTAGCCAACCAAATGGTTCCATTCATAATTAATCGTTCATGATTTCCCGAAGCATCAGTTGTCCAACCGTTATATAATTTATCTCCTAAATCACCAGTTCCATCATCACAAGGAGAACTATCACCAATGCCAATTACTTTTCCTTTTCCAAATCGAGCATAAGCCACCATTGCACCAGTGTTTCCAAATGAAGAACCAGGAATATAAACCACACCTTTTACACTTACATTTGCACTTGGATTTAGAGTAATGGTGTTTCCGCTCGCCCATAATACTTGCGTAACCGCACCCATTGGACCGTTAATCAATGAATCATTTGGAAGGTTTGGAATATTAGTTGTGTTTGGAGAAATACTTACCGAATCAAATAAAAAACCAAAAGGATTAAATTGAATTCCATTATTTTTCATTAAGTCGTTTAAAATTTGTGGTGAATCTTGTTTATCATTATTTCTGTCCGAACCTGCATGATCGGAAACAATAAATAATCCTCCACCATTTCTTACAAAATTGATAATAGCCGTTTTTTCGGAAGCGGTAAACAGTATATTAGGTTCAACAATAATAAAAATAGAATAATTGCTTAAATCTTGCACGTTTGAAGAATTACCGTAACTAATTATTCCATTGTATGGAAGTGTTTCAACTGTATATCCCTTTTTCACGCAATCAATTCCCCAAGCAGATATAGCTCCTTTCCAATACGTTTCTGGTGTTGTTGATGTAACTGTTGATTGAGCGGGTGTTGGAAATCGTTGCGCATTACCTTCACTTCCACTGCCAATTGTAGCGTTTGGATTCCAAGTCATATTGTTTAAATCTTCATCAATTACCCAGTCGGCATTGCCCGCTGTTTCAGCCTTTGAAGCATCAAATAGAATTTTTACAGTTTGTGCTGATGTGAATTGAACAGCTAATAGAAAGAGAATATTTACGAAACTTTTTTTCATGTATGATTGCAAAGAAAGCAAATCAGTATTACAAAAATATTAAAATATAATAACGGTGATTCATATCCTATTTTTTGAAATTTTTATTGATACTTTTGCGCCTGTTTTAATATACAATATTCAATGCGTAGTTTATATAAAATAATTGTTGTACAAGCATTAATAATAGTTGCTCTATCAACATCGGCACAAAACAAAATAGACATCAAACCTAAAAAAATGAAAGGCACTTTTTATATCAGTTGGGGATATAACAGAGAGGCCTATACTAAAAGCGATATTCGTTTTAAAAACAATACCAACGATAATTATGATTTTACTTTGGTTGATGCAGCTGCACATGATAAGCCAGGATTTAATAATGGCCTAAGTGATTTTTTAAGTAAAGATCTTACCATTCCTCAATATCAATTGCATATTGGATATTTGTTTAAAGACAAACATAATTTAGGAATAGAACTCAGTTGGGATCACTTAAAATATGTGGTGTATGATAATGTAACCATTCATGTGCAAGGAAATATTAGAGGAAACATAATTGATAAAGATACTTTTGTAGACCCAAGTTTTGTGCATTTACAACATACCAACGGAAACAATTATTTGATGCTCAACATTGTTAAAATGCAACCACTTTGGAAAAGTAAATACGCTAACGTGAGTGCCATTGGAAAAGCAGGAGCTGGACCATTGGTTTCCTATTCCATCTCAACCGTTTTAAATGAGCCTTATGATACTTGGTTTCACATACAAGGACTTGTTGTTGGAGGAACTTTAGGTGCACGAATAGATATTTTTAAGTATCTTTTTATTCAACCCAGTTTTCAATTGGCATGGGCTGATTATATTAAAACACAAGTTGGAAAAGGTGGAGAAGGCGTTGCTTCGCACATGTTTGCTTCGTATTGCTTTATGTTAGAGGGTGGCTTTAATATTCCATTGAGTAAGTAAGATTGAATTCATTATTTATATTTATAAGTGCATCGTTACAAAAATGAATTACCCACAAACGCTCGAATATTTATACAGCCATTTGCCCATGTTTAGCCGCATTGGCGCAGCAGCTTTAAAACCAGATTTAACCAATACCATTGCCTTATGTAAAGTATTGGGAAATCCTGAAACAACATTTAAGAGCATTCATATTGCGGGCACAAATGGCAAAGGATCAACATCTCACATGCTTGCTTCTATTTTGCAAGAAAGCGGATTAAAAGTTGGTTTATATACATCGCCACATTTAAAAGATTTTCGCGAACGCATAAAAATAAATGGACAACTCATTCCCAAACAAACTGTTGTTGATTTTGTAGAAAAATATCAATCCCTTTTTGATAAAATAGAGCCTTCCTTTTTTGAATGGACAGTAGCTTTATGTGTTGATTATTTTTCAAACGAAAAAATAGATATAGCCATTATTGAAACAGGTTTAGGAGGCAGGCTCGACAGCACAAATATAATTACCCCACAACTTTCTGTGATTACAAATATTGGTTGGGATCATACCGATTTATTGGGCGATACTTTAGCCAAAATCGCTTTTGAAAAAGCAGGAATTATCAAGCACAAAATTCCTGTTGTAATTGGTGAATATGAAAGTGAAACCAAAACAGTTTTTGAGCAAAAAGGCACTCAAGAAAATGCTCCAATTTCTTTTACACAAAATCATTTTAACACACAAAATTTTTTATCAAAAAATAAATTTTCGACCTGCGATATTTTAAAAGATAATGAAATTGTTTTCGAAAATATCGAATTGGATTTGGGAGGAAATTATCAGCAAAAAAATGTACTAACGGTTATCAATTCAATCCAACACTTACAAAAATTAAACTACATTATTTCTGAAAAACATATTCGCGATGGATTAAAAAATGTGACGCAAAACACAGGATTAATGGGGCGTTGGCAAGTACTTCAACAACAGCCATTAATTATTTGCGATACTGGGCATAATGTAAATGGAATGGAATATGTGGTACAGCAAATTAACCAAAACCAGTTTAAAAAATTACATATTGTTATTGGAATGGTAAAAGATAAAGATATTAGTAAAGTACTTTCACTCCTTCCTAAAAACGCAAAATATTATTTTTGTAATGCTGCTATTCCGCGTTCATTGCCCGCAACTGAATTGCAACAACAAGCATTTAGTTTTGGATTATTTGGCGAGTATTATATAAGTGTGAATGAAGCTCTTGATGCTGCAAAAAATAATGCACAAAAAGATGATATGATTTTCATTGGAGGGAGTACATTTGTGGTTGCTGAAATTTTATAAAACTAAAACTATGAGGTCTATTATTTTATCATCACTATTATTATTTTTTATAGGTGCAAATGCTCAACAACACGGCAAAATAAATAAGGGTGAAACTTGGCATCGTATTTACCCAAATCAATCATTTGAACTGCAATCCATTGATGGCCAAAACTATTCTGTATTGCAAGGAGATGGAGAAGATTTGGTATTTGAATATTATAAACGTGCCGATGAATATGTGGAAATGAGCGATGATGAATACACCGAAAAAATAGTATTCTCAGTTCCCAAAAATGCAAAATCGTTTAACTATAAAGACAGTACTTTAAAGGCGGCATTTTTACGTGGATGCTTTTGCCCCGATAGAGGCTGGCATGCCATTAGTGATGGATTTATTAAAGGTAAAAAAATAAATGCAACAACTTGGCAAGTGGAAATTGATGTGATGACAAAACCAAATCCATCTCGCGGGGCTAATGCGGTGAGTAGAAAATTTAAAGCCACTTTTAAACTGTATAATCCTGCTGTTAAAAAATGATACGATTTGCTGTTGAAGATGACGTTCCTCTTATTCTTAAATTTATAAGAGACATTGCCGAATACGAAAAACTTTCTCATCAAGTTGAAACTACAGAAGAAAAATTACGTGATACGTTATTTGGTGAAAAGAAATATGCTGAAGTAATCTTAGCTTTTGATGGAGAAACACCAGTAGGATTTGCTTTATTCTTTCATAATTATTCAACATTTAGAGCCAAACCCGGAATTTATTTAGAAGACCTTTTTGTTGAACCAAATTTACGTGGAAAAGGATTTGGGAAAGCATTATTAAACGAAATCATTCATATTGCCAAACAAAGAAATTGCGGACGAGTAGAATGGAGCGTGCTGGATTGGAATACACCTGCCATCAATTTTTATAAAAGCATGGGCGCTCAATCAATGGATGAGTGGACTGTTTTTAGAATTAGCCTTTAGACAGTTGTCAGTAAACAGTCTGCACCAATAAATAACCTAGTAACCAATATCTAAAACTGTGCAAGTAAATATATACACCGATGGTTCAGCAAGAGGAAATCCTGGTAATGGAGGATACGGTGCTGTATTAAAATCTGGAAAACATCATAAAGAACTTTCGGCAGGTTATCGTAAAACTACCAATAACAGAATGGAATTATTAGCTGTTATAATAGCATTGGAAAGTTTAAAATTAGATGGATTATTTATTACCATTTATACCGACTCCAAATATGTGTGCGAATCCATCGAAAAAAAATGGGTATTTGGATGGCAACTAAAAAACTTTGCAGGTAAAAAAAATGCTGACCTCTGGAAACGTTTTTTAAAACTCTACCCTAAACATCATATTAAAATGCAATGGATAAAAGGCCATGCCGGACAAAAAGAAAATGAACGATGTGATGTATTAGCTACAACTGCTGCCGATGATTCAAAAAATTTATTAATTGATGAAGGATTTGAGTCGGGAATGTTTAATTAACATTACTTTCAAAACAATTTACTAAGTTTATTTTTTAAATCAATTAACTAAATAAAATTTAATACCATGAAGATAGGCGTACTAGGAACTGGAATGGTTGGTAAAACTATTGGTTCAAAATTAATACAACTTGGTCATCAAGTAATGATGGGTTCTCGAACAAACAACAATGAAAAAGCCGCAGTTTGGGTTCAAGAAATGGAATCGAATGCCTCACAAGGAACATTTGCTGATGCAGCTTTATTTGGCGAATTAATTTTTAATTGTACATCAGGTGGAGCTTCATTGGAAGTTTTAACATTAGCTGGAGCATCAAACTTAAAGGGCAAAATTATTATTGATATTGCTAACCCGTTGGATTTTTCTAAAGGAATGCCTCCTACACTTTCTGTTTGTAATGATAATTCGTTAGCGGAAGAAATTCAAAAAGTATTTCCTGAAAGTAAGGTGGTAAAAACATTGAACACATTAAACTGTGCATTGATGGTAAATCCAAATGCATTGAACAATGGCGATCATACTATTTTTATGAATGGAAATGATGTTGATGCTAAAGCCGAAGTAAGAAAATTACTGAATAGTTTTGATTGGAAAAACGAAAACATTATTGATATGGGTGATATTACTACAGCTCGAGGAACAGAACAATTACTTCCTATTTGGATTCGTTTGTATGGAACTTTAGGAACGCCCAATTTTCAATTTAAAATTGTGAAATAGTAAGTTACGAATGGTTTAAAGTTAAGAAAAATAATTACCCATTTTTCGTATCTAAATATCTCCACATTTTCATCATCTTCACATCAAATTAATCCAACTTCAAAACGGCCATAAATGCCGATTGAGGAATTTCTACACTTCCAACTTGGCGCATTCTTTTCTTACCTTCTTTTTGTTTTTCTAATAATTTACGCTTACGAGAAATATCTCCACCATAACATTTTGCGGTTACATCTTTACGCAAAGCTCTAATGGTTTCTCGGGCAATTACTTTTGTTCCAACAGATGCTTGAATGGGAATTTCAAATTGATGACGGGGGATTAATTCTTTCAATTTTTCGCAAATTTTCTTTCCCCAATCATACGCTCTATCCCTGTGAATTATGGCTGAAAGTGCATCCACAATATCTTTGTTCAATAAAATATCTAACCTTACCAAGTGCGATTCACGATAACCGATTGGATGATAATCAAACGATGCATACCCACGAGAAACGGTTTTTAATTTATCAAAAAAATCAAACACTACTTCCGCCAAAGGCATATCAAATTTAAGTTCAATTCTATCTGTTGTTAAATAATTTTGGTTGATGAGAATGCCACGTTTATTTAAACACAAACTCATAATTGCACCAATGTATTCGGTACGTGTAATAATTTGTGCCGAAATATAAGGCTCTTCCAAACGGTCAATTCTACTCACATCCGGCAGGTCACTAGGGTTGTTTACAATAACCATATCGCCATTGGTTAAGTATGCTTTGTAGGAAACATTTGGAACAGTTGTAATCACTGTCATTCCAAACTCACGTTCCAAACGCTCCTGAATAATTTCCATGTGCAACATGCCCAAAAATCCACAACGAAAACCAAATCCTAATGCTGCCGAACTTTCGGGTTCAAAAGTTAACGAAGCGTCATTCAATTGCAACTTCGCCATCGAATCACGAAGCTCTTCAAAGTCTTCTGTATCCACAGGATAAATTCCAGCAAATACCATTGGTTTCACATCTTCAAAACCTTGGATGGCTTCGGCAGTTGGGTTGCTCAATAATGTTATAGTATCACCCACCTTTACTTCACGAGCATCTTTTATACCCGTAATTACATAGCCCACATCACCAGCATGAATACTTGGCTTAGGGTCTTTATTTAATTTCAACACGCCTACTTCATCTGCAAAATAATCATGACCGGTAGCCATAAATTTAATCTTATCGTTTTTGGTAATTTTGCCATCAATAATTCTATAATACGCAATAATTCCTCTAAACGAATCATACATCGAATCAAAAATTAATGCTTTAAGTGGCGCATCAGGATTGCCCTTTGGCGCAGGTACACGTTCTACAATGGCACGTAAAATTTCGTGCACACCTGCACCTGTTTTTCCACTCGCACGCATAATGTCTTCGTACTTGCAACCTATTAAATTCACAATTTCATCACTCACTTCTTCGGGCATTGAACTTGGTAAATCAATTTTGTTTAATACCGGAATAATTTCTAATCCTTGATCGATGGCTAAATATAAATTGGAGATGGTTTGTGCTTCAATTCCTTGTGCCGAATCCACAATCAATAATGCACCATCACAAGCTGCAATAGAGCGAGAAACTTCATACGAAAAATCTACGTGTCCTGGTGTATCAATAAGGTTGAGAATATATTTTTCTCCATCCAATTCGTAATTCATTTGGATAGCATGGCTCTTAATGGTAATTCCTCTTTCACGTTCCAAATCCATATCATCCAACAATTGCGCTTGCATATCGCGTTTGTTAATAGTGCCTGTATATTCTAATAATCTATCGGCAAGAGTGCTTTTACCGTGGTCAATATGTGCTATAATACAAAAGTTTCTAATGTTCTTCATTGGGCGCGAAAATAGACTTTGAAATGGGATTTATGAAATAGAAAACAAAAGGAAATAAGAAAGTGAGTATTGAGAAATTAATGTTAATCAAAATTTAAAAATGAATCTATTCCATCCTTAGTTTAAATCGGAATCTAAGCACTATTGTGTTCCTTATCCTGTACAACATCGCTCCTATTACTCACACTTTATCAACAATTGTGAAATATCAAAAAACAAATCCAAACGTGTTGTGAAGTAAACTTGTATACTTAATCAAGTAATTACAGCAACATGCTTTTTATCTATAAAAAATCAATTATCCTTTTCTTTTCAGCACTAACGCTAATAAGCCTTTCAGCCAATGCACAATGGAGAGATGTGAAAGCAAATATTGATGATGAGTTTGCTCAAGGCGCTTATTTTAATGATATGTGTTTTCTCAATCAAGAATATGGATGGGCAGTAGGAAATGGCTCTACTATTTTATTATTTGATGGGATGGGATGGCGCAAACAAGAAGTACCAACAAATTCTCCCGCAGCATTTTTTGCCATCAGCATGTCAACCGATACGTTTGGTTGGGTTGTGGGCGAAGGCGCAACTTTTTATCAATATAACAAACTCAATAATTCATGGAACTTTTTTAAAAATGTGGAGATAGACAAAAAAGATTTCGACAAAAAAAACAAACCCATGATTGATGTGCGTAGCGTTTACACCATTGGAAAAAATAGTGCTTGGGCGGTTTCATCAGGCGAAAATATTTTTAAGTTTGATGGTAAGAAATGGAGTCGCTTAACTTGTGATGGCGTGAGTGAGCAATTGTATGCTGTAACTTTTCATAATAATATTGGTTGGGCTGTTGGAGAAAATGGTGTGATCTTAAATTATGTAGATGGTAAATGGCAAAAAGTACAATCGCCTACTGCAAACAAGTTACGTTCGGTTCATTTTGAAAACAATAATTTAGGATTTGCCGTTGGCGATAATGGAACTATTTTAAAATTTGAAAACGGAACTTGGAGTCAAATGAATATAAATATCACAACACCCGAAACTGTGAAGTTAAGAAGTGTGTATGCGCTTAGTGAAAATTTGGCTTGGGCTGTGGGAGATAAAGGTGTGGTATTGTGTTATAATGGAAAAGAATGGAGCTCATGCAAAGAGAAAGTAACAAATGGAATACTTACTAAAATATGGTTTACCAGTGCAGGCACAGGTTGGGCATGCGGACAGAATAGTTTTTTAAATTTTGAAGCTGCAGCAATTGATGAGGATATGAATTTACACACTGCCGATCAAAAAGAAACTCAAGTGCCACAAGCTTCGTTGATAAAATAATTACAGTGCACATATATGCACTTTTTATTTCTTTAAAGCGTCTCTAATCTCTCTTAATAGTACAACTTCTTCAGTTGGCACAGTTGGCATTTGAGGGTTTTCTGCTGTTTTAGCTGCATCTTTTTCCGCCTGTACACGTTGCATTTTGTTAATTCCCTTTATCAACATAAATACCGCAAAAGCAACAATTGTAAACTGAATAATTGCATTAATAAATAACCCAATTGCAATTGCCGCATCTCCCAATAAAGGAATTTTCCATGAGCTAAAATCTATTCCACCAACTAATACACCAATGGGAGGCATAAGTACATCTTTAACTACCGAATCAACAATTTTTTGAAATGCTCCACCAATAACAACTCCAACAGCTAAATCAATTACATTGCCTCGCATGGCAAAGTCTTTAAACTCTTTTACAAAACTCATTTTATATTTATTTATTTGGGCAATTTATATTTTCCTTTTACAATTTAAACTAGTCAACTCACTCTTATTTCATTGCCTTCATTTTTAAAACATTATTTAACAGAATAACGTGTTGCGATTATTGGAAAATAAAATCAGCAGCATATAAATGGAAGGCGTTTGAGTTAGGATAAAATACAAACCATTTAGAAAATAAATACCTCTTTTAAATTGCATAATGGGTATGAAAACCTACAAGCAATATAATTTTAAAAAAGGAATTTTTGAGGCATCAAAATTTTAGTTCAAACGAGCCAACATAAAAATAAATTATCAACTTCGTTCGAACTGACAATTGATTATTTAATCTCCACATCATATAACATGCGTGCTTGCATGCCTTGGTAGCGCGCTGATTTTCTGAGCATCTCGTAGTATTTATAATCTTCACCCAATTGTTTTTTGGTAAAATAAATACTGGCTTCATCACCAAAAGTTTTTAGTAAATTATCAAATGGATCTTTTTGTTCAGGATAATTTACCAATTTATAATCTTCAATTTTTGCTTTCTTAATTGCAATAGATAAGGCTTTATCCATTCCGCCTAATTCATCAACTAAACCAATTTTTATGGCATCAACACCCGTCCAAACTCTACCTTGTGCAATAGAATCAACTTGTTCATTGGTTAATTTTCTTCCCTCAGCAACTTTGCTCACAAAATCATTATAAATCCTATCAACACCATTTTGAAGGATGGCTGTTTCGCCAGAAGTTAATGGCCTATCAGGAGTTCCTAAGTCAGCATATTCGCCCATTTTAACGGTTTGAAATTTGATTCCTAATTTATCATTCAACAATTTTTGTGCATTCATAATTACGGCAAATACACCAATTGAACCTGTTATGGTATTGGGTTCGGCAACAATCACATCAGCAGGAGCAGCAATATAATACCCCCCCGAAGCGGCCAACGATCCCATTGAAACAATTACTGGTTTTGATTTTTTAGCAAGCACCACTTCACGCCACATTACATCTGATGCTAAAGCACTTCCACCTGGAGAATTAATTCGTAAAATAATGGCTTTAACAGATGAATCTTTTCGGGCTTTGCTAATGCTTTCGGCAATAGAAACAGAACCCGCGCTTTCGTTATCTCCTTCTCCACTCACAATATCTCCATTCACATATATCACTGCAATTTTATTTTTTGAAGAGGCTTTGCTTTTATCTTTTGCCGATTTCGAATAAGAGTTTGAAGTCACAAAATTGATTTTATTTTTCTCTTCTGTTGAAGATAATTTTTTCAATTCAGTAATTACTTCATCTTCATATTTTATACCATCAATCATTCCTAATTTTTTGGCATCATCAGGACATTGAATTAATAATTTATTGGAAATTTCTAATACTTCATCATACGTTTTTTTGCGCGACTCGGCAATTTTTGTAATGAAGTGTTTGTAAATACTGCCTGCAAAAGTTTCAATTTGTAAACGGTTAGCATCACTCATTTTATCAGCAATAAGAGGCTCTCCGGCTGCTTTGTATTTCCCATGACGAATTAATTGAGGCTCCACTCCTATTTTTTCAAACATATTTTTTAAGTAGGGTTCTTGGTAGGAAAAACCATTGATTAATAATTCTCCTGCCGGATTTAAATATACTTTATCGGCAACCGATGCAAGAAAATAACTATGCTCTTCCATCACTTCACCATAAGCTACAATAAATTTTTTTGATTGCTTAAATTCAATTAGGGCATTTCTAATTTCTTCAAGCGTTGCATAACTATTTGGTGAAAAAGTAAGGTGTAAATAAATTCCTTTTATTTTATCATCAGTTGAAGCATAGCGAATGCTTTTTAACAGATCATTCAGCCCTGTATTTTTATCTCCTTCGAAAGATGTAAAATTAAAATTTTCAAATGGATTTTTTGAGGTACGTTCAGGAATCATATAATCTAATGTGAGTTCAAGAACCGAGTTATCTTTTACGGTTTCGGCTTTATCATCACCACCTGCAAGGCTTGCAACCAAACCTATTAAAATAAGGATCATTAAAAATCCTGAAACAAAAATGCCAAGTATAGTGGCGAACATAAATTTAAAAAACTGCTTCATTGTTTGTGTATATTTAGTTGTTAAGATTGAATAATAGAATATTTTTATCAGGCAAATGTCAGCAACACAATTGAATTTATTGTTATGTTTTTTTTGAGTTGATAGAATTTGATTTGATAGGGAATTAAAATAATTGAACGGTAAAAATGTATTTTCGCACACGTTTTAAAATCTATTTCATGGAACTCAATACACTTACAGCTATATCACCTATTGATGGCAGATACCGTAAACAAACGGAAACACTTGCCGCATATTTTTCAGAATTTGCATTAATGCGCTACCGTGTATTAATGGAAGTAGAATATTTTATTGCCTTAGCTGAATTGCCTTTACCACAATTAAAGAGCAAGTTTAATGCCTCGTTAAAGAATGAATTGCGGGGCATTTATCTTTCATTTAACTTAAAAGATGCTGAACGTATTAAAGAAATTGAAAAAACTACTAACCATGATGTAAAGGCTGTTGAATATTTTATTAAAGAAAAAATCACTCCGCTTGGATTGGATGATGTAAGTGAGTTTATTCATTTTGGATTAACCTCTCAGGATATAAATAATACTTCTATTCCACTTTCTGTTTTGCATGCAAATGTGGATGTGATGATCCCCGCATTGCAAGAAATAATATATTTAGTAAAATCGAAAGCTAAAGCGTGGAAAAACATTCCGATGCTTGCACACACACACGGACAACCAGCATCGCCCACAAAATTGGGGAAAGAGATGATGGTATTTGTTGAGCGATTAGAAGTTCAACTCCATCAACTAAAACAAATTCCTTACTCTGCAAAATTTGGTGGAGCTACCGGAAATTTTAATGCGCATCATGTGGCATTTCCAAAAACAGATTGGATAAAATTTTCGAATACGTTTTTAGATTCTCTTGGATTAAATCGCTCACAATACACCACACAAGTTGAGCATTATGATAACCTTGCTGCATTGTTTGATGCTTACAAAAGATTAAATACCATACTTATTGATTTTAGCAGAGATATGTGGCAATACATTGCTATGGAATATTTTAAACAACAACTTAAAAAAGGAGAAGTGGGTTCATCGGCCATGCCACATAAAGTTAATCCCATTGATTTTGAAAATGCTGAAGGAAATTTTGGAATGGCCAATGCCTTGTTCGAACATCTTTCAGCAAAGCTTCCTATATCTCGTTTACAAAGAGATTTAACAGACTCAACAGTATTAAGAAATATAGGAGTTCCTCTTTCGCATACTTTAATTGCCTATAAAAGTTTAGTAAAAGGGTTAAATAAATTATTGCTAAACGAGCAAAAACTTAATAGTCATTTAGAGGATAATTGGGCAGTTGTTGCAGAAGCTATTCAAACTATTTTGCGCAGAGAAGGTTATCCTAAACCTTATGAAGCTCTAAAAGATTTAACACGTACCAATACCAAAATTGGAGAGAAACAAATCAAAGCTTTTATTGATAAGCTAAAAGTATCGGCTAAAATAAAAACAGAGTTAAAGAAAATTACCCCACATAATTATACTGGAATGCATTAGTTCATAATTCATTTAAAAACCAATTTTAAAGGTTACTCCATAAAAACAATTCTCTTTATCTTTTATCAAATCAAATGACTAATGGAATTAAAACAAAAAAGCAGACCAATAAGTCTGCTTTTTTGTTGGATTGGTGTTGATATTATTTACTTCACCACATTCATTTTTTGGGTGTACGATTTTCCATTTCCTTCTACCCTCACAATATATACTCCTTCTCTTTCTGAACTCA
>JANYDU010000057.1 GCA_025359805.1 Bacteroidota bacterium
TTTAAGCACTTACAAAGAAGAAGTGTTTGAAGAAGTGAAGTATGAAAAACCAACAATGATTTTTGGAAAGTTGGAAACCATTGAAGAAAGTATTCAAACTGATTTAAGCGAACTAAAACAAATGATGCCATGAAGTTTGAAAAACTTGGAGAAATAGTAAAAATTACAAAAGGAAAAAAACACGAACCTGTTCCAAAAAGAGAGGGGAGGAATTTTCGTTACATACAAATTGATGATTTACGCAACGACAATAATTTAAAATACACTGACGAGAAAGGAACAGAAGTAAATGAAAACGATTTGATAATTGCTTGGGATGGAGCAAATGCAGGAACGATAGGTTTTGGCAAAACAGGAATGATTGGAAGCACATTGGCAAGGTTGAGAATTAAGGAAGAGAAAGAATACAACACTGACTTCATTGGTTACTTATTAAGAAGTCAAAACAAATTTCTCCGTTCAAAAACAACTGGTGCAACAATTCCTCACATCAGTAAAGATGCACTTGAATCAATATTAGTTCCTCAATTGGATTATCCCGAACAATATCATGCTTCTTTAGTTTTGAAAAAATCAGAAGCAGTAATTGAGCAACGAAAACAAAGTATTGAGTTATTAGATGAATTGATAAAAAGTTCATTCAATGAAATGTTTGGAAACCCACAGAGAAATGAGAAAGGTTGGAATACAAAACCACTTGGTGAATTATGCTTAATGAGAAGAGGAGCATCACCAAGACCGATAAATGATTTCATTGGTGATGCAGTTCCTTGGATTAAAATAGGTGATGGAACAAAGGGCAATGAACTTTACATTGAATCAACAGCAGTTTCAATTACAAAAGCAGGTGCTGAAAAAAGTGTTTTGCTAAATGAAGGTTCGTTAGTGTTTGCCAATTGCGGAGTGAGTTTAGGTTTTGCAAGAATCCTAAAAATCAAAGGATGTATTCATGACGGTTGGTTATCATTTGAAAAAGTATCCAGTGAATTGGATAAAATATTTTTATTGAAACTCTTGAATCATTCCACCAACTATTTAAGAAGAATTGCACCCGATGGAACGCAACCAAATTTGAATACAGGCATAATGAAAAAGTTTGAAATCATTTTACCACCTATTGAACTTCAAATTCATTTCGCCAAAATTGTTTCAAATGCAGAAGCATTAAGAGAGCAATACAAGAAAAGCTTAATTGAGTTGGAAAATCTTTATGGCTCTCTTTCACAGAAAGCATTTAAAGGGGAGTTAGAGTTTTCAAAATCTATAACCGCTTAACATTCATCAATTGCAATGGAATTAGAAACCAGTATTAGCGATAATTTTTTAAAACTTTTCTCCAAAGAAATTGAATGTGATATTAAAGACACAAATTCAAAACTGAATTTGCATGTTCTCAAAATTGAGAATAACCAATTTTGTTATTCCGAACTCATAGAAAATTTAAGAAATCATTTCATTTCGTTTTCTCTTTCAAGAAAAGAAATTGCCGATTTTGTAAAAGACAAACGATATGGAGAACTGTATGAAAGAGCAGCATCAAAATTTCGTGATTACAATGTGAACGAAGGTGAAGCAGGTGAACTGCTTTTGTTTTGTTTTTTGGAAGCACATTTAAAAGCACCAAAGATTTTAACCAAACTTGAAATAAAACTTTCATCAAAAGATTATGCAAAGGGTTCTGATGGAATTCATTTATTGAAAGTCAGCGACAAGAATTATCAATTGATTTTTGGAGAATCAAAATTGGAACAGAAACTCACCACTTCTATTTCACATGCGTTCAATTCCATTCACGACTTCATTACAAGAAGCAAGAACAATATCAAAGATGAAATCGGTTTAATCAATTCGCAACTTGGCAAGGAAGCATTTGATGAAGACCTTTATCAGTTTTTAAAATCGGTTATTGTTCCGTCAGCCAACGAAGTAAACCCGATTACAAAAAATAATGCCTTCGCAATTTTTGCAGGGTTTGAAATAAAACCAACTGATGCCGAGAAGAAATTAAGCAACGACAAATTTTTGGAACTCATTAAAAAGAAAATCAAAGATGAAGTTGAAGGCAAGATTGACCACATCAAAAAGAAATTGGATGAATACAAATTACACAACTACACCTTTTATGTTTATGTATTTCCGTTTATGCAAATGAGCAAGACGAGAAAGGACATTATCAAGAAAATAACTTTAGCAGAAAAATGATTGAAAGATTAGCCAATGATGTTTTGCAAGACACTTATTTTATCAACCTTCAAAACAAGGCGGCTAAATTATTTGCTAAATTTTTGTTTTCGGAAAACGGAAAGCAAAACCATTTAACCGAAAAAGAACTGCACGACCTTTTAAGATTTGCCGACATACTTTCAAATTCTAAAAAGCCCGAAGCAAGAAACAAAGCGTATCAAATAATTACGCTGCTCAATTACGCTTATAGAGAGAACGCTTTTTACAGAACTTTTGCTCATTCGGTATTAGCCAAACTTGGCAACTTTCCTGGCATTGAGTATTTAAAAAATGCTGACAACAATATTTCTGAATTGCCATTTGAAAGAGACCTTGAAAAAAAAGTAAAGGAATTTATTCAGGCAGTGCCCGACACCGAAGATTTAATTTTTACTGATTCACAGTATGAACTCTATACTAAAATCAGCAACTCAAAACATTTTAGTTTTTCGGGACCCACTTCAATGGGAAAATCTTTTATAATCAAATCATTTATCCGAAAAGTTGTTAGCAACAAACCGCCAGAGAATATAGTAATCATGGTTCCAACAAGAGCATTGATAAATCAATTCTCTATTGACTTGAACAAAGAACTGAAAGTAATTTTGGAGCATTACAACTATTCAGTTGCAACCAATTCAAATGTTGCAGAGCTTCCTTCCAACCCACAGCAACGATACATTTTTGTGCTTACGCCCGAACGCTTGTTGAGTTATTTATCGCAAAAGAAAAATCCTTCATTTGCTTATTTGTTTGTGGATGAAGCCCACAAACTTGCTGCTGACAAAGACACAAGAGCAGTAACAGCTTACTCTGCAATTTCAAAAGCATTGAAGCAAAACAAAAATCTAAATCTTTATTTTTCTTCTCCTAATGTTTCAAATCCCGAAGTGTTTCTAAAACTTTTCAAGAAAGATGAATCTTTTAAGTTCAGAACAATTGAAGCACCAGTTTCACAAAATCTTTTTTTTGTTGACATGATTGAAAAGAAAGTAACGCACTATTTGGATAGCGAACCTTATTTGTTTGAGCCAAGCATTATCAGCAAAGCAGAAAATATTTATGATGTGCTTTCTCAGATGGGAAGTGAAGACAGCAACATTGTTTATTGCAGTTCAAGATTTGATTCAGTTGATAAAGCAGATAAGTTGTTCAACTTTTTTGCAGACGAAGAAATTGAAGTTTCAAAAAATGTAAAGAAGGTAATCAAACAAATAAAAGGTTACATACACAAGGACTATTACTTAGCTGATTATTTGAACAAAGGAATTGCTTATCACTTTGGCAATCTTCCGCAAATAATCAGAACAAAAGTTGAAGCACTTTTTAAAGAACGAGAAATCAATTATGTTTTTTGCACATCAACACTTTTAGAAGGTGTAAATCTTCCAGCCAAAAATGTTTTTATCCTAAACAACATGAACGGCAGAAACACTTTTCAGCCAATTGACTTTTGGAATCTTGCAGGTAGAGCAGGTAGATTGAAATTTGAATTGTCTGGAAACATCATCTGCTTAAAAGAAAGCGACAAGGTTTGGAAAAAGCATGAAGCACTTTTGGAAACGAGAACGGAAATTGCTTTGAACCCTTCAATTGAAAATTACATTGACAAAAAACTGAAAAAGATAGAGCAGATTTTAAATGAAAGTCCTGATATAAAATATGAGTCGGCAACATTCAAAGAGATAATTCAATACATAGCAAACATTATCAGCATTGACACACTTGAAATTGAAAGAGCAAATTATCAAAGTGAAATAATTAAAAAACTCATTCAAGATAACAAGCAATCGATTATTGATTTGGCGAAACAGAAAAATGGAAAGATTGAAGTTCCTTCTTCTGTGCTGAATACAAACAACTCCATCAAACTTAAAATTCAGAACGAAGTTTTTATCAGTTTGAAAAAACAAAAGAATAATCCTTCTGCAATAAAATTACCGCCTAAAGTTTCTTATGACATTTGTAGAGAATGGTTGCATAAGTTCTATACGATTTTCAAATGGGACACAGAGGAGAAAAGATTTAAGTCGGAGGCACAGCTTGACTACTTTGCTACATTGATGAATAAATGGATTAACGGAAGTCCATTGAATCAGATAATCAGCGAATCAATTGTTTATTACAATGGAAGCGGCAGAACTGTAATGACTGGTTATACTCCAACAGGGAAAAAGTTTGAAGTGTTTGACGGAAGCAAACTTCACATCAATATTTTAATTGGGAACATCATAGATGATATTGAAAATGTTTTGCGTTTCCTCTTTGAAAAATATTTCAATAATTATTACGCAATGCTAGTAGAAATTTTGGGAGAAGAAAACGCAGGTGTGAATTGGGCAACCTTCTTAGAATATGGAACTCAAAATTCAATTGTAATTGCTTTACAGAACTATGGCTTGTCAAGGCATTCGGCAGATTACATTTTTAAGAAATTCAAGGACTGCTTAAAAGTAGATGGTGATAAACTGATTGAAATAAACATTCCGAAACTGAAACAAGGATTGAGCAGAGAAGAAATTGAGTATGATGAAATTAGTTCAATATTATTTTAAAGTGATGATGAAAAGCCACAGCACAAGTGTAAGCACATTTGCAAGCCGCACAAGCCCAAGCTCAGACCAAAGCTTGCAAAAGAGCTTGCAAAGCCGACCCAAAGAGAAAACTTGAATTAAAAAAAATCCAACGCTTTAAAAAAAAATAAAAAATACGCAACGCACAGCCGACACTCAATGACACGACAACTCAATAATGACAATGGTTTACAAGCAAGGTGGACAGAAACGCCAGCAGCTAACAGCACATTTGCAATAGGCGGGGTTCCGCACTCCGCAGACAGTTCAGTGGTTACAGAAAGTTTTGTGCTCCGCATCAAGTTTTGTGGTAAAAGTCCAACCCTTCGGGTAGCTGCAAACCGTTAAGAAGCTAAATTTTCTATAGAATAAACAATCATTGATGACAAAAAAAATCCGGAATTAATTCCGGATTTTTTTCATGATAACTTTTTTAAAAATTATTGTTTGATAATTTTTCGGGTTAAGATTTCTCCATTCATATTCATTCTCACAAAATAAATTCCACTATTTAGGTTAGCAGTATTTATATAAATAGCATTTTCATTTACATTTATTTTTTGTGAAGTAGTGTATAGCATTTTTCCAACTAAATCTACTACTTCAATAGTTGCCGTTGTATTGATTTTAGATATAAAATGAATGGCAAGATTATCGTTAACAGGATTTGGATACACATTAAAATATGTAACAGTATTCACTTCATTTATCCCAGCATGTGATGGGGTATCAACAGAAATAATATCAGCGGATTTTCTTGGAATAATATAGTAGCCTTTAAAAGCAAACGGAGCTGTAAGACTTGGACTTGATTGACCTCCCATGCCTATTATTGTAAGTTTATGAGTAGGAGGAATAGTTGTTCCCGCAATAAGTGTATTGGTGTAAATTTTAACCCCAACAGTATCGTGGGTTTTAGTTATTACATTATAAGTTCCATTTACTTTCCAGGTTGTATCTGTGGTTGGTAAAAGTTTTACACTATCTAAAATAACAAGGTCATTTTCTGAAGCTTCGTTCATTGTTAAAACAGGAACAGGTATTTTAATGGGTTTACCTGTGCCCAATAATTTTATGGTATCAAGTGTTGTAACGATTACCAATCCTCGAGTAGTGGAAACGGATCCTGCAACCATTATACTGTCTCCTTCAACAACTCCATAACCAAATGTACTTGTGTTTGAAACGGTAATTCCGCCTGTATTATCACGCATTAAAAATTGTGTTCCACCAGTTTGCGAACGATTAATACCATAAGCAATTCCTCTTAACCCTACTCTCACATTCAGTGAATCCGGATTTCCGGTTGTTGCATTTGTGGTATTAATTTGTCCAATATTAAAATACGGAGGAGGTGGAGGAGGAGGTAGTGCGCTTCCTGTTCCAGTTGCACTGGTTGAGTAAACAGAGTCTGCATCGTGAACTATGTAAACAAGCACATAGTAAGGTGCACTATTTGTAATGAAACTAATATTTACAAAATTGGTATCACCTTTATATACACATCTTGCCGAAGTATCATTTTGATATTTTGTACCAAAACCTAAACTAACATATGGACTTGCAGTATAGTAGCTAACTGTTTTAGTTGGTGTTCCAGCAGTTATTGCAGAAGCTTGCTTTACAAATACTAAAGTAGTGAATGAAGAATTGGTATATTCTGTTGGTTTAGTCCATGCAATAGTTGCAGCAGTTGTTGATGTACCGGTAAATGTTATTGCAGATACTGGTGAAGAAGCAACAGAATATGTTGTTCCGTTTCCTGAAGTTGGGTTCGAATAATTTGAATCCACATCACTCACTACATAAGCCAAAATATAATAACTTGTTCCTGCTGTTAAACCAGATACCGAAACAAAATTAGTATCGCCTTTATACATGCAATAAGCGTTGGTGTCATTCTGATATTTTGATCCATTCAAAAAAACAGGATTTGAATTTATCAATAATGGGTTTTTTGTAGGTGTTCCTGATGTAATTGATGAGGCTTGTTTTAAGTATAAAAGTGTTGTATGTAAATTCTTTTTGTAAGAAGTATCTTGTGTCCATTTTATAATTGCATTTGTTTGTGCTGCAATAAATAAAATACTACTCACACCAATAGGTCCCGAAGTTAATGTGGATACTGATTGCGTTACTGATGCCGAATAAGCGGTATCACTTTTTCTTACCACATAAACCAATACATAATAATTTGTTGAAGGATTTAATCCCGAAATAGAAACATTGTTTGAATCCGAATTCAACACACATTTTGCATTGGTATCATTCTGATATTTGGTTCCATTTCCAGTAAAATTTGTATTGGCTAAATATGTTGATGCAATATAAGTTGGTGTACCTTGAGTTATTGCCGAACCTTGTTTTATAAATACAAGTGTTTGCATGGTAGAGTCAATATAAGTGGAAGGTTTTGTCCAAGTTAGTTTTAAAGAGTTAGTTGTAATATTTGATGAATTTAAACTCGATACAGATGCTGGACCAACAGGAGTTGAAGAGCCATAAGCCACAAAACTAAAATCGTCAATACTCAACCCATCATCACTACCCGTAACATTAGGGTCAACCCAACGGATGTAAAGTGTATCATTAGCGGCAATAGTTAATCCAGTAATTGTATATGAATATAGATTTTGGTTTGCTGTATCATTACCATTTAATGCACCACCTGTAGTTGCACCACCTAATATTTTACTAATCATTGTTAATGAAGAAACGGTGTTCCAATTTCCGGTTGCTAAACTTCCGTTATTTGTTCCGTATGAAAAATACATAGAATCAGCAGAAGTTCTTGCTCCTCCAAATCTCCATTGTTCCATTGTTAATGAAATGGAAACAGATGTAATAGTTGCGTTACTTTTATTTACAAACAAAGCTCCAAATCTGCTTTGTACCGTTCCGCTTGCAACAGAGCCTAATGATCTATCTGTGCCACCTGCTGCACCAAAACTATAAGTATCACCAGTGTTTGATGAACCCGTTCCACTTCTATAAGAAGTAGTTGCAGTGCCCCCATTTTCCAATATACTCCATCCGTTGGGCATATTTGTAGATGCAGTTGTATTGGTATCTAAACTATTAAAATTTTGAGAATAAGTAGTTCCTAAATTGGTAATAGAAATGATTTGAGATTTTGCAGAGTTAAATACGAGGCAGGCTATGCACGATAATAGTAAATAGTTCATTTTCATATAAATCGAAATTTAAGGATGCAATATAACCGTAGATTTTAAACTATTAAATTTATTTCCTTTATCTGGTAAAACAAAAAAAATCCAGAACCAAGTCTGGATTTTTTAACGATTGAATATTGAGAACTAATTTTATTTTTTTATTATTTTTTGAGTTGAAATTTCTCCATTCATATTTGTTCTTACAAAATAAATTCCATCATTTAAATTACTAGTGTTAATTGTAATCTTATTATCACCAACAATTAAGTTTTCAATTCCTGAGTAATGAACTTTACCTAACATATCAATTACTTCTAATTGCGCAGTTGTAGTTACATCAGCAGTTACATGAATATTTAATTCATTATTAAATGGATTTGGTAAAGTTGTACTTGTGTTTTTTGTTGTACTATTATTTACCACACTTACAGTTTTTGAGTAGTCAAAAATGCCATCATAATCAACTTGTTTTAAGCGGTAGTATGAAGTTCCTTTTGATAATTCGTTATCAATAAAATTATATTTTAGCATAGAAGAACTATTTCCATTTCCTTTTATTTCGCCAATAGTTACAAAGTTTTTATTGTCTGTACTTTTTTCAATTTCAAAATGATGGTTGTTTGTTTCACTTGCAGTACTCCAATTAATAACAACTGAATTTGCTAATTTAGAAGCTGCAATTGAATTATATTTTACAGGAAGAGGAGCATTGGCCCATATAGTTGAAACTCTTATTCCATCAACAATGCAGGTGTCTGTACCCACTGATCCTTGACGCATACATACTGATCTAAATAAAGGAAGATCTGTTTGAGTAATGTCAGTTGCCGTAAGTTGTGCTGCTGGTTCTAATGTTGGAATACCACTTGAAAATACCCAAGCATACACACTATCATCAGCAGTTGAAGAATTGAATACATATTTCATCACAACTAAATAAGTAGTATTTAAATTATAGTTTGATGAAAAAACTGCACTTGTAACGGCAGCTCCTTTTGTTAAACCTAATTGAAAAGTACTTGCACTACTTCCATCTTTTATCCATAGTTTAGCTTTAAATGCAGTTGATATAGCGGTTCCTTGCGAATCATTTAAGTGAAAAAAGTAATCACCTGTTGTACCACCACTTGCAGTTACTTTCATCAAAAATGAAACGTAAACGTTGCCAGTAGTAATTGGATTTACAGGAGCGTTTACATCTTCTCTGCTACTTGTTGCATTATATAATTGTGCAGAACCTCCTACACCGCTTGATGGATAACCAGCATAACTTAACGATGAGTTTAGATATGGAATTGGCCCCGCAGTTGCGCTATGTCTTTTCCAAATGGTTCCTCCAACAGATGGATTTGTTAGGGTATCAGCAGACGATCCATAATTAAAATTGTCGTTTAACAACATTTGTGCATTTACAGATGCAATTGATAAACATAATACTAAAGAGTAAATTATTTTTTTCATATAAAATTATTTTGTGGTGCAAATAAAAGCTTCTTTAATTAAAATTTACTGTTATGTGGATGAATTAATAATTTATTCTTATTCGCATGTTAAAAATAAGCAATGCAAGAGAGCTAAAACTTTATTCCAGCTCCCACCATAATATGACGTTGCTCCATGTATCGGGCAGGATTTGTAGGAGTGGGACCGGTGGTTCCTAAACGTGGGTCCAAATATCTTGGGTCTACCCAAGTATCAGGCACATTATCTCCAGTTTGATAGGCTTTACCCGTAACTGGATTTACAATTGAAGTATTTAAATTATTAAACAGATTAGTTATCGTAATTATGAATGAAATTTTAACTCGTTTCACTGTCCACCATTTATTCACCGTTAAATTAGCCCAAAACCAATAATCACCAATTTTGCTAAAACGAGCATCTGGATTTGGATTTACAACATACATCGGTCGTCCTGTTGAAGGATCTGTTCTATCAAAAATATAAGGTGTGTAACGCACGCCACTTCGCATAACAGTTTCAAAATAAAAACTCATATTGTTTATCCAAGGTTGCCCAAATAAACCTCCCTTTTGGTTAATTTTAAATAGGTGATTGGTTTTAAAATCATAAGGGCAATCCCAAGGCAAATAATATTCTTTTGTGTCTTCTGAAGCACCCGTGGCAAGTATATCTTTAAGGTTTTGGTTGGCACTTGCGCTTTGTCCGGTGGTAACCATATACGTGAATGCAAGTTGTCCATTATACCAATTTCCAATACGTTTTATATAACCCAATTCAATTCCACGAGTACGCGCATAATCAGAGTTGATGCGCACGGTACGTGTAACTTCTCTTCCGGTAACATCTTTAACCAGCATAGAAGTGGAAGTAATAAAATCATATTTATCTTTAAAAAATGCGGCAAAAGTAAAGGCATCATTGGAGGTAATTTGTGATTTCAATCCTATTTCATAGGAAATATCTACTTCGGGATTTAAGTCGGGATTACCAAGGTTTGCAAGAGTTGATCGATCTTGATAAGCAGGATTGAGTCCTGGATAAATATAAGATGGATTTGGTAAGATAGTAGTTTGTCCGTAGTTGAAATAAAGAATTTGATTTTCGCGAATAGGAAACGAAGCTGATATTTTTGGTAAGAAACGGAACTTATACCTGAGGTCTCCAATTTTTACCGAATGGTCTAAATAACTTTGTCTAATTTCTGCTCTAACAGGAGAATTCGGGTCATTGATTACATCATCCACAAATTTCCCTGGAGCCCAATATTCAAAACGTCCGCCAATGCTTGCAATTAATCCTTTGTATTTAATTTGATCGGTAACAAAAACACCACCTCTTTGAGGGCTCACTTTCCAAACATCACTTTGAGAGCCTAACCTAAATGATTGAGAATATCCTCCAGTGGCAAGTGGAATTGGAGCACCAATCCAAGGCTGTTGAATATCTATCCACTGCATCTCTTGAAACTTGGTTTCAAACCCAAAATTGAGTTTGTTAAAAGTGTTTTTCGAAAATAAATTTCCCGAAAATTTTAAAGCATACTCTTCAAAATAATGATCGTGCCAAAGTGTGGCAATTCCTCCATTGTTATAAAACCCTGAAGCAGAATTTACATAGGCAACATTTGCTCCCGGATTAAAATAAGTTACAGGATATAAGTTGATAGATTGAGGGTCAAATTGATGATCTACATTATCTGGTCGCCATGGTTGACCATTGGCATCGGCTCTTAATCGCACAAAAAATCTAGAAAATGTTAAGTTGTAGGAAAAGCGTTTACTTACCGATTGTTTCCAATCGGCCATTGCCATATATGCATCATGAGTAAAGGTATTGGCATTGTCCATCTGTTGGCTAAATTGATATTGGTATCCGGGCGACCATGGGGCATCGTTTCCAAAAACTCTTAGCATATTTACATCTTGATTGATGGTAATAGAGCGCAGCGCAGAAACAGTTAATACACTTCCTTTTTTAAAGGAGTAATTGAGTTTCATAAATGCGCTCCACCTATTATCTTGAAAGGGTGCAAAAGTGGAACCATTGCCCTGCGGATATAAAGATGATAGAACCTGATTGGCAGGATTTTTATAATATTCGTCTGAAAATGAAGAGCGCATAGCCACAGAAAATCGTAAGCGTTTTTGTAAATATTTTCCAGCAAGCGGACCACCCAAATTGAGTTCAGCCACTTGGCTATTCCAACTTGATTTATAGGCTTTATTAAATCCAAAATTATCGCGTTTGTAACTTGCACTTATGTCTAATTTTTCGCCACCACTTCTTGTTTTTGTATTGATAACACCCGCGGTTACATCGCCAACATCAGCACCAATTCCACCAGTTGTAACTTCAATTTCATTAATAGCATTAGAGCCAATATCTAAACCAAAACCAGTACCTCCAAGTGGATCGGTTACTTTCACACCGTCAATAAACATACCCGTTTCATAGGTTCGCCCACCTCTAATACTCACACCTGCTGGAGATTGGATAATGCCTGGTTGTGTGTTGATGATAGCTTGAATTTGTCGAGTTGGTTGAAGTTCAATATTTTCTTGTGAAATGGTATTAGTTGATTTTGCATTTTCAATATCTATCAATGGTTTTTTTCCTATAACAATTACATCCTGATCAAGTGTGAGTGCCGAAGGTGTGAGTTGTACATCAAGTACTTTATTCTCGTCTTTTTTTAATTTTATTCCGGTAAGTTGTGTTTTGCTATAGCCAATATAACTTATCTCAATAGTGTATTCCCCAGGGCGAATATTTTTAATGGAATATTTTCCATTTACATCAGTAACCGCTCCAATGGAGGTTCCTTTTAAAAGCACATTTACTCCAATAAGTTCGGAGTTATCTTTTTTATCTTTTATAGTTCCTGTAAGTGTTGCAGTATTTTGTGCATCAACAGTAAACATAAAAAAAACGAATATAAATATTAGGTAAAAATACCTCATGTAAAAAGTGCTTATTAAGGGTGGCAAAATACAGTAATAAATGAAGTTTCAAAACAAACATTTGTTATCATATTATTAATGCTTTGAATAGTGTATTTATTGGATAATATAGGCAATGCCTCCAGTAATATTTATGATTGAATAAGGTTGGTCGTAGGCTTTGGAAATATAATATGGAGCTCCATTACTATATGTTGTTTTTAAATCTTTAATAGTGGGAGTGGCTGTTAAAAAATCAAAGTTGAGTATAAGTTGAATATATTGATTGAGTTTAATATTTGTGCCTCCTCCTAAAGAATAACTGAAGGTCATAAAATCAACACTTTCTGTTGTAGCAACTACAGATTGATAACCTGTTTTAGATAAAGTAATTTTATTTTCAGGATTTGTAACATTGGCGTAACCAATTAAAGCTCTTAAATAAAATGAAGTAGCTCCATAAGAAGGAAGTTTATAATAAGGACCCACTAAAATTCCACTCATTTGCCAAGGTTTAATTTCTACACTTCCATAAATACCACTACCAGATAATGCTTGTGAAATGGCTTTGCCATACGCATCTGTATTAATTGGATTGGCTGTGGAGTGAAATAACATACATATCCCAATAGGTCCTGAAATTTGATAACCAATATTTATGTTGAGATGCAATCCTGTTTTTGCAAATCCAGATGTGCTGTCTAATAGATTGGTGTTTGCCATAGCTCCCACAGGAAAGCTTGGACCTGCCGAAATACCAACCCAACCTTTTGTTTGATTTTTGTTGAGGTCATCTAATACTTTTTGTTTTTGAGCTCTTGCCGAAAAAAATATCAGTAACAGAAAACTGAGAGATAAGAGTATTCGCTTCATAAGCTTTTTTTAGGCAATATATAATTTGATATTTTAACTATCACTAAAAATGATTTAGGAGATGTTAAATTTGAGTTTGCTTTTGTTTATGATACATTTGCACCACTTTTAAAATCAAAAATAAATATGCCATTAGAAATTAAAGTGCCAACAGTTGGTGAATCAATAAATGAAGTAACCATTGCGCGTTGGAATAAAAAAACAGGTGATTATGTGGAGATGGATGAATTATTATGTGAGTTAGAAAGTGATAAAGCAACCTTTGAATTAAATGCCGAAAAAGCAGGAGTGCTTACCACAAAAGCTAATGAGGGTGATACCATAAAAATTGGTGATATAATTTGCTCCATTGATACCGATGCTGCAAAACCTGAAGGACATGCCAAAAGCCAAAAGCCAGAAGCCAACGCCCAACCTCCAATAGCTAAAAGCCAAGAGCCAATAGCCAATAACGAACAGCCAATAGCCAACAAACCCTTCCCTTCTCCCGCTGCTGCAAAAATTTTAGCCGAAAAAAATGTAGATGTGAAAGATATTAAAGGCTCGGGAAAAGATGGAAGAATTACAAAATCTGATGCAATAAATGCGGAATTAAAAACTACACGTAACGAAAATAAATCTCGAAATGAACATTCAGAAAAAATGACTTCGTTGCGTAAAACAGTTTCAAAAAGATTAGTTGCTGTAAAAAATGAAACGGCTATGCTTACCACTTTTAACGAAGTGGATATGAAACCAATTATGGATTTGCGCAATCAGTTTAAAGTTCAGTTTAAAGAAACACATGGAGTAAATTTAGGTTTCATGAGCTTTTTTACAAAAGCCGTTACCGTTGCATTAAAACAATTTCCATCAGTGAATGCGTATATTAATGGAGAGGAAATTATTTTTCATGATTTCTGTGATATTTCTATTGCCGTTTCTGCTCCAAAAGGATTAGTAGTTCCGGTAATTAGAAATGCCGAAAGTTTAACATTGGCTGAAATTGAAAAGGAAGTAATTACTCTTGCAACTAAGGCTCGCGAAAATAAATTGAGCCTCGAAGAAATGACCGGTGGAACATTTACTATAACCAATGGTGGGGTATTTGGAAGTATGATGAGCACTCCCATTATTAATGCACCTCAATCGGCAATTTTAGGCATGCATAATATTATTGAAAGACCAGTAGTGCGTGATGGACAAATTGTGGCTCGCCCAATGATGTATTTGGCTCTAAGTTATGATCACCGAATTATTGATGGACGAGAGTCAGTTGGGTTTTTAGTGAAAGTAAAACAGTGTTTAGAAAATCCAACAATGCTATTAACTGAAGGAAATGATCCGAGTAAAATGTTGCTGGGAATATAGCACGCACAAAACACAGATTTAAAAGATGTACTCAGATTTTTTATACACTGATTTAACAGAAAAAATAATCAAATCATTTTACAAAGTTTATAATAAACTCGGGTATGGTTTTTTAGAAACAATCCTAAAAAATAGCTAAACCAATCAACGCAAATCTGCCTAACCCGCGTCATCTGCGTTATAAAAAATAAAAATATGAAATACGATGTAACCATTATAGGATCTGGTCCTGGCGGATATGTAGCCGCTATTCGTTGCGCACAATTAGGAATGAAAACCGCTCTTATCGAAAAATATAATACACTTGGTGGAACTTGTTTAAATGTGGGTTGTATTCCCTCAAAAGCTTTGCTCGATTCGTCCGAACATTATTACAATGCCACGCATACTTTTCAAACACATGGAATAGATGTGAAAGATATAAAAGTGAATTTAAAACAAATGATTGAGCGCAAAAATGGGGTGGTAAAACAAACATGTGAAGGCATTGATTTTTTAATGAAAAAAAATAAAATTGATGTTTATAAAGGAGTGGGTTCATTCATCACAAAAAATAAAATAAAAATAACTGGAGATAAAACGGAAGAAATTGAAACCGATAAAGTAATTATAGCAACAGGTTCAAAACCATCTACACTTCCAGGAATTGAGGTGGATAAAAAACGTGTAATTACATCAACTGAAGCTTTAAACATGATAGAGATTCCAAAGCATCTCATCATTATTGGTGGTGGTGTAATTGGATTAGAGTTGGGTTCGGTGTATGCTCGTTTAGGAGCAAAAGTTTCTGTTATCGAATATACTTCATCTATTATTCCAACAATGGATGCAGCATTAGGAAAAGAATTACAACGTGTATTACGCAAACAAGGTTTTGAATTTTATTTTAATCATAAAGTAAAAACGGCAAAAGCAAAAGGCAAAGAAGTAACTGTTATTGCCGATAATGAAAAAGGAGAAGAAGTAATTTTTACTGGTGATTATTGTTTGGTTTCGGTAGGACGAAAAGCATACACTGATGGACTGAATTTAGAAGCAATTGCATTAAAAACTGATGAGCGCGGAAGAGTAGAAACCGATGAACATTTAGAAACAAATGTGAAAGGAATTTATGCCATTGGCGATGTGGTAAAAGGTGCAATGCTTGCTCATAAAGCAGAAGAAGAAGGAGTGCTTGTTGCCGAAATAATGGCAGGGCAAAAACCGCATATCAATTATAACTTAATTCCAGGTGTGGTATACACTTGGCCCGAAGTTGCAGGTGTTGGATTTACTGAAGAAGAATTAAAAAAAACAGGAATAAAATATAAAACAGGGTCATTCCCGATGCGTGCTTTAGGGCGTGCACGTGCAAGTATGGATATAGATGGTTTTGTAAAAGTATTGGCTGATGCAACAACGGATGAAATTCTTGGCGTACACATGATTGGTCCTCGTGTGGCCGATTTAATTGCTGAGGCTGTAGTGGCAATGGAATTTAGAGCCAGTGCCGAAGATGTTGCACGTATGAGCCACGCACATCCAACTTATGCCGAAGCTATGAAAGAAGCCTGCTTGGCAGCTACTGAAAACAGAGCCATGCATGTTTAAGAAAGGGTATTTGTAAAACTTTCTAATAGTGGCAGTAGTCTTAAATAATTTAAATTATGACGTTAACAACCCTCCCCACCTTTATTCAATTACGGGAGTGACTCTTACAGATACTCCCACATATCAAAATGTATAAGCGGTTTTAAATTGAAAAAACAATACTTTAATATATTAGCAGGAATTAATAATATTGTTATTATTATTCCTGCTTTTTGGGTTATTAAAATCAATACTTAAAACTTATGATATTCCCTATTTGGTAAACCTTCTTTTATTTTTACTTCCTGTTGCTGTATATTTTGTTTTAAAAATATTGCATAAGCGGTTTAATGATTTTAACATTTCTTCTCATTTATTAGGTAAGAATAAATTTTTATTTCCTTTTTTATTAGGAGTGTCAATTGGAGTCATATTGTTTTGTTTGATTATATCAATTAATATAGCAATTGGAACTATTGAAGATGTTAAATTTTTTACTGTAAGCAAAAAGACGGCAGAGTTTTTTTTCTCACAGATTATTATTGGCGCATGTGAAGAGTTTTTTTTTCGTGGGTTTTTGTTTTTGAGTTTACTTATTCAAAGTAAAAAGGTTGTTTTATCCGCATTGATTTCGAGTCTACTTTTTTCTCTTATGCACTTTCAGACTTATCCGTTAATTAATCAATGGTATATCCACGTTGGGCTGATAAGTAGTGGCATGGTCTTTTGCTATCTGTATCTTATTTTCAGAAGTCTTTGGTTAGTTATTGCATTCCACTTTACAAATAACTTCTTAGCATCTGTTATTTCTTGGAAACAGATTGTTTTGGGTAATGAACCTACAGATAAAATCCAATCTATACTTATGCTAATTCTTTGTATAACACTCACGATTTTTATTCTAAAAAGAAAAGATTTTAAGAAAGACTTTTTAGACCCTTTTTTTTAAATAACATCAGTTTAAAATAATCACTTTACTACTTAATTATTTTGTAAGCACCAAATAAATCCTGCAATGTATGCAGTGCCTAATTCATTTTTTTTTACGTTCTAAAATATGTAATTGAGGCAACTCTTTTTACATGAAGATTATTAACAGTAACGACTGATGGAAACGTTGAAGGTGCATTATCTGCTAAAAAATTATTGCTTACATCCTGCTGAGCCTTTTGTTTTAAGGAATTTATAGTTTTTAAAATTTGTATTTAATGTCAAATCTGCCTTGTGTTATTTTTACAGTATCGCCTGAGCCATTTATTGCATTGAATGCGAATGAACCTGAGAGTATGACATTATTAGAATCTAAACGTGTTAGCTTGAAATAACTATTCGTATTAGAATCTGCCGTATATTCAATATTACTTGAATGAATATTTTTTACATAAAAAATTCCCCTTTTTAGGTTAGCATTTTTTAATAAGAAAAGACCTGTATCATAAATTGAATTATCAAATCGTAAGGAAATAAAATCGTCACTATCTACATTATGAGCAAAAATATATAGGCTGCCTTTTAAGTAATCAGCTCCAAATTGTTCAAATGAACCCCCACCTTTAGGCAACCAAACCATGCCATTTATCAAGCACCCAAATGTACCTGCACCAGTTGTTGTTTCAGGAGGCAGGTTTGAAGTTGAAGTTGATGGTGGTTTATTAGAAAAAAAAGGGTCATCAATTTTATTACATTTTACTGCCATTAAACTAATAGTAATTAATGGTAGGAGTACATATAGGTGTATTTTTTTCATAACTTTTGTTTTAAGGAATTTATAGTTTTTAAAATTTGTATTTAATGTCAAATCTGCCTTGTGTTATTTTTACGGTATCGCCTTTATCATTTACACAATTAAAAGCAAAACGCCCGCTCATAATTACATTAATTGAATCTAAGCGGGTAATTTCAAAATACCCCGAATCGCCTACTATCAAATAAAAAAGGGAATTCCTGCTATACAATACATTTTGTCCAATAACCCCTCCGCTATCCGAAACCAATTTTCTGAGATTATAAGCCCCTACTCCTTTTATAAAACTTCCTGTAATTATTACAGCTTCCAAATTATGATAATACGCTTTCAAATAAAAATCCCTATTAAGATAGTCAACATCAAATGCATGAATAGTTCCTCCAGCCTCAGGTAGCCAAACAGTATCATTTATCAAGCACCCAAATGTACCTGCACCAGTTGTTGTTTCAGGAGGCAGGGTTGAAGTTGAAGTTGGTGGTGGTTTATTAGAAAAAAAAGGGTCATTATTTTTATTGCATTTTACTGCCATTAAACTAATAGTAATTAATGGTAGGAGTA
>JANYDU010000009.1 GCA_025359805.1 Bacteroidota bacterium
GGCAAAAGAATATGCGCAATTATTTCAATGTGATGCTGAAGATGTGCAAACTGCCAACTCACAATTTGAAACGGGAAGTAAAGTGCGAACCATTATTTCTTACTCGGTTGGAATCACTTTATTGATTGTTGCCGGCTTTGGCATTTATAATATTTTAAACATGATGATTCATGAAAAAATGGATTCCATTGCTATTTTAAAAGCTACTGGTTTTTCTGGTAACGATGTAAAATTAGTATTCCTCGTTATTGCAATTAGCATTGGTATGTTTGGAGGTTTATTCGGTTTATTATTTGGCTTTATGCTATCATCTATAATTGATCAAATTCCTTTTAATACTGCAGCATTGCCAACCATCACCACGTTTCCTGTTAAGTATGATATTGTGTTTTATTTCATTGCATTTACCTTTTCATTTATTACCACTTATATGGCTGGGTTTTTTCCGGCACAAAAAGCAAGTAAAATTGATCCAGTAATTATTATAAGAGGAAAATAAAATGAGTGAAATAATTCTGGAAGCGAAGCATATCAATAAAAGTTTTCATGATCCTATAACGGTGAGTGTTTTAAATGATATAAACTTTTCCGTAAATAAAGGAGAGTTTGTTTCTGTTACTGGAAAATCAGGTTGCGGAAAATCTACTTTGCTATATATTCTATCAACTATGGATACCGATTATGAAGGTGAATTATTAATTGATGGAGAATTGATGACGAATAGAAAAGAATCAAATTTAGCGCGCATCAGAAACGAAAAAATCGGTTTTGTTTTTCAGTTTCATTATTTGTTGAATGAATTTTCAGTGTTAAAAAATGTAATGCTGCCAGGTTTAAAACTAAATAAATTTTCTGAAAAAGAAATTGAATACAACGCCATGGAACGACTTAAAATGCTGGGCATCGAACAGCTTGCATTGAAAAGTGCCAACCAATTATCAGGTGGAGAAAAACAACGTGTGGCAATTGCCCGCGCATTAATTAATAACCCACATATCATTATGGGTGATGAACCTACAGGCAACTTAGATAAAAAAAATAGTTTAGTAGTTTTTGATATTTTTAAAAAATTAGCGCAAGAGTTTCATCAAACATTATTAATTGTAACTCACGATCCTGAGTTTGCAAAAAACACCGATAGAATTATTGAAATGGAAGATGGTAGAATTATTAAACAGTAATTTTTGATGTCATATCCATCATTAATATTAGGAGAAATAAATGAGCAACAGCAATCGCACAAATTGCAATTGATTAATGCCCTCAAAAAATATTTGCCTCCACAAGCGGTTGAATATTGCAGCGAAATTATCATGCATCATAAACTACATTTACATATTGAGGTGGAGCGCAAAGGTCGATTGGGAGATTACAGCCCACATTTGGGTAAAGGAAATCGCATTAGTATCAATCATAATTTAAACCCATACGACTTTTTAGTAACGTTTGTTCACGAACTTGCTCATCATACCACCTATAAAAAATATGGAAGCAAACATGAGCCACACGGTGTCGAGTGGAAAGAAGAATTTAAAATAGCCATGCGCCCGTTTGTGATGATGAAAATTTTTCCTGATGATATTTTACAGCCACTTATTAAACATATGAAAAACCCTAAATACACTCACTCTGGAGATGTGGGTTTGATGAAAGCTTTAATGCAATACGATAAAAATAAAAGTTACCTTACACTCGATGAATTGAAAACAGGTGCTGTTTTTAAAATGACTGAACGCTCAAAAATAGTGATGCAAAAAGGTGAGAAGCGAAGGACATATTTTATGTGTGAGGCAATCGAAACTAAAAAAAAATATTTAGTTCACGCCATCGCAAAAGTTATTTTGGTGAGTTAAAAATCAACGTTGACTAATTAAAACGTAACATCTTTCTCTTCTTCTTTTCCATCATGCAGCACTTTTACTTTTGTAGATTCGCCTTTCTTAAAATGTGATAATGCTTTCATGTATGAAGTCATATCTTCCGTTTTGATTTCGCCTAATTGCACAATCACATCACCACGTTTTATACCCGCTTTTGATGCAGGTTTTCCATCAGTAACACCATCCACTTTTACACCTTTTCCATCAAATAAATAATCGGGCATAATGCCTAAGGTAACTTTAAACGAAACTCTCGATGCGGTATCTTCTTTTGTTCTTGTAAATGCAAGTTTTGGTTCTTCATTTAATTTTCCAACAAGCGTATAGATATATTTTATTACACTCAATTCGCCATTATAATTTATTTTTTCTTCATCATCACTTGGTTTATGATAATCGTAATGTGTGCCGGTAAAAAAATGTAAAGCAGGAATTCCAATATTATAAAATGAAGTATGATCTGATGAACCTGTTCCTGATTGATCGTATTTTACTGTTAAACCATCCATGCTAATTGTTGGCAAAGTGGCATTCCAAATTGGAGATGTTCCAGTTCCGCTAATTACAAAACTATGCTTAGCGGTATCCAACCTTCCAAGCATATCCATGTTAATCATATAAGTAATTGTTACAGTATCAATAGTTGGGTGTTTACAAAAATAATTTGAACCTAATAGTCCCTCTTCCTCACCACTAAATGCAATAAATAAATAATTATTTTTTTTGAATGTTGATTTTGATAATAGTTCGGAAAGCTCAATTAGTGCAGCAGTTCCACTTCCGTTATCATCAGCTCCATTATGTATTTGTGGTTTTTCTTTTTTCTCTGCACGATAAGTTGAACCTCCATATTCATCATATCCTAAATGATCGTAATGAGCTCCAATAATAATTGTATTTGCAGCATGGTTATCAATAAATCCAATTACATTATGTCCGCTAATTGAAGTTGTATTGGTATCATTTTCGGTAGCATGCGGGTTGTTTAATTTCTTTTTTGTGGTAAATGTTTGTAGATAATTTTCTACTCCTTTAGCTTCTATTTTATTTTTTTTAAATTGGGTGATGATGTATTCGTAGGCTAATTTTTCTCCTTTACTTCCCACTAATCTTCCTTGCAATTTATCATTGGCCAAAAATGAAATATGTTTTTTTAAGGATGATTTTATTGACGCATCCGTTTTGGGTAATTGTGCAAACGAAACAGTTGTTAGGACATCAATAATAAATGCAACTATAATTATTTTAGATAAAAAAGATTTCATAAATAAGTTTAATAAAAACAATGCTAACAAAAGATGCAAACACCATTCGGATAACATGTGGTTTAGTAGTTTGAGAAATTTTTACACCCAACGGGGCAAAGAAAAATGTGGCAATAATCATGGGTAAAACAAGAGGTAAAACAATGTATCCTATTTGCCATTCGCTCACACTTACCAATGCTGTGCTCGATAAATTATAAATGCCAATTACAATGGCGAAACAAGGAATTACACCATTTGATATAGAGCTTGCCTTTTTGATATGTTGTTTTAATACATCGGTAAAAATTGGGGTCATAACTACCCCTCCTCCCAAACCAGAAAAGGCTGTTATAATGCCAGCAAAAAAACCTGTTATTCTGTATTGGTAATTTTTAGCTTCTGTTGTTTCTTCTATTACTTCTTTAGTTCTGGCTAAAAACATACGCACAATAATAACCAGTAGCATAGCAGCAAATACATATAAAAAAGTGGAGCGAGAATACCAAGTTCCACTCTTAATAAGGTATGTTAAAATTAATGCGCTACACATGCCTGGAATAGCAGTTTGTATTATTTCCTTAGGAAAAAAATTCCCCATTTTATATTGCTTATAACTGGCAACAGAGCCCGAAAAAATAATAGTAAATAATGAATTGGCTAAAATGCCTTTCACTAAAACATCATCTTTCATTCCCATTTTATGTAAAAAGTAATCGAGAATTGGAATGTAAATAATACCTCCACCCACACCTAAAAATCCAGATACAAAACCACCCAATGAGCCTAAAATAAAAATAATGCTGTAATCAAAAATATCTAACAAGCTAAATCAATTTATAGTTGCGAATGTATACAATCAATTATCAAAAAAAATAGCCCCTGAAATTTTCAGAGGCTGCATTTTTATTTTTTAGCGATTGGCTTTAACAAACTTTCGTAGCGAGCTTTGTCTGCAAATACCTTTAAGGCTTCTTGCACATCTTCATCATTTTTAAATGATGCTTCGTAACGCGCTTTTTGGAAATAATACCTTCTCGCAATTTCCTCTTCTAATAATTCAGTAATCTCTGTTTTGTTTTTTACCAAATCAGCATCTTTATCATGTTTTAAATTTTTATTCAATATTTCATACTGATCTTTTATGGCGTCAAAATATTTTTCCTCTTCTGCTTTCTTTTTAAACTCAACTAATGCTTTTTCACTTGCAGTCATGTAATCATAATCTTTTCCTGCAATAAATTTTTTAAAGTCGTCAAATTCTAAATCCGTTATATGAAATTCTTTTGCTGAAACAATTTTATCATGTTTCAATCTATAAAGGGTTGCAAAATCAAAGATGAGTTGTTTGCTAATTAAACTTTCGGCAAGTTTTGAATAACTTGAATGTGTAACCACAACATCAGGATCAACTCCTCCACCATCGTAAACTTTTCTGCCAGATTTTGTTTTAAATTCTTTCTTCAATGAATCAGGAACTGCACCCACACTTCCATCTTCATTTCTATGAGAATAATCTAAAGCCTGAATACATCTTCCTGAAGGCGTATAATATTTTGCGGTGGTTACTTTCATTTGTGTATTGTAACTAAGCTGACGGGTGCTCTGTACCAAACCTTTTCCAAAAGTTTTTAATCCAATTACCACACCTCTATCCAAATCTTGAATGCTGCCTGAAACAATTTCTGATGCCGATGCCGATGAACGATTGGTTAACACAACTAATGGAATTTCTGTGTCAATTGCAGGGTTTAATGTTTTGTAACTTTTATCCCATTCGTTTACCTTTCCTCTTGTGCTCACCACTTCTTGGTTTTGAGGAATAAATACATTTACAATATTTACCGATTCGTGTAACAATCCTCCGGGATTTCCTCTTACATCTAAAATCACAGAATTTAATCCTGAATTTTTTTTCAATTCAACCAATGCGTCTTTCACTTCTTTACCAGCATCATTTGTAAATGAGGCTAAACGAATATAACCTGTATGATCATTTATCATCCCAGAATAAGGCACATTATTAATATGAATTTCTTGACGAGTTAATGTTTTTATCAATTCGCCTTCGCCTTCACGTTTAATAGTAATTTTCACTTTTGTTCCTGGCGAACCTTTTAATAATTTACTAATATCACTTGTATTTTTCCCTTTGGTTGATTTTCCTTCAATATCAATAATAATATCACCGGCTCTCATATCTTCTTTCTGTGCAGGGTAACCTTCATAAGGATCGGTAACCATAATGTAATCGCCTTTTGTTCCTATCTGTGCGCCAATTCCTCCATACTGCCCCGTCATTTGAAAACGAAAATCTTCGGCTTCGGCTTCCGAAAAATAATTGGTATAAGGATCTAATGAATTGAGCATTTCATCAATACCTTTCTTCATTAATTTTCCTGCATCTACATCATCCACATAATACGTATTTACTTCCCTATAAACCGATGCAAAAATGTCGAGGTTCTTAGATATTTCGAAATAGTTTGTTACATTATTTACTGCTTTAAAAGACAAAAATCCTATAACAGAAACGATTAATACATATTGATACCAATGTAGTTTTTTAAAATATGATTTCATTTTTTTTGAATTTATTTTTTAACAGAATCGAATTTACAATAACGGAATTGAATTATGTATTACCAATTTTTAAACGGTTGAATATTTCCACAAATTACGATAGGGGATCATAACCATGTCCACCCCATGGATGGCATCGAGATATTCTTTTTATACCTAACCAAGTTCCCTTTACCACTCCGTATTTTCTTATGGCTTGCTCGGCATAGGTTGAGCATGTTGGTGTATACCTACAAGCCATAGGCAGCATGGGCGATAAAGCATACTTATAAAACCTTATCAGAAGGATAAACGGTGCTTGAATCAGTTTTTTCAAATTCAATTAACAACTTTAATAATGATTGATGAAATGTTTTTGACAGTTCTTGATGTATCATTTTTTCTTTAGCAATATAAGAAATCATCAAAGCGTATTGTGTTTCTTTTTTTGATAATATATCATACAAAACATGTTTATTAAGCCGGTATAATTCTCTTATCTGTCGTTTAATTTGATTGCGTTGATTGGCTTTTGGGAAATTTCTTTTTGAAACTGTAATCAATACCTGAATAGGTAGAGACGAATCAAATTTTGCGGGTGTCCATGAAAAACGAAAAGGAAACTGTGAGAATCCACGGTTTCCTTTTACAAATAATTGCTCGATAATATATTTACTGCAAAGCCTTTCTGATTTTTGAAATGTGAAGGCCATAAGTATAATTTTTTGAAATTGAAAATGTATAGCATGTTTTGAAAAAATTCTGCTACACCTACAATTTCATTGATTCTTTATTTTTTGTGACGTTTTTCGCTTGAAACGGTTAGTTTCTTACGACCTCTTGCTCTGCGGGCAGCAATAACTTTACGACCAGCTGTTGTGCTCATTCTTTCTCTGAAACCGTGTTTGTTTCTTCTTTTTCTTACCGAGGGGTTATAGGTTCTTTGTGGCATTGCTTTATTTTATTAGGACGGCAAATGTAAGCCCTTAATTTGAAAATCAAAATAAGTTTTTGCCGATAAGGTTTTATTTTTAAGATAAAAAAAGAGTGCCCATTTGAGCACTCTTTCAATTTTACTGAATAACTAATTACTTAGCCATTGTAGTAGTGTCAGCCATCATAGCTGAAGAATCAGCAGGCATCATAGCAGCTTCCATAGCAGCTAATGAATCAGCCATACGTTGAGCTGCTTCGATAGAATCTTGGATTCTTTTTTCGTCAGCTTTCTTTTTTTCTTCTGCAGATGGACCGCAAGCAACTACTGCTAACATTGAAGCAGCAGCAAGGATTGTGAATACTTTTTTCATTTGATTTTTGTTTTATACTTTATAAAAATTCGGGGGCAAAATTAATGTAATAAATGTATTATCAAAACTTTGCCTTATTTTTTTCTCATATAAATAACAATAGGTACTCCATGAAAATCAAAATTATCCCTAATCTTATTTTCTAAATATCGTCTGTAAGGCTCATTTACATATTGGGGGAGGTTACAAAAAAATGCAAACTTTGGATTTCTGCCTGGCAACTGCATAATGAATTTTATTTTTACATGCTTTCCTTTAATAGCAGGTGGTGGGTAATGTTCAATAAAAGGAAGCATCACTTCATTTAATTTATGAGTTGGTATTCTGCGCTTACGGCTTTCACTTACTGCCAAAGCTACTTCAATTGCTTTGTGAATACGTTGTTTGGTTAATGCTGATGTAAATACAATTGGAACATCATCAAATGGTTTTAATTTTTCACGAATTATGGCTTCAAATGCTAATGATGTTTTAGTATCCTTTTCTACTAAATCCCATTTATTAACCAACACAACTAAGCCTTTTCCATTTCTTACAGCTAAATGAATTAAATTCATATCTTGAGAATCAATTCCAATAGTTGCATCTAAAACTAAAACGGCTACATCGCAATCTTCTAAAGCACGAATAGAACGCATAACCGAATAAAATTCAATATCATCATGAACTTTTCCTTTTTTACGAACTCCCGCTGTATCTATAATTAAAAAATCTTTATCAAATAATTTATAGTGAGAATTAATAGTGTCTCTTGTTGTGCCGGCAATACCCGTTACGATATTTCGCTCCACACCCAACAAGGCATTTATTAAGGATGATTTACCAACATTTGGTCGGCCTAAAATGGCAATTTTGGGTAATGCATTTTCATCAGCAATGGATTCCTCTGATTGGTCGTCTTCGGCAGGAAGTGCAGCTACAACAGCATCTAACAAATCTCCAGTACCCGAACCCGATTGAGAAGAAATATTATGCAAATTATCAAAACCTAAGCCATAAAAAACGGCAGCTTCATATTGTCTTTCGTTGTTATCTACTTTATTTACCACTACTATTACAGGCTTTTTAGCTCTACGTAATAAATTGGCAAAAGATGCGTCCATATCTGTAATTCCAGCTGTTACATCAACCATAAATAACAATACATCCGCTTCTTCAATGGCAATTTTTACTTGATTACGAATAGCGGATTCAAAAACATCAGCACTTTCTGGAACATATCCACCTGTATCAATTACTGTAAATCTTCTATCCGTCCACTCAGCCTGACCATAATGTCTATCTCGTGTTACGCCACTAAAATCATCAACAATTGCTTTCCTTGATTCCAGCAATCTGTTAAATAATGTTGATTTGCCCACATTAGGCCTCCCTACTATCGCTACTATATTTCCCATGTTTGTTTAATTTCAGATTTTTCAATCTGCATTATTATTACTCATTATTATATCCAAAATGTTTGAGCATTCTATTATCGTCTCGCCAATCCTCTTTCACTTTCACAAATGTTTTTAGAAATACTTTTTTTCCAAAAAATGTTTCCATATCTCTTCGAGCTGCTGTTCCGGTATTTCTTAAAGCAATGCCACCCTTTCCAATTACAATTTGTTTTTGGGACTCACGCATCACATAAATTTCGGCCATAATGCGAATAATATCTGGCTCATCTATAAACTCTGAAACATCTACTTGAATAGAATATGGAATTTCTTCTTTATACCGCATCATAATTTTTTCTCGCAAAATTTCGGCTGCAATAAATCGCTCCGACTTATCTGTTAGTTGGTCGTCAGGGTAATAAGATGGACTTTCTGGAAGGTATCGTAAAATAATTTGAACAATTGAATCAAGGTTAAATTTATTAAGTGCCGAAATGGGCAATATTTCTGCGCATCCAGTTTTTTCTTTTAACTCAGCTAATTTTTTTGCCACTTCATCATTCTTACTTAAATCAATTTTATTGATGAGCAAAAGAACGGGAGACTTAATTACCTTTATTTTTTCAATTAGCGCTTCGTCATGGTTTCGTTCGTCCATATCAGTAATAAACAAAACCATATCGGCATCTTGCAAACTTTCGTTTACAAATTGCATCATCGAGCCTTGCAATTTATAGCGTGGCTCAATAATTCCTGGGGTATCGCTAAACACAATTTGATAATCGGGTTTACTTAAAATACCTAAAATTCGGTGGCGCGTAGTTTGCACTTTAGGAGAAATAATAGAAATTTTTTCACCTATCAAAGCATTTAACAATGTGGACTTTCCAACATTTGGCTTACCGATAATACTAACAAAACCTGCTTGATGTTTCATAAAAATTTGGTTAGCAAAGAAACAACAATATCTTTGCAGTCCCAAATCCATATTGTATTAGCGGATTTAAGTTGATTAAAACACTTACCTATTCAACTATCACCAAAGAAAAGTATATTACTTTGTTGGATTGTTGAAAAAAGATATATCGCGGAGTGGAGCAGTGGTAGCTCGTTGGGCTCATAACCCAAAGGTCGTAGGTTCGAGTCCTGCCTCCGCAACTAAAAAAAAGCCAGTAAACTATTTACTGGCTTTTTTATGGAATGATGTTTTTGAATGTGCACATTGTTCAAAATAATTTCAACTATGTTTTTATGCTTTTGAGAGGGTGAATAAAGTGATTAAAAAACTTAATCTCTTAGTTCCCTCATCTCTTCATCCCATTCTTTGTAATCAACTACAACACGGCAATATGTTGCAATTCGTATTCCTCATCCATTTCTATGTTTTGAGCAATTTTAATATCCTTTAGAGCAGCATCTACTTCATTTAATTTGATACGCACACTTGCACGTTGTCTATACGCTTCTGCAAATTCAGGATATAGGGCGATGGCTTTGTTTAAATCGCTTATGGCTACATCATATTTTTCAAAACGAGATAAAATTAATGCTCTCCAATAGTAGCAATATTCGCTATGTGGACATTGAACAATGGCTTTATTGATGTAGGTAAATGCCGTGTCAAAATCTTGTTTGTAAAAAAACAATTCCGCTAGCATTAAGTTGTAATCCGATTCGCCATCATGAGTTAAGCGAATAGCATTGTCGATAAAATCAATAGCCACATCAAATTCGTACTGTAGTTTAAAAAGCTCGGCAATGCAGGCATATACATGTGCATGGTTGGGATTGTTTTCACGTACATCATCAAAAATATGTGCAGCCATTTCTACTTTGTTAAGATATAAATAACACAATCCTTTTTTTAGGATGGCATCAATATTTGTGGGTTCAAATAATAGGAACATGTTTAATTGATGCATGGCATCTTCATACTTTCCTTTTTGAATGGCTGATACTGCATTTTCGTAAATGTCTGATGTGCGAATTGTTTTTTCTGTGTTTAGCGTTTCCATAATTTAGGTTTATTTTATGATTCAAAATTTCGCCACCACACCGCAGCCTATCTGCGGGCAAAAATATTTTTTATATTTTTTATTCTAATGAATCTAAAAAGCTGAATTGGTAGTGGATGGATTGAAATTATTATATTGCGTTCGTGCCTAAAAATAAAAATGCTTACATACGCTATCGTATTATTGATGGCTGCCTGCGCAATAAACAAAAACCATTTCCATCAAAAGATGAATTGATTGTAGCTTGTGAAACTATTGGACAGATATCGTTGCGCACCATTGAGCAAGATTTGTATGATATGCAGTATGATGAAGAGCTTGGATATTTTGCGCCAATAAATTTTGATAGAAAAAGAAAAGGATATTTTTATACCGATGCGTATTATTCTATTAATAAATTTCCATTACGTGAAAATGATTTGTATGCCCTTGAATTTGTGTTTTCTTTATTAAGGCAGTTTGAAGGAATTGGTCCCGTGCAGCAATACAGAGAAACGTTAAATAAAATTGAAGAACTCATTAATATTCGTTCGGTTTTTGGTGAAAGCACATCCGAGAATTTTGTGGAAGTAGAAAGAAGTTTAAGTGTTGGGGGAAATGAATTTTTAAATGATTTGATGTTGGCTATAAAAGAAAAAAAAGTGGTTCAACTATACTATAAAAGTTTTACATCTGATACAGAAAAGCAATATAATTTTTTGCCTTATGTACTAAAAGAATATAGAAATAGGTGGTATGTAACGGGTAAAAATGAAACTTCGCAAAGCATTGTTACATTTGCCTTAGAGCGCATTATCAAAATTGAAGTAATAGAAAGGCATTTTAAAAAAGATGCAGATTTTAGTGCTAAAGAATATTTTAAATACTCGTTTGGAATTTCAGTAAACAATAATTTTAAACCCGAAAAAATTATATTGAAATTTGACGCTCATCAAGCACCGTTTATTAAAAGCCAACCTTGGCATCAATCACAAAAAATTATTACAGATAATCACAAAGAATTTAAAATGGAGTTAATGGTTTTTCCATCTTACGAACTTAAATCACAAATATTAAGTTATGGTGCTACGGTTGAGGTTATCAAACCAGCTTATTTAAGAAATGAAATTATTGATACTTTGAAAAACGCATCCACTTTATATAAATAAAAAAAATACTTACTTTTGGTTATTCTTAAACTTCACCACATGAAAAAAATTTATACGCTAATTATTGTTTTGCTTACGGTATCACAATTTCAATCTGCATATGCGCAATGCACGCCTGATCAAAATATTGGAAACGCCACTTTGTATCCGGCAGTTTTGCCTTTTGCTACATCAGGTGTTCAGTATAATCAGGTACTCACATTTAGAATTCCTACCGATACGATTATAACTTTTGGTGCAGGAAATGTTAATGCCCATATTGACAGTACAAAATTGTTATACATTAAAGGAATGCCTGCAGGATTTGGCAAACAATGTAATCCATCAAACTGTACTTTTAATGGAGGCACTTTAGGTTGTGCTTTGCTTACTGGTACCGCAGACTCTACAATGATAGGCTCATATACAATTACATTATATGTTCAAACTTTTTTTAAAGTAGGAGGAAGTCCGCTTAATCGTATAGATTCAAATAGTGATTATGTTTTTAAGATTAAATCGGTGGGTATTTATGAGTTAATCAATAAGAATGATATTCATCCATTAAAAATTTATCCAAATCCATCTAAAGGAATTGCATCTATTGAATTGACTGACGATATGCTCAATAATTATGAAGTGATTGTGTATGATATTTTTGGAAAAGAAGTATTAACAAAACACGCTGTTGAAAACACTCAATTATCAAATACCATTAAGTTTGATTTTGGGGAATTGAGTAAAGGACTTTATATCATCACGGTGAAGTCTCAAAATAAAATTGGAACTTGTAGATTGATTAGGGAGTAGCTAAAAAGTTAAAAACTAAATGCGAACCTAAGACTGAAATTTCTGGGAGGATCCATTTTTGCAGGTCTTGTGGAGTACTCTTGATTAGTTAAATTATTTATAATAAAAAGAATTCTTAAGTTTTCTGTGCATTGAAAACCTACACGAATATTATGCACAAAATATCCGCTTCCTTGTCTGTTCAATGATTGTTGAAGTTGAAGAAAAGGTAATCCTGTTAATAGTAAATCATCCACTTTATCAAAAGTGCTGTTATAAAACATGCCATATCCTACCAAGAATTTTTTGTAACTCAACTCTATATCTACTTTTCCGATGATTCGATTTCGATAGGGAAGAATATTATTTTTTTGTTCATTGGTTAATCTACCTAAACTGTTAAAAAACCCGTTGATATAGTTACCAATATTTTTTTGAGAAGGATCCATTCCAATATCTACGGGATAGCTATACGTGTAGCCACACAAAGTTCTAACCAATACATCTTTAATTTTGCCTTCACCATTTAATGAAAATTCAAAACCTGCGGTTCGGGCATAATCAATATTATGGGCTTTAAATCCAATTACCCCTTGAGTAACTTTAAACGTAACAGTATCTAATTTTGAATCCACTAATTGTTCAAATTTAAATTGAATCAGATTTCTATATTCTTGCCAAAATAAAGTAAAATCGGCATAGGCATTAAAGTTAAAAATTCGGAAGGCTTGTTTCACACCGAGTTCACCAGTCCACCCTGTTTCGCTTTTCAAATCAGGATTTGGGGCTATATTTAATATATAAACTTTATCGTTTACATATCGTTCCACTACGGATGGAAACCGATACCCTTCACCATAATTTAAATGCAAAAATGTGAGTCGTGCCACTTGATAATTTGCACCAATACGAATGAGTGGTCGTGTGGTTTCTTGAATAGGTCCAAGTGCATTGAGTTCATATCGCAATCCCCCAACTAACGACCATCTTTTCCAGTCATAATTTAATTGTGAATAGGCGGCCAAAGTGTATCCTGCAAAATTCCCTGGATATACATTTCCAACAGCTTGCATACGCGTGGCATATATTCCCGATGCTGCCGAAAAATACTTGCCCATTTTATTTCTCACACTATAATCCATTGCTGATAATTGAGCGATGGCATCATTTTGTCCGGGAAAAGAAATGGTATCTACATACCGAGTGATATTATAATACCTGAACTTGAGCGACATCGTTAATTTTTTATTCACCTCCCATGTAATATGTGGATCAAGAGAATATATTTTATAAAAGTCTTGTCCTGCCGACCCTGCAAATGGTTGGTATGCGCCAGAATCACCATCTTTCCATAAAAAAAACCTACCAGCTTTTTGTAACATAAAACTCGAATTTATTCCTGCCGTTAATCCTTTTATAGATTTAAAACGATAGCGAGTTTTTATATATGAGCGGGCTTTAAATTCATCATTTTGTTGAAGGTAACTATGCTCGGCATTTACATTTCCACTGAGCACCATGTCCAATTGTCCAAAACTTTGCCTATGACTAAAAAATGCTCCTGTATTAAATGGTTGTGAAGTTCTGTCCCACCATATCTCTTGTTTTCTACCGGGGTTATCATATATACCTTGGTAAACCGAAATTTTAGTTTGAGGTTTTGCAGTACTCCATCCTGTTCGTACATTAATGGTTCCATTCATTGCCGATGATCCATACAAAGAGGATGATGCACCCTGTGTTACTTCAATTTGCTCAGCAGCTTCAATAGGTAATAATTTCCAATTTACATCTCCCACATCAGGACCCATTAAAGGCATATCATCAAGTAAAACCATTACTCGGCTTCCTACATTATAAGAATATCCAACGCCACCTCTCATCGTAACTTGCCCATCCATAACACTTACTCCAGGAACACGATTTAATATTTCAGAAAGGTCTTTTGAATTGGTATTTTGAATAAGGTATGGTTTAATAATTGTTATTGAAGCGGCTTCCTTACTCAATTTTTTTTCTTGCCTACTTGATGAAACCACAACTTGATCAAGCAAACTTAACCGAGGTGAAAGGTTAAAATTAAGTTGCACGTTTTTTGAGCCCGCTACAAAATCACTCGCATTTTGATTATATCCAACACATGATAAATAGAGGGTATGTTTTCCTGATGAAGTTGAAATTTGATAAGCGCCTTTTTCATCGGTAAGTGTAGTTTGTAGCTTGTCGATTAATACACTTGCAAAAGGAATAGGCTCTCCAGATAATGAATCGGAAACAATACCTTGCACAACCACATTTTGTGCCGATGCAATAGAAATTAAAATGATACAAAAATAAACCAGCAGTATAAGTTGCCTCATAAACTAAATTAGAAAAACAGCACAATATACTATTTTATGTTTTACATGAAATAATTACATAATTTTCATTTGAAGAATGTTTCATTTGAGCATAAATTTTTTATATAAAAATGAGCTCAAAATTCTATCCGCTCATTATCAATAGCATTAAATGAAAATTAATATTTTGAGAATTTCTTATTTACAAAAAACAAATACTAATTTTACGCGGTTTTATAAGTAACAAATCAATAATTACATTTCTGAATGGATAAGTTGAAAAACAAATTTGCAGAGAAAGCGCTTCCCAAAGCCAGTGAAATCAAAGAATTTATTAAAGAAAACGGTGATTTCGTTTTAGGTCAGTACAACCTTGATGCTGTATTCTCAGGTCAAAAAGGAATGATTGGGCTCATCACCGAAACCTCATTATTAGATGCCGAAGAAGGAATTCGTTTTAGAGGATATAGTATTCCTGAATTAAGTGATAAACTTCCAAAAGTAACTGGAGGTAATGAGCCATTACCGGAAGGGTTATTTTATTTAATGTTAACAGGAGATTTGCCATCGGAAGAAGATGTGCATGATGTAACTAATAATTGGGCACGTAGGGCAATTGTTCCAAAACATGTGTTTAATGTAATTGATGCATTTCCTTTAAATGCTCATCCAATGACTCAATTTTCGGCAGCTATTATGGCTTTGCAAACAGAAAGTGAATTTGCTGCAGCATATCGTAAAGGGGTAAATAAAAAAGATTATTGGGATTATACTTACGAAGACACGATGAATCTAATTGCTCGTCTTCCAAGAGTTGCAGCCTATATTTACAGAAAAACGTACAAATTTAGTGAGCATATTGAGCCTAATCCAAAATTAGATTGGGCAGGTAATTTTGCACATATGTTAGGATATTCTAATGAAGGATTTTCAGAGTTGATGCGTTTGTATATGACCATTCATGCTGATCATGAGGGAGGAAATGTATCTGCTCACACAACTCATCTTGTGGGGTCTGCATTAAGTGACCCTTATCTTTCTTTATCAGCAGCTATGAATGGATTGGCTGGTCCTTTACATGGATTAGCAAACCAAGAAGTAATTCGCTGGGTGCTTGAATTACAAGCTGAATTAGGTGGAGGAAAACCTAGCAAACAACAAATCGAAGACTATATTCATAAAACAATAAATGAAGGGAAAGTGGTTCCAGGCTACGGACATGCTGTACTTCGCAAAACAGATCCACGTTTTACTGCACAAATGGAATTTGCTAAAAAGCATATGCCAAATGATGAGTTGGTAAACATTGTTTGGGATATTTATGATATTACTCCTACTGTTTTAGGAACCATCAAAAAGATAAAAAATCCTTGGCCAAATGTGGATGCACATTCGGGAGCATTGTTATTGCATTACGGAATGAAAGAGTATGATTTTTATACCGTATTATTTGGTGTATCAAGAGCACTTGGTGTATTGGCTTCACTCATCTGGGATAGAACTTTAGGATTACCACTTGAAAGACCAAAATCTGTTACAACAGATTGGTTAAAGAAAACTATTGCAGCAAAAAAAGCTTCAGCATAATGCATCAAGCGATAAAAAAAATTACCTTATTTATTATTGCAGCCGGATTGTTTTTACTTCATTCCGGCTGTGGTTTTTATTCACATACTGGAGCGTCAATTCCTCCCGATGCAAAAACATTTTCGGTAAGCTATATTACCAATACAGCAAGTATTGTGGCACCAACTTTAAGCCAAACACTTACCGAAAAATTGAAGTCGAAATTTATTAATGAAACGCAACTTAAACTCACAACAGGAGATGGAGATATTCATTTTAGCGGAAAAATAATTGACTATAAAAATGCTCCAGTTGCCGTGCAAAGTAACAATACCAATGCGGTTAATAGGTTAACTGTTTCTGTTGAAATTATTTATGAGAACCATAAAGACGAAAAGAAAAATTTCACTCAAACTTTTTCCAATTTCGTAGATTACTCGGCCGATAAAAACTTCTCTGCTATTGAAGCAGATTTAATTATTCAAGTTACAGATATTATGGTGCAGGATATTTTTAACAAGGCATTCATCAATTGGTGAGTTCATTTTTTTTATTTACTTCGTGATGATTTACTAATCATAATTTGAACAAAGCCGAATTCATAACGCTTATAGATAATCCTCAAAATTTGGATAAGTCGCACATCACAGCATTAAAAAATATTGCTGTCGATTTCCCTTATTTTCAAGCCAATCATATTTTATTGTCAAAAGCACTGTTCAATGAAAATCATTACGAATTTGAAAAGCAATTAAAATCAACTGCCCTGTTGGTTTCAAATAGAGAGTTGTTGTATCGTTTTTTACATAATCTAAATATTGAAGCTCCTGTTGAAGAAATCGCTATCATTCACTTACCTGAAATTGAAGAAAAAATAACCGAGTTGGTTTCTGATATTTTTATTGAGGAGGAGGTTGAAGAAAAAATTATCGAAGAAGTTATCATTGAAAGTATTGAGGAAGCAATTATTCCGATTAAGAATGAAACTCAAGAAATTATAGTTGAACCAATAATTGAGCCCGAAATTATTCAACATCAAAATGAAACTTTTTCTTTTACAGAGTGGCTGCTTTTGAGCAGTGGTAGCATAAAAGAACAAATGGAACAAAACGATATTGTTGAACAAATAGAGGTAGAGCAAGAGCAAATTATTGAAGAGGTTCCAATTGTTCATGAGTTGAAAATCGATGAGCAAATTCCTAAAACCAATATTCATCAATTCGAATCTATTTTAGATAAATTTATTAGAGAAAACCCAAGCATTAGCAGACCAAAGGCAGAGTTTTATAAACCTGCACAAGTGGCTAAACAAAGTGGAGAAGAGGATGATGACCTTGTTACAGAGACACTTGCAAATATTTATTATCAGCAAGGGGCATATAAAAAAGCCATTAGAGCTTATGAAAAATTATGCTTGATATATCCTCACAAATTAACTTACTTTGCCACCCTTATTCAAAAAATTAAAGACGAAATTAAAAACGATTAACTATGTTCATTTTCATTTCAATACTAACAATCATTGCCTGTGTTTTTTTAACATTGGTTGTATTAATTCAAAATCCCAAAGGTGGAGGTATTGCTGCAAATTTTATTGCCCCTCAACAAATTATGGGCGCTAAACGCTCAACAGATGTGGTTGAAAAAGCTACTTGGATACTTGCAGTTATTTTGATTTCATTTTCGTTGGCATCAAATTTTTTCCGCCCAACTGGTGAGTCTGAGTCATCAACTCCAGAATCCCGTATTAAAGAAAATGTTGAAAATACAGCAGCTCCAGCAGCACCTGTTGCACCTCCTCAACAACAAGCACCTGCGCAACAAGCGCAGCCTGATGCAACGCAACCCCAACCAGAAGCAAAATAATTAAAGGAATTTTATAAATAAAAAACCGACTCATTTGGGTCGGTTTTTTTATGCGAAGAAATGGAATGTCAGTTAAAACTTTCTTCTCAAACTTAATGATAATCCAACAAAATAAGGATGTTGTTGAACCCAGTTTTCATTGTCGGTAATGGAAGTAATACTCATTTTAAATGTAGGAGCAACTCCCAATGAAACCAAAGGGTTAACTTGGTAAGTAAGGGTTGGGTAAAGATGAACAAAGAAGTTGTTTTTCACTCCAGGAAAATCATTTTTATCTTTTACAATAAGTAGCCCAACATTATCATACGAAACATAAGCAGCATCAACCCCGGTAATAAAAGCGTAACTCACCCCCCCCATTAAATCGAACCCAAACTTTCCTTTTTGTTTGAAGGTATAGGTAATAAATAATGGAATCTCTGTCCAAGTATATTTGATACGGTTGTTGTATGAATTTCCATTTATAATAGAATCATTGGAGTTCGTGTATGATGTTCCTACTTCGGGCAAACCTTTATGAATACTTGTTGGAGTGGTAATAGCATATTGAAACTCTTGGGTGAAATTACTGACCATAATACCCGAAGAAATTTTCCACTTTTCATTTATTGAATAATTTAATAAAAATGCTCCGCTCCAATCTAATGAAGGAGTTTCAAGTTTATTGCGGAGTAAAATATTATCCTTAAAATTGATACCCGAATTGTTTGGTGCGCTCAAATAATTAAAGCAATAGTGCATGCCGGTTAAAACAGTTATTGAATATTTTGTTAGCTTATCTTCAGTTGTTTTTTTCTTTTCAATATTGTTTTGAGTTAACAAATTAATTGAATCATAAGAAGGTTGAACATTTGATAATGCTAATAAAGAAGAAGTGTTATTTTGTGCAGAATCGATTATCTTATTTTCAAATTTTTGTTCCTTTATTACAGTTGATGTTTGTTGTATTTGTGTTGAATTATTTTGTTGAGTAATTTCCTTTTGAGGTTCAGGTTTTTTATCGTTTAATAAAGAGTTTCTAATTTCTTTTGATGGAGTAATAACTGCAATATATTTGGTATCTGAATGGGTTAACGATTTTTTATTTATAAATGAATGATGATTGTTTTTATTATTTGAAATAGATATAAATGGCACTATTTTTTTCGCACTATTTTCTGGTAATAATATCTTATTACGAGTAGCTTGAGTAATTTGCTTTTTGGTTGAGTTGGATGAATAATTTGTGTTGCCTTTTACTCGTATATTTTGGATAATATTTTTGCGTTTTAATTTTGACGCATCACTTTTTTCAACGTCTAAATTGGGCATATTTATTTCATCATGTTGTTTGATGAGTTGTTTTTTTGAAATTGTATTTACCGCAATTGAGTTGTCATTTTTCTTGTTTATCTCATACCCAAAATAAGCAGTAGCCGCTGAGAATAAAAACAATAATGGTATCCAATAAAATTTTCTATAATCGTTTTTTTGTTGAAGTTGAGATTCTATTTTATTCCAATTTTCATTAGTTGGATTGGGTTGATATGAATTTACACTTTCGGAAATAGCTGTTTCAAAACCATCATCAGGAATTGTTGAAGAAATTTTGTCCCAAAGCAATTCTGATGGTTTGTATTCCAAATCCTCCAACTGTTTGCTTAGTTTTTCTTCAAACGATTTATTTTGGTTCTTGAAAAGGTTCATTTAAAATATGGTAATGTGTTGTTAAAACTTTTTGCATGTAATGACGTGCCCGCGAGTATTGTGATTTTGATGTTCCTTCGGCAATTCCCAACATTTCTCCGATTTCTCTGTGTGTGTAACCTTCAACTGCATATAAATTAAAAATCATTTTATATCCATCGGGCATTTGTTGGATAAGTGCAACAATTTCTCTGGCTGTAATCTTTTCAATAACTTGGTCGTCATAACTACCGTCTATTCCTTCTTTATCAAAATCTTCTTGAAATTTACGGATGCGATGCTTAAAAATATTGATGGCAGTAAATACCATAATTCGTCTAATCCATCCCTCAAAACTTCCCTCATTTTTAAAACGGCCAATATTTTGAAATACCTTTACAAATCCTTCTTGTAGCATGTCTTCAGCTTCAGCTCTATCTTTTGCGTAACGCATACAAACACCCAGCATTTTTGCAGCAAAAAAATCATACAAACGCCTTTGGCAAATTCTATTGCCATCAATACAACCTTTTATAATTTCCTGCTCTTTATCCATGCGGCTTGGTAAATAGGTTAGTCAAATATAATTGCACATGAGTTGTATCTCTACAAAAAATAATATAAAGTCGGCTCTATTGTCAAAATTTCGGTTAACCTTTGCGAGCCTTTGTGAAAAACTGTCACAAAAAATCCGCTGGCATGGCTTGTGATAAAGGGTTCGCACACATTTAAAAATTTTTACATTTAAATTTTATAAAACAACTATGGCAGTATCATTAAAACCATTGGCAGACAGAGTTCTAGTAGAACCTGCAGCCGCAGAAGAAAAAACAGCTTCAGGAATTATCATCCCTGATACAGCAAAAGAAAAACCTCAAAGAGGAAAAGTAATAGCAGCAGGAATTGGTAAAAAAGATGAACCAATGACAGTTAAAGCTGGAGATACTATTTTGTACGGAAAATATGCAGGTACAGAAATTACAGTTGATGGTAAAGAATATCTTATTATGCGTGAGAGTGATATTTTCGCAATTGTTTAATCACAGTATTTTAAATTATCAAATCAAAAAATAACCAACATTATCAAATCAAAAAATTATGTCTAAAAAAATTCAATATGGTGTAGATGCACGTGACGGTTTAAAACGTGGTGTAGATGCTTTAGCAAATGCAGTAAAAGTAACACTTGGTCCAAAGGGACGTAACGTAGTTATTGATAAAAAATTTGGCTCACCAACTATCACTAAAGATGGTGTAACGGTAGCAAAAGAAATAGAATTGAAAGATCCAATTGAAAACATGGGTGCTCAAATGGTTAAAGAAGTGGCTTCTAAAACTGCAGATATTGCAGGTGATGGAACTACAACAGCTACAGTTTTGGCTCAAGCAATTGTTACTGCTGGACTAAAAAATGTGGCGGCCGGAGCAAATCCAATGGATTTAAAACGTGGAATTGATAAAGCTGTTGATGCTGTTGTTAAAAACTTAGAAAAACAATCACAAAAAGTTGGTGACGATAATAAAAAAATCGAGCAAATTGCAACCATTTCTGCCAATAACGATGAAGTGATTGGAAAACTAATTGCTGATGCTATGGCAAAGGTTGGAAAAGAAGGAGTAATAACCGTTGAAGAAGCTAAAGGTACAGAAACAGAGGTAAAAACTGTGGAGGGAATGCAATTTGACCGTGGTTATTTGTCTCCGTATTTTGTTACCAATACCGAAAAAATGGAAGTGGATTTAGATGCTCCTTTTATTTTAATTTATGATAAAAAAATTAGTAACATGAAAGAGTTGTTACCAGTTTTAGAGCAAGTTGTTCAAACAGGAAAACCACTTTTAATTATTGCAGAAGATATTGAAGGCGAAGCATTAGCTACTTTAGTAGTAAATAAAATTCGTGGGTCGTTAAAAATTGCTGCTGTAAAAGCACCAGGATTTGGTGATAGAAGAAAAGCGATGTTAGAAGATATTGCTATCTTAACAGGTGGACAAGTAATCAGCGAAGAACAAGGATTTAAATTGGAGAATGCTGATATGAGTATGCTTGGTAAAGCAGAAAAAATTTCTATTGATAAAGATAATACTACCATCATCAATGGTGCTGGTAAAAAGGAAACAATTTCTTCTCGTGTTGGTCAAATAAAAGCACAAATTGAAAACACAACTTCTGATTACGATAAAGAAAAATTGCAAGAGCGTTTAGCTAAATTAGCTGGTGGTGTTGCTGTTCTTTATATTGGTGCAGCATCTGAAGTAGAAATGAAAGAAAAGAAAGATCGTGTTGATGATGCTTTACATGCAACTCGTGCAGCTGTTGAAGAAGGTGTTGTTGCAGGTGGTGGTGTAGCTTATATCCGTGCTATCGAATCGTTGGAGAAATTGAAAGGTGTGAATGAAGATGAGAATACAGGTATCGCAATTATTAAACGTGCCATCGAAGAACCACTTCGTCAAATTATAGCAAATGCGGGTGGAGAAGGTTCTGTAGTTGTTCAAAAAGTAAAAGAAGGAAAAGCAGATTTTGGATATAATGCACGTACCGAAGTTTACGAAAACTTAATTGGTGCAGGTGTTATTGATCCAACTAAAGTAAGTCGTGTGGCTCTACAAAATGCAGCTTCGGTTGCAGGTATGATGTTAACTACCGAATGTATTTTAGCTGAAGAAAAAGAAGACAAACCAGCTATGCCTCAAATGCCAGGTGGTATGGACGGAATGGGATATTAATCTCAACAATTCTAAAATCAATATATATAAACCCGAATCAGCAATGGTTCGGGTTTTTTGTTATAATTTCACTCTATGAAAAAACATATCGATAAGTTTTTGATCAAAGAAGATTCGAAATTAAAACTGAAGAAACATAACCCTGCATACACTGATGGTTTTAAAGATGAAGAGGAAGCCAATCAAACTATGCAACATGATATTAAGAAGCTAATAAAGTTGCAAGAGAAGTTATTTGCAAGTAATCAATATTCGGTACTTATTATTTTGCAAGCCATGGATGCTGCTGGAAAAGACGGGGTGATTAAACATGTGATGAGTGGATTGAATCCTCAAGGATGTGGCGTAAAAAGTTTTAAGCATCCAACCGATGAAGATTATGAACATGATTACTTTTGGCGATTCAATAAAGCATTACCTGAATCGGGTAAGATTGGAATTTTTAATCGCTCGTATTATGAAAATGTATTAATATGCAGAGTTCATCCCGAATTTATTTTAGATGAAAAATTGCCCAACTTTAATGAAATAAAAAAAATAAATAAAGGATTTTGGCAACATCGTTTTAAACAAATAAACGGGTTCGAAAAAAATTTAGTTCAGAACGGAACCATCATCCTAAAATTTTTTCTTCACCTCTCAAAACAAGAACAACAAAAACGATTGCTTGAAAGAATAGAGAATGAAGAAAAGAATTGGAAGTTTTCTTTTTCTGATATTAATGAGCGAAAATATTGGGATGAATATCAAACCTGTTATGAAGATGCAATTGAAGCTACATCGACTAATGAAGCACCTTGGTATATTATTCCTGCCGATAATAAATGGTATACCAGAGCAGCTATTGCAAATATTTTAGTGAGGAAGTTAGAAAGTCTAAATTTATCTTTCCCAGAATTACCCAAAGCCGAAAAACAAAAATTAGAGGAAGCGAAAATGTTGTTGATGAAAAAATAATAGTTTTTATTTGATATAATTTATTCTTTGCATGAAAATCATAAAACGAATTCTTATTATACTATTTGCTATCATTTTTGTAGCAGAATTGTTAATGTTATTTACCGGAAATTTATATGTAAATAAAGTTTTAGCAATGACTATTTTTAGTGGAAAAATGGGGCCTGATATTGATGAATTAGATCTGTTTACAGAAAGAGAAATTTCCATATCACAACCTCAACCTTGGCTTGTTTCATCAACCTATAATAAACAAAAAATTAGTGATGATTTATTAGGTAAAATGGCAACCTATAAAACCGTGGCTTTTCTTGTTTTAAAAAACGACAGTTTATTGCATGAACAATATTGGGAAGGATATAACGAACACTCTTTGGTTAACTCATTTTCGATGGCAAAATCTATCAATTCTATTTTAATTGGATGTGCCTTAAAAGAAGGACTGATAAAAAGTATAGATGAACCTGTTGCAAATTATTTAGATGAATTTAAAGAAGGCGAAAAAGCAAAAATTACAATTAAAAATTTGCTAACCATGAGCAGTGGAATTGATTTTAAAGAAGAGTATGTGAGTCCACTTGCATGGCCTGCTGAAGCCTATTACGGTCCTGATGTAAATGCGCTAACTTTAAAAGCAAAAGTGAAAACTGAACCCGGAAAAATTTGGCATTATAAAGGTGGCGATTCACAGTTATTAGGAATGATATTAAAAAAAGCTACGGGTAAAAATGTAGCTGATTATGCAACCGAAAAATTATGGAAACCTATTGGTGCCGAAGACAAAGCTTTTTGGAGTTTGGATGAAAAAGGAATGGAAAAAGTGAGTTGTTGTTTTTACACCAATGCACGTGATTATGCACGTATTGCAAAATTATATTTGAATGATGGAAATTGGAACGGACAACAAATTGTTGATACAACGTATGTAAAAGAATCTGTTTCTTTTGCCAATTTGGTAGATAGAGAAGGAAAGCAAAATGATAAATATGGATACCAATGGTGGCTGATGAAATACAAAGAGCATAATATTTTTTATATGCGAGGAATAAGAGGACAATATGTTTTTGCTATTCCAGATTTAAAAATGATAGTAGTAAGATTGGGGCATAAACGAGCAGCAAAAGCAGGTGATGAATTACCCGCAGATATTTTTGTGTACTTAGATGCTGCTATGCAAATGAATTAGTTAAAAGGGGTGCGTAAAATTATTTTTGCACCTCAGTTTTATTAACCTCCGCATTTGTAATTTCAACTTTACCGTTTGAGGGAGTTGTTGTGGTTGAAGTTGTGGTAGTATGTTTATGTTTACTGCACATCCCATCTTCATCATGTTTTTTGCAGCCAATGCTTAAAAAAACTATTGTCGCTGATACTAATAAAATCTTGTTTTTCATGATTATAAATTTGATAGTCAATGTTAAGCAAAATGTTTTATAAATAGGGCATTCTTTTTTGCATTCAATATTCAACATTTATAATTCATCATTATTCCCTCAAAATTATTCTTATTTTCGCCCTGATAAATTATGAGCAACAAACCATCATTACCAAAAGGTACACGCGATTTTGGCCCTATTGAAGTGGCTAAACGAAAATATATTTTAAACACTATTGAAACTGTTTTTAAAAAATACGGATTTATGCCTATTGAAACTCCAACCATGGAAAATCTTTCTACGTTGCAGGGAAAATATGGAGATGAAGGCGATCAATTATTGTTTAAAATTTTAAACTCTGGAGATTTTTTAAAGGATGTTAAAGATGAAGAACTTATTACTCATAATTCAAAACTCATCACTTCACAAATTTCTGAAAAAGGGCTCCGTTATGATTTAACCGTTCCATTTGCACGTTACGTGGTAATGCATCAAAATGAAATTACCTTTCCTTTTAAACGATACCAAATGCAACCCGTGTGGCGTGCCGACAGACCGCAAAAAGGTCGCTACCGCGAGTTCTGGCAATGTGATGCAGATGTAGTGGGAAGTGATAGTTTATTAAATGAAGTAGATTTAATTCAGATCTATGATGAAGCATTTGTGAAATTAGGAATTAAGAATTATGAATTAAGAATTAATAACAGGAAGATACTACAAGGAATTGTAGAGGAAATTGGAGCACCTGAAAGGTTAATTGATTTTACGATTAGTTTAGATAAAATTGACAAAATCGGAAAAGATGAAGTAATTGAAGAATTAATTGACAAAGGATTTGATAAATTGAAATTGAATGGAATATTTGATATTTTATTTGTTCAAGAAGACAGTACTATTTTCTTATCTTCAACAAAACCTCGTTTCATTTACAATATCAGTCTTCTACAAATAAGTGATTATTATAAGAGTTCAAAAATGTTCAAAGAAGGTGTTGATGAATTATATAAAATTGGAAACTCACTTTTAGCTGTTAACAGTTCAATTAATATCAAAATGGATCTTTCTTTAGCTCGTGGTTTATCCTATTACACTGGTTGCATCTTTGAAGTAGTATCAACTGAAGGTTCTTTAAAATCAAGCATTGGTGGTGGTGGGCGTTACGATAACCTTACTGGAATTTTTGGTTTGCCAAACGTTTCAGGAGTTGGAATTTCATTTGGGTTAGATAGAATTTATGATGTGATGGATGAGTTGAATTTATTTCCTCCAACTATTACATCAACCCATACCAAAGTTTTATTTTGTTGCTTTGATTCTGCTTCACAACAATATGCCTTAAGTTGTTTAAAAAAATTAAGAGATGAAAATATTGCTTCCGAAATTTACCCTGATTTGAAAAAGATTGGTAAGCAATTAGATTATGCTAATGCTTTACAAATTCCTTATGCATGCATCATTGGCGATAATGAAATGCAAAGTGGAAAATTAGTGTTAAAAAATCTTCAATCAGGAACCCAGCAAGAATTGAGTATTGATGAAATAATCATTTTGCTGCATCGTTAAATTATAACTTCGCAAAACATTTTGCTGGTTAATTAGTCATATTATTATGAGTTCATTTATTTCTGTCAATCCATTTACCGAACAAGAGCTTTCCTCATACCCAACTATATCTAATCAACACCTTGAAAAGGTTTTAGAGCAAGCAAATAATGCTCAAAAATTATGGAGTAAAACTTCATTTGAACAACGATCAAAATTGTTTTTAACATTAGCTTCTCTCATCAAACAAAATGTAGATTCACTTGCTGAGTTAGCAACACTTGAAATGGGAAAAATAATTGCAGAAGGAAAAGCCGAAGTATTAAAATGTGCAAGAGGTTGTGAATTTTATGCCGAACATTCAGCACAAATTTTAGCTCCACAAATCACTAAAATTGAAAATGGAAAAGAGGTTCATGTATTGTATGAACCCATGGGAATTGTGCTTGGAATTTTTCCTTGGAATTTTCCTTATTGGCAAATAATTAGAAGCGCAACACCCGTTTTAATGGGAGGGAATGCAATGCTTATAAAGCCTTCACCTAATGTTCCTCAATGTGCATTGGCTTTGCAAAAATTATTTAATGAGGCTGGTTTTTCATCAGGAATTGTGCAAACCATTTTTGCTGATGAAGAGCAGATTACAACCATTATTGCCGATAAAAGAGTTAAAGCATGCACATTAACAGGGAGTGAAAAAGCAGGAAGTATTGTGGCATCAACAGCTGCAAAATATATTAAAAAATCGGTGCTCGAATTAGGGGGTAGTGATCCATTTATTGTATTACCTGATGCTGATATTGATTTGGCTGTGGAGCAAGCAATTGTTGGACGTTTTCAAAACAACGGACAAAGTTGTATTGCAGCAAAACGGTTTATTCTTAGCGCGAAAATTGCTGATGAATTTACGTTAAAACTTATTAAAAAAGTAAGTGAATTGAAAATGGGAAATCCTTCAGAATCATCAATACAAATTGGTCCAATAGCGCGAAAAGATTTGAGAGATAAATTAGCATCACAGGTTGATAAAAGTTTGGAGCAAGGAGCAAAAATTATTTTTCAATCGGCACAAAAAATGGATAAAGGATTTTTTTATCCGCCAACAATTCTTTCCAATATTCGAAAAGGATCTGTGGCATATGAAGAAGAATTATTTGGAACGGTGCTGTCTGTTTTTATAGTAAATAATGAAGATGAAGCGATTGAATTGGCAAACGATACTTCATTTGGTTTGGGGGCTTCTATTTGGACAAAAAATTTGCAACAAGCAAAAATAATGGCTTCAAAAATCCAAACAGGAAATGTTTACGTAAATGCCATTGTTAAATCAGATCCAAGGTTTCCTTTTGGTGGGATAAAAAGTTCGGGATTTGGGAGAGAGCTTGGTGAGCAAGGATTAAAGGAGTTTTGCAACACTAAAACGTTGATGATTTAACGGTGCAAAAAATGATTGTTGAGCTATTGAAATATTAAATAATTTTGCTTCGTAGTGGGATGAAAAATAATTTATATGATGAAAAAAATACTCATTCTTGAGGATGATTTAGTGAATCAAGAATTACTCAAATTATATTTGAATAGTAAATTTGATGTTACCGTGGTTAGCACTTTTGATGAAGCCATTCATTTGTTTTTATCACAACAATTTGATTTGGTTATTACCGATATTTATTTGGGAAATGATTCGAAGAGTGATGGAAACGATTTATTAAAAACGATAAGAGAAAGTAATACTAATAACGCTATTCCAGTGGTTGCTTATACCGCTTATGATACCATTAAAAATAATACGGGATACATTTTTTCATCAATTATTTCGAAGCCAATAAATATGGTTGATTTTATAAACGAAATAAATAGGGTATTAGAATAATTTTTTATTCAACCGTTGCAGCATAGTTACTAAACAAACTATTCCAATTCGTTTCTCCATAACCTTTTCCAAGTCTCACAATAATTAATTTTTTGGCAGGATTCACATAAATATATTGCCCTAAATGTCCTTCAGCATAAAAACTTCCCGGATCATTTGACGATAGCCACCATTGGTATTTGTAATAATTGGTTCCTCCATTTGTAACATCGGGAGTAGTTGATTCTTTTATCCAATTTGCCGAAATAACTTGTTTGCCATTCCAGTTTCCATTGTTTAAATAGAGTCTTCCAAATTTTGCAAAATCTCTTGCTCGTGCATTGATGCAACAAAATGTTTTTTCTATTCCATCATTTTTATCAATGCTCCAACTGCCATCAAATTCCATTTCTAAAGGAAACCAAATTTTACGATCAAAATAATGTGTAATGTTTTCTGTTTTTAAAGCACGTTCTAAAACTAATCCCAATATTTGTGTGGTTCCACTTGTGTAATCAAATTGTATGCCCGGTGCTCTTTTAAGAGTAAGGTGTAAGGTGTTTTCTTTTAATTTTTTGCCATAATAAAATGCAGCAGCATCACCAAAAGGATCGTAATAACTTTCGTTAAAATCAAGTCCAGATGTCATTTGTAATAAATGTTTGATGGTTACTTTTTCGAATCCGTTTTTTTTTAATTCAGGAATGTAATTGGTTACAGGCTCATCCACAGACTGAATTAAACCATCGTCAATTGCACATCCAATTAATGCAGATGTGTATGATTTTGCCATTGAAAAAGAGGGCACAATAGACGATGAATCATACCCCGAAAAATATTTTTCATACACGATTACATCATTATGAATAATTAAAAATGCTACTGTTTTATTGGATTGTAAATAACTTTCAATGGAAACTTCTTTTCCATTTATTGTGAGTCCTTTTGGTACTCTTGCGCCTTCTGATCTTCCTTTTGGAAAAACAAAAGGTTTATTATTGGCGTGCAAATCTCGTTTAGGGAATTTTTTATAATCATTGATATCGGCAAAATTATAAATGATAAACCTACCAAATTGACAAGAAGAAATAATGAATAAAAAAATAGCAATGATCAGTAACTTTATTTTCATATACTTAAATTATTTGGCAAACTTAGCTAAGTTATAAAAATTGGAATGAACGAATTATTAACTTCGTGTACATGTTTCCAAAAAATACTTCACTCATTAATATACACACGCACCATAAACCAAAAATGGAAAATGAATTTGTGATACGAAATGCATTTTTGGAACTAAATAAATCTCAACTTGAAGAATTGACTTATTCTGTTTCTATTGGTTTACATCCTTGGTATTTATTTCAAAAAACTATTGATAATTGTGTTGATGAAATAACTATTTCTGCATCATCAAAAAATGTATTGGCTATTGGCGAAATTGGAATTGACAGAGCAATTAATACCTCAATAAAAATACAAATGGATTATTTTGAAGCTCAACTTCATGTGGCGGAAAAGTATAAAAAACCAATAATTGTTCATGCGGTAAAAAGCTATTCTGATTTTATCCCTTACTTAAAAAAAACTAAAGTGCCATTTATATTTCACCAGTTTAATGGCAATCAACATCAAGCTAAAGAACTGTTAAAATACAATTGCAAACTTTCATTTGGCAAAAATATTTTGGGGCATACACAATTTGATTTACTCAAGCATATTCCATTAGATTCTTTTTTTCTGGAAACGGATACTGCTCACCACGTCAGCATTTTTGATATTTATGTTCGAGCTTCCGAAATAAAAGGAGTTAAAATGGATGTATTAAAAGAGCAACTGTTTTTTACATTTGCGCAAGTTTTCAAAACAACATAACATCAAATTTTCATGCAAAAAGAAATAAAACCTTGGATGGCTCGCACTCAATTATTATTGGGTGAGGAAAAATTAAATACACTTATAAACTCAAATGTATTGGTAGTTGGACTTGGCGGTGTGGGTGGAATTGCAGCCGAAATGATTGCTCGGTCTGGTATTGGGAAAATGACCATTGTGGATGCTGATATTGTAGAAGAAACAAATCGTAACCGACAATTACCTGCATTAGTGAGTAGTGATAGAAAACTAAAAACAGAAATACTTGCTGCGCGTTTACTTGATATTAATCCCGATCTTAATCTTACCATTATTTCGGAGTTTATGAAAGATCAGTTAACGTATGATATTTTGGATGAAGGAAATTTTGATTACGCCTTGGATTGTATTGATACACTTTCTCCAAAAGTTTTTTTTATTAAATCTTGCTTAGAAAGAAATATCCCAATTGTGAGTTCGATGGGAGCTGGTTCACGAGTTGATCCTTCACAAATAAAAGTAGCTGATATTTCTGAAACCTATAACTGTCATTTAGCACGTTATGTGAGAAAATATTTACATAAGTTGGCTATTTATAATGGACTTAAGGTGGTGTTTTCATCAGAGCAAAAATATGAAAATGCACAAGTAAGATTAATGGATGCACGGCATAAAAAATCGGCAGTTGGAACTATCAGTTATATGCCAAATATATTTGGATGCACTTTAGCTTCAGTTGCCATTAGAGATTTATATAACCGTTAATAATTCATCTTCAATTTTATTAGCTTTATTGATTAGCATTATTGCCAAATTACGAAAAGGAAAGAAACGTTTGTATTTGTAAAAATGAGCCTTATATTTGCCGTCCTTTTAATAAAATAAATAAACAAATAAAGATATGTTCGCAATAGTGGAAATCGCTGGCCAACAGTTCAAAGTAGAAAAAGACCAAACTCTTTACGTGCATAGATTGCAACAAGAGGAAGGCGCCAGCATTGAACTGAATGATGTGTTGTTATTAGATAACAACGGACAAGTAACTATAGGTGCACCACGTGTGGATGGCGCTTCAGTGAAAGCAAAAGTTTTAACTCACCTAAAAGGTGATAAAGTTATCGTTTTCAAAAAGAAAAGAAGAAAAGGATATAGAAAATTGAACGGTCACCGTCAATCTTTCACAAAAATTTTGATTGAAACAATCAATTCGTAATTAAAAATTGTTTAACGTTTAAGCACTAAACACAATGGCACACAAAAAAGGAGCGGGTAGTTCAAAAAATGGTCGTGAATCACATAGCAAGCGACTTGGTATAAAAATTTATGGTGGTCAGTGGGCAACTTCTGGAAACATTATTGTTCGTCAACGTGGAACTAAACACCACCCAAGCGATAATGTAGGTATGGGAAAAGATCATACATTATTTGCATTGATTGATGGAAAAGTGGTTTTCAAAAAGAAAGCTGACGACAGATCTTATGTATCTGTGATGCCAGTAGTAAAAGCAGAAGCATAAATTTACGCCAACAAAAAATTGAAAAGCGCACAACGAAAGTTGATGCGCTTTTTTTTGCGTAAATGAGTTAGGCCGATTTTGATTCTTTCAAAAACTTTTCTACCAAATCATCATTAGAAACTACTCTACTGATATGCCCCAAAAGATGTTCTAAATCTTCTGAGCGTAATCGATCTCTAACAGAAGAAAGTGCTTCAGTAACTTTTAAATTGATACCTCGTTCTTGTAAATCAATATAAACTTTTCTGATTAATTTTGCGCCTTCCATATCTACTTCTGGAGAAGAACTTAAATCCCAAATTACTAATTTGAGATTGGATGGTGATGAAAGTATTTTTGCCCAAATAGCTTTTCTAATATTATCTGTATTAAAGTAAAGCAAAGGAGCCTCCACTCTAAAAATTAATACCCCAGAAATGGTTTCATTATCAGCATGACGTTTTAAATCTGAATATCTTTTTGTTCCTGGAATTCTTCCCAAAAAAGCTACATTGGGATTGGATATAGATTTAATTAATAATAATAAAGTAGCAATAGCGCCAATTAGCACACCTTTTAAAATGCCTAGAATAATAACACTGATAAAGGCAATCATTGCAATTAAAAAAGCATTCAAATCTACTTTACGTGTTCTATTGAGTTCTTTAAAATCAATTAAATTTTTTATAGCCACTAATACAATTGCTGGCAAAATTACAACAGGCAAACGTTGCATAAATCCAGTTAAAAATAATAAACAAAAAGCGATGGATGCAGATGCAAATACTAATGCCATTGGGGTTTTTGCACCAGCTTCGTCATTCACTGCACTTTGCGATAATCCACCTGTAACTGGAAATCCATGCCCGAATGCGTTAGCCATGTTTGCAATACCTAAAGCGAGTAATTCTTGTCGCGCATCTATTTCATATCCATTTTTTTGCGCAAAGGTTTTTGCAGCCGAAACGCTTTCGATATAAGCTAAAAGAAAACAGGCAAATGCGAGTGGAAGTACTTCGTCAATATCGTTTACTTTTATGGATGGAATATAAAGCTCGGGCAAACCTGATGGTAATAATCCAACTGTGCCAAATCCCATATTACCTATTGAGGTAAATGATATAAGTAGAATAGAAATGATAACTACAATGATAGCAATGGGCTTTCCGGGAAATATTTTTTCGCCAACTATTAAAATAGCAATAGCTGATATTCCAAAAATAAAAACCGGCAAATTGGTTTCTGGCAATTGTTGAAAGAGTAAAGATAATCGTTCAAAAAAATGATCTCCACCACCTTTCACACCAAATAATTTTGGCAATTGTGTGAGCCCAATAGTAATTGCAGCACCTGCTTTAAAACCGAGTAAAACGGTTTGGCTGATAAAACTTATAAATCCACTTAACCTCAATAAATAGGCAATAATACTCATTGCTCCAAATACTAATCCTGTAAGCGAAGCAATATCAGCCCAACGATGAATATCACCATTTGCCATTGCAGAAATAGTACTTCCAATTACTAAAGAAATTGCGGCAGTAGGGCCAATAGCAATTTGTTTTCCTGTTCCCAACATGGCATAAAAAACTCCGCCTATTAAGTATCCATAAACTCCATATTGAGGTGGCAATCCTGCCAATGCAGCGTATGCTAAAGAAATAGGAATTGCAAAAGCGGCTAAAGTAATTCCTGCAAAAGCATCACTACTTAAAGTTTTTAAAGAGTAATTTTTTATCCAACTTGAGATAGGGAAAAATTTATTTAGCATGATATGATTTTGATTCCAACACCAATGCAAAATAATATTTATAAAACATAAAAGCCCTCTGAATTTCTCCAGAGGGCTTTTAATTAAAATAGACTAAGATTTAATTTTTTAATAATTTTACATGAGATGCAGCTTGTCCGTTAAGTTGCAATTCGACAATATAAAATCCGTTATTAAGTGTTGAGGTGTTTAAAGTAATTTCATTATTACCAGTTGTTACGTTGGCATTTTCTGTGACTACTATACGTCCGTTTAAATCATAAATTACAACTGTTGCTTTTGCATTTTCTTTTGCATCAAGCTTAACAGTTAATCTGTCATTAACAGGATTAGGATATACACTTACTGAAGAACCCTTTGTTAACAATTGCTCAGCAATACCAATTATAGTTGCTGATGAAATGCGATAGTATCTCATTAATTGTCCGCGTATTTCTCCATTTGCAAATGTTGATGTATGAATATTTACATAAGTGCTATCGTTTCTACGCATAGCTATTGAAGTCATATCGTTAAATCCATCAGCACCTTTTGAATATTTGTAACTTCCATTATTTGTGAAAGGATCCAAATCAATTAATACTCCACCTGCTTGACCTTTTACTCCTGCATGAATATGACCTGAAGAAACAGTTCCTTGCAAATTATCAAATGAAACCATGGTATGTAAATTGGTTCTATCTCTATCGTAAGAAGCAATTGCAGTTCCTAAAGCAGTACTTGTTGTTGATGCTTGTGTGCCATTTAATTCTGCTATATAACCCTCACGTGCTAAACGATAAACTTGTCCGCGTAGTTCACCATTAGGATTATTTGTTGTATGAATAACAAGGTATAAATTACCTTTTAATAATTCACTAAGCATGGTATTGTTTAATGGTTCAGCATCGTTTTTAGTCCAAATTCCTGAAATAGTATTTCCTGAAATAGTGAGTGTTTTCACAACAGGACCATTTGAGATTATATTAGCATTATGAAAGTGTGCAGCAGTAGCGGCACTTGCTAATCCGGTAAACAATACCTTGTATGTTAATGTATCCATGGTATTGTTTAATGATAGTGTTGAAACAGCATATCCATTAGAAATTTGAGTTGGAGTTCCTCCTGCATTTACAATTCCTTGTTGGTTCATCCAAGCATCAAAACGAAGATTTTTTGTGGTTCCAACTTGTCCTCTTATTTCTCCGCCAGGAAATGCAGCAGTATGAATGTTTAAATAAATACTATCAGTCATTAATGCTGCCAATAAATTAGTCCATGTTGGAGTTGAAAGTGTTACACCACCAACAAGTGAAGTACTATCCATTCCTATTAATCCTGAAAGATCTAAAATAACACCACCACTTTGTCCTGATTTACCTGTATGTAAGTGAGCACTTGCAATTTTATTTGATAAGTTAGTTACTACTTTCACTACTGCAGTATCGCCTTTCATACCAAAATTGATAGAGGCATGACCAGTTGCTGTTGATGCTGTTGCAGCTTGTGTTCCATTAATTACGGCTTCAAAACCCCAATCAGATTCTAATTTAACTGTACCTAAAATTTCAACAGCTGGATTTGTAATAGTATGTGCAGCAACATATAAGTTACCTTGAATAAAATCAGCAAGCAAACCTGTAAGTTGAGTTCCGGTTAAGAAACTTCTAACGGTATTGCCACTCACTTTTCCATCAAAATCAATAATTACATTTCCTCCAGTACGTGCATTGTGAATATGAATCCCATTCAATGCACTTGTTAATTTTGCATAACTGATTGTGAAATAAAGAGTGTCGCGAGTTGAGTTTAACATAAATGCAGCAACACCATTTCCGTTTGTAGTAACGCCAGGTGCAGCTTGTAATCTTGCAGAGAAAGTTAAACGATCAGCTAAAAAATCTGGATTTTGAATTGGAGGAGGAGTCATTGATGGAGAGGAAATTTTATAATCTCTCATTAATTGTCCGCGAATTTCTCCACCTGCAAAATTGTTTGTATGAATATTAATATACATACTATCATTTCTTCTTAACGCAAGTGATTGAGTATTATTAAATCCGGTAGCGCTTGTCCAATAGTTATAAAATCCATTATTAGTTGGAGTTGTTAAATCATAAACCACAGGACCTGATTGACCTTTTTTACCAGTATGAAAATGTGCTGATGCAAATGGAGAAGTTAAATCATCAAAAGAAATCATATAATGAAGATTGGTTCTATCTCTATCATAAGAGGCAATTGCCGAACCTTTTGCACGAGATAATGTAGATGCTTGTGTTCCGTTTATTTCGGCAATAAAACCTTCACGAGCCAAACGAACTACTTGTCCTCTCAATTCACCATTAGCGTTACTATCAGTATGAATTACTAAATATAATCCACCTTCAATTAGTTGGCTAATTAGTGCATTTGTTAGTGGATTTGTTACATCTGTTTTTGTCCAAATTCCTGAAATTGTATTTCCAGTAATTGTTACTGGTTTAACAACAGGGCCACTTGCATTGGCTTCTGCATTATGAAAATGTGCAGCATTGGCATTGCTTGATAAACCTTTAAAAAACACGCTGTATTTTAACGTATCCATAGTGTTATTAATCCATAATGTTGAAATGCCATAACCAGTAGATGCTTTAGCAAGGCTACCACCTCCAGCAATTATTGCAGCAGGGTTCATCCAAGCATCAAAGCGAAGCGTTTTTGTTGTGCGAACTTGTCCTCTTATTTCTCCACCAGGAAAAGCAGCAGTATGGATATTTAAATAGATGCTATCATTTAATAATGCAGCCATTAAGGTTGTCCATGTTAGTGCAGAAATAGAAACTCCTCCAACAATTGAACTACTGTCTGTTGCAATTAATCCAGATAAATCTAAAATAACTCCACCGCTTTGTCCGGCTTTACCAGTATGTAAATGTGCACTGGCTATTTTGTTTGATAAATTAGTTGCCACTCTTATGATTGCGGTATCACCCTTCATTCCAAAATTTACAGATGCTCTGCCAATTGCAACAGATGCTGTAGATGCTTGTGTTCCATCAATGGAAGCTTCAAATCCCCAATCAGATTCTAATTTAACAGTACCTAAAATTTCAACAGCAGGATTATTAATTGAATGAACGGCAACGTATAAATTACCTTGAATAAAATCCGAAATTAATAATGGTGTAAGTTGACTTCCAGTAATAAAACTTCTTACTGTGTTTTTTTCAATTTTACCGTCAAAATCAATAATTACATTTCCTCCGGTGCGTGCATTATGGATATGATAACCCGTTAATGGACTGCTTAAGTTTGAAAAACTTGTAGTAAAATACATGGTGTCGCGAGTGGAATTAAGCATAAATGCAGCAACACCATTTGCGTTTGTGGTAACTCCCTGTGCGGGTTGCAAGCGGGCTGAGAATGTAAGCCTATCACTTAAGTGATCTGCTTGTGCAGACATTGTGCTTAACATTGTAGTTAGTATTAAGCCCAGTGTTGAAAGTGTAAATCTTTTCATATTTTTTTAGATTAAATAATTTAACAGACTAATTTACGCAATATAATATGTTTCGGTTTTTTATAGATATAAATGTTTTGATAAATGATTGAAATTAAATGGATAATAAAAGGTGACACCTATCAATGCTATGAACATCTGCAATGATTAATTGCTAATTATTATTTTTTGAAGCAATTGAGTATTTTTATTTTTTAGCTGCAAAAAATAAATTCCTGATTGATGATTTTGAAGAGTAATTTTTATGAGATTATCATGAATTGTTTGTATATCGTTTTTATTCCATTCACTTATTTTTTTGCCCATTAAATTGTATAAAATAATGGCATCAACTTCTTCATAATTTATTTTAATAAATAGTTCTGTTGATGCTGGATTTGGATAGATATTACCTATTAATTTTTGTTCCGCTTTATTAACTCCTACGTTAGTTTTTAAAGCAATGGTTTTCTTTAACGTATAAGCTTGATCTCCTTTTTGAGAGAGGTCGTTATTGGATTCTAAAGCACCCAAATAAAAAGTAATTGTTCCTACATCACTTGCTGGTGCTATCCATTTAAACGACCATTTATTAAAACCTGTGTCTATCACATTTACTCCTGCATACGTGTGTTCAATCCATGTTTTTTCATAATTACCACATCCACCATTATGAGAAAAATTTTTATTGAGCGCTTGCGTTCTATTGCTATCCATCAAAATTATTGTTCCTGGAGTAACAGTAATATCGCTATCCAATATGGGTATCATTTGAAAGCCAGCTCTTAACATATTTGGTTTACTTACAGAAATATTGATGGTATATATATGGTTTGGAATGTATCCGTTTTCGGCACCATCTAAATCCATTATCACTTTTGCTGTTCCTGTATTTACGGTTCCATCATCATGGCAAGTTGGAGTGGTACAACTTCTATTATTTGGAGGTTCGCCTGCAAAACATGATGGAGGGCCAGAGCTTTTTAATGTTTTTAAAATATTTTTAGATACCTCAATTCCACAAATTGTTTTTTGTTTTTCTGATAGTGATGAAAATAAAACAACCAGTAAGATTAACGGCAATAGCACAAGCAATTTGTTTTTCATTGTTGTTCGATAAATATTTTTTTGTACATCACTTCTTCATTTGTTTTAATGGCTAAAAAATAAATTCCTTTTAACGATTTATCTAGATTATTAATGACGAGTTTTTGCATTTCAGTTTTTTGTTCTGCTTGAAATAAAATTGCCTTTTCTTTTCCCTCTATATCAAACAATGAAATAGTTGTAATGCCCGATTTTTTTAGCTGATATGAAATAGTGAATACGTCTTTTATTGGATTTGGAGAAATGTCAATCACATTATCATCGCTAATATTTTTTATGCTAGTTTCTGTTTTTGGAATAATGGTTAATGATTTTGTATACACCAAATCCCCATTATCAGTCCCATCATTATTGGCGGCAATACTTGCTATATAAAAGGTAACTGAACTTTTGCTTTCTAGGGGAGCTTTCCAACTAAATGTCCACTGACCAAGTCCATTAGAAAATGGATTTGTACCAGCAGATTTATAGGTAATATATTTTCGTGTGGCAAATTGATTTGCACCTTCTAAAATTTGTGTTCGATTGGCATCAGTTAAAATAAAATCTCCTGCATTGCTTGAATCCACATCAAAAAGTGATACGCATTCGAAACCGAATCGTTCAATATTTTCTTGGCTTAAAGAAACGGTTATGGTATAAGTTTTTCCGGGTTCATAAATAAGTTGGTTGTTGTTAAATTGAACAGTAATGACTCCGTTTCCTGTATTGATTATATTATCAGCATGACATCCAACTTTACCACAAGTTGCTTCTTGTGGAGCACTTGTACTTGCTATGGGAGCACCTGTTGAGAAAATTTTGTATGTGTTTGACATCAATACAAAAATTATACATGCTGTGAATAATAAAGTAACAGTTTTTCTTATTTGCATCATCAAATATAAACTACGTAAACTATAAAGAATTAGATTTGATAAGAAATCTATAAGGGAAATAATTTCGTAAGTAAGTATGTCATGAAAAATTATTTAATCATTTTATTATTTTTTGTTGGATTAATTGCTTCATGCAAACATGATCCAACAGAAGTGCCTGCAAAAGCTAAGACAATTGTTGTAACTCCTATAGATACAACTCATCACGATAGTTCGTCTTGCGATACGGTTAACATAAAGTATTCTGTTCAAATCAAAAAAGTGTTAACAAATAATTGTTTAAGATGCCATGGAAGTGCTGTTTATACAACAAAAGGAAGCGGATATAATTATGATGATTATACTGTATTAAAATCCGAAGTTGATAATGGAGATGTTTTAAAAGCGATTAATCATACATCAGGTTCAGTTCCCATGCCTTTAGATCAGAGTGCTAAAATTAGTGATTGTGAAATTAAAATTATAACGATGTGGGTTGCAAATGGAGCACCAAATAATTAGTTGATTAAATAAAAGCCCTTGATAGTAAAAGTTTTTTTCAACGAATAGGAAAACTAACAGAGAATCGAATTCGAAAAACTAAAATCGAACTTAAAAATTGTGATGGATTTATGATTAAGAATAAGAATTAAATTTCTTTTTCCCATTTAGCTACCACAAAAGTAGCTAAGCAATTTCCAACTACATTCACGGATGTTCTTCCCATATCCATTAAGGCATCAATGGCTAAAATGGCAAATGCTTTATGTGGGTCGAGTCCCATGGATTGAACAGTTCCCACTAAAATTAAAAAGGAAGCACCACGTACTCCGGCAACTCCTTTTGAAGTTAACATCAATATTAAACACATTTGAATTTGTTGTGGAAATGTAAGATCAATTCCACATGCTTGTGCTACAAAAACAGATGCTAATGAAAGGTATAAAGTAGTGCCATCTAAATTAAAACTATAGCCAGTTGGCAAAACGAATGCAACCACTTTTCTGGGGATCCCCATTTTTTCTAAATTCTCCATTGCCTTTGGTAATGCCGCTTCCGAACTTGCTGTTGCAAATGCAATAGAAACGGGTTCACTAATGGCATCAATAAATTTTTTGAAAGGAAGTTTTACCATAAAGCCAATAGGCACAAAAACAAATAATACAAAAACGATAAGTGCAGCATATAAAGTAACCAGTAACATTAACAAATCTTGCAGCACACCTAAACCCATTGAAGCCACCGAATAGGCAATGGCACCACCAACTGCAAAGGGAGCAAATTTCATTACCAAATTGGTAAACTTAAACATCACTTCACTTAAACTTTCGGCAAACTCAAGCATTGGTTTTTTCTTATCACTTGTAACCATTGCCAATGCAATTCCAAATAAAATACTAAACACTACAATTTGTAAAACCTGATTATCGCCAATTGATTTTGCAATGTTCTCGGGAAAAATATCCAGTATTACGTTATGTGTTTGTTTTTGTTCGAGTAATTGATTTGCTTTTTCAATTTGATTGGGTTGAGCTTGAAGTGATGAACCCACACCTGCCTTTGAAATATTAATAGCTGCAAGTCCGATGAACAAAGCAAGAGTGGTTACAATTTCAAAATAAATAATTGCCTTTAATCCCATTCTTCCAACTTGTTTTAAATTAGAATGACCAGCAATGCCAACCACTAAAGTAGCAAATAAAAGTGGGGCAATAATGGTTTTAATCATTCTTAAAAAAACATCACTCAATACTTTTAACTCAAGAGCAATTTCTTTAAAATCATGACCGATTTCAATGCCAATAAACATAGCCACTAAAATGCTTGTGGTGAGTGAACGTTTTTTGATAGCATAAAAAATAAGTACACCAACAATGGCAATTCTTAAACTAGAAAGTAAATAGGTATTGATCTCTAAAATGGCATACCAATGCAAGGCATGAAGCATGGCTATAATCGAAATAAATACTATTGTAGTAAGGAGTAATTTTTTTGAATCCATCACTCCAAGTTTAGATAAAGAGAAGTGTAAAACAAAATAGCCCACGATTTTATTCGCAGGCTATTTCAAATTCAAATTTATTTATTTTTACCAACCTAATACCCAAGCAAAAATTAATGGTGCTACAATTGTGGCATCACTTTCAACAATAAATTTTGGCGTATGAATATCTAATTTTCCCCAAGTAATTTTTTCGTTTGGAACGGCTCCGCTATATGAACCATAAGAAGTTGTTGAATCAGAAATTTGGCAGAAGTAACTCCAAAACGGAACATCATGCCACTCTAAATCTTGATACATCATTGGCACTACACATATTGGAAAATCTCCAGCAATACCACCACCAATTTGGAAAAATCCTACTCCTTTTCCTGACGAATTATTTCTATACCAATCAGCCAACCACACCATGTATTCAATTCCGCTTTTCGTGGTTGATGCTTTCATTTCGTTTTTAATAATGTACGAAGCAAAAATATTTCCCATAGTAGAATCTTCCCATCCTGGAACTACAATTGGAATATTTTTTTGAGCTGCTGCTAACATCCAACTATCTTTTGGATCAATCTCATAATATTGTTCCAAATCACCACTCAATAACATTTTATACATAAACTCGTGAGGGAAATAACGCTCGCCTTTATCATCTGCATCTTTCCAAACTTGGTGAATATGTTTTTGTAACCTGCGAAATGCCTCTTCCTCAGGAATACAAGTATCGGTTACCCTATTGTAATGATTCTCCAATAAATCCCATTCTTCTTGAGGACTTAAATCGCGATAATTTGGAACACGTTTGTAATGTGAATGTGCAACCAAATTCATAATATCTTCTTCGAGGTTTGCTCCTGTGCAACTGATAATGGCTACCTTATCTTGGCGAATCATTTCGGCAAATGATTTTCCGAGTTCGGCAGTACTCATGGCACCCGCCAATGTTACCATCATTTTTCCACCCTCATTTAAATGTGTTTCATATCCTTTGGCGGCATCAACCAAAGCAGCAGCGTTAAAGTGTTTGTAGTGTTGTTCAACAAATTTTGAAATAGGTCCTTTATTCATTTCTGTAAATTTTTGCGCAAATATAAGTGAGGTATGTAAATAAAAAAGGAAGTCAATTTCAACTTCCTTTTGTGGTTAATGTTGCATTTTTTGCTGCCTGTTTTTTAGCTTCTGTAATAACTCTTCCTTAAATTCTTTTTCGAGCATGAGTAGCCTAGCAACTTTTTTTTCGGGTAATACTTTTTTAAAATCAGTTATATACTTTTTTGTTAAATCTAATTCCGATTGTTTAGATGCAAGTTGATCGGTTATAAGCTTATTGGCATCTTGGTCTGTTGGATTTGTTTTGGCTTTATAGGTCAACATGTTTTCTTTTTGCTTAGCTTTTATTTTTTTTAGCTCATCAGAAAATTGATTAAACACAGGCCAAAAAGTTTGGGCTTCAGTTGGAGTTAAATTTAATTTATCCGTTATAAAAGCAATCTTCATTGATTCTACTTTATCATTCCGATCATCTTCTTCTTGTGCAATTGTTTTAGCGGTAAATAATCCAATTACAGCTAAAAATAGTATTAATTTTTTCATCTTCATTAGTCAATTATTAATTCTTCGTCTACGTTGTTAAGTAGATAATCTTCTACTTGTTTTTGTGTTTTATCATTTGTGTTAAGAGCGGTTTCACCAATATGTGAATCAGTTATATCTTCTACATCCACATAATTTAATATATCTTCATTACTTAAATTAGTTACGTTAACTTCTGAATAAATTGGAGTGGGTATGGTGTTGGATGTTTTGTTTTTTATTAAAAATAAACCTGCAATAAATAAAATAGAAGCTGCCACTCCAATCATATATTTTTTGATGATAGCCGCGTTCAATGGAATTACTTTCCCTTTTGGGATCCTTTGTTGAATGCGTGCTTCAAGTGTTTCAAAATATTCATCAGGAACAAAAAATCCATTTTCAGATGTTTTATTTAAGATGTTTTTTTGAAGGGTTTCAAAATACCTATCGGGCACGTCAAATCCTCCAGATGGTTTTCCCAATAAATTTTCATCAATATGTTCTTCGTTAAAATTCATTTAATACTCTGATAACCTTATTGTTTTTTAGTTTAATCCTTTTTCAAAAATTCTTCTATCTTTTTTACTGCATGATGGTAGGATGCTTTTAATGCACCCACAGAAGTGCCTAATATTTCTTCCATCTCTTCATATTTTAACGCATCATAATATTTCATATTAAATACCAATCGTTGTTTTTCGGGCAAAGTTAAAATGGCAGTTTGTAATTTTAGTTCGGCTGCGTTTCCATTAAAGTAGCTACCACTTTGCAAACTATCTAAAAGCGAATAATCCATCTCATCAATTGGAGTATTAAATTTTGCTTTTTTCTTATTTAAAAAAAGTAAGGCTTCGTTTGTTGCTACTCTAAATAACCAAGTATATAGTTTTGAATCTTCCCTAAATTTTTCAAGATTTTCCCAAACTTTTATAAAAGTATTTTGCACCACATCATCGGCATCATCATGGTTAATTACAATTCTACGCACATGCCAATATACTTTCTTCTGATACCTCTGAAGAATCATGCTAAATGCACTATTTTTAGTGTGTTCGTTACGAAATTGTGCAACTAAATCTCTATCGTCTGTTTGAGCGTTCGGCATTTTCAAATTCGAAGATAAGACTTGTAAAAATAGAAAAGGTTTAATTGATAGTGTATTGTTTCTTAATCAATACTAAGTAAATGAGAGTAATGAGTATACAAAAAAAAATCCTCTCAAAATATTTCAAGAGGATTTTACGAATCAATTTAGGAAATGTTAAACGCTTTTATTTTTATTCAGATTTTACAAACTGTTTTGAATAAGAGTTTCCACCATCTTTAACTCTAAGAAAATAAACGCCATTTTGTAAATCACTTATGTTTACTAAAGTAGCATTTCCATCATGGGTAAATGATTTTACTTTTACTCCTATAATATTATAAATATCAATTGTTATTGAACCATTAGAAGCGTATTTAAAATTCAATTGGTCTTTAACAGGATTTGGATAAAAATTAATTTCGTTTGAACGATTTACTTGATTAACTCCCGTCATCCAAGCATTAACAACAAAAGTAACCGTATCAGAATAAGTAACCGTATCGGCAGTATTTGTTGCATTTCTTCTGTAACTTTCAAGATGAACTTTTATATTACTTGAACCTCCTACATTATTAAAAGAGTAGGTTGCTTTCATTTGCCCTGTACCTCCTTTATTAATTTGGCAAACATGCATATTACCTGCAGTAACTTGCGAAGCAGGATAGCAATTGCTAGGGTCGCAAAAAGATATATCCCATGCTGTTGGCAAATCATTTGCAAGTACAGTCCATTTAAAAAATGAGTCAACACCGTTTAACGAATTGTTTTTTATATTACATATTAAATCCTTAGAAGAAGTATTTGCACCCGAGCCTAAAACATTTTTAGGAGTGAGTGTAAAAATTTGCGATGAAGCTAATAAGCTTAGTGCACAAAATAAAATGGTGAACAATATAGTTTTCATGTTGTGATTTATTTGTGTGTCAAAAGTAGGCGAATACTTTACACATATCAAAACATTTAATAAAATTTTAATTATTACTTTACAAACAGAACTTAAAAAAAACTTAATGAATTTTGTTTTTATGCTTTTTTTTTTCTAAGATGCAACTGAATTCCTAAATAAAAATCTTAATAAAACAAATAAAACTAAACCAAACTAAACTAAACAATGAAAAAACTATTACTATCTTTATTTGCAATTTCATCAATGATGGTTGCAAATGCACAGTATTATTATGTGGTAAATCATGGTGGCAATCCAAAAGGATTAAACACAGATTTTGAATATTCCACTGGTAATACTTCTTGGCCTGCTGGTTGGAATAAAATTTATTCGACCGTTGGTGCCGCTCCTGCTTGGAGTGCAACTCAAAACATTGGATTTGCATTTATGTTTAACGGCACACCTGTTACTAGTTTTAAAGTATCTTCATCAGGAGTTCTTACTTTTGATGCTACTACTACTTTAGCCGCACCAAGTGTTGCGCATACAAATCTGCCTTCGGCTTTAATTCCTAAAAAATCAATTTGTGCTTGGGGCTTACAAACAGTTGCCAGAACTTCTTTTTTCGCACAATATCAAACTAACGATATTGTAACTAAAACTTTTGGAACAGCAGGTAACCGTCAACTTTGGATTCAATTTAATCAATATGGCGAACCAAATCTTCAATTAGGTTGGACGTACTGGAGTATTGTATTAGAAGAAGGAACAAATAAAATTTATATTGTTGATCAAGAAACTCAAGGTGTTAATTCTTCAGGTAGTTCTATCACTGCTAAAACTTCACTAACTGTAGGAATTCAAACAGACTCAGTTACAGCTTATCAAGTAACCGGATCTCCAAATGTAGCCAATCTTGCAGGTGCATCTGCTCTTACTGGTGATAATTACTTTTATGAATTTAATACGGGAACACAACCAACAATTAATATGCGTATTTTAGGTAGCCAAACCCCTAAAACAACTCCAAACACAGGTACTGTTAGTATTGCAGTTAATGCTGCAAACCTTGGTACTGCTGCTATTTCAACGGCAACTTTCAACTACTCTATTAATGGTGGACCAACTGTTACATCAACTAATATTACTCCAATTTCTGGAAGTGTACCGAATGTAAATGTTGTAACAGAAACTCATGCTACTGCATTTGTTCCTGCATTAAGTGATGTTGGTGTTCTAAAAACTGTGGCTGTATGGTTTACAGCTATTAATGGTGGAGCTGCAACTTCAGATACGTTAACATTAAACTTTGTTATTAACAAAGGTATTACAGGAAACAAACATGTATTGATTGAGGAAGGTTCGGGTGCGTGGTGTGGCTACTGCGTAGATGGACATATTATTTTGAGAGACATTTTAGCTCAGAATCCAAATGTAGTTGGAGTTGTGCATCATAATGCAGATGGAATGGTAAATGCTAATAGCGATATTATTAATTCTTTATATGCTACTGGTTACCCATATGGAACAGTAGATAAATATTTGTTTTCTGGACAAACTACTGTTGGACTTAACAGAGGTCAATGGGCTTCTATGGCTGCGTCAAGATTAAATGCTCCTACTCCTGTAAATGTTAGTATTGCAAATAAAACTTTCAATGCAACTACACGTACTGTTGATTTTGATGTGAAAGCCGATTTCGTTGATTATTATTATGGCGACTTACGTGTGAACGTTTATATTGTTGAAGATTATGTTAGAGGTCCTTTAGTTAGTGCTACAAGTACAACTTGGAATCAACATAATTATTACAGCAAATATTTCTCAACTCCACAAGGAGGAACAACACATGAATTATATAACCAACCAGAGTATTTTTATGGTTATAGACATAACCATGTTGTAAGAAATATACTTACTACTCCTTTTGGTGAATCAGGTGTTATTTCTCCACTTTCTGCTCTTAACGATTCTAAAACAAAGCATTATTCATATACTCTTCCTGCTATTGTTAATGTTAGTGATGCTGATTTTCCTGGATATACTAATATTGATTCAAGTATATACCAAAGTACTAAAGCTGGACCGGCTCAAAACAAGCATTATGATAGCAAGATTGTAGCGTTTATTTCAATTTACAATCCAGATCCTACAAAAGTTGAAATCTTAAACGTAATTGAGGTTCCTCTTTCATTTGCTACTGGAGTTGCTGATGTAAAAACCAGTGCTGTTATTGGTGCTAAAATTTATCCAAACCCAACAAGTGGAATTACTCAAGTTGATTTTAATTTGACTTCAACTTCAAATGTAACTGTAGAGGTTATTGACTTAGTTGGTAAGAAAATAATGGATGTAAAACAAGGTGCTTTCGCTAATGGTACACATAGTGTATATTTTGATGCTACTGATTTAAACAATGGAGTTTATTTTGTTAATATTAAATCTTCTGAAGGTTCTGCAACACAAAAATTTGTTGTGAGTAAATAATTAAATTTAAAGTCCAAAAAAACCTGCTCGTTTAAATATGAGCAGGTTTTTTTATGCTATAAGTTTTTGTTTCTTTAAAATGTAAATTTCATTAATAATAGTTTAAGCAAACACCAATTAGTATACACTATTTTTTTTCGAACAAATTTTTAATAATCTTGTATGCGCTCTGCATCATGTTTGGGCGATAATACTTTATCCATAATTTTTTAAAATAATGAAACGCTACAAACAAATAGATCAAAAATTATTTATCGAAAACCGTAAACGATTTACCGCAAAATTAAAATCAAATGCTGTTGCCATTTTTAACAGCAATGATGAAATGCCTCGCAATGGAGATGCTAATTTTGATTTCAAACAAAACTCTGATTTGTTTTATTTAACAGGGTTGGATCAGGAAGATTGTATGTTATTGATATTCCCTGATTGCCCAATTGAAGCCTATCGTGAAGCCCTATTTATAAAACGCAGCAACGAAACCATTGAAGTATGGTATGGACATAAATATACTTTTGATGAAGCCAAAGAAGTATCGGGTGTGAAAAATATTTTTTGGTATGATGAGTTTGACTCATTAACCAAAGCTGTTATCAATATGGCCGAACATATTTATTTAAACTTAAATGAAAACGATAGAACAAGTAATGCTGCACCATATAAAGATTTGCGTTTTGCTGCTAATATGAAACAAAAATTTCCGTTACATAAATTTGAGAGAAGTGCTCCCATTATGCAACGCCTTCGCTCTATCAAATCGCCTATTGAAATTGAGGTAATGAAATTGGCGATTAACTGCTCGGCAAAAATGTTTGAGCGTGTGGTAAAATTTGTGAAACCAGGTGTGATGGAATATGAAATTGAAGCTGAAGTAATTCATCAATTTGTGAAAAATGGAGCAGCCGGGCATTCGTTTCAACCTATTGTTGCATCGGGTAAAAACACCTGTATTTTACACTATACTGAAAATGGAAATCAGTGTAAGGATGGAGATTTATTACTTTTAGATACTGGGGCTGATTATGCTAATTATGCAAGTGATATGACCCGAACTATTCCTGTAAACGGTCGTTTTACCGCACGACAAAAAGAAGTGTATAACGCGGTTTTACGTGTGCAACGCGAAGCGAAAAAAATGTTAAAACCTGGAGTGCTTTTAATGGAATATCACGACCAAGTGTGTAAGGTAATGGAAAAAGAATTGGTGGATTTAAAGCTCATTACTATGGATGATATAAAAAATCAAAATCCAGCTTGGCCTGCATTTAAAAAATATTATATGCATGGCACTTCACATTTTTTAGGAATTGATGTGCATGATGTAGGTATGCGCTACGAGCCTATGCAAGAAGGAATGACATTTAGCTGCGAACCTGGAATTTATATTAAAGAAGAAGGAATTGGTGTGCGTTTGGAAAATGAAATTTTAATAACTAAAAATGGTTGTATAGATTTATTAGAACATATTCCTATTGAAGCCGATGAGATTGAAGAGTTGATGAATAGTTAAGAAATTATTTTGGAACAACAATCGAATGCGATATGAATAAAGAAATAAAAACGGTTGATGATTATATTTTAAGTTTCCCGAAAGAAACTCAGACAAAACTTCAAATTATTCGTCAAACCATTAAAGAGATTGCACCAGAAGCAATTGAAAGCATCTCATATGGCATGCCTGCATACAAAACAAATAAGAAACCATTGGTTTATTTTGGAGGTTTTGCCAAACATATTGGATTTTATGCAACACCAACAGGATAAAGCACAACTATCAAATTACAATCAAGGAAAAGGTTCCGTTCAGTTTCCACTCGACCAACCTTTGCCAGTTGACTTAATTAAAAAAATTGTAAAATTTAGAGTAACAAAAAACAATCAAAAATGAATACAGAAAAAATAACAGTTCAAACAACCGTTAACGCGAACACAAAAAAAGTTTGGGATTACTATACAAACCCAGCACATATTATTAAGTGGAATTTTGCCGACCCAAGTTGGCATTGTCCAAATGCAGAAAACGACTTAAGAGTTGGCGGAAAGTATAGAGCAAGGATGGAAGCAAAAGATGGAAGTTTTGGTTTCGACTTTGAAACCATTTATTGCGAATTTGTTTCGGGTGAAAAATTTACTTACGAAATGTTAGACGGAAGAAAGGCAAGCGTAATTTTTAATGAAAGTACTGATAAAACCGAAGTCGTAGTGACTTTTGATGCAGAGTCTGAAAACCCTGTTGAAATGCAAAAAGGCGGTTGGCAGGCTATACTTGACAACTTTAAGCAATACACAGAAAGCAACTAATACAAAAGATGAGAGAAGTTTTTGTTGATGTGATTCGTGAACATTAGTTTTAAAAATCTACCATATCTTCAATCGGATAATTTTATATAGACTTCAATATTTCTAAATGCCAAAAACATCCATCACATTCACTGCACAATTGGATAGATTCAATTCCAACCTATGGCATTTTCATTTTATTGTTCCGGTAAAAATCGCCCAAAAATTTATTGAAGGAAAAGATAGACGTGTGGTATGCACCATAAATGAAACTATTACTTTTCAGGCTGCATTAATGCACTTAGGCGAAGGGGATTTTTTTATTAATGTGAATCAAAAAATTAGAAACAAACTGAAATTAAAAGATGGTGATGAAATAAAAGTAAGTTTAGCAAAAGACGAAAGCGAATATGGTTTGCCTATGCCTGAAGAGCTTGCTGAATTGATGAAAATGGATGATGAAGGATGTGAAGTGTTCCACTCATTAACGGCTGGAAAACAACGTACCATGTTACACTTTATTGGCTTACCTAAAAATATGGATATAAGAATTAGAAGAGCTATATGTGTGCTTGAACATCTTAAACAAAACAACGGAAAAATTATTTATCGTGAGCTAATGGATGCAGTAAAAAACTCAAAATAATTTTACGCTGCAAACAAAAAATTAACAATAAACAGATGTGAATTTATTTTCCCAATTTGGTTTTTAAACAACTGTCTAAAGCATCTAAAAACTCTTCAGTATATAAATAATGTTCTCCGTGTGTTACTTTATTTCCATGGATACAAACCGCTAAATCTTTGGTCATTTTTCCACTCTCAACTACTTCTACACAAACTTCTTCAAGCGCATGACAGAAGTTAATTAACTCTTGATTGCCATCTAACTTTCCTCTAAATTCTAATCCACGTGTCCATGCAAAAATACTTGCAATTGGATTTGTTGAGGTAGGTTTCCCAGCTTGATGATCACGAAAGTGACGAGTTACTGTTCCATGTGCAGCTTCAGCTTCCATTGTTTTTCCATCAGGTGTAACAAGTGTTGAGGTCATCAATCCTAAACTTCCAAAACCTTGTGCCACCGTATCACTTTGCACATCACCATCATAATTTTTACAAGCCCATACAAAATTTCCATTCCATTTTAAAGCACTTGCAACCATATCGTCAATTAAGCGATGCTCATAAGTAATTCCGGCAACTTCATATTTTGCTTTGTAATCTGCTTGATAAATTTCTTCAAAAATATCTTTAAATCTTCCATCATATTTTTTTAAGATGGTATTTTTAGTAGATAAATAAAGCGGCCATTTTTTTTGTAATGCGGTGTTAAAACAAGAGTGAGCAAATCCGCGAATACTCTCATCGGTGTTATACATGGCAAGAGCAACTCCATCACTTTTAAAATTATACACTTCAAATGATTGGGGTGCACTTCCATCTTCGGGAGTAAAAGAAATAGTTAGTTTGCCTTTTCCTTTTGTTAAAAAATCTGTTGCACGATATTGATCTCCAAAAGCATGCCTTCCGATACAAATTGGTGCGGTCCAATTTGGAACTAAACGAGGAACATTTTTACAAACTATTGGTTCTCTAAAAACAGTTCCATCCAAAATATTTCTGATAGTTCCGTTTGGCGATTTCCACATTTGTTTTAATTTAAACTCTACAACGCGAGCCTCATCAGGAGTGATAGTTGCACATTTAATCCCAACATTGTATTTTTTTATAGCTTCTGCTGCATCAATAGTAATTTGATCATTAGTTTCATCTCGGGATTCCATTCCCAAATCGTAATATTTTATATCCAAATCGAGATATGGAAGAATCAATTTATCTTTAATAAATTTCCAAATAATTCTTGTCATTTCATCTCCATCCAACTCAACAACCGGATTGGTTACTTTAATTTTTGTCATATACTTTTAGTTTAAATTTTCTCTTGCGCAAATATGTAAATATGCTGCTAATTATCACTATTTAAATGTTGAAATTTTCATTATTAATGTAACTACTATTTAACTTACAAACCTTTTTATTTCATCGTTTACTTCTTTAAATTTTTCGATATTTACAAAATGTCCTGCCTGGATAATTAATTTTATTGTGGCATTTGGAATAATGGAGGTTGCATATTTGGCAATACTTTCGGGTGTATCTCCAAAGTGAATTAATTTGTTTGGAATGAGTTGATCTTGTTCTCCAAAAATAATTAAAGTTGGGCATTCTATATTTTGTAAAAACTGATTTACCTGTTCGTTTAACATTCCCTTTATAGATAAGGTTGACATCTCTCTGAATTGTTTTGAGCTATAATTTTGCATGATATGTTTGAGGTCGCTAATAATTTTATGGCTTTCATTTTTTGTGCTAAAAAAACTTTGCTTAATGGCCGATTCTAAATTTATTTCATCGGAATAAAACATTCCTCCCATGCTCATGGTATGTTGCATCATCATCACTTCATGGGGGTAAAAATATTCAAGCCCAGCAGGAGCAATTAATATTAATTTTTTAAGTAAATGTGGATAGCGTAAAGCAATGATAATTGAAATTTGCCCACCCATTGAATGTCCACATAAAATCACATTTTTCAATTCCATCTGCTCAATAAACTTCACAATACATTCTGCATAAAAAAACATCGTGTATGGATAATCACCTCTTGATGAAAGTCCATTGCCTGGTAAATCAATTGCAATACATCGAGCTTCATTTTTTAATCCTTCCATTTGATGATTCCAAACGGGAGCATAATTGGCAAGTCCATGAATAAACAATAGTGTGTTTTCTCCTTTTCCTTCATCGCAAAATGCGATATCAATTCCATTGTGAATTACGATATGATGAACAGAAAATGGATAGGTAATTTTATTCATGATGATTGTTGTTAAAACTTAACGGCCATAAAAACATAGAGACGTTCGATTGAACGTCTCTACAGAAATACAATAATAAAATGAGGAATAAATTATGATCTATCCAAAACCCATTTAGCTACTTTGGGGCCTAATTCTTTTTGAGAACGCGAGCCCACAAAAACACCAATATGACCGCCAGGGAAAGCATACATTTCTTTATCTTTTGAACCTACTACATCATTAATAGGAAGTGTTGATGAGTTAGGGATAATATTATCATCGGTTGCATAAATATTTAAGAAAGGCATGGTAATATTTTTTAAATTTACTTGATGCCCACCTAATACAAATTCGCCTTTGATTAATTTATTTCCTTGCCATAAATCTTTGATATATTTACGAAACATTTCACCTGCTTGATCTGGGCAATCGCCTTTCCATTTTTCCATACGCAAAAAATTCATCAGCTTGGCTTCGTCTTGCATTACATCAGCCATCCCTAAATATTTTGCAGCATTGGCACTTGGTTTAAGCATACTAAATCCTGAGTCAATCATGCTTGCAGGAATAATTCCATTGTTTGCTTCCACCATGGCATCAATATCAATATCTTTTGTCCAACGATACAACATGCACTCATTACCAGAAAAATCGTAAGGCGTAACATAAGTGGTTAGTGTTTGTAATTTTTCAGGATAGATAGAAGCATAAATAGCGCTAAAAGTTCCACCTTGGCAAATTCCCATTTTATGAATTTTTTTATGTCCTGTTGATTTGCGAACAAAATCTACCGCATCATTCATAAAGCCAAGAATATAATCTTCCATGGTTAAATAACGATGTTGTTTTTGAGGATAACCCCAATCCATAATATATACATCCAACCCTTCATCCAATAATTTTTTCATCAAACTTCTATCAGGTTGCAAATCCAAAACATCTTGGCGATTCATAATAGCAAATGAAACCAAAACTGGAATTTTACATTTGGCAGGAGTATCTCGTTTGTAGTGAAATAATTTTACTAAATCATTTTCCCATACCAACTCTTTTGGTGTCATTCCTATTTCTACTTCATTAATGTGTTGAAGTACTTCATAACCTTTTACCAATTTTTCACTGGTTTTGGTCATCTCTTCCATAATTCCTGCTGCGTTCATATTCATCATGTTTAATTTATTTCTTGCGAATTAATAACTTTAACTGAATAAAAAAAGCCACAGATCACATTGATGAGGTCATCAGCGCAATCCATGGCCGTAATTGTAAACCTAAACTTAATTATTTTTTGCTGTTTTTTTAGCAACAGGTTTAGCTTCTGTAGCTTCAACAATTGGAGTTGAATCATTATCAATTTGTTTTTCTAACACATTGATACGTTTTTTCAATTCATAAATAGTTTTGTATAACTCATCCATTTCAGTACGGTTAATTAATGGAAGTTTTTCCATTGCTTTTTCCATTTGAAGATCGATGTTGCGTTTCAATTTGTTTCCAAATGAACTTAACTCTGATTGCATTTTTGAATACTCTTCAGTTTCAAATAATGTAACAAAGTTTTTATCATTGATAGCTAACCATTCAGTATAAATGTTCATGAAGTTAGATGGCTCTTCGCCATTACGAATTTTGTTGTAGATTGATTCTGCAACTTCATCCATAGCTTTCATACCAGTAGCATACATCATGTATTGCATTTGGTTATTTTTCATGTTAAAAATGTTGAACTCATTTGTAAGTTCAGTCATTGTTTCCATGTTTTTTTTATCAGCACCTGGGCTCATCATCTTCATCATAGGAGCAAAAGCATTGTTCATGCTATTGTTCATATTGGTGTAGTTGGTAAACATGTTTGTAAACATTTCATTGCCATTAGGCATATTAGCCGTCATCATGTTTTTCATGTTGTCAAACATTCCCTTATTTGAATCCATCATTTTAGTCATGTTTGCTTTGGCTTCTTCGTTCATGTTTTTCATGAAATCAGGTTGCATACCAAACATTTTATCCATCATATCTTTAAACATTGGAGCATTGAACATTTGTTTAAATGATTCAGGAGTAAAAGTTTTATCTTGAATTGATTTAAACATTGGCATCCATAGCTCAAACGACTTCATATACATTTCGCCATTGTTAAACATTCCAGAGAACGCATCTTTTCCGCTACCAGCGTTAAAGTTTTTTAACATTTCGCTGTAAGTATTGCTCATTGTGCCCGACCAGTTGTTTAACATGCCCAACATGTTATCATAATTTTTTTTCATATCATCATTCATGTTCATATTGCTCATGAGTGGATTGTTATTATTAGCAAACCATGTTTTAGCAGTTTCCATTTGATTGTTCATCCAAGTATTAAAAAATTCCATTGGATTAGCAGTTTTGTTTTCTCCATTGTTTTGATTGAAGAACGCCATTTGAGAATCGTACCATTTTTTGAAAAAATCTGAATCAACAGCATTAGTAGTTGAGAAGTTTTTTTTCATTTGTTCTGTTGCATTAGTAAAAGTTTCGGCAGCTTGTTTTTGCATGTTAGACATGTTTTCAAACAAATTTTTTGTGTTGGTTTCCATTTTATGTTTTTTTAAGTATTTTGCGTTTCGATTAGGCATTTCAGATACCCTCCGAAATGCGGGCGCAAAACTAATACAATTTCTTATTTTTCAATGCCATACATATTATATTATTAATACCTTGCCTTAACCCTTACCAAACCTGCTTTTAAGACTGTATGATTTTTATCAGGTTTAAAAAACGGGTGCTTCAAACAAATAAAATTCTGCGTGAATTGGAAGTTTAAGATGAAAAACTAAATTGCACCAAACATTTTAAATTATTCAATTATGATAAAAGTAGGAGACATTTTTACACACGATTTTTCGTACACACAGGAACAAGTTGACCTTTATGCAAAAATTTCGGGCGACACCAATCCTTTGCATGTAAATGCGGAGGTAGGAAAAGCAAGTATGTTTGGACGTAACATTATTCACGGACATTTTAGTGCGAGTGTTTTTACTAAAATATTTGGCGTATTGCTTCATGCCGATGGACATATTTACATGAAACAAAATACCACGTTTTTAAAACCCATGTTTGTGGATACTCCCTACCAAGCCATTATTACAGTTAAAGAAATATTCCCTGAAAAAAATAGGGTATTATACGAAACAAAAGTAATTGATGTGGCAACAGGCGCTGATACTATTACGGGTGAAGCATTATTGATGAACAAAAAAGATTACGTTTGGTAAGGGATTATTATTTTTTGTAGATTCTATTTATTTGCGAATGGAAAATAAAAAAGCTTTTAACTATTTTAGTTAAAAGCTTTTTTATTTATTAACGTGGAGGCTACTGGGTTCGAACCAGTGACCCTCTGCTTGTAAGGCAGATGCTCTGAACCAGCTGAGCTAAGCCTCCGTTTTAGGGAGTGCAAATATAGATTGGGATATTAAAAAACCAAATATTACTTTATTTTTTTATGAATAGACTTGCAAAGCAGTGAAATTCATAAATTGGCGACCGAAGTATTTTAGTAAATGAAAACCGCATTTAAAATTATTAGCCTCTTCTTTTTAGTTATTATTCTCTCGGCAGCAGGGATGGCTGCATATTTGTATTCCAATCAAACTATTATTAAAAACTATGTTCTCGAAAAAATAAATGAACAGCTTATTGCTAAAATTGCTATTCAAGAAATTGATTTGGAACTATTCAGCCAATTTCCTAAGGTGAGTTTAGATTTAAAAGGTGTGAAAATATCCGATCCTATTCAGGATAAAAAATATCTACTTACAGCTCAGCATATTTTTATTGGCTTTAATTTATATGATATTATTTCAAAGAATTATAATATCAAACTTATTACACTTGATAGCGGAAATTGTAATTTATATACGGATAAAAAAGGACATAAAAATTTTGACATCATTAAGCACAACAATTCGGATGATGAAAATATTTTTCTGCAATTAGAACAAGTACAAATTAATAAAATGGCACTCCATTATCTCGATTTAGAATCTATACAAGAGTATAAAATAAGACTGAATAATGTAAAGCTGAGTGGGTCGTTTAATAATGTTAAGGAGGATATTACTTGTTCAGGAAAAATGTTTGTAGAGCAATTAAAAACTGGTTCAATTACACTCATAAAAAACAAAAATGTTGACCTTGATTTTGTGTTGGGTATTGATTCAAAAAAAGAAATGTTCACTATTAAAGAAGGTTCAATAAGAATGGGTGAATTGAAATTAGACGCTCAGGGAAATATTAAAAACGGTAAAAAAAATATTTTTGTAAACGTGAGTTTTAGTGCCCGCCAATTATCTATTGAAAGTTTATTATCAATGATGCCTTTTAAATTGAATGCTATTGCTGAATATGAAAGTAGTGGAGATATTTATTTTAATGGATTTGTAAAAGGAAATATAGATAAACAAGAACAACCCAATATTGAAATTGATTTTGGTATTAAAAATGGGAAATTAAATCGTTCGATAAATAATTTAAGTATTCAAAATATTAATTGTAAAGGGCATTTTAGTAATGGTAAAAAAAGAAAGATGGAAACTGCCTTACTTGAGTTGAAGTCGGTTTCGATGCAATTAAAAGATGGAACCATATCTGGAAACCTGCGTGTAACTAATTTTGCGCAACCTTTTATTGATACTGATTTTAAAGGGCATTTGGATGCATCTCAACTTATTTCTCTTTTCAATAATAAAAACATTTCGAGGGCAAATGGCGAGGTTAATTTTAACTTAATCTTGCACGGAAAATTAACTGATTTTTCAAATAAAAATAATTGGGGTAATACTCAAAGTGCAGGTTCATTTGATATTGATTTGCAACATGTCAAATTTAATAATAACCCAAAAGAAATTGAATCTCTTAAAGCATCGCTAACACTTAATCAAAATGATGTAACCATTAATTCATTTACTTCTACATTGCAAAAATCTGACATCGCCATTAAAGGAAAATTTATCAATGTAATTCCTTATATTTTATTGGATAAACAAAAGTTGGAAGTTGATATTGACTATACATCTGATTATATCGACCTTGAACATTTTATGATGCCAATTGCAGTTGATAATGATAAGAATGATGCTATTTTACAATTGCCCGAGAATATTTTATTGATTGCAAAAGTGAAGGTAAATAAATTTATTTTTCATGAGTTTGATGCCCAAAACCTTACCGCAATAATTAATTGGAAAGGAAAAAAATTGAGCATTGAAAATTTGAGTTGCCAAACCATGAATGGATATATTTTGGCTAATGGACAAATTGAAAATACAAATGATGGAAGATTTCTTATCTCATCCACTTCCACTTTAAAAAATATTAATATCAACGAATTATTTAGGCAGTGCAATAATTTTGGTCAGACCGAATTAACTAATAAACATCTGTTTGGAGTGATGAATGCTACTTTTGATTTGGCATCTGTTTGGAGTTCAAAATTAGATTGCGATATGGAAAAATTATACACCTTTGGTGAGGTGCAAATTTTAAATGGAGAAATTGTTGAATACAAACCTTTAGAAAGTTTATCGAAATATGTGGATGTGGAAGACCTTAGGCATTTGCGATTTGCTGAGTTAAAAAATAAAATTGAAATTAAAAATAAAACCATTTTTATTCCAAGCATGGATATGAGAAGTAATGCGTTAAATATTACACTTTCGGGGACACATACTTTTGATAATAGGTTAGATTATAAACTGAAATTGAAACTTTCTGAATTATTAAAGAAGAAACGCAAACCTTCTAACAATGAGTTTGGAGAAGAGGAAGAAACTGATGGAAAAGGGTTGTATTTATATTTAACGATGAGAGGTCCGATTGATAATTTGAAATTTAATTATGATAAAGTGGGCGTTAAAAATAAAATGAAACAAGATCTTAAAATTGAAAAAGAAAATATTAAAGATATCTTAAAAAAAGAATTAGGTATCGGTAAAGATAGTACCATTAAAGAGAAGAAGAATACTAACGAAGAGATGGAATTTGAGAAAGAATAATTGTTGTTTTATTACATTTTTCTTGGATCACGTGTTCCATCATAAATAGAAAAACAATGATATTTACACTCCAATGCACCATTAAACAATAACATTCTTTTTGATGCTTGCAATCCCACTTTTTTCATTGCTTCTTTACTTGATGAAATAATCCAAACATTAAATCCCTTAAAATCTTTTTTGAGTTTATCGCCAATCATTTTATAAAAGTCGTTGAGCTCTTCTACTTGTAGTCTCTCGCCATAAGGAGGATTCATAATCACAGTGCCACCGCCTTCAGGAGGTTTAGTGTCTTCAAAGCGTTTGTTAGATAATTTTATATCTTCATCTAAACCTGCACGAGTTACATTTTCGCGAGCAATTTCTATCACTTTAAAAACACTATCACTTCCAATAAATATGGCTTCACTTTCTATAATATTTGCTTGAGCCTCCTCTTTTATTTGCTTCCATAATTTGGCATCAAAATTTTTCCACGATTCAAAACCAAAACGTTTGCGTAACATGTTTGGAGGAATATTTTTTGCAAACAAAGCGGCTTCAATTAAAATAGTTCCACTTCCACACATCGGATCCATAAAAGTTCCTTTACCATCCCAACCCGAAAGTAAAACTAAACCGGCCGCAGTAACTTCATTTAATGGGGCAATGGTACTTTCGCCTCTATAACCCCTTCGATGTAAAGATTCGTTGGAACTATCCAAAGCCAATGTGCAATCATCTTTATTGATATGAAGATTTAATCTGATACTCGGTTGCACCACATCAACATCGGGGCGTTTACCATATTTATCTCTAAACTGATCCACAATGGCATCTTTAGTTTTTAAACCAATGTATTGTGAATGATTAAAATATTCCGATTTTAAAATTCCATCTACCGCTAAAGTTCCATCAACATCCATGTATTGTTCCCAATCAATTCTACGGACTTCTTCATACAAATCACGTTCATTTCTGGCTTTAAATTTTTCAATAGGAACTAAAATTTTTAAAGCTGTTCGGCAATATAAATTAGCTTTATACATCAATGCCTTATCTCCTTCAAAACTCACGGCACGGTTATGTGTTTCAACATTCGTTGCGCCTAAATCAGAAAGTTCTTTTGCTAATATTTCTTCGAGACCAAATTGAGTTTTGGCCACCATATTAAATATTTTATCAGTTGTCAATTTATTTTTATTTTTTGCAAATGTAAGCTATTCACATAGAGTGATGATAATGCAATTCTCCATTCAAATTTTATATTTGATAAAAAGAAACCATTATGAAAATGCTCTCGTTATTATCTTTCACATGTTTAATACTTTTCTATTCATGTAAAAAATCAGATTCCTCTACAACTCAACCGGTCTTAGCAACAGAAAGTATTATTGAAATAAAAACAAATTTTGGAAGCATGTATATGTGGCTCAATAAAGAAACACCTTTGCATAGAGCCAATTTTTTAGCATTGGCCGATACCAATTTTTTTGATAATACAACATTTCATAGATGTGTTCCAAATTTTGTTATTCAAGGTGGCGATCCTAATTCAAAAGATACCGATTCAACAAATGACGGACAAGGCGGACCACCATGGACTATTCCTGCTGAAATTGATTCCAGTAAATTTAAACATGTGTATGGTGCAGTTGGAGCGGCACGTTTACCAAACTCTGTAAATCCCTCACGTGCATCAAGTGGCTCTCAATTTTATATTGTTTTACCAACAGCTGGTACTCCTAATTTAAATGGAGAATATACCGTATTCGGAAAAATTATTAAAGGAATGGATGTGGCGGCAATAATTGTAAAACAACCACAAAAAGCGAGCAATAATAGACCTTATACGGATATTAAAATGGATGTAAATGTGCTCCAAAAAACATTACAACAGTTAAAAGACGAATACAATTTTGTTCCGTAGTTTTTTGTTCCCAATGTTTGTGTATGAAACACATCAACCACAAAAAATTTAGATAAAAGGATTTGAAAATTATATTCGCAACATGAATATTCTTATAATTGGTTCGGGCGGAAGGGAACATGCTTTCGCATATAAAATTTCTCAAAGCAAGCATTGCGATAAATTATTTACAATGCCCGGAAATCCAGGTACTGCTCAGTATGGAACGAATGTTCCTATCAATCCAAATGATTTTACAACAGTTGGAAAATTTTGTTTAGATAATAAAATTGAATTGATAATTGTTGGCCCAGAAGAGTTTCTTGTAAATGGAATTCGCAATTATTTTGAAGCAGATAATCAATTAAAAACAATTGGATTTATTGGTCCTAATCAGCAGGGCGCACAAATTGAAGGCAGCAAAGATTTTAGCAAAGCCCTGATGAAAAAATATAATATTCCAACGGCTGCTTATGAAACTTTTACGTTTGAAAATATTGATGATGGAGTGAAATATGTAAATGCACATACTCTTCCTATTGTATTAAAGGCAGATGGATTGGCAGCTGGAAAGGGAGTACTTATTTGCGAATCACATGAGGAAGCTGTGGCAGAATTGCAGGCCATGATTAAAGAAAAAAAATTTGGAGATGCTAGCACAAAAGTTGTGGTTGAACAATTTTTAAAAGGAATTGAGCTTTCTGTTTTTGTATTGAGTGATGGAACAAATTATAAAATTCTTCCATCGGCAAAAGACTATAAACGAATAGGTGAAGGTGAAACGGGTTTAAATACCGGTGGCATGGGAGCTGTTTCTCCAGTTCCTTTTGCGGATGATGTATTCATGAAAAAAGTAGAAGAACGAATTATTAAACCCACCATTTTAGGGTTAAAAAATGAGGGAATAAATTATACCGGATTCGTTTTTATTGGGCTGATGAATATGGATGGAGAACCTTTTGTAATTGAATATAATTGCCGAATGGGTGATCCAGAAACGGAGGTTGTTTTGCCTTTAATAAAATCTGATGTGGTGGAATTATTTAAAGCATGTGCAGATGGAAAATTAAATGAATACGATTTACATATTGATGAAAGAACTTCTACAACTGTGATGCTTGTTTCAACAGGTTATCCTGGTAATTATGAAAAAGAAAAAATAATTGGTGGACTAAATTTATGTGAAGGGTCATTACTGTTTCATTCAGGAACAAAATTAAATAACAATAATCAATTAGTAACGAATGGTGGGCGTGTAATGGCTATTACATCATTTGGAAACACAGTTCAAGAAGCCATTTCTGTTTCACTAAAAAATGCAGAAATTATTCAGTTTGAAGGAAAATATTTTAGAAGAGATATTGGTTATGAGTTTGTGTAATAAAATAAATAGATGTCTGTTCACTTTTTCAAATTGGCAGAAATAAATGGATATGTAAAAACGCTAATCAAAATAATTCCAGTTCCAATATAAAATCCCACCGACATGTATTCTGATTGTTGGAATAAAATCAATGAAAAAACAATCCCATAAATGGGTTCAAGGTTATTGGTGATGATAACAGTAAGAGGCGTAAAGTCTTTTAAAATCTCAATACTAAGTGTAAACGCAAGTGTGGTACAAAACAAACTTAATACTAATAGCCAAATCAAATCGTGGGTGCTTATTTCAATAAAAAAAGTATCGCTTTCACTAAATAATTTTAGGATACTAATAAATATAAATGCACCAATAAATTCAAAAAAAGTAATTACCGTTGCTTCGTTTTTTTCTATTAATTTTCCATTATAAATTCCAAAAAATGCTCCGGTAATGGCAGCAAAAATGCCATAAATAACTCCCCAGATGTATAAGGATTCAAAATTCAAAATCACAATTAAACCTGCGCCAATGGCTACTCCATAAATGAGATCTGTCCAATAAAATTTTTTATTTAACAAAAGCGGTTGAAACAAACTTCCAAATAAAGTAATGGTTGAAAAACCTGCAAGAGCCACAGCCACATTTGAAACTTTAATGGCATGATAAAAAAAGAACCAATGAACTCCAACAATAATTCCTGTTCCTAAAATAACAAGCATATCTTTTTTATTGATGCGAAGTGAAATGCCTTTCCATTTTATATAAATATAAATGCTTATAGCCGAAAAAAGTAAACGATACCAAACCAAATCATAAGCATCTAAAGAAATTAATTTCCCTAATACAGGTGTAAACCCCCAAAGCAAAATGATAAAATGAAGCAGAATATATTTGTTAAATTTCATTGGTGATTCGTGATGTTAAATTTTTTGTTTTAATAAATCATGTTCTATTTCCTAACAACTACTTAGGCGATTTATAAGCAACATAAATAGCTCCAATTAAAAATATCACATTGGGTGTCCATACAGCAAATGCTGGTGGCATCACATTAGTAAATCCAAGTGTGTTAAAAATTTGTGTGATTAACATGTAAGCAAACGTTACAAAAATTCCTATTCCTAAATGTGCACCAGTGCCCCCTCTAGATTTTTGAGATGATATAGCAACAGCCAAAAGTGTAACCACAAAAAATGAAAAAGGCATAGCTGTACGTTTGTATAATTCTACATAAAATTTATTTAAAAGTGGTGAACCTTTTTCACGTTCTTTTCTGATGTATTCATTTAGTTCAGGGTTTGTCATTGCCGATACGTATTGCGTTTTAACAATAAACTCATCTGGTTTAATATTAAGAACTGTATCTTTTAAAGCACCTTTAATAACTGTTTCCTTATCACCATTAAATATACGTTGCTGAAAATTTTCTAAGCTCCATTTATTTAATTTTTTATTCCATAAAAGTCGGTTCGCAAAAATGCGTTGAGTAATTCTATCATGCTCGTAATGTTCCATCGAAAGATTAAAGCCAATGCTATCAATATAATTAAAGGATTCCATGTGCATCACGGTTCCTTTATCAATTTGGCAATTAATATTATCAGATTGTTTTTGTACTTTTTCTCTTATGTATTTATCTTCAAATGCATACCGATGTGTATCGGAAAGTGGAACTAAATAGGTGGTGCAAAACAAGAACAACAAAAACAAAAAAGTGCAGGCAATAAAGTAAGGGCGTAAAAATCGTCTGTAATTTATACCACTGTTGAGTATGGCTATAATCTCTGTATTTTGAGCCATCTTGGAGTTAAAAAATAATACAGAAAGAAAAACAAAAACAGGACAAAGTAAAGAAATGATATAAGGAATAAACCAAATGTAATAATCAAAAATAATGACAAATAATGTGGGTTTACGTTTGATGAAATCATCAATTTTTTCTGATACATCAATAAAAATAGAAATAAGCGCAAAGATGCACACCGTGAAGAAAAACGTCTTCAAAAACTTTTTAATAATATACGAATCAATGATTGGCAATAGCCTCATGGTAAATAGTTGTGTTTGGTAGTAAATAAATTTTAGTTTTGTTTCTGTTACTAAAATCAAGCCATACATGTCGGTTGCTGCAATAATAAATTATTATCATCAAAACACGTTGCGAAGCATTTTAGCTGTTGCATTATTTGTAAGATTATTGGCAGCTATTTTTTCTGCTGGTTATGGGTTTCATGACGATCATTTTATAACTGTTGAAGTTGCTCAATCGTGGATTGATGGTACCAATCGCGATAATTGGTTGCCAACAAATACGAATCATGCAGTTCCAAGTGGACATAGTTTAACATACCCGGGAATTTTATATGGAGTATTATTAACCTGCGAAAAAATAGGCATTTATGATCCTGCTATAAAAATGTTAATTGTTCGTTTGTTGCATGCTTTGTTCTCTATGTTGGTGGTGTATTTCGGATATAAAATCATTAAGGAATTATATGATGAAAAATCAGCGGCATTTGCAGGTTGGTTGCTTGCATTGTTTTGGTTTATTCCGATGCTTAGTGTGCGTAATTTGGTGGAAGTAGTTTGTGTTCCTTTTTTGATGTGGGGCGTTTGGGTAATTGTTAAAAATAAAGAAAATAAATTGTTTCAGTTTTTATGGGCAGGGTTAATAATTGGCTTGGCATTTTCAATACGTTTTCAAACAAGTACTTTTATTGCAGGTTTAGGTTTAGTAATTCTTATTCAGAAAAAATTTACACATACAGTTTTATTTGGCATAGGTGTAGTTATTAGTATTTGTGCACTTCAGGGCGGTGTTGATTTTGCAATTTGGGGAAAACCCTTTGCCGAATTTTTAGAATACTCTAATTATAATTTACAACATGCCAATGATTATTGGACAGGTCCTTGGTACAATTATATTTTACTTACGGCCGGATTATTAATTCCACCAATTAGTTTATTTGTCATTTTTGGATTGTTTAGAAATTGGAAAAAACATCTTATCATTTTATTACCCATTTTAGCATTTTTTATTTTTCATTCTACATTTCCAAACAAACAAGAACGATTTATTTTTCCTGTTTTACCTTTCATTATTATGTTAGGTTCTGCTGGTTGGTTAGAGTTTTATCATCAATCAACATTTTGGAAAAAGCATCGTAAATTGTACAAAGCATCGTGGATATTTTTTATCACTCTAAATGCTATTTTATTATTTGCATTAAGTCTTTCATCAAGTAAAAAAAATAGGGTAGATGCCATGAGATTTTTGGCACATAAGGAATCTATTTCTTGTTTAGTAATTGAAGATAGTAATCATGATGAAGCCGTTTCTATGCCTAAGTTTTATTTAGAAAAACAATGGCCTCAAATGTATGAAATAACTTCTGTTTTATCTGCTCAACAGTTTTCAGAAAAACTAAAAACAGATTCATTGTGTAAACCTCAATACGTATTATTTATGGAAGAGAAAAAATTAGATGAACGTGTTTTAATGTTTCGAGAATCATTTCCAAATATTACTTACGAAACCACCATTGAACCAAGTTTTTTAGATAAAGTAATGCATTGGTTAAATCCAGTAAATGTGAATCAAACAACTGTGATTTATAAAATTAATTAGAGCTTAGCGCTAATAATTTTCAGGGTGCTTTCTTTCCATTTTTCAAAATCACCTTCAATAATATGTTTGCGAGCTTCTTTCACTAACCATAAATAAAAAGAGAGATTTTGTTTGCTTGCAATATGGGCTCCAAGCATTTCGTGGCATTGAATTAAATGTCTTACATATGCTTTCGAATATTGAGGAGTAAATACATCATCTAATGCCGAAAAATCATTTTTCCATTTTTCATTTTTTATGTTGATGGTTCCTTTGCTGGTAAAAATATTTCCATGTCGTGCATTTCGAGTTGGCATCACACAATCAAACATATCAATACCCAAAGCAATACACTCTAAAATATTTTGAGGTGTGCCAACGCCCATTAAATATCGAGGTTTATCAGCAGGTAAAATGCCACAAACCAATTCCGTCATTTCGTACATCATCTCAGCAGGTTCACCAACCGATAAGCCACCAATGGCATTTCCATTCATGTTTTGTTCGGCAATAAATTCAGCCGATTGCATGCGTAAATCTTTGTAAGTACTTCCTTGAACAATGGGAAATAAATTTTGCTCAACACCATACAAAGGTTCGGTTTCATTAAATCGGTTAATACATCTTTTTAACCAACGATGTGTCATGTGCATTGATTTTTCTGCATAGTTATATTCGCATGGATAAGGCGTACATTCATCAAATGCCATCATAATATCAGCACCAATAATGCGTTGGGTATCCATCGTGTTTTCTGGCGAGAAAAATAATTTTGCACCATCAATATGCGATTGAAACCATACGCCTTCTTCAGTAATTTTTCGAGTATCACCCAATGAAAATACTTGATATCCTCCACTATCAGTTAGCATAGGTTTTTGCCAGTTTATAAATTTGTGAATGCCTCCTGCATTGCCAATCACATCAAGTCCAGGGCGCAAATAAATATGATACGTATTTGCTAAAATGATTTGCGCTTTTATATTCTCATTTAAATTTTGTTGAGTAACACCTTTCACTGTTCCTTGAGTTCCCACAGGCATAAAAATGGGGGTTTCAATTAGCCCTCTTCCTGTTTCTAAAACTCCAGCACGGGCTTTGGTTTTTTCGTCTTTTTTTTGAAGTGTAAATTTCATTGATAAATAAATTGTGAGGAATATGTTATTCGAAATGTAAAGAAAATTGAATGAGTTGTGGAGCTAATCTTTCAATGGATTCGGTATAAATATATCCATCATGATAAAGAGCACTTCCAAAAGTGTTGCAAATTTTTATTTCAGGAGATAATTTGAAATATTCGAAATAAATATCTAATCCAAAACCACCCTCATATCCATAGGTTAATGGAATTAAAGAAACCACCGGAGCTTCAATACTCCTTGTTCTTCCTACACTCGAAGATAAGTCGTAGCTGCCTCTTAAACCTGCAATCACGTAGGCTCTTGTGTTTTTTCTTCGGGCCGATTTATATTTGATAAGTAAAGATGCATCACAATATGCCGATTCAATTTTTACCAATTTTTTTGAATGCGGAAATTGATAAGTAAGATCTCTTTCAACAAATGAAATCACCGGAAACATTAACCGTAAATCCCAATAATCCCCCAATCGTAAATTTGAAATAGCACCCAATCCAATTCCCGGAAATGAAGTTTGTGATACATTCATTAAACTATCAGGAGGCAAATAGGATGTTGATTTGCTATCAATGCGCATACTTGCATTATTTGCTGCTAATGTAAATCCGAAATGAAAACGTTTAAGGTCATACTGCTCCAAGTTTGGCTGTGCAACCAACTTAATTGAGCAACAAATGATGCTAACAAAAATTACTGTTTTACTGCGGTGTATAAACTGCAAATGCCGAAAGTTAAAGGTTGAATGGTTGTTTGTTTAAATCCTGATTGTTCCATATAGGCAGTAAAATTTTTCCCTTCTGGAAAATGTTTTACTGATTCTGGTAAATAGGTATAAGCATTTTTGCTATTGCTTATCATTTTGCCCCACATAGGTAAAATTTTTACAAAGTAAAATTGAAATACTTGCTTAAAGGGAAATGCTTTTGGACTCGAAAATTCAAGTACTGCAATTTTTCCTCCTGGTTTTAAAACCCTGTACATTTCATCTATTCCTTTTTGAAGGTGTTCAAAATTTCTTACTCCAAAGGCAACAGTTACGGCATCAAATGTTTGGTCTTCAAAACGCAAATGTTCTGAATCTCCTTTGCGCAGTTCTATTTTTGAATCTAAATTTTTCTTTGTAATTTTTTCTCGCCCAACATCCAACATCAATTCCGAAATATCAATACCAATTATTTTATCAGGATTGAGTTTTAGCGCTTCAATAGCCAAATCAGCAGTACCTGTAGCTACGTCTAAAATTAATTTTGGTTGAATAGATTTTAATGAGTTGATTGCTTTTGTACGCCAACCTTTATCAATGCCCATTGATAACAATCTGTTTAAAAAATCATATCGATGTGCAATGCTGTCAAACATTTCTTCAACCTGTTCTTTTTTCGATGCAGTTGATGTTTGATCAGGTTTTATTTCTATTGTTTTATTTTCCAAAGCGGGGCAAAAATAATCTAAATAAGCAATCCATTACAGCCTTAAACGATTTTAATGTTAATTTGCGCATAGTTTAACCATGAAATTTTTTCTGTCAATCATATTTTTATTCGCAATAATTATAGTTGGATGTAAGCCTGATTCTGATGCTCCGTGCAGAGCTTCGCATTCAAATGTGGTGCCATTTACACTTTTTGAATCATCCAAATATCCTTTTAAGGGAATAGGTGATACTCTTAGGTATATCAATTCAACCGGAGATTCTATTTGGTGTTTAGGTAGCATAAAAAATTTGTTCTGCAATTGCATTCCAGTAAAAAATAATCCCGAATGTCCACCAGATAGTTTTGGATACGAAATTGATGAGTTTAATTATGCGGATACATTGGGCAAATTATTAATTAACGTGCAAACATTTCATCTTGATTCGTCAATGATTATCAATGCCAATCATTCTGTGTTTAAAATTCCATTGATAAAAGTTGGATTAAATGATTCAATTACTTGGTTTGATTCGTTACAGTTTGGCAATAAAATGTTTTACAATCTTCAGTCATTTGTAAATTCAAATGGTGATAGTTTATATTACAATTCAACATACGGAATGATAGGTTTAAAAAGTGCATCACAACGGTTCTATATTTATAAATTTAATGGAAATTAAAAAAAGTGTATTTGTAACGAGTTCAGGTAAATTAAGTGAATGCCCTAAGCCCGATAAGCCCGAGTACGCTTTTATCGGGAGATCTAATGTTGGCAAATCATCACTCATAAATATGTTGTGCAATCATAAAGAATTGGCACGCACTTCATCAAATCCTGGTAAAACAATTTCTATCAATCACTTTCTCATTAATGATAAATGGTATATTGTTGATTTGCCTGGTTATGGTTATGCCAAACGTTCAAAAGATTTGCGTACAAAATGGGAAGAAGAATTGGAAAAATATTTACGAGGCAGAGAAAATTTGCAATGTGTTTTTGTATTGGTGGATTCTAGAATTGAACCTCAAACAAGCGATTTGGAATTCATTAATTTTTTGGGAAAACTGGAAGTGCCTTTTTCAATTGTGTTTACCAAGACTGATAAATTAAATCAAAGCGGGCGTTCAAAAAACACCAAATTATTTACCGATAAAGTATTAGAGTACTGGGACGAATTACCTACTATTTTTCATACTTCTGCTACCGAAAAAAAGGGAAAAGATAAAATGCTAAAATTTGTTAATGAGATTAATAAAATTTTTGTAAAACCTTAAACAAAAAAATCGCTTGCAATTCCATCGGCAAATAATTTTCCTTTGCGTGTGAGTTTAAAATTTGCGCCATTTATTTCTATCAAATCTTCATTTTCTTTTTGCGCTATTTTTGATTGAAGAGGGGATAAAAATAAGTTCCCAAACTCTTTCTCGATATAATGCAAATTACAACCCCAAATAGTTCTTAATCCTGTCATCACATATTCATTAAAACGGTTTTCAAGAGTTAAGAATTCTGTTTCAATTGAAGGATTATTTTCTTCAATAGCTTTGATGTAGGCATTGTTATTGGCAATATTCCAACTTCGTGAAAGGTTATTAAATGAATGTGCAGATGGCCCAATTCCTAAATAATTTTTATTATTCCAATAGTTAGTATTATGCAACGCATACTTTTTGTTTTTAGCAAAGTTTGAAATTTCATATTGTTCAAAACCATTTTTTTCTAAAACAGAAATAAGCAGTTCAAAATGTCTCGCACTTTGTTCTTCATTAACAGGAAGTGATTTTTTATTTCTGATAAAATAATCCAATGCGGTTTGTGCTTCAACAGTTAATGCGTAAGATGAAATATGATTGATATTAAATTGCAAAGCAGTTTCTAAATTGCTCATCCACTTTTCATCAGTAAGAGATGGCATGCCATAAATCAAATCGATAGTGATATTTTTAAATCCTGCATCCTTTGAAAAACGTATACAATCTTTTGCTTGCTGTGCATTATGCGCACGATTCATCCATTTTAAATCTTCTTCAAAAAAAGATTGCACACCAATACTCAATCTGTTAATGGGGGTTTGTTTTAATACTAATATTTTATCTTTTGTTAAATCATCAGGATTGGCTTCGAGAGTTATTTCAACTTGTTCATCAACAATAAAGTATTTATGTATGATGTTAAATAATAGTTCGAGTTGTTTTGATGAAAGTAGTGAAGGCGTTCCTCCTCCAAAATAAATGGATTGAAGAGTTTCGCCTTTCAAATAATCTTTGCGAAGCTCAATTTCTCTAACCATTGCATCAACCATTTGTTGAATATTTTGCGTTGATGTAGAAAAATGAAAATTGCAGTAATAGCAGGCCTGTTTGCAAAAAGGAATATGTAGGTAAAGTCCGGCCATGTTTATTTTGTGCTCATAAATCAATTACTTTGAAACGTTGCAAAAGTATCTTAAAATATTGTTTCTATTCATTTCGGCTTGCACGTATGCGCAAAAACCTATGCATTTGCAAATTGATGTAAAAGGAAAAGATGCAGAATTGATTAGGAAAAATATTTCCTATAAAAATTATATTTCGGATTCATCACAACTTTACCAAGAACTTAATAAAGTTTTACTGCGATGCAATGAGATTTCATTTTTACAAGCACGGTTTGATACGTTAATTTTTTTGAATGATACCTGTAGGGCAATTTTGTTTCCTTATAAAAGTTATAAATGGGTAAGACTTAGAAAAGGAAATGTGCCACTTGATGTTCTTAGCGCTTCAGGTTTTAGAGAAGAACAGTTTAACAACAAAGTTTTTGATCCATCGCAATTCGTAAAACGAGCTGAAAAAATTTTAATCATGCTCGAAAATAATGGCTATCCATTTGCAACAATTAAATTAGATAGTATTGAGGTGGATAGTAGTGGAATATCAGCTTGCGTAAATTTAAACCGTGGCGAAATTATTTATTTTGATTCGATTGATATGCGTGGGGATGCCAATATTAAAAAATGGTATTTGGAAAGATATTTAGGCATTAAGAAACAAAATTTGTACAACGAAACACTCATCAAAAATGCCGATAGTCGTTTAAGTCAACTCCCGTTTTTAAAATCAAACAGAACTTCTGCCATTTATTTTTTCGGAAATAAGGCCCGTCCAATTTTATTTTTAGATAATAAAAAAGCCAGCAGTATTGATGGAATTATAGGCTTTGCGCCAAATAGCCAACTCAATAATAAATTAGTTATAACTGGAGAAGCCAATTTAAAATTACAAAATATTTTAGGCTCTGGCAAAAGCATCGATTTAAATTATAGAAGTTTTTTAACGAGTTCTCAAGATTTAAAATTCAATTTCCTTTGGCCGTATATTTTTCATACCAGTTTAGCTTTCAATTATCAACTTGAATTGCTAAAATATGATTCGCTGTTTCTAGATGTGAAGAATGAGTTTGCATTGCAATATCGCTTTATCGGTACCGATTATTTTAAAGTATTTTATAATATTCAAACTACTTCACTCATTACTGTTGATACCAATCAAATTAAATCTTCACGATCGCTTCCACAAAATTCAGACATTCGGTTTGATCAATACGGAATAGGTTTTCGCAAAACTAAATATGATTATTTTTTAAACCCTCGAAAAGGTTATAGTATAGAATTTAGTGGAGGCGTAGGAGTGAAAAAAATTGTTGAAAACAGCACCATTAAAAGTGTAAAAATTTATGATAATAGTGGAAATGGATATTCTGTTTATGATTCTATCAAATTAGAATATGTGCAATATAAATTTACTTTGCTTGCTGATTATTATATTCCCATAGCATCGCGAGCAACCATCCGAACACAGGTAAACGCATCACATATTGAAGCTCAAACTATTTTCTTTAATGAATTAGCAAGAATTGGAGGTATAAAAACACTAAAAGGTTTTGATGAGCAATCTATATACGCAAGTTCGTATGTAATTATCAACACCGAGTTGAGATATTTACTGCAACAGAATTCAAATTTTATGTTGTTTTGGAACGGTGCATGGTATAAAAATGTTGTTCGAACTCCAGTTTTAACAGATACACCTTTTGGTTTTGGTGCAGGTTTAAACTTTGAAACAGGTGCCGGAATATTTTCTATTTATTATGCAGTTGGAAAACAGTTTAACAATTCAATCGAATTTGATAAAGCCAAAGTTCATTTTGGTTTTGTGAATTATTTTTAAGAATGAAAAAAATACTACAGTTTGTTTTTGGTTGCATGTTAATGCTCAATTTTGTAGAAGCTCAAAATACAACTTCGGTTTCTTCAAAAGCATTAAATGAATTTAATTTTCAATTGGATTCACTCTCCTCAAAAGATTCTTTAGCCACAGATTCATTACCCCGCTTTTTTAAAGGCAAAAAAACATTTGGATTGCTAGATACGCTTTCCAACGATACCCTATTAACTAAGGTTTTAAAACCATATTTGGGAATTCATAATACCTATTTTGAGCGTGTCAATAAACTGAGAAGAAGCATTCCAACAGTAAAAGAAATTAAAGAACGATTAGTCAATAATCAATCATGGAAATTTTGGATTATTATAGCCATACTTTTTTATATTGCTTTAGTTAGAATTGTAAACCCCAATAATTTTAAAATATTTATTTTCTCTGTTTTTAATTTAAAATTGAGTGAAAAAATTTGGGAAGATCAACGTTCGTTTTTTGGATTTGTAATACTTCAATTGTTTGCCATTTATCTTTTTATTGCAGCACTTTTTATTTGCAATTGGATGGAAATAAAACGGATTAATTTGAGCCAGAATTATGTTCAACAATTTTTTATAATTGTAATTGTTTTATTTGTTGTTTATATGTTAAAGTTTATATTACATGCCTTTCTTGGACAGTTACTACAAATGAAAAATTTGGGAATTGGATTTGTATCAAATACCATTTCTGTAAATAATTTTATCTCATTAATTATTTTTCCATTACTCATATTTTTGATATATAACCATCATCCTTTAGTGAAGATAATTTTATCTCAAACAATCATAGCTACATTTTTTTTAAGTATCATTTATCGAATGGTTCGTATTACATTATTGAGCGATAGTTTTTTCAATTTCCCTAAAATTTATTTATTTATCTATCTTTGCGCCCTCGAAATAGTTCCGTGGTTTGTTATTGTTAAGTACTTAAACAGGTTTCAGATTTGAAGAAAACGAAAATTAAAAGTATCCTTATATCACAGCCTAAGCCTGAGGGCGACAAATCAACATATTATGATTTGGCTAAGAAACTTAATCTGAAAGTTGATTTCAGACCGTTTATTACAGTTACACCTGTGCACTACAAAGAGTTCAAAACTCAAAAACTCAATATCCTTGATTTTACAGCTATTATTTTGAATTCGAGAAATTCTGTGGATCATTTTTTCAGAATGTGTGCAGAGTTGAAATTAGAAATGCCCCCCGAGTTAAAATATTTTTGTGTGAACGATAGCATTGCAAATTATTTAGCAAAGTATATCCAAGTTCGTAAGCGAAAAGTTTTTACAGGCAAAGCAACAGAAATTGAATTGCTAAATGTGATTAAAAATCATCCAACAGAAAAATATCTTTTTCCATGTAGTGATTGGCGTAAACCAGATATAGAAAAATTTATGAAGAAGAATAAATTCTCATTTAGGGAATCTCTTTTTTACAGAATTGTTTCGTCCGATTTATCCGATTTAACAAACGTGAATTATGATATTATTGTTTTTTTTAGTCCTGCTGATATACGATCTCTATTTGAAAATTTCCCTAAGTTTAAACAGAATAAAACCCTCATTGCATCATTTGGTGCAACCACTTCTAAAGCAATAATAGATGCAAAATTGACAGTTAATATCTCCGCTCCAAGTATTGAATATCCATCTATGGTAATGGCGCTTAGTAAATATATTGAAGCAAATAATAAAGGGCTTTAAGATTTTGATTCTAAAAATATTTCCTGAGCAGCGTGAGTTATTCAGGATTTTTTTTGTACTTTCACAAACACATTAAGGTAGTTTGCATTTTTGCAGATATGTTGTATTATTGTTTTTTAAATTTATTGTGATTTTACGATGAAGAAAATATTACTCCTCTTATTATATGCATTTTTATTTTCAACAATAGTTGATGCGCAACAAGATGCTCAATACACGCAATTTATGTTCAATAAACTTTCATATAATTCTGCTTACGCAGGAAGTGAAGGAAATAAAATTTGTGTTACTGGTTTGTTTAGATCGCAATGGTTGGGCTTTAGTAGTGGATCAAATCTTAATTCAACCAACACAACAAATGGGCAATCTGATATTGGTTCAGCTCCAAATACGTTTGTTGGAAATATTCATGCAGGAATAGGCAGTCATTTTGGTGTAGGTCTAAATATTGGGAATGATAAAATAGGTTTTGAGAATACTATTAATCCAATTCTGTCAGTTTCTTATCGTTATACATTTAAAAACAGTTCAGTTTTATCAATTGGGCTCGGTGGTGGTTTTGTGCAAAAGCAACTTGCTGGAGGTAAATTAAATGCTCTTGATAAAAATGATAGACTAATTCCTACTGGAGATGTAACGGGAATAAACGCAGATTTTAATTTAGGGTTATACTACATGATGCCTTCATTATGGAGATTTGATAATTTTTATGCTGGATTATCAGCCACTCATTTAAATCAACCCAATGTTGGATATCAAGTTTCTGGAGGTACAGTTCAAGAACAAATGAGATTACATACCTATTTTATGACAGGTGCAACATACAGCATTAATACATCATTACAACTTGAACCTAATATTTTGCTTAAAATGGATCAGGCAAAAATTACTACAGATATAAATGTAATGGCTATGTACAATAATAAATATCGTGGAGGTTTAACATACAGAACAGTTGACGCTATTGCCATTTTAGCTGGTTACAAGTTTACGCCTGAGTTACAAATGGGAATATCATACGATTTTACAACCAGTAAAATTCGGGATTTTAGTAACGGTACAATTGAGTTTATGCTAAAATATTGCTTTATGCCTAAGTTATCACCCAAGCCAGATAAGCAGCCAATTCCGCGTTTAACGCCACGTTTCTTATAATAATAATATCTTAACTGTTAACGTTATACACATCAATAATAGATGAAAATTGGATTTTATAAATAAATTTATAAATTTGCCTTGCTTAATCTAACTACATAGTTTTAAAATGAAAAACATTCGTTGGTTTTTATCCGCATTAATTTTAGGTACTCTCTTTAGCTGTGGTTCAGGTGGAGATAGGGGAGAGCTTACAGGTGCTCAAGGTAGGCGACCGTGGTTTCATCCACAACCTTATGGTACAATATATGTTCCTTCAGGTAGTATTCATGTTGGAGAGACTGAACAAGATGTACCAATGGCCCAAATTGGACCCAATAAACAAATTACAGTTGTTTCTTTTTATATGGATGAAACAGAAATTACAAATAACGAATATCGTCAGTTTGTAGAATCTGTTCTTGATTCAATTGTTAGAGAAAATCTTGCAACGCAAAATGCAGAAAAATATTCTTTTTTGCTTGACCCTGATGGAGGTTCCGAGGAACATGGATTAAATTACAGGGTAAAAATTGATCCCGAAGATGTAAAAAGCAACGAAGATATTAAGGCAATGTATTACAATCAAGCTGAAACGTATTACAGGGTAAAGCAAATTGACGTTAGGAAAATTATTTATAAATACGAAAAAATAGATCAGCAATCAGCTGCGAAATTACACAGAAAAGCTGGTTATAAAACTACACGTGACAAGTATAAGAAGATGGAAGTTGTTGAAATATATCCAGACACTTTGGTATTTATTCGTGACTTCACATATTCATATAATGAACCAATGACACAAGTGTATTTTTGGCATCCGAAGTATGATGACTATCCAGTTGTGGGTGTTAATTGGCATCAAGCAAAAGCATTTTGTGCATGGAGAACTAATTACTTAAATTCTTTTTATGCAGATATTGAAGAAAATACAGTAACAGATTTTCGTTTACCAACTGAATACGAGTGGGAGTTTGCATCACGTGGAGGAAGAGATCAAAATAGGTATCCATGGGGAGGGCCTTATATTCGCAATGCGAAAGGTTGTTCTCTCGCTAACTTCAAGCCAGGAAGAGGTGAGTATAGTTCTGATGGTGGTGTTTTTCCTGTAAGAGTATCTTCTTATTTTCCCAATGATTTTGGTTTGTATGATATGTCAGGAAATGTTGCAGAATGGACAATTAGTGCTTATGCTACATCGTCAAACTTGTTTTCTCACGATTTGAATCCGGATTATCAATACAATGCTAAAGATGAAGAATCCGAAACACTAAAACGCAAAACTATTAGAGGCGGATCATGGAAAGATATAGGTCACTTCATTCAATGCGGAACAAGAGCTTACGAATATCAAGATAGTGCAAATTCATACACAGGTTTTCGTTGCGTGATGACTTACATTGGTCGCTCAAACAGAGATAAAAATTAATCAGTATTTAAATCAATTTCATAGTCTAAAAATTAATCCTTAAAAAAATGAATCAAAGTTTTTTCGAAAGTACAGCCTTCAAAAAAATCATGGCTAAAGTTTACGGTATTGGTGCCGCAGTTGTAATCTTAGGTGCATTGTTCAAAATTAAACATTGGCCAGGAGCAGATCCAATGCTTATTATTGGAATGGGTACTGAAGTTTTTATCTTTATGATATCTGCGTTCGAACCTTTGCATAAAGAGATAGATTGGAGTTTGGTTTATCCTGAGCTTGCTGGAATTGAATCAAACGAAAAAGAAAAAAAGAATAAAGGAACGATTTCTCAACAGTTAGATAAAATGCTTGAAGAAGCTAAGGTTGGTCCTGAATTAATTAGTAGTTTGGGAAGCGGTTTAAAATCATTAAGTGATAACGTTGGTAATCTAAAAGATTTATCATCTGCTGCTAATGCAACTAATGATTACACAAAAAACGTTCAGCAAGCCACTCAGGCAATTAGTGGATTAAACAGTTCATACACGAAAGCTGTTGAAGCAATGAACGGTATGGTTAGTGCATCTGAAGGATCTAAAGAATATGGTGCTCAAATTGATAAAATGACTAAAAACTTATCTTCTTTAAATTCAGTTTATGAATTAGAAATTAAAGAATCTAATAGCCATCTAAAATCTATTAATGAGTTTGTTGGAAATCTTTCTAAAGTGGTTTCTAATTTATCAGACACTCATGGACAAACAGAAAGTTTCAAAACTGAAATAGGTAAATTATCTAAAAACTTGGGCGCACTTAATAATGTTTATGGCAACATGTTGTCGGCAATGAACGTAAACGCTTCTGGAAAGTAATAGAATAAATTTCTTACGATTTTAAAAATATAATATAATATGGCAGGAGGGAATTTATCACCTAGGCAAAAAATGATTAACATGATGTATCTTGTGTTGACGGCAATGTTGGCACTTAATGTATCTGCAGAAATCTTGAAAGCTTTCCATAAAGTGGAGGTAAGTATGGACAAAGCAGGAGTTAATGTTAATGATAAAAATATAAACACATTAAAAGCAATTTCATCATACCACGAAAAAAATGCTGATGATGCAATTGGAACAGATGTTTACAACAAATCGCTTGAATGTAAAAGAATAGCGGACGAAGGAGTTAAGTATGTTAGTGATTTAAAAAATTTATTAATTCAGCAAGCTGACGGACGTAAAGAAGGAGATCCAAATGCTGAGCTTGAAAAACCTGATAATATTGAATTGCATGCAAATTATTTAATTATTCAAGGTAACGGTGCTAAGTTGAAACAAAAAATAGATGAGACTAAAGCAAAGTTGTTAGCATTAGTTCCTGCAAAAGATAAATCTATTGTTAAGAGTGATTTGAATACAGATATTGAAAAAGGACAAACACAGTCTTGGGAATCTGAAATGTTTGAGCATACTCCACTTGCTGCTGTAGTGGCTTTGCTTTCAAAAACAGAAAATGATATCAAAAACACAGAATCACAAATTTTAGATTTATTAAAAGCTGGTTTAACGGATGATGTGGTTATCGTAAATAATTTTGAGGCTAAAGTAATTCCCAATAATGGAACTTACATTACTTTAGGGGGAGAATATTCAGCAGATATATTTTTAGCTGCATCTACTCGTCAAGAAGCAGATATTAAAGTGGGTAACAATTCTATAAATGTAGAAAATGGTGTTGGTAAATATAAGCTTACTGCTTCAAGAGAAGGAGAAACAAAATATGAAGGAGTGATTACAACTAAACGTTCAAATGGAGAGGTATTACCTTATAAATTTAGTGCCTCTTACACTTGTATAAAACCAATTGCGGTAATTTCTGCAACTAAAATGAATGTGGTTTATATTGGTTTAGAAAACCCAATATCTGTTTCAGTTCCTGGTTATGCTGCCGAAGAAGTTCAAGTTTCATTGTCTCCTGCTTCGGCTGGTACATTAAAGCCTGATAAAGTTAAAGGGAGTTATTTACTTACTTTAAACAGATCTGCAAACGAATTAACTATTGTAGCATCCGTAAAACAAAAAGGTGGTACCGGTGCTGTTAAAAAAATGGGTGAACAAAAATATCGTGTTCGTTTAATTCCTGATCCTATTCCTGCTTTGGGTACTATTGATGTGAGTGGAGGTGTTCCTGCGGCTCAATTGAAAGCTCAATCAGTAGTTAGGGCACCTTTGAAAAATTTCGCCTTTGAAGGAGTAAATTATATTCCTTATGAATTTACTTTTATATTGGTTCCTAAGAAAGGCGGAAATACTTTTTATGAACCTGGTAAAGGACAACAATTAAGTTCTGGAATGCAAGGTGCGTTGGCAAGGGCACAAAAAGGAGATAAAATAATCATCTCTGGAATAAAAGTAAAAGGGCCTGATGGGAATAGACAATTACCTTCACCATTGGTATTTGATGTACAGTAATATTATATGAAAAAGATATTAGTAATTTTATTAGTATTTGGGGCATTATTTAATTCCTCTAAAGCGCAAGGTGTATATGATGATTTTGTGTATACCCGCCAAAATGTGCAAGAACGTAAGGTTGTTCCATGGCCTTATTTAAGAGAGGCTGATGTGTTTTGGGCTAAGAGAATTACGCGTATTATCGATACACGTGAGAAGCAAAACAAGCCAATGCAATGGCCTAAAAACCCTTTGAACCTTATTTTTTATAATGCTATTTCTGAGGGAAAATTAACGGCTTATAGAAACGATTCGTTTTCATCACAATACACAATCGAACAGTATCAAAATTTCTTTTCTCAACCCAAACCAGTTAAAAGATTGATTGATCCAAATGGAGATCCCGAAGATCCTACTAATTTTACAATAGATACGATTCAAATTAAACTTATACCTTCAGATGTTATAAAGTTTAAAGTTCTTGAAGATTGGATTTTTGATAAAAAAGAATCAAGGATGTTTGTTCGAATAATTGGTATAGCTCCAATGGTTTCGCCTCAGGTTGAGGGAGCTGATATTGGATTGCAAGAATGGGGTTACCTAAAATATCATAAAGACGCAAATGATTTTGATAAAAGTGATATTCGTGAAATATTAGTAAATATGGAAGTGTTTAATAGAGGTAATGATGCTGCCAGAGTTACTTACGATGATTGGTTTGAACAAAGATTATTTAGCAGTTATATTATTAAAGAAGCAAATCAATACGATAATAATATTAATGAAACTGCTGAATTTAAAGATAATGGTGTGGCTGCATTATTACAATCAGAAAAAATTAAAAACGATTTGTTCGAAAGAGAACATGATGTTTGGGAATACTAATATTTAAAATATAAATTGGAAGCCTCTGGATTTTTATTCAGAGGCTTTTTTATTCCTTGTTTTTTGAATCAATAAGAATGGTTACAGGACCGTCATTAACAAGAGCAATTTTCATATTTGCTCCAAATACGCCAGTTTTTATTTTTTTTTCAAGTTCGAGTTCTAATTGTTTAATCATACTTTCATAAACTGGAATTGCAAATTCAGATTTTGAAGCTTTGATATATGAAGGGCGATTTCCCTTTTTTGTGGATGCAAATAATGTGAACTGACTAACCAATAAAATATCTCCATCAATATCTTTCAAACATATATTCATCGTTTCATTTGCATCATTGAAAACTCTAAGATTAGTTACTTTGTTTGATAACCAAATAATATCATCCATTGAATCGGATTCTTCAATTCCTAACAAAATCAATAGTCCTTTTTTAATGGATGATTGTATTCTGTCATTTATAGAAACGGATGCTTCACTAACTCTTTGAATAACTACTCGCATAATGAAATTTATTTACTCAAATACATCATCATTATTTAAAATGCTGAGATAACTATTGTAACGCTCAGAAGATATTTTGTTTTCTTTTATAGCCTCAATAACTGAACATCCAGGCTCATTCAAATGTATGCAATTATTAAATTTGCATCTGCCAATATAAGGTTGCATTTCTTTAAAATAATGTGAAATTTCTTCCTGTTTAAAATCAACAATACCAAGTTCTTTTATGCCAGGAGTATCAATAATAAATCCGCCAAAACTTAACTCAAACATTTCGGCAAAAGTGGTGGTGTGTATTCCTTTGTTTGAATAGTTGGAAACATCACCCGTTTTTAAGTTTAAATTCTTTTCTATTGTATTTAATAAGGATGTTTTACCTACTCCTGAATGCCCTGTTAAAAGTGTAGTTTTATTTTTTAGAATGTCTTTTATCAACTCAATATTTTCGTTCTTTTTAATGGAGCAAATTACACACTTGTAACCAATGTTTTCATAGATTGAAATCGTATCATCTAAAATTTCTTTTAAGCCTCCTCCGCATAAATCACTTTTGTTAAAAATGATAATTGCTGGAATATGATATGCTTCTGCAGTTAATAAAAAACGATCAATAAAACCAAGTGAAGTGGAGGGGTGAACCAATGATGCAACTAAAATGGCCTGATCTACATTTGAGGCGATGATATGAGTTTGTTTTGAAAGATTGCTAGATTTACGAATGATATAGTTTTTACGAGGCTCAATTTTATGAATTACACCTTCTGCTCTTTCATTTTCCATTTCAAATTGCACCATATCTCCAACGGCAATTGGATTAGTGTGTTTGAGCCCATCTAATCTAATTTTTCCTTTCATTCGGCAGTTCACATATTGTCCATCATATTTTCTAACAAGATACCAACTGCCCGTTGATTTGGTCACAATACCTTCCATTAATTTAATAATTTATGAAAAGTGTAGCCAATATAAAGAGCAAATATTCCGAAGATATTTGAAGCAAGAATATATGTTATAGATAAAAAAAATTGTTGTTGTTTGATGAGATTGAAAGCTTCCAAACCAAAACTTGAAAACGTGGTAAACCCTCCAAGAATACCAACCATTAATAATAATCGTATGTTTTCAAAGGAGCTATTTTGCAACGAACATGAAAAAATAAATCCAATAACTAAACATCCTAAAACATTTACAGTGAAGGTATGCCATGGAAATTCACCCACATAAATATTTTTGATAAATATAGCAACTAAGTATCGCAAAACTGAACCTATGGCTCCTCCCATTGCAACTAAAAAAATAGCTTTCATTTTGCTAAGATAAAATAGATTTGAAAATTTAATGTAAATTGTAATCAATGAAAGCAATAATTGATTTAGGAACAAATACATTTCACCTGTTGATTGCAGAAATTCGTAACCAAGAAATACAAGAATATTTTAAATTACAAGTTCCGGTTAAAATTGGAAGTGGAGGCATCAATAAAGGATATATAACTGATGATGCATATACCAGAGGAATAACTGCTTTAACAGAGTTTAAAAAGTACATTGATAAGTTTAATATAAAAGATGTGCGAGCATCAGCAACATCAGCAATTAGAAACGCAAAAAACGGAAACGAGTTTGTTGAGGTAGTAAAATCAAAACTAAATATTACCATAGAAACGATAAGTGGGGATGCTGAAGCTGCTTGTATTTATGAAGGAGTTAGGCATTCATTCAATTTGCCCAAAGAAAATATTTTGGTTATGGATATTGGTGGTGGAAGTGTTGAATTTATTATTGGTAACCAAGAAAAAATAATTTGGAAACAAAGTTTTGAATTAGGAGCTGCGCGTTTAATTGATAAATTTAAACATCTAAATCCAATCACAGAAAATGATGTTTTTTCTATAAATAAGTATTTACTCGAACAGTTATTTTCATTAAAAGATGCATTGCAAAAATTTCCTACAACAATTTTGGTTGGTTCGGCTGGCTCTTTTGAAACCTTGATAGACGTGGTATTAAAGGATCTTAAAGTAATTCCTAATGCATTAAGCAAGCATGCTTTTGAAATTAGAAAAGAAGATTTTGAAGTGTTTTATGAATTGATAACAACATCAACAATAGAGCAGCGAAGTAAATTAAAAGGGATGATTGATTTTAGAATTGAGATGATTGTAGTAGCAACTCTATTAATGAAATTTGTGATAGATGAGTTTAAAATAAAAAAGATAATTGCATCTGAATATTCTTTAAAAGAAGGAATGTTATTTAGTTAAATTTTTTCAACTCTTCATATAATTTACTGACGGGTAATCCCATCACATTGTAAAAGCATCCGTTAATTTTTTGAACGGCTGTGTACCCAAACCAATCTTGTATTCCATAGCTCCCGGCTTTATCAAAAGGTTTGTAAGTTTTAATATAATGCCAAATATCTAAATCAGAAATGGCTTTGCATGTTACTTCACTTCTTTCAAAAAAAGTATGAGTTTTATCTTCGCTTCTTAAACAAACTCCAGTAAAAACTTCATGTGTAGTGCCACAAATTTCTTTAAGCATGTTATATGCTTCTGCTTCATTTACTGGCTTATTTAATACATGGTCATTTATCCAAACTATGGTATCGGCAGTTAATAAAATTTCATTTTTATTAATGATTGGAGTGTATGCTTTAGCTTTTTTTTCGGCTAAGAATAAAACAATCTCTTGCGCCTTTAATGTTACAGGAAAAGTTTCATCAACTTCATAGGTATGTAATTCAAAAGGGAGTTCCAATCCTTTTATTAATTCTTGTCTGCGTGGTGATTTTGATGCGAGGATTATTTTTTTATTCATGGTTGATTAATAGTTTACTTTCTATTAAAAAGTTTTTTTAACATTTCAATATCAAGTTTATCTTTAGTTCTTGAAACTACACTTTTAGCTTTTATCAAATCATCAACTCCAATAATAAATAGTTCAGTGTTTTTTATTTGTGATTTAACTTTATTGTGAAAAGCATCATCAAAAGTTAACCCTTTTAATGCAGTCATTAAATCTATTTTTTGGGGCTCTCTTCCAAAACTAAAAACATCATTTTTATCGGATAAAAAATTATCAATAGTCATATCAAACATAGGCATCCCAAAATCTGAAAAAGCCATTTTAATTTTAAGATAATTGTATTCAGTTTTATTTACCCAAATATCCATATCACCAGTAGTTCTACCATATCCATGAGCGAAAACAGAAAGCCCACCAACAAGCATATATTCTACATCATACTTGTTGAAGGAAAGTATAAAATCTCTAAAGTCGTCTGTAAAAATATTAGACATTTTTTCGCATTTCAAAAACAGTTCTATCTAATTTCATTTCATCAAGAGTATTAATTTTATATGATTGGCAAGTTAATAGCCAAGCATAATCAAATATCTCATCGATAGTCATTGATTTCCAAAATGCAATATCATCATCAGATTCCTTAAAAGTTTGAATCTTAAAAGCTGTTCTATCTAACTTGTGCATGGGGGCAATTTAAAATTCTATTTTTAATTTATCGGCTAAAGATTTTAAATCTTCAATTACTTTTTCGTTTAAAGGAATTCCATTTTGCTCACGTTGTTTTTGTATTTCAAATTCAGGTTCTCCTGGAATAATTACTGGTTGATTTTCATTTATACGTTTTGAATTTTTAAAACGTGTAATCCAATTATCCATATTATTTTTAAAATCATCAATAGGTCTAAATGCATCTACTCTCATGGCTCCAACAAAATGCCCAATTCCTTTTCCAGGCTGATCTTTTAGTGGATCTAAAAATGAAACAAAAGGAGGAACCCAAGGGCCATAATTTGCGCCTGAAAGTACGGCACTAAAAATATCAACTACAGATCCCAATCCATATCCTTTATGTCCGGCTGCATCGTGCGAACTTCCTAAAGGCAATAGTGCACCACCTTTTTTTAATTCATTTGGGTCAGTTGAATCAATTCCATTTTTGTCCTGAACCCAACCTTTAGGAACGGGTTTATTTAATCGTTGAGCAATTTCTAACTTACCATTTGCAGCACTTGATGTTGCCATATCAACCACAACTGGTAGTTGATTTCCTGAAGGAAAAGCATAGCACATTGGATTGGTTCCTAACATTTTTTCAGTAGAAAAAGTTGGTGCTACAAGCGGACTTGCATTGGTCATTGCAATACCAATCATATCATGTTTTAAAGCTATCATAGCATGATACGCAGCAATGCCAAAATGATTTGAATTTTGAATAGCCACCCAACCTGTTCCAACTTGTTTCGCTTTTGCTATTGCAATTTCCATCGCCTTTGGAGCAACAGTTAATCCTAATCCTTTATCAGCATCAATGGTTGCTGTAGATGGTGTTTCGTGTATAATTTTCCAATTGGGGTTCATATTTGCTCGCTTAGCTTCCCATAAACGTACATAGCCCGAAAGCCTTGCCACACCATGAGAATCGATACCACGCATATCGGCTGCAAGCAAAACATCAGCAGCAAGATTTGCATCAACATTATTCATTCCGCAATGAATAAAAACTGATTTTGTGAAATTGAAAAGTTGTTGTTTGGTATATGTCATTAAAGAAAAATCAATTTTACTTTCCATCCAAAATAATAGGAGTATTTCCTTTTCCCATTACAATCACTTTCGCATTGGGTGATTTTGCCAATTCTAAGTTTGCTTTAATCATTTCGTATTGCAATTGTTTATCACTTAATCCGCTGCTAATAATTCGTTGGTAATCCGCAATACCTTGTGCTTCTACACGTTTTCTTTCAGCCTCTTGTTTTTCTTTTTGCAAAACAAACTGCATTTTTTGAGCATCTTGTTCGGCATTAATTTTTGACTCGATGCTTGCTTTTACTGATGCAGGTAAAGTAATATTTCGAACTAATAATTGTTCAAGAATTAAACCTCGTTTATTAAAGTCGCCTTCAATACTTTTAAAAATGCGTCCTTGAAATTCATCCCGTTTGCTTGAGTATAATGCTACTGCATCATAGTAAACCGCATTGTCTCTTATCTTTGTTCTGGTTACAGGTCTCACAATTTTATTCTGATAATCGAGTCCAGTTTCTTTTAATAAGCGGGGAGCTTCAGAAGGAACTACACGATATAAAACAGTTAAATCAATTGTTACTTCTAAACCATCTGCTGTTAAAACCCTAATCGCATCATCACCATTTTTTTCTCCTTCATCATGAATACCACTCATGGTATAGTTTTGTGTTTTGGTATCTAATGTTTTTACATCCACAATTGGATTGATAAAATTTAATCCGCTGTTTAAAATATCGTCTTCTACTTTTCCAAACATGGTTTTTACACCTACTTGTCCAGCATCAATTTGTTTAAAACATGATGTGGCAACACCTGTTAAAATAAATACAATAGCAATGGTTCGGGCAATGGGATTAAAACGTTTAAGTTGATCTGACTTTGATAAAAGCGAAGTGCTTAAAGCCAATAAAATAATTCCGAGAATAATAAGTATCATGATTTTTTTGATTAGATGGTTTGAAGATGAAAAAATGTTTATTAACTTATTTCAAAGTAATGGTAAAATTCTTAATTCAAATTACAATCCTTGAGCAAGCGCATCGGCAATATGCAAAGTTTTAAGCGGGATGTTTTTCTTTTTGATATACGCATCTAAATGAAGTAAACAAGAATAATCTGTTGAAATCATATATTCGGCTCCAGTTGCCAAAGCATTTTCCACTTTTTGTTCTGCCATGCTAATGGAAATAGGTTCAAACTTTACTGCAAAAGTTCCTCCAAAACCACAACAGGTTTCGTTGTCTTTCATTTCCACTAATTCAAGTCCTTGTACATTTTTTAATAATTCACGAGGTTGTGTTTTTATTTTACATTCTCTTAATGCACTGCATGAATCATGGTAGGTAGCTTTGCCATGCAACATTGAACCGAGGTTTGTTACTTTTAACACATCCACCAAAAATTCACTTAACTCAAAAGCATTTTTTTGAAGTTGCTTGTATTTGTTGTGATAAGATGAATTTTGGAATAATAAATCGTAGGAATTTTTCATCATTCCAACACATGATGCCGATGGGCAAACTAAATTTTTTGTTGTAGAAACTTCGTTTAATAATTTCTCGGCAACTTCTCGTGCATCATCCCAAAAACCTGCATTAAATGCTGCTTGTCCGCAACAAGTTTGTTCCACATTATAATTTACTTGGCAGCCCGCTTTCTCCAAAACTTTTATCATATTAAATGCAGTTTCGGGTCTGAGTTGATCTATAAAACAAGGAATAAAAATATCTACCTTCATTAAGCGTGTAAGGTTTTAAAGTTTTTAATACGAGCAATAAAAAATAATCCAATAATAAAATAGGCTGCTAATGCTAAAATAGAAGCTCTCATATTTCCGGTATAATTTAATAAAAATCCAAAGCTAAAAGTGCCAATAACAATTGCTAATTTTTCACATACATCATAAAAACTAAAATAGGATGCATGGTCGTGAGTATGCTCTGGAATTAGTTTTGCATAAGTTGATCTAAACATAGATTGAATACCTCCCATCACAATTCCTACCAATGCGCCCAATGAATAAAACTCTATGGCTGTTGTGATTTTATATGCAACAAAACAAATGCCTATCCAAACCAAAATCATAAAAATTAAGGTGTAAATATTTCCAACTTTTGCTGATATGCGAGAGAACATCCACGCACCTAAAATAGCAATGAGTTGAATAATAAGAATGGTAATAATTAAATCTTGAGTTGGTAAATGCAATTCCTGTGAACCAAATAAACTTGCAACATACATAACAGTTTGTAAGCCCATACTGGTAAAGAAAAATCCCCATAAATATCGTTTTATTTTACCGTGTTCTTTCCCTTGAATTTCGTTCCACACTTTTTTAATTTCACCGAACCCTTTACTGAAAATGTTTCCTTCATATTTTGTTGTTACTTTTTCTTCAGGTAAATTTTTAAAAGTGATTTGCGCAAATCCTGCCCACCATAATCCTACAGAAACAAAAGAGAGTTTTGTGGCTAAAACAACATAATAATCTTTTGCCTGCTCCAACGCTGCTGCATCCAAAATTCCTGCTGCAACTAATTCCTGAGCTTTACTTTTAACAGGAAAAAATAATTGAGGGAACATAATAGAAACTAAATTTACAATAAGCAAAATTACGCTACCAATATATCCCATTGAAAATCCCCGAGCACTCACTTTATCAAATTGATCTTCGGTAACTATTTCGGGTAAAAATGCGTTATAAAAAACAATGCTTCCTCCAAAGCCAATTAAGCTTAAAATAAAAAATAAAATACCTAAGTAAATATTTGATGCGTTGAAAAAATAAAGCATTAAACAACTTACCGAACCAGTGTAGCAAAAGAATTTAAGGAATGATTTTTTATTTCTTCGAGCATCAGCAATGCCTGAAAGTATTGGGCTCACCAGAGTAATTAAAATAAATGCGATGGAAATAGAATAGGAATACAAAGCAGTATTTACTATTTTCATTCCTAAAAAATTGATAAGGTATGGACCATCAATATTGTTTCCTGAAGCTATAGAAGCACTTTTAGTTATGGCTTCATAATAAGGAGGAAAAATAGCTGTAGCAATGGATAATGAAAATACCGAATTGGCCCAATCATACATAGTCCATGCGCGTATTACCTTTGGGTCGTTAAGTTGCTTACTCATGTGATGCAAAATAGGAAATATTTTAATGGAGAAAACAATTTAGTTTTACACTAAAAAATACATTATCCCCGGTAGCCAAAATAATGCTTCACTTATTTTACGGTAGCGTTCATGAGGTAAAAATTGACGAGTTTGAAATAGCATATATACGTGTCCAACTATAATAGCAGAATAACTTATCAAAATCATTTTTATTGAATTGCTCAATAGTAAAAAACCTGAAGTGATGATAAGTAAATTGACAACAGTTAAAATTAAAATTTCTTTTCTTAGCTTAAAGTTGTTGCAGTTTTGCTCATAAAAACTATTTACTTTTAAATTGATAAAAGCTGTTAATAGCAAAACAATAAAAGGATTAAACAGGATGAGTATGGACAATGGAAAATGAAAATTTATGGAAAAAGGAAATAGATAAACTCCTCCCGAATAAATAAAAGAGACAACTAAATCTTTCCAGATTCCATCTTTATTTTTTATATGCACAATTAAAAAGTAAAAACAAATTATTAAACACATTGCAATTCCTAAAGTAAAAACTTCTTTATGAAATTGTTTTATCATTAAAGCAACTGAAAAAATAATTAAACACACTTGTATTGGAGCAATGTATTTAAAATTTTGTGCGATAAATAGATGTCGGGGATATTGTTGTTTATTGGGATTTAGATTGTCTAAAAAATGATCGGTTGTATAAATAATCCAAGTGGCAATGGGCAATACAATATACCAAGCCAATGGTGCTTCAAAATCTAAATATTTAGGAAGAGGGAGCATGCAAAAAAATATTCCGACTACTACATCAAAGCTAAGGTTACAAAATATTTGATAATATTGCGAAAGCTTTTTATACAAAGTTTTTATAAGATGAGAAAATTCAAAAATACTTTTTGTGCGTTGATTGTTATACTTTTTATAACACAATTGCATGCGCAAGAAGAAAAGCCTTATGTTGAACCAAATGGACTAAATAATTGGTATGTGGAGTTGGGAGGTGCTGCCATGTTTTATTCATTAAATTATGAAAAGGTTTTATACAAAGGAGAAAAAACCGGATTTGTTGGAAGGGTAGGAGTTGGTTATAATCCGTTTGATTACAAATTTTTGAACAAAGTATATTTAGATGCAAATACAGTAATGGCTCCTTTTACAGCTTCTTTTTTATATGGTGGAGGAAAAGAAAAACTAGAAATTGGAGGTGGATTTACCTTGCTTGCAAAAAGTGTTGCAGAGAGGGAAATAGTTCCTACAGCAGTATTCGGATTTAGAGTAATTGAAACCAATAAAGTATGTTTTAGAATTTCATATACACCATTTATTAGAGATGGAAATTACGTAAGTTGGTTTGGTGTAAGTTTAGGAAGAAATTTCAGTTTTAAATAGTAGACTAAAAAATTTTTGGAAATAATCTTCCCGTTTTTTTGATATAGTTTTTATACTCGTCACCAAATTTATCTATCATCATTTTTTCTTCTGATTTTATTCTAAAAGGATAAATAATCGCAAAAGATAAAAAGGCACAAAGGCCAATAAAAATATTTGAAGTTACTAACCAAAGGGCAATACCATGAATAAATATGCTGGCATACATAGGGTGTCGAATAAATTTGTATGGACCTTTTGTGATGAGGGTATGTGTTTTATTTAATTCAACAATTGGCGACCAATTATTTCCTAAAGAAATATGTACCCACAAAAAGAAAAGAACATTGGCAAACATCAATAGTACTCCAAAAATTCTCCAAAAATTTGTTAGTGTAATGCTAAAAAAATTAAGCCAATCGGTAAGTAAATATACAACTGCCGGAACAGATAAAAAAAATCCTACACCTATCACAAAAAACCTTTCTCTGCCCTCGAAGTAGGCAATCATTTTTTCTGTTTTTTTATATTTTATTTCATACATACCTCTTATAATCGCTGATAAAATGAGCAAGAAAGCGAGGGCATATTTATAGTCAATTTCGTTCATCAGAGTGGTGGCAATTTATTTTTTAATAGTAGTTTCATAGATTTTTAAAAAGTCTTCAGGCTTTACATTATAGGCTTTAACTCTTCGTTTTTTTGCTAACCAAATACTTGATGGAAGTCCACGTATGGATAGTTTTTGAACAATATCTTTTTCTTTAAATGCGGCTTCATAATTTAAGTTTGAGTAGGTTCCAAATATTTTTAATTCATAGGATTTATTCACATCAATAAATGCAATTACTTTTAATTTATCAGGGTATGCTTCTGCAATTTTTCTAAGCATAATGGTATCCTTACTAAAGTTTTTTACGTTAGGTCCTGTAAAATATAATAGCACATCATAGCGCTTATATTTTCTAATTTTTTTCTCTTTCCCATTCCAAGTTGTGAACTTGAATGTTGGAATTTTTTCTCCGGGTTTTGTTTTACCAAGCAATAAGTTTTCGGTTAATTGTTTTAGCTTGATAAAATTTCCGGCAGCATCAATTTCTGTAATTTCAAATTGCTCACCATGAAACTCAATATACATTGTTTTTTTTGTGATGGTAAATGATCGAAGGTCGTCTCGGCTATCAAAAATACTATCGGCAAAATTGGTAGTAAGTACTCTATCACTATCTACTTCATTATATAATCCGTCACAATTTCCATCATACAAAGCCACTTTAAATGAATCTCCATTTAGTTTTACCATTCCATATTTTGTGATGTAACGTTGCTCGCGATAGGAAAAATCTATTCCTGCAAAAATTCTATCCTTATAAAAAAACGCATAATAATCATTCATTAATTTTTTGTATGCGGGTTGAGAATTAATGTCGAGTCGTTTTAGTTTGATGGAAATTCCGGCAAGTGTATCATCATTTCTATTCACTTTAAATAGTAAACTATCATTTTTACTGATGGGCAAAATCATAAAATTTCCATCATCAGTAAAATCAAAATTATTATTCTTGTCGATGTATAAATGTGGTTTTGGATTATATATTCCAGCAATTAATAAATTAGTATAACCAGGATTAAGTGCGTTTTTATTTCCTGTAAAAAAAGTATAGCTGTATCCGTAAGAATTATAGCCTTCTGGCTTTTTAATACGCACCTTTTTTGCAGGTTTGAGGTCTTCAAAATCCAACGTGAGGACAGTATCTTTTTCACAAATAAATACTGGCATGGTAAGCATAAATTTATCGAAACGTTCATCTCTTCCAAGTTGATTTAGTGGAATGGTGATGCTGTTATTTTGCGCAAATAATTTAACAGTAAAAAACAGAATGATAAAAATGGAATAGAGTTTACGCATCGTTCAAAAGTAACATTTATGAAACAAAAAAGCCTGCACGAAAATCATGCGGGCTTTTTATTAAAATCACTTATTGTATTTTTAATGACTTGATAGATAAGAAGCAATTCCTTCAGCATTATCTTTTAATCCATCTTCGCCACGGTGCCAGTTTGCAGGACAAACTTCTCCTTTTTCTTCATAAAATTGCAATGCATCAATCATTCGAAGTGCTTCATCAACACTACGCCCAAGTGGTAAATCATTTACAACTTGATGACGAACAATCCCTTGTTTATCAATTAAAAATAATCCACGATAGGCAACAGCATTTTCGCCTAAGTTTCCCACCCAAATCATTTCACCTGTTTCATTGTAATCGTAATGTCCGGCAAGTACACCATAGTTAAGTGCAATTGTTTTGTTTACATCAGCCACAAGTGGATACATTACACCTTGAATACCTCCATCATTTTGTGGGGTATTAAGCCATGCCCAATGGCTAAATTTTGAATCAATAGAGCAGCCAATTACTTGTACATTTCTATCTTCAAAATCTTTAATACGTTTTTGAAATGCAATAATTTCGGTAGGGCACACAAACGTAAAATCGAGTGGATAGAAATAGAACAAAACATGTTTGTTTCCTTTGTATTGTTCAAGAGAAAAATTTTCTTCAAAATCGCCTCCGTTCACTACTGCATCAGCATGAAATACGGGAGCTTGTTTTCCAACTAACATTGTCATAGTTTTTTATATTTATAATTTAACATTTAAAATTCGACATTTGTTTTATCCATTCATCGAAGCTAAAAATTCTTCGTTGCTTTGGGTATTTTTCATATTTTTCAATAATAGGTTCATTGCTTCTTCGCCATTCATATCGGCAATATGGTTGCGCAATACCCAAATACGTTGCAATGATGCTTTATCGAGTAATAAATCTTCACGTCTGGTGCTTGATGAAACAATATCAATAGCAGGAAAAATACGTTTGTTTGATAATTTTCTATCCAGTTGCAATTCCATATTTCCAGTTCCTTTAAACTCTTCAAAAATCACCTCATCCATTTTAGAACCTGTATCAATTAATGCTGTGGCGATAATTGTTAACGAACCACCATTTTCGATTTTACGAGCAGCACCAAAAAAACGTTTAGGCTTATGTAGCGCATTTGCATCCACACCACCGGAAAGAATTTTTCCTGAAGCAGGTTGTGCTGTATTAAATGCCCGTGCCATACGGGTAATAGAATCCAAAAGAATTACCACATCATGCCCACATTCCACCATACGTTTTGCTTTTTCTAAAACAATATTTGCGAGCTTCACATGTTTATCAGCAGGCTCGTCAAAAGTGGAAGCAACTACTTCTGCTTTTACACTACGTTGCATATCTGTTACCTCTTCAGGTCTTTCATCAATCAATAAAATCATCAAATATACTTCGGGATGGTTTCTGGCAATTGCATTTGCGATGTCTTTTAATAAAATTGTTTTTCCTGTTTTGGGTTGCGCCACAATTAATCCACGTTGCCCTTTTCCAATTGGCGAAATCATATCAATAATACGCGTTGAAAAAGTAGCATTTTTGTCTGCCAATTTTAATTTTTCATCTGGAAAAAGAGGAGTGAGATGTTCAAAAGAAACCCTATCACGAACTTCGGCAGGTTGTCTTCCATTTATAGATTCAACTTTTATTAGAGCGAAATATTTTTCGCCTTCTTTTGGCGGACGAATTGTACCTCTAACTGTATCACCGGTTTTTAATCCCATCAATTTTATTTGTGATGGAGATACATAAATATCATCAGGTGATGGCATATAATTATAATCTGATGAACGCAAAAAACCATAGCCATCTTGTATCAATTCAAGTACACCTTCGCTGCTCACAATTCCTTCTAGTTCGGCAATTAATGCGTTACTATTATCTCTTCTTTCGAAGCGTTCAGGCCTGCGAAACTCATTTCTGTTATCACGAACTTGTGGTTCTTTTCGCTCCGTGTTTTCGTTTGTGTTTTCAGGATTTGAGATTTCTACAACTTCATTTGTATTTTCTGTAGTTGAAGGAGTAGTTGGTTCAGAAATATTTTGTCTGTTTCCATCCACTTCTTTTTTTTCTTCTCCAGCAATATTTATAGTAATAGGTTTAGCTGAAGGTTTTTCTTGGGTGATTTTCTTCTTCTTCACAAAACTTTCGGCAGGAGTTTGAATAGGACGTTTTTCTGCCACTTCAGTTTCAGTAACTTCTAAAATGGGTTCGTCAGCTTTTGCAACTTTGGGTCTGCCACGTTTTTTTGGAGCAGCATCCATTTCTTCAGTTTTATTTTCTGAAATTATTTTTGCATCAGGTATTGTAGTTTGTTTTTCTAAAATACTTGATACGAGGTCTTGTTTCTCAAGGCCAATAAAATTAGGTACATTCAGCTTGTCGGCTACTTCGCGTAACTCAGAAACAAGCATGTCGTTCAACGTGTTGGTGTCGTACATGAATAAGTTTGATTAAATAAAATTCGCTTGCGCAGATTCAATTACAATAAATATTTTGGGTTCTTGTTGTTATATTGAAAAGGAAGAACTTCCTATTGCAAGTGTAAGCGATTTTTTTGAAATACAAAACCCAATTGCATAAAAAAAACGGTACTTATTTGATTATCTCACAACATTTACTTCTGTTGAACTATATTCTTCTAGCTCTGTCATCTGTTTGGCAATTGATTCTATCCAAACTTGTTGTTTGGCTGCATTAATACCATGTTGTGTGTCCTCATCAAATCTTTGTTCATCTTTTCGATATTCCTCATTTGTTTTGTCATACAATTTATTAAGCACGGCAACAACATCTTTTACTTTAGTGAAATCTTTCAAAGAAATTTTTTGACGCAGCCTTCTTGCATTTAACTCACAAATATCAAAATGAAGTTGTTCATGTTTGAGCAGATACGGAGTCTCTACTTTCATATAAGATTGAGATTTTAAGAGAATGGCTTCTACATAAAACATTCTTTGACCGTTATTTTCTTTTTGATATAAATATATAAAAGTCACAGTATAAGCTGGAACATCATTGCCGTAACGACTTCTTTTGGCTTTAAAATGTTCTTTGTTAAGTAAAGAGTCTTTTGACCAAACGAGAGTATCCTGAGCCATTTTTTTTGAAAGCTGACCGAATGCACATGTGCTGGAAATAAAAAATAAAATGATAATTAGATTTTTCAAGAAGATAATTATACTAAAATCTTAACGGGATTTTCCAATAACTCTTTTAAAGTTTGTAAAAATGCAGATCCAATTGTTCCATCAACAGAACGATGGTCGCAACTTAAAGTTACTTTCATTACAGAAGCAATTTTCATTTGTCCGTTTTCAGCAACTACTGTTTCTTTTGCAGCACCAATGGCCAAAATACATGAATCAGGAGGATTTATTATAGCTGTGAATTGATCAATGCCAAACATACCTAAATTAGAAATCGTGAATGTGTTTCCTTCAAATTCATTAGGTTGAAGTTTTTTGGTTTTAGCTTTTTCAACCAATTCTTTTACTTCAGCACTAATATGTGATACACTTTTATTGTCGGCAAATTTTACAACAGGTACAATCAAACCATCTTCAATAGCCACTGCCACTCCAACATGTATATGATGGTTCATTCTTATTTTATCAACCAACCAAGATGAATTTACTTTTGGATGTTTGCGTAATGAACTTGCTACAGCTTTTATAATTAAATCGTTTACCGAAATTTTTACAGGGCTATACTCATTCATGGCTTTGCGAGCTTCATTGGCTTTATCCATATTAATGCTCATGGTTAAATAAAAATGAGGAGCGCCATTTTTACTTTCGGATAATCTTCTGGCAATTGCTTTGCGCATTTGTGAAACAGGAACATCTTCAAAACTTTCTTGTCCAACAATAGCGGGAAGCATAACAGAAACTTTTGCAGCAGAAGGAGCAAAATTTTCTACATCACGCTTAACAATTCTTCCGAAATCGCCACTTCCCGAAACCGATTTGATATCAATTCCTTTTTCTTCAGCAATTTTTTTAGCCAAAGGAGATGCTTTTATTCGGCTATCAGTATTTGTTGAGGTTTCAGTTTTATTTGTTGAAGTTTCTTTGCTTGGTGTTGTTGCAGCAACTTCTTCTTTTTTAATTTCGGAGGGTACAGGTTTTGTGATTCCTGCAAGGAGTGCCGAAAAATCTTCACCTTTTTGCCCAACAACGGCAATTACAGCATCCACCGGAACTGATTGCCCTTTTTCAATTCCAATATGAAGCAGTGTACCTTTTACATAATTTTCCAACTCCATAGTAGCCTTATCGGTTTCCACCTCAGCCAAAATATCACCAGGTTTTACCTCATCACCAACTTTTTTATGCCAAGCCACAATAACACCTTCGGTCATTGTATCACTCATTTTGGGCATGCGTATTACTTCTGCCATAATTTATTTTGTAATTTTATAACTCAACAAAAATAAGAATAGAATTGATTTTAGCTACATGTTGAAAACAACTTAAAAACTTTATCCTATAAACGATAAACTTTGGAACATGAATCAATACGAAATACTTCTCAAACATATTTATGAAAACGGTACTTTTAAAAGTGATCGCACAGGGACAGGAACTCGCAGTATTTTTGGTGCGCAATTGCGATTTAATTTGCAAGATGGATTCCCTCTTATCAGCACAAAAAAGGTTCATTTAAAATCAATCATACATGAATTATTGTGGTTTATAAAAGGCGAAACAAATACTAAATATTTAAAAGATAATGGTGTAGGTATTTGGGATGAGTGGGCTGATAAAGACGGAAACTTAGGACCAGTTTATGGCTACCAATGGAGAAGTTGGCCAACTGCCGATGGAAAACATATTGACCAATTAACGGAAGTAATTGAAACGATTAAAAAAGATCCAGATAGCCGAAGGATGATTGTGAGCGCATGGAATGTTGCCGATTTAAATAAGATGGCATTAATGCCTTGTCATGCTTTTTTTCAATTTTATGTGGCCGATGGAAAATTGAGTTGCCAATTGTATCAACGTAGTGCTGATATGTTTTTAGGTGTTCCGTTCAATATAGCTTCGTATGCTTTATTAACCATGATGATGGCTCAAGTATGCGGATTACAAGCAGGAGATTTTATTCATACATTTGGTGATGCACATATTTATAGTAATCATTTTGAACAGGTAGCATTGCAATTGAGTAGAGATCCAAAACCGTATCCAAGCATGAAAATTAATCCTCTTGTTAATTCTATTTTTGATTTTAAATACGAAGATTTTACTTTAGAAAATTATGATCCACATCCATCAATAAAAGCTCCAGTAGCTGTTTAGTTTGTAGTTATTAGTTGATGGTAAATCAACTTAGGAGTATCTATCATCTACAAAAATAAAAATGAAAACATACAAAGAACTTTATACCATCATTGAACAACAAATTAAATCGCTTAACTATAATAACGAGCCGAGAGAATTATATGACCCCATCACTTATATGCTTTCATTGGGAGGCAAACGTTTGCGTCCGGTTTTGGTTTTAATGGCATCAGATTTATTTGGAGTAGATATAAAAAAATCAATTCAAGCTGCATTGGCTGTTGAAGTATTTCATAATTTCACTTTGGTGCATGATGATATTATGGATAATGCCGATATCAGAAGAGGAATGCCTACGGTTCATAAAAAATGGAATCAAACAGTAGCTATTTTGTCGGGTGATTTGATGATGATAAAAGCCATTGATTTATTATGTGAAACAGAAACGTTAAACCTTAAAAAACTCATTGCTGTTTTTAATAAAGCAGGTGCCGAAGTTTGCGAAGGACAACAAATTGACATGAATTTTGAAAGCCGAAATGATGTGAGTGTGAAAGAATATATAGAGATGATAACGCTCAAAACGGCTGTATTACTTGGTGCTTCACTGCAATTGGGAGCTGTTATTGCTGATGCAAATAATGCCGATGAAAAACATATTTATGAGTTTGGGAAAAATATTGGAATCGCATTTCAAATTCAAGATGATATTTTGGATTCATTTGGTGAAGGAGATAAAGTTGGAAAAAAAATTGGAGGTGATATTGCTACCAATAAAAAAACATTACTTTATTTAAAAGCATTGGAATTATCAAATGCATCAACACGTTCTACATTGGAAAATTTATACCAATTTAAACATGAAAATACCGACACTAAAATTTTATCAGTGATTAGTATTTTTAAAGAATTGAATGTATTAGATGAAGCCGAAAAGTTAAAACAATATTATTTAGCTGAAGCCTTCTCCCACTTAAATCAAATAAAAGTGGAAGCTATTAAAAAAGAAATATTACAAAATACTGCTGTTGAGTTGATGCAGCGTATGAGTTGATTGTATTTTTATTGTTTTATATTTGAGTATAAATTTATATAAGATGAAAATTAAAGACATCGGATTATTTTTTGCGGGAGCTGCAGTTGGTGCGGGTTTAACTTGGCTATTTACTACTGATGATGGAAAAGAATTACTCGATAAATTAAAGGAAAAAGCGGTTGATTTTAAAGATGAATTGGATGATAGTTTAGAAAATATCAAACAAGCATTTGATGATTCAAACAATACAGAATCAAATAAATCATAATGGAACAGCCATCACCAAAAGAGCATTTTTTTTCAGACCTTAAAAATCTGGTTGTTGACTATTTGCAAAACAGGCTTGAACTTGTAAGGCTATCAGCATTTGAAAAAATTGCAAAAATAATTGCCTTATTATTTTCTGGGATGATACTTACTATGCTAATTTTTTTTAGTGTACTATTTATAAGTTTAATGGCGGGTTTTTATTTTAGTAATCTATTTCAAAATACATTTTATGGTTTTGCTATTGTTGCCGGATTTTATTTAATCACATTTATTGTTTTATTTATTTACCGAAAACAACTTATCGAAAAATTTATTGTTAATGCAGTTGTAAAAGTTTTATTTGAAGAAGAGGATGAAACAAAATAAAATAAACCATTTACAAAATTTATTGACAGAAAAAAGCAGACTGCAATCTGTTATTCAAACTCAAGAAACTGAATTAAAAAATAGTGTGGAGTATTTTCAATCCAATTATAAAAGTATTGTTTGGGAACACATCAATCCATTTAAAGGAAATGTAACAGCTAATGGGATTATAAATTTTTTAGGGAGTGATGTATTGCCTTTAGTTACTGGAGTTGGAGAAAAAAAAGAAGCTTCAACAATTAGTAAACTATTAGCCAAAGGTATTCGATATGCTTTATTAACAGCGGGAGTTAGCTTGGTTAAAAAAATGGGAACTGATAAAAAAATGTCAAAGTAAATAAAAGTATTAATATACTTTTATATAAAGATTTTTACATCAATACTTCGCCTAAAACGATATGTGATTTAAGTTCCGAAAATCCTTCGGTATGATGTTGGTAAAACGCTACTACATTTTCAAGCAATTGTTTTCTTTCAGAATATATCAGTTTAACGGTGTTCATTTCATTAAAGTCACAAGCTAATAATTGCGAAATTTTTTCACTCAAAAAAGGCTCAATTTGAAATGGATTTCTTTTGTCGTAGGATTCAAACAAACCTTCTTTACTGTCAAAACCATTGGTGCTTTCAGTATACGCTCCCTTTGGAAAAAAACCTAAGTAGCGAGATAATTGCAATAAAAAATATAATGGAAAATTAGTGGTCTTCTCATCATCTAAATCCAAAATTTGAATAGCATGAAACAGGAACTCAAACAAAGGTTTATCTGTAAGGTTTTCTTCTCGTAAAGATTTATACATAACCTCTGCCATAAACATAGCCACTGAACTTTTTATCATATTAAAATGTAATGAGTTTAATACCGGAAAACATTTTAATTCTTTGATACGCTGTAGGTTCTTATTTTGTTGATGATAGGATTCTAATTCGAGTAAAGTGAGGGGCAATAATTGCGAAGGGCGTATGTTTCCTTTTTTTGAGCGAACGCCATTTATTAAATAGGATTGAATGCCATGTGTATCGGTGAAACATTTCAGTACCACACTGCTTTCTGAATAGTTAACAGTTCTTAAAACGATTGCGCGGCATTTTGTTAACGACATTTTATTTTAGTGACGAGGGGATGAAGTTATGAAGGTAAAGGATATTGGTAAAATAAATTCTCCTCATCAATTTATCACCTAATATTTCCATTTTCTTTTTTTAATTGATAAACAAAATTTTTCCAACCCATTGTTGTGTTGCATCGCTGTTTGAAGAATAAATAATATACACTCCTGTGGCGGCACGTTTGCCAGTTAAATTTAATCCATTCCAAGTTGCCATTCCACCGTTTGATTTTGTTTCGTAAACTAAATTTCCGGCAATATCTGTAATCTTTACATTGGCATCATTTACCAAACCTCTAATGGCAATCAAACCATGGTAATCTGGGCGCACAGGGTTTGGGTAAATTAAAGCTTCGCCTTGTTCATCGGTTCCAATTGTTGCCGTTCCTGAGTATGAAATGATTCCATTTTCGGTAGCAAAAAATACTTCTCCAGTTTTATCATTAATGCCAATTTCATATACTGCATTTGCCAATAAAGGGCTATTGTTTGTTGTAAAATTTTTAAGTACAGTATAACCATCTTCAGATACAAGCCATACGCCATTTTTTGTTCCAATCCATTTTCTGTTTGCAGCATCTACTTTAATACAGTAAATAGCCTCTGTTCCTAAAAAATTAGAATATACCAAACCTGTTTTAATTACAATTTGTTGTGCATCAAAATTTCCATTTGCTGTAAAAATATTTTGAGTATTGCTAAACACACATAGTCCTTGATCAGTTCCAACCCACATCTCTCCTTTCATATCTTTAGTTGCACAAAAAACAACATTGCTTGGTAAAAACCCATTGAGTTTATCTTTTGTAAGTGTTTTAGTTTGATGATTGCCTAATGAATTTGACGGGTCATTTTTATCATCGTAAATTAATATTCCTTGGTTGGATGAATTTAAAACCCATTTGTAATTATTGTCATCAGTAGTGATAAAAGCAGTTTTTGTATCTATTGGAATTTTATAGGAAAACCATTGATTATTTCTGTTTTTAACGGATAGTTCTTTGGTTACTCCAAAATTACTAACCCATAAATTTCCGTTTTTATCAAAACAACTTCCCGTTACCCAAACTCCACTTCCAACAAAATCTTTTAGGGTACTATTTGTTGTATCATAAACAGTAACACTTAAATTGGGTTGATAAGATATTTCATATAGCCCATGCCCAAGTGTGGCAAAAAAAGCATGATTGGTTATTGGATCTATTGATACATCAATAAAGTCTCTTGCATTATCAATTTTTGGGTTTCCGGTTTGAGTATAATTGTACCAGGTATTATCAGTAAAACGATAAAATTTATTGTTGTTATAATTTGGTCCCCAACCTCCTGTTGTTCCAAAGCCAACTATAGAACCTGCCGCCACTAATAATGAATTATCATTTATGTTATAAGTCATTCGGGTGGCTGTATTTGCAACTGGCCCCGATGGAAAAAAATATTCCATCGATCCATCCACATGATTTAATATTAAACCTCCATCATTTGATATGGTAAATATCATATCTTCATTTGCAATTAATGAACCATTAAGAGCATTGAGATTTTTCGTTTGAAGTCCCCCTAACTCATCTTCAATATAAATGTTTTTTGAAGTGGTGCACACTAATTTTCCATGGTTTATTTGCATGGTAATTGGATTTTTTATGATGGGAGAAAATGTTGACCAAATTGTTCCATCATAGGTTTGAAGTGTGCTATCAATGATTGCATACAATTTGTTTCTAAATGTAGCTAATAAATTAGTGTTTCCTGATGTTGTGAACATTGACCAAGAGTGATAATCACTTAAATTAAAACTGCTCATTGATGCCTTATAAATTCCGTTTGCGCTGCTTAGGTATAAATAGTTTTGAAAAACTTCAGCATCAAAAAATTCAACATTACTTCCATTTGCTCCAAGGTTAGAATAAGAATCAACAATTAGTTTTTTTTTCATATCAACAACAATAATTCCTATGCTGCTTGATAAGTAGGCAAATTCATTATAAAACGAAATATTATTGATGCGCTTTTCACCGATGGTGATTTGGTTTAATATATCATTAATATTATAAATGGTTGTTCCTTCAATAACATCAATATTCGTATTGTTGTATATAACAATAATGGAATTGGTGGTAGGATTATTTGCTAAAATTTTAACATTCACATCTGAAAGTCCGTTCACTCTCGAAAGAATTTCTACACTTTTATCATTTTCGTCATAAGTAAAAATACCACTTGCCGACCCCACGTATATTTTGTTACCATTTTCGCACAAGGTATTATTGTTTGAATACGGTAAATGTACTCTCCAACTTTCTATTGCGGGTATTTTTTGCTGACCAACAACTTGAAGCGATAATAAAATGAGTACAACTGATGGAAGAAAATATGAGCTAACTTTTTTTATCATGATGATATAAAACGCAATGGATATAAAAATGTTGTGAATTTGCTTGTTGCGAAAATAGAAAATAATCACATTGCTTTTTTTCTATTTTTGCCAACTATTATGTGGCAGCTATTTGGTACTTTTATTATTCGTAATCGGTTTTGGTTACTCATTGCGTTGGGTATTTTAACCATTTTTGCAATTTATGAAACCACTAAAGTGCAAATGACGTATGATTTTGCAAAGGTTGTTCCTGATGATGATGCCGACTTAATTGAATATCTCAAATTCAAAAAAATGTTTGGTGAAGATGGAAATGTATTGGTGGTGGGTGTGCAAAATGATAAATTATTTCAGAAAGATTTTTTTAATGATTGGTTTCAACTTACAAAAAATGTAGAGGCAATTGATGGTGTTGAAAAAGTGGTTTCTCTTGGAAATATTTATCGCCTTGAAAAAAATGAAGACTTACATCAACTTGCATTGCAGCCACTTTTAACAAAACCATTTGATACCCAATATGAAGTGGATTCATTCAAAAATGTTATTGAATCCTTGCCTTTTTATAGAGGCTTATTATACAACCCTGAAAGCAATGTAACACTACTTGCCATTACGCTTACAAAATCAAAATTAGATTCAAAAGAACGTATTCCATTGGTGCAAAATATTGAAACCATTTGCAATGCTTTTGGTACAAAATATGGTACACAAATTCACTTTTCGGGGTTGCCATATGTGCGTACTATTTACTCCTCAAAAGTGGCAGGCGAGGTAAAAATATTTACTTACTTATCGGTATTGGTTACGGCTATTTTTATTTTTATTTTCTTTCGTTTTTTTTCGGCAGTAATCTTCTCATTAATTGTTGTAGTTATTTCTCTGTTGTGTACGCTGGGAAGTATTCATTTGTTTGGCTTTCGCATCACATTATTAACAGGAATTATTCCTCCATTAATGGTTATTATTGGTATTCAAAATTGTATTTATTTACTCAATGTTTATCATCAAGAATTTAGAATACATGGCAATAAAATGTTGGCTATAATTAGGCTCATTTCTAAAAATGGATTGCCTCTTTTTTTAACCAATGTAACTACAGCAGTTGGCTTTTGTGTATTTAGTTTTTCGGGTAGTGCTATTCTTGATCAATTTTCCATTATTTCTGGAATAAATATTATGTTGGTGTATATTATTTCGTTGGTATTTATTCCAATTGTATACAGCTATTTACCTCCGCCAAAATATAAACATACCAAGCATTTAGATAGTGTAAGATTAAACAAAGTGATGGAGTTTTGTAACTACCTTGTTTACCATCATCGTAAAAGTATTTATGTGGTTACTATTTTACTTTGTGCGGCATCAATATATGGTTCGTTTCAAGTAAAAAGTTTAGGATATGTAGTTGATGATTTGCCAAAGCACGATCCTGTTTACACTGACTTAAAGTTTTTTGAAAAGAATTTAAAAGGGGTTTTACCTTACGAAATTAGAATTGACACCAAAAAAGATGGTGGCGTAAAAGATTATGCTACGCTTCAAAAAATGAATAGGCTGCAAAAAGAATTAGCCGATTTCCCCGAATTGTCAAGAGCAGTAAGTGTGGTTGATTTTTTAAAATTTGCCAATCAAGGTTATCATGGTGGCGATGCAAAATATTATATCATTCCAAATGTGTTAGACATCACAGATATTATTTCTTATCTCCCCAAAAAAGAGGCAGGAAAAGCGAATAATAATTTGTTGAAATCAATGGTGGATAGTAACTACAGAGTAGCTCGGATTAGTGTTCAAATGGCAGATATTGGTTCGGTAGAAATGAAAAATTTAAATGCAAAAGTGCAAGCCAAAGTGGATGAAATTTTCCCTAAAGATAAATATGATATTACACTTACTGGAACCAGTTTAATATTTTTAAAAGGGAATGATTACCTCGTTCAAAATTTATTACAAAGTATGATTGCTGCTCTTGTAATTATTTCATTGATGATGGCATTTTTATTTTTTAGTTGGAAGATGGTCATGATTTCATTAGTACCCAATATTGTTCCATTGCTGATGACGCTAGGAATTATGGGCTTCTTCGACATCCGTTTAAAACCATCAACCATTATTATTTTTAGTATTGCTTATGGAATTGTGGTTGATTTTACCATTCATTACTTAGCTAAATACAGACATGCACTCAAGAAAAATAATTGGAATATGGCTATTGCTATTCCCGAATCATTGCGTGAAGCCGGGCCAAGTATTATATATACAGCTGTTGCTTTATTTTTTGGCTTTATCATTTTTGCTGCATCTAATTTTGGAGGCACGGTGGCATTAGGGGTATTAACTTCATTATCATTATTGTTTGGTATGTTAATGAATTTATTGTTGTTGCCATCTTTGCTTTTATCTCTCGAAAAATCCATCAACCCCGAAAAAGAAATGAGCCGTTCATTGGTTGAGATAGAGCCAGAAGTTGGGGACGAATAGTTTTGGGATATATTTTCAACTCTTTCATTTCTAACTAACAACTCCTATTTTCGCACACTTTTTGAGATTATTGATGAGAGATTGATACCTCTTATTCACACTTCTCACCAATCACTACTAAAATGAAATACAAAGAATATAAAAAACTTGATTTTCCTGCTTTTGAAGAAGAGGTACTAAAGTTTTGGAAAGAGCATCACATTTTTGAGCAAAGTGTTACCACTCGTGAGGGTAATCCTGCCTTTGTTTTTTATGAAGGTCCACCAAGCGCTAATGGTATGCCGGGCATCCATCACGTAATGGCACGCGCCATGAAAGATATTTTTTGTCGTTATAAAACATTGCAAGGTTTTCAGGTAAAACGTAAAGGTGGTTGGGATACACATGGCTTGCCAATTGAATTACAAGTTGAAAAAACGTTAGGAATCACAAAAGAAGATATTGGTAAAAAAATTACCGTTGCCGAATACAATGAAGCATGCCGAAAAGATGTATTGAAATTTAAAGATGTGTGGGATGATTTGACTATTCGCATGGGGTATTGGGTTGATTTAGAAAATCCATATATCACTTATGAGAATGATTATATTGAGAGTTTGTGGTGGTTATTAAAGATGTTGTATGATAAAGGATTATTGTATAAAGGCTATACGATACAACCCTATTCACCTGCTGCTGGAACAGGTTTAAGTTCGCATGAGTTAAATCAACCGGGTACCTACAAAGATGTTAAAGACAATACTGTTGTTGCTCAGTTTAAGATAATTCGGGATAAAAAATCCACAATTTTATTTGAAAATTCTGAGGATGTATTTTTTTTAGCTTGGACAACAACTCCTTGGACATTACCTTCTAATACGGCACTGGCGGTTGGTGAAAAAATCACTTATGTTATTGTAAAAACATTTAATCAATATACTCATTTACCGATTACTGTAATTCTTGCAAAAAATTTATTAGGAAAACATTTTCATGCCGAGAATGCATCATTGAAATTAGAGGAATACAAAGCAGGCGATAAAAAAATTCCATTTAAGGTGTTGGGAGAGATTAAAGGAAAGGATTTGGAAGGAATGCGTTATCGTCAACTTTTAGAATATGCACAACCTGATAGTGGAGATGCATTTAAAGTAATTATTGGTGATTTTGTTACCACTGAAGACGGAACTGGAATTGTTCATATTGCTCCAAGTTTTGGTGCTGATGATTTTAGAGTAGCAAACAAAAACGGAATAGGCAGTTTAACTTTGGTTGATAAGCGTGGAAGGTTTTTGGACGAAGTGAAAGATGAACTTTTTCCGCTTGCAGGAAAATTTGTGAAAGAAGCTTATTTAACTGAAGAAGAAAAAGCTATTGAATTATCTATTCAGCAAGAACGCTTGGCATCCATCATTCCAAAATTGGATAAATATTTAAGCGTGGATGAACTCATCGCCCTTAAATTAAAAATAGAAAACAAAGCATTTAAAATAGAAAAATACGAGCACACGTATCCGCATTGTTGGCGTACAGATAAACCTATTTTATATTATCCACTTGAGAGCTGGTTTATTAAAACAACAGCTGCAAAAGATAGATTGGTTGAACTCAATAAAACCATCAATTGGAAACCTGAACATACTGGAACTGGTCGCTTTGGAAATTGGTTAGAAAATTTGGTGGATTGGAATTTATCACGTTCACGTTATTGGGGAACACCATTGCCAATTTGGAGAACAGAAGATGGAAGTGAAGAAAAATGTATTGGCTCTGTTGAAGAGTTGAATAACGAAATAAAAAAAGCTGTTGAAGCTGGTTTTATGGAATCATCTTTTATGCTAAAAGATATGCATAAGCCTTATGTTGATCAAGTAATATTGGTTTCATCAACAGGCGAAAAAATGCATCGCGAATCTGATTTGATTGATGTTTGGTTTGACAGTGGTGCCATGCCTTATGCTCAATGGCATTGGCCTTTTGAAAATGAAGAAACCTTTCGAAAAAATTTCCCTGCTGATTATATTGCCGAAGGTGTTGATCAAACACGTGGATGGTTTTTTACACTTCATGCACTTTCTGTTTTATTGTTTGATTCTATTGCCTATAAAAATGTAATTGCCAACGGACTTGTTTTGGATAAAACCGGAAACAAAATGAGCAAACGTTTGGGCAATGTTGTTGATCCTTTTCAAACCATTAAAACTTATGGTGCTGATGCCACACGTTATTATTTGCTCACCAATTCAGATCCTTGGGATAATTTAAAATTTGACATTGAAGGTGTAGCTGAAGTACAACGCAAATTTTTTGGCACTTTATATAATGTGTATTCGTTTTTTGGATTGTATGCAAACATTGATAATTTTACTTTTAAAGAATCCGAAATACCTATTGAAAACCGACCAGAAATTGATAGATGGATTTTATCGTTGCTCAATTCACTTATTAAAAAGGTGGAAAAACATATGGATGATTATGATCCAACTCCTGCAACCAGAGCCATTCAAGAGTTTGTGGGTGAGCATTTGAGCAATTGGTATGTTCGCCTTTGCCGCAGACGATTTTGGAAGGGTGAATACACCGAAGATAAAATTTCTGCTTACCAAACTTTATATACTTGCTTAGAAACTGTGGCTAAATTAATGAGCCCTTTTGCACCATTTTATTCAGAAACTTTGTTCAGAGATTTAAATGCGGTTTCGGGAAAAGATAAATCTATTTCTGTTCATTTAACTCAATTTCCTAAAGCCAATGAAGGTGCAATTGATTTACTGTTAGAAGAACAAATGGAATATGCTCAAACGATTTCTTCGTTGGTTCTTTCTATTCGTAAAAAAGAAAACATAAAAGTTCGTCAACCTCTTCAAAAAATATTAATTCCAATAATCGACTCTAAAATAAAGGGAGAAATTGAGCATGTTAAAAATTTGATTTTAAGTGAGGTAAATGTTAAAGAGCTTGAATACATTGATGCGATTGACAAAACCATTAAGCCTAATTTTAAGGTTTTAGGGAAGAAGGTAGGAGCAAAAATGAAAGACGTTGCGAATGCCATCACAAAAATAAATCAGCAACAAATTTTGGAGTTGGAGCAAAATGGTAACTTAACTATTGATATTGAGGGAGATAAATTTAATATTACACCCGAAGACGTTGAAATATTATCAACTGATATAAAAGGTTACAAGGTGGCAAACGAAGGTAAACTTACTGTGGCTCTTGATATTAACATCAATGAAAATTTAAGAGAAGAAGGAATTGCCAGAGAAATTGTGAGTAAGCTCCAAAACCTGCGTAAAGACAGCAACTTTGAGGTAACTGATAAAATAAATGTGAAAATTGTTTCACATAATTATATAAATAATTCCATAAAATCTTATAAAACATATATTTGCACCGAAATTTTAGCAAACGAGCTTGAACTTGTAGACCAATTAAGCAACAGCGCTGAGATGGAAATAGATGAAAATTCAATCATAGTTCAAATTGTAAAAGCGTAACTCTATGGCAAAGAAGAATATTAAAAAACCTGTAGCTAAAAAAGCTGTCAAGAAAGTAATAGTAAAAAAAGCAGCCCCCAAAAAAGCAGTTGCTAAAAAGCCTGTTGCTAAAAAAGTAGTGAAGAAAGTTGCTCCTAAAAAAGTAGTTAAGAAGGCTATTGCTAAAAAGGTGGTAAAAAAAGTTGCTCCTAAAAAAGTAGTGAAGAAAATTATTACTAAGAAAGCTGTTGCCAAAAAGGTAGTGAAGAAAGTAATTGCTAAAAAACCACTTGCCAAAAAAGTTGCACCTAAAAAAGTTGTAAAGAAAGTTGTACTAAAAAATATAGTAAAAAAAGTAATTACTAAAAAGCCAATTGCTAAGAAAGCTGCTCCTAAAAAAGTAGTTAAGAAAGTAGTTGCAAAAAAAGTAGTTGCAAAAAAAGTTATAGCTAAAAAGATAGTAAAAAAAGTAATTATTAAAAAGCCAATTGCCAAAAAAGTTACTCCTAAAAAAGTAGTTGCTAAAAAGGTAATAGCTAAGCCAGTTGCGAAGAAAATTGTAAAACCAATTGCGAAAGTTACTAAGGCAATTACAAAACCAATTATTGCTCCCAAAAAAGTGGTCGCTACTCCAATTGTAGCTAAAAAACCAGTAGTAATTACTAAATCAATTGTGATTACAAAAGAAGCGGAAGAAAGAAAACCAACTCCAGCAAAAAATATAATTTTTCCTGATAGAAAAGATGAAACTATTGCTGAATACGTGGAGGCAAAAAGATATAGTGATGTTGATTTGATGGAATTTAAAGAACTTATCAATAAAAAATTAGTTGTTGCTCGCGGAGAGTTATCAAATTTAATTGGGCAATTACAAAATCCTGGATTAAACTCAGGAACCGATACTGATAATTCATACAAAACTGCTGAAGATGGTGCAGCATCTGCAGAAAAAGAATACGTGAGTCAGTTAGCCGCTCGCCAACGTAAATTTATTGAGAACTTAGAAAACGCATTAATACGTGTCGAAAATAAAACGTATGGTATCTGTAGAGTTACTGGAAAATTAATTTCTAAAGATAGATTACGTGCCGTGCCACATACAACTTTGAGTATGGAAGCTAAACTTCAACAATACAAATAAGCCGTTCAAGTAAATATTGGAAACTCCGATCAGAAATGGTTGGAGTTTTTTTATTTTTACGTTTAAATACCAATCTTATTTTAATGTCCGTTAAAGCTAACCATATGCAGAAAATTACTTATTTATTCTTTAGTTTATTCTTATTGAAATCAGCATTTTCTCAAGAATTTGAAGCCCCAAAGGCTGAAAAAATATTTCATCAAACCCTCATTCATGGTGATACATTAACGGATAATTATTTTTGGATGAGAGATAAGTATAGTGCAGAGGTTGTAAATTATTTATATGCTAATAATGCTTATTCAGATCGAGTAATGAAGGGGTCACAAAATCTTCAAAAAGTATTATATGAAGAATTTCGGTCAAGAATTAAAGAAACATTTGATACACGCCCACGTAAAAGCAAACAATATTATTATTACTCACGCTATTTTTTAGATAAAGACTATGCGCTGATGTGTCGTAAAAAAGATAGCCTTACAGCAAAAGAGCAAACAGTACTTGATCTTAATCAACTAGCCAAGGAATTTATGTATTTCTCTTTGCAAATAGTTTCTTATAATCCTGAGCAAAGTTTGTTGGCTTATGGGATAGATACTAAAGGACATAACGTATCTACTTTATATATTAAACATATTGAAGGCGATAGTTTACTGATAAATGAAAAGATAGATAGTGTGCTTGATGTTGCATGGACAAATGATAACAAGACTTTTTATTATACCACTGCTGAACCTAAAACTAAACGAGCTTTTAGAGTTTATAAACATACTATTGGCAATGATATTAAAAGCGATGAATTGATCTTTGAAGAACCTGACAAAACATATCAAATCGGATTGGATAATAGTGCATCACGTCAATATATTTTTATGACCATTTCAAAAACGAAATCAAATGAAATATGGTTTTGGGATGCAAATAATAGTAATGCTAAACCTAACTTATTTTATAAACGCCAGCCTGATCTATTTTATAACTTAAATCATTTTGACGGTAATGAATTTTTTATCAGTACTAATTATCAGGCATTGAATTATCAGTTGATGACAGCCCCTGCTGTAGCATCAACTCCTAAGGAATGGAAAACATATTTCCCACACCGGAAAAATATTTTATTCTCAGGATACAATATGTTTAAAGATTTTTTTGTTTGGGAAGAAACGGAAAATGCAATTCAACGAATTCTCATAAAGAATAAAAACACAAATACAATTGATACACTCAAACCTAAATTAGATTGGTATAGTATAGGTTTTAGCGTTGAAGATTATAATTATAATCATTCTAAAAATATTGAATATGCCGCTGAAAATATGATTCATCCATCGGCATCCTATAAATATGATTTATACACCCAGCAACAAACATTTATTGAGATGGATAGCATCAATGGGAAATACGATGCTACAAAATATGAAACAGTAAGATTATATGCCAAAGCTTCTGACGGAACAATGGTTCCAATGACTATAGCCTATAAAAAGGGAATGGTCAGAAATGGAAATAATCCCGTATTCTTAACTTCCTATGGTTCTTATGGAGGAAGTTCATTCCCATCCTTTTCTACACTAAATATTAGTTACATGGATAGAGGGTTTATTTTAGCAACTGCACATATCAGAGGAGGAAGAGAATTAGGAACTGAATGGTATGAAAATGGGAAGATGCTGAACAAAAGAAATACGTTCACAGATTTTATTGCATGTGCTGAATATCTCGTTAATGAAAAATATACTAACCCTAAAAGGCTTGCTATTCAGGGCGGTTCCGCAGGAGGTTTATTGATGGGAGCAGTTAATAATTTACGTCCTGATTTATTTAAATGTGTGGTGGCAAATGTTCCATTTGTTGATGTAATGAATACCATGTTAGATGAAACCATTCCTCTAACCACATTTGAATTTGAAGAATGGGGAAATCCTAAGATTAAAAAATATTACGATTACATGAAATCATATTCACCTTATGATAATGTAACGGCTAAAAATTATCCTGATATGATTGTAACGGCTGGATATAATGATGCACAAGTGGGGTATTGGGAACCTGCAAAATGGGTGGCAAAATTGAGAGAGTTAAAAACGGATACTAATTTATTATTGTTTAAAACTAATATGGATGGTGGGCATGGAGGAGCATCAGGAAGGTATGCCCAGCTAAAAGAACAAGCATTTCAAATGGCATTTGCCATGCAGTCATTAGGAGTTAAAGAGAACTATATTATTTTAAAAGGAAAAGTTGTTGATGGAAATAATGAACCCATTACTTATGCGAATATTTATTTAGAAGGTACGGGAAATGGAACAACCACAAATGGTGAAGGTGGGTTTGAGTTACAAGTAAAAGAAATGGATAAGTCGGTCTTAATATTTCAATGTATTGGTTATGAAAAGCAAAAAATAAAATTAACGATGGATTCACGTATCACTAATTTTATTGTAAAAATGAAATCAGAAAATGTACAACTCAAAACGGTAGATGTAAATGCAAATGCAAAAGATCCTGCGTTAGCGATTATTAAAGAAGCTATAAAACACAGAAAAGAGAATGATGAAAGAGTGAAGTCATTTTCATCAGATGTATATATGCGCTCTAATGTTCGTTTGCTTGAAATTCCTAAAAAGATTCCAAAGTTTTTACTACAAGGTGAAAAAATAGATTCCAATGATATTGGTCTAATTTATTTATCGGAATCTGTGGCTAAATATTATGCAGAAAAGCCTGATAATACCAAAGAGGAAATGGTTGCTTCTAAAGTGGCCGGGCAAAAACAAGGATTCAGCTGGAATAGAGTGGCAGATGCCTTTTTTAATTTATATCAACCAAGTATTCATTTAGATTATTACAGCGACAGACCTTTTATTTCGCCTATTGCTCCTTTGGCTACACTAAGTTATAAGTATAAATTTAAGGGAAGTTTTTATGTAGATAAAAAGGAAGTAAATAAAATAGAAGTAATTCCTTTACGAAAAGGGGATCCTCTTTTTCAAGGACATATTTATATTACCCAAGATGATTATCAAATTTATGCAAGTGATTTGCGAATTACAAAAGATGCAGGAATTCAATTTGTAGATACTGTTAATCTTCAGCAAGAAATGATCAACTTAAATGGGAATTGGGTACCGCTTCAAATGAAAATTGGAAGTCATATAAAAGTATTTGGTTTTGGAGCGGCTGATATCAATATGGCATCCATGACTAACTATCAATTGAACCGAACTTTCCCTTCTAAATTTTTTAATAATGAAGTTTTTAAAATAGAAAAGAGTGCCAATAAAAAAGATTCAACTTATTGGACAAATAACAGGCTGGTTGTATTAACACAAGAAGAGTCAAAACATTATTTAAAAGCTGATAGTATTTATAAAGCAGAAAATAGTCCGGCATATAGGGATTCCGTGCAACATGCTAGAAATAAAATGAGCATGGGCGAGTTATTACTAACGGGTTATTATAATAGGAGAGGTAATGATTCAGTGAGTAAAAGTTTTAGTTTTAATCCTTTATTATTTGCTCTTGGATATAATACTGTGGAAGGTGCAGTTGTGAATTATAGTTTTAACTATTATAAAATTAAAAGAGAGGATCATGATTATTTATTAATCTCTCCAACACTCCGATATGGTTTCGTAAATCAAAATTTTGCAGGAGGAGTTCGTTTTTATAAAACGCTCAACGCAAATAATAAATCGAGCATCAATATTAAAGTTGGAAGATATATTGAACAGTATAATTCAAGCAACCCAATAAATAGTTTAATTAATACGGGATACACTTTGTTTGCTCGTGAAAATTATATGAAACTATTGCAAAAGGATATGCTTAACATCTCAACAACCAGAGAATTAACCAATGGACTTTATGGAAGGGTAAATTTGCAATATCATATCAGGGAGGCAATGGTTAATCATGCAGATTATGCTTGGAGTAAACATGATAGGGAATTTACTTCAAACAATCCTCTTGCTCCTTTAAATGATGCTTTGGCTTTTTTAAAACATCAAACAGTTGAATATGGTTTTTCTTTTGTGTATTTGCCTAAACAAAAGTATGAATCCATAGATGGCTATAAACAAGTTATAGGGTCAAAGTATCCTGATATTTATGCTTCGTTTAAAAACGGAATTGGTTTGGATAATATTAAATTCAATTATCAATATATGGATGTGGGAACCGGAAAAGATATAGCGCTACGGGCCTTAGGTACATTTAGTTTTGATGTAACAGCAGGGATGTTTTTTAATACTAAAAATATGACATTTGCTGATTATAAGCATTTCAACGGCAATCAAACTTTATTTCTTCATAATCCAGAGAATACAAATACTCCCGGAGTTGTTACCAGAACTCGTCTAAATTCCTTCCACGCACTAAATTATTATACATTAAGTTCAAATGATAAATTTATAGAGGTGCATGTGATGCAAAATTTTAAAGGATTTTTCATAGGTAAAATTCCATTGTTACGAGTATTAAAGGGATATGAAATAGTTGGGATTAATTTTATGACCTCACCTGTTATCACTTATAATGAATTGTATCTTGGACTTGATCATATTCTAGGTGTTGCGCGTGTTGATGTAGGAAGAGTGATTTCAAATGGGGGGTCAAATGATTGGTTCCTGAGATTAGGGCTTGCACTTAGTTTTTAGTATTTGAAACGACACAAGAATTGTTACTTTTGCCACACAAAAAAAAAGCATGAATAAACTAAAAATTATACTTCCCATTCTCATTTCTATACTCATATTATTTATTGATCAATGGGTGAAATATTACATTAAATCCCATTTTTATTTGGGCGAAGAAATAAATGTGATGGGAGAGTGGTTTAAACTCCATTTTACTGAAAATTATGGAATGGCATTTGGGTTAGAATTTGGCGGAAAGTCAGGAAAAATTCTTCTTACTTTATTTCGTATCGTGGCAGTGAGTGCCATTGGATATTATATTTTTACATTAATTAAAAAGGATGTACACGCAGCCTATATTATTTCATGGACAATGATTTTTGCAGGTGCTGTTGGGAATATTATTGATAGTGTTTTTTATGGAGTTTGGTTTGGGTATGATTCATGGTTTCATGGAAGAGTAGTGGATATGTTTTACTTCCCAATTGTCAGAACTACATTTCCTTCATCATTTCCTTTTTGGGGAGGAGAAGAATTTGAATTTTTTAGACCTGTATTTAATATTGCAGATGCCTCGATAAGCATTGGATTTATTTTGATATTAATCTTTCAGAAGAAATTTTTTAAAGAGGAGGTTGAAATAACCAATAATGTTGAACCTAATTCTTTGTTTGAGGAAACCGAATCAACAGAAAATTTGTAAAAGCATTCTATCAAATTTTAATTCTATCATCACTTAGCATTAACATTATCTTCATACTTTCGTAGTTGATGAAATCAATTTTTATTTTCTTAAGTATATCCATTTTTGTTGCATTAACATCCTGTAGTTATAATAAAACTTCTGATATTTCTCCTTCTCCATCTATAGTTACAACTTGTGATTCGGTGAATGCGAGTTATAAAAATGATATTGCTCCAATTATGCAGAAATACTGTAACGAATGTCATGGAGGAAGTCCTCCAAGCATTGGCAATCAAAATTATGCTAACTATAACGACTTAATTACACTTATCGATTCTCCAAATTATATATTAGGAGTTGTGAGTAATGAAGCTGGATTCAGAAGAATGCCCCCCGCACCAAAGGTTCAACCCAGTTTATGTGAAGTAGCCAAAATCAGGCAATGGAGTTTAAAGGGTGCGCCTAATAATTGATGAAGTATCTTCATCTAACAAAGTGTTTTTGAAATATGTTAGAAGGTAATATTGTATACTTATTTTGGATATGATATTATTGAACAATAAAAATAAATAAGACAGTTCTAAAAACTCAATTCCTCAATAGCTGTTTTAAACTCATTTACAGTTTTAAAATCCTTTTTTAGTTTTGCTTCTGCTAATCCTATCTCAAACATTCTTATGGCAGCCGTTTCTTCTCCTTTGTGTTCTAAAATTTTTCCAAGTTGATAATAAGCGGCTACATAATGAACATCTTTTTCAATCACTTCATTAAATAATAAAAATGCACGAGCCATATTTTTTATCCCCAAATACTCCATAGCCAATGCATATTTTAAAAACAAATCATCAGGCTGCTGACGTTGAAATTCAAGTAATTTTTCTAATCGCGTATTTGACATTTCTATAAAAACAAAATTTAGCTACTTTTGTCTCCCTTTTTATAATAAAACAATATGAAGATTTTAGTTTGCATCAGCAATGTGCCCGATACCACAACAAAAGTAACTTTTACTGATAACAACACGAAGTTTAATACAGTAGGAGTTCAATATATTATTAACCCTTATGATGAATTGGCTTTAACACGTGCATTAGAAATTACCGAAAAACAAACAGGAACTGTTACTGCTATTAATGTTGGATTGGCAGATGCCGAGCCAAGTATTCGTAAGGCTTTAGCAATTGGTGCTACTGATGCCGTGAGAATAAACGCAGACCCAACAGATGCGTATTTTGTTGCCGAACAAGTTGCTGCTTATGCAAAAGCGGAAAATTTTGATTTGATTTTAACTGGTCGTGAGTCTATAGATTATAACGGAGGACAAGTTGCCGGTTTATTAGGGGAAATGTTAAATTTTCCTTCGGTAAATGTGGTTACTGCAATTGAAATTGAAAATGGAATTGCTACAATGGAGCGTGATATTGATGGTGGAAAAGAAAAATTGACTTGCAAACTTCCTTTAGTTGCGAGTGCTCAAAAAGAGTTAACAGAACCTCGCATTCCTAACATGCGTGGCATTATGGCTGCCAGAACAAAACCATTAAAAGTTGTTGAACCAAACGGTGCAGAAAAAACATCAGCAACAATTTCTTTTGATATGCCACCTGCAAAGGGTTTGTGTAAAATGATTGCCCCCGAAAATGCAGAACAGTTAATTGATTTATTACATAATGAGGCTAAAATAATTTAAGAAAATGAGCATAATAGTATTCGCAGAAAGTACAGACGGAAATTTTAAAAAATCAACTTTAGAAGCAGTAGCTTATGCTGCCGAAGTTGCAAAAAATACATCCACAAATTGTGTTGCCGTTTCAATAGGAAATGTTGACGATTCAAAAGCATCAGAACTTGCAAAATTTGGTGCTGATAAAATTGTAAGTATCAAAAATGATAAGTTGATTGGCTTTGTTGCCGAGGCGTATGCCAAAGCTTTAGCCAATATTGCATCACAAGAAAATGCAACGGTAATTGTGGTTTCAAATACGTATTCGGGTAAAGCGATTGCACCTCGTGTGGCTGCAAAACTAAAAGCCGGAATTGTAAGTGGAGTTATTTCTTATCCTGATACTTCAAACGGATTTAAAATTCGCAAAACAGTATTTTCAGGAAAAGCATTTGCTGATGTAAATATTACAACTGCCGCTAAAGTTTTAGCTATTACACCAAATACTTTTAATACCATTGAAAATAATAAAACTGCAAACATTATTTCGGTTGATGCTGGTTTAACGGATTCAGATTTTATTACACACTCTGTTGAAATTTCTCGCGCAAGCGGAAAAATCCCATTAACAGAAGCTGAAATTGTGGTGAGTGGAGGACGAGGATTAAAAGGCCCTGAGAATTGGGGATTAATTGAAAACTTAGCGGAAGCATTGGGCGCTGCAACAGCTTGTAGTAAACCTGTGAGTGATATGCATTGGAGGCCACATTCAGAACATGTTGGTCAAACCGGAATTACTATTAAGCCCAATTTATATATTGCAGTTGGAATTTCTGGAGCTATTCAACACCTTGCAGGGGTGAGTTCAAGCAAAGTAATTGTAGCCATTAATAAAGACCCTGAAGCGCCATTTTTTAAAGCTGCCGATTACGGAATTGTTGGAGATGCTTTTGAAGTGATGCCAAAAATTATTGAAGCAGCGAAAAAATTAAAAGCACAACATGCTTAAAATAAATCCTTCCTTGAGGAAGGTGGCTTGCGAAGCAAGAAGGTGTGTATGACTATCAAAATAAGTCCCACACATTAATACGAAACCAAAGGTGCAAATAGCATAAAAATAAAATGCCAAATGCAACTCCAAATGCCCAAAGCATGCCTAAAAATTTTCCTCCTGCATTTTTTCCTAACGTAAAAATTCTCACGGTTAAATTTTCGCTGATATTATCAATCCAATTATAAGCAGGATATAAAATAAAAATCATTAAAGCCATTCCGATTAAAGTTGCTTTTAATGGATGAGTGGCGTGCTTATAGCCCATTAAAAAATCAGTAATTAATGTGGTAATTAAATTAACTGTAAGAATAGAAATTACGAAAATGAGAAAGTTTACAAACTTCCGATAACTCATCAGTATTAAGAATTATTTTGTTTAAAACCGATTGAAGTTTTGGTAGAAATTTTTGTATAGTCAATTTTAAATTCTTCTACATCTTCAAATTTCAAAACATGAATCATGTCTGTTGTTCGTTCTGCTGGATCTAATTTGGCTAATCTCAAGTGTTGATTTTTTATCGATTCTTCAATAATTTTTCTGACGTTACGTGCATTGCCAAAATATTTGTTTCGGGTATCAAATAAAAATTGCATGTATGCTTTTAGATGCTCTTTGGCTTTATCTTCAAGTGTTATGCTATTGTTTGCAAACATTTTTATGGCAATATCATAGAGTTGTTCTGCAGATGAATCTTCAAAAGTAAATTCCCTATCAAAACGAGAACTTAAACCGGGATTAGATTCTAAAAATTGTTTCATGTTATCAGTATAACCCGCAACAATTACAATAAGATCTCCACGGTTATCCTCCATTCGTTTTAAAATAGTTTCGATGGCTTCTTTTCCAAAATCATTTTCGCCACCTTCAGAAAGAGAATAAGCTTCATCAATGAATAAAACTCCTCCCATTGCTTTATTTAAAATTTCATTTGTTTTGATAGCTGTTTGTCCAACATATCCACCTACCAAACTTTGTCTATCGCACTCTACTAAATTTCCTCTTTCTAATATTCCAAGAGCTTTATAAATTTGTGAAAGCAAACGAGCAACAGTTGTTTTTCCTGTGCCTGGATTACCTGTAAATACTGCATGTAACGAAAAGCTCTGACGAATATCTTTTCCAATCTCTTTATAAAAACGAACCAATTTTACCAACTCATCAATTTCATTTTTGATATTATTAAGCCCAATCATTGCGTGCAATGTGTTGAGTGCCGATTTTAACAAATCTTCATCAATTGGAATATCTGCAATGCTTCTTGTTTTCTCTCCAAATATTTTTGCAATGTCTTCTGGTTTAATAGTTGAAAGTTCTTCTTTACTCAACTCGTTAGGATTTGAATTTTGCATCAAACGTAAACCCATATTCATTTTACTTTCATCAATTAATGAATTTACATAACGCGCATTTCCAAAAGTTTTGTCACGTTCACGATAAGAATCTACTAATTTTTTATAAAGAAATTCTTTGCCTTCAGGGCTAAAAACAATAGACCGTTTTGCGGCAGTATATTCTGCAATCAACATTAAATCTTGAGGAGTGTAGTCGGGAAAATCATAATACATATTGAATCTAGATTTGAGTCCTGGATTGGATTCCAAAAAGTTGGTCATTTCTTCTGGATATCCGGCAACAATAATTGCCAAATCACCGTCACCATCACTCATTTCTTTTAATAAAATTTCAATTGCTTCTTTTCCAAAATCTTTTGAATCATCATTTTTACGAGCAAGTGCATAAGCCTCATCAATAAAGAGAATTCCACCTTTTGCTTTTTTAATAATCTCTTTTGTTTTGGGCGCAGTTTGCCCGATGTATTCGGCTACAATATCACTTCTATCTACTTCAACTACATGTCCTTTACTAAGTAAGCCTAACTCTTGATAAATTTTACCTAACATTTTTGCAACGGTAGTTTTTCCTGTACCTGGATTTCCCGTAAAAACTGCATGTAAATTTATTTTATCGGCATCCTCAAAACCTTTCTCTTTTCTTAATTTAATAAAGTTGAGATAGGTGGTATATTCTTTTACTTTTTTCTTAATGGAATCGAGCCCAATTAAATCATCCAATCCTTTTAATACATTGTGAACTGCATTTTCATCAGGCAATTTTAATTTATCATTAACAAGTTTTGCTTTTGGCTTTTGAGAGAGATTTTTTATCAATTCTGTTTCATCAATAAATACATCACCAACTTCAAATGGAACCGAAGTAATTATTTGATCCATAAATACTACATCAACTGAATAAATATCATTTCCCCATGTTCCTTTTTGGTCAGAACCCCAACCGATAGTACATTCAAAATTTGGATCTTTTGTATTTACGTGAATAAGTTTTTCAATCGTTCCTTTTAATTGTCCGCTGTGGGTTTTAAAATTAAAGAACATTTCGCAAGCCCAAGTATCTTTAGCTTCTACATTATTTTCACAATTTACTTCAACCCAAACATAACGCGTTTCAACGCAATTAAAACCAACAATATATTTCCTGTCTTTTTTAGGAAGATTTGTATCAGGACCTTCGTATAATTTTACATTAATTAAATTAAAATATGGGTTAACAGTTTCAGTAACTATTCCTTCATCTTCAACGTAAAAAACTTTTTCGGCAACAAAAATATTATCAATCCATGCTTCCCATCTATAGCTTCCTTTTTTCCAATAAGCACCATGAGTTTTTACTCCCCAACCTTCGCGCACATAAACAATATTTTCATCTTTTCTAATTGTTCTGTCGGCTACCAAATTGGCTATTTCAGTTCCATCTATATTGTTCACGCATTTTAAACTCATACGTACATCCCAATCTTCTTCATCAAATAATTTATTGAAGAATGAAAGCTCGCAATAAATAAAAGTGCACTCTGCCTCATCATACACCAAACGATATTTTTTTTCATTATTGGCAAGCCACTCAGTTGAACCAAATATTTTAAGGTCTCTGAATTTATAATGTACAGGTTTATCTTTAGTCATAATTTTTGTATGATGTGTTACAAATACGTTGCTAATTTCATATAAGATTTATGAATAAAAATAAGGTTATATGGTTATGCTATAAGATTCGTTAAATCAGACAAATATAATATTCACAACAGAACTAAAAGTGTATATTAGTTTTTAATTTATTAAAAAAGCCAACGAATAATTTGTTGTTTATGCAAACAATAATAGATTTGCAGTCCTTTAAAAAAAGGAGAGGTGCCTGAGTGGCCGAAAGGGACAGTTTGCTAAACTGTTGTACTCGCAAGGGTACCGAGGGTTCGAATCCCTCCCTCTCCGCACTTTAAAGTAAAATTCGGGGTGTATCATGCTAAGGCGTTACTGGTATTGCACCTCGTTAAAAATAAAAAGATACTATAAGATACTTCGGGGTGTAGCGTAGCCTGGTATCGCGCCACATTTGGGATGTGGAGGTCGTAGGTTCAAATCCTGCCACCCCGACAAAAAAGCTTAACTAAAAACGTTAGGCTTTTTTTATTTTTATATTCATGCAATATTTTGTTTACATCATCTTCAGTAAAAAATTAAATAAATTCTATACTGGATTTACTGAAAATATTGACAATCGATTGTTACAACATAATAGTGGAATAAGTACTTTTACTTCAAGAGGAATACCATGGGAGCTCAAACATTTTTTTATTGTTGAATCTATTCAAGCAGCGAAAATTCTTGAGAAAGAGATTAAAAGCGTAAACTAATTTTCAACTTCTGGCATTTCAATCCATTGTATAATGAGTTTGTATCCCAATGTTAAAATTACTGCGCCTAGAAATAAGCCTAAAAATCCTTGATAAAATAATCCTCCAATTGCGCCCAAAAAAACAACAATCATGGGAGCTGGTGCACCACGACCTAACAAAATGGGTTTTAAAAAATTATCGGATAATAAAACTAATCCTATCCAAATAGTGAAAATTGTAGCCGTAAAAGTATCAGTAACGGAGAACATATAAATTATGATTGGAATGGCGATTAATCCAATTCCAACTTGGATAATGGCAAGTACTAAACAAATTATGGTCCATAAACCTGCAAATGGCACTCCTGCTGCAAAAAAGCCAATACCTGCCAATACGGATTGAATGGCCGCCATACCTAAAATTCCACGTACAACATTTCGTATAGTGACTACAATTATTGAAGAAAAATTTACGGCATCCTTACCTACTAATTTTGTAAATACTTTGCTTGATGTATGGCTAACTTCTTTTGAATAAAAAAGTAAAACTCCTGAAATAATGATAGACACTATAAATTGCAAAATACCCATACTAATTCCAGCAAGAGCAGATAGTATCCAAGCTCCTCCAACTTTTAATTCTTCAGCATATTTTATAGCTGCTTCTGATAAATGTTCGGAGGCCAATTTCCAAATATCAATAATAGGCTTTGCAATCGAAGGCCAATTTGCAACCATATCATTTGGTGGCGGAATTAATGGTTTCCCTTGTTTATAAATGTCTTCCAAATAACCAATTCCGTTATATAATGATTGCCCTAAAATGATGCTTGGAATCACAATTACGCTAATCATAATAAGTGTAATAATAATGGCGGCAATTGATTTTTTGCCTCTAAATAATTTAGTAAAATGAGTGAATACTGGAAACAAAGCAATAGAAATAACAGCCCCCCAAATCAACATTAAAATAAAAGGTTTTAAAATGTCAATACACCAAGTTAATAATAAAAATAACAAACCTAAACGGATAAGAGTATCTACTATTTTTTCAAAATGAATGGGTGATGAATTTCGTTTATTAGATTCCATATTTTAATAATTTTATTACTGCATAATTACATTTTGAATCCTTAATTCAATTTTTATTTTATTTTGGGAGTAATCGTATTTTTTATCTTTATGGTATCCATTTTATTCACAATACTTTTTGATGTATCTGGTTTTATAGGTGAAATTATTTTGTTTGGAGGTGCAATTTCTGTTGGCCATATTCTTAATCCATATTCTGATGAGCCACGTAACATGCTTGCTACGGCAATATATTTCATACTTTTAATGAAGGCTATATCTCGCACTACATTTCCACTGCTTTCAATTTTGCTAATCAGTTTTCCTGTTTCCACTTCCCAAATTTTTATGGAGCCATCGTTACAACCTGTTACTGCATATTTTGAATCATCAGTAAAAGCAACCGCAGTAACTTTCCAACAATCAACAGGAAGTTTACGTATTTCTTTTCCTGTTTTAACATCCCAAATGCGAGCACTTTTATCATTTGATCCACTAATTAAATACAAACTATTTTTACTGATATCAATTGAATTTACCGCATCAGTATGTCCATCAAAAGTTCGAGTAACTTGAAGACTTGTTAAACTGTATACTTTTATTTTAGGCTCGGCACCTGCTACAAATAAATAGCGAGGTTCAGTATTCATGATGGCTAATGAATTTACTGCTTGGAAATTATTAATTGCTCTAAAAGGCTTGCCAGATGCAATGTCCCAAGCAATAATGGTTTTGTCATCAGAGCCTGAAAATAAATATCGTGAGGCGTTATCAAACAATAAACAATTGATATTTCCACGGTGTCCTTCAAAGTTTCTAACCCTAAAAATAGAGTCCCAAATTTTAACCATATAATCACTACTTCCACTGGCTAATAATTTTCCCGTTCTATTAAATCGAAGTGAATTTACCGGAGCAAGATGACCAACGAGTGGACGAATAAAAGTAAACGGACTGTCAGCACTATATATATTGATATTTTTATCCCATGATCCTGTTGCCATTAAATTACCTATTGGCGAAATGGCTACAGCATCAATATCATTGGTGTGATTAGGTAAAATAAAAGTGGGTTCAGTTATTATTTTTTGGGCAAACACATTGGTTACAAGAGATGAAATAAAAAATAGCAGTAAAGTTTTTTTCATGTGTAATAATTCAATTAATGATACAATGATGAGAAAAAAAATCCTGAGATTATTAACAAGTTATAGATAGATTTTTAGGATATAATTAAAGAGTACTACCGTAACTATTATTACTTTCGAACTCATATTTCCACTCGTAACATAAATATATTTCAACTCGACAAAATTATTTTTTATACTCCTAACTTTTATCATACTTTAGCAAAATCTCAATTATTAACTAATGGAAAAGCTAATTCAACAAATAGAAGAAAAATATAAAGCACTTGGGCAAAATCCTGAAACCTATTTAAAAGGATTACTGCATAGCAAACCATTAAATTATTGGGATTATGTGCAGGTTGATGCGCTACTCAATTTACAAACACCAAGAACTGATTTTGCAGATGAGATGATATTTATTATTTATCATCAAGTAACAGAATTGATGTTAAAATTAATTAAGCACGAAATAAGTCAGATTGTATTTGTTGATGAAATTGATACAAAAATATTTGCAGAGAAAGTAGATCGTGCATCCCGATACACTGAAATTCTTACATCCTCTTTTGGTGTAATGTCGAGAGGGATGAATTATGAAGATTATAATAAATTTAGATTATCGCTTGCACCTGCCAGTGGATTTCAATCCGTTCAGTTTAGAGAAATTGAATTGTACACCACAAATATTATCAATTTAGTTAAAACAGAGTTTAAAGAAAAAGCCACAACTATTGAAAATTCCTTTAATTATTTGTATTGGTTAGATGCTGGATTAGATAGACGAACGGGCAAAAAAAGTTTAACACTTTTACAGTTTGAGGAAAAATATTTGGCTCATTTAATTGAAACGGCAAATAGTTGTAAAACTATCAATATGAATACCAAGTTTACAACGATAAAAACAGATGATGTTAATTATGAAACATTAAAAAATGCGTTGCGAAAATTTGATTATTTGTTTAATGTAAAATGGCCATTAACGCATTTAGAAACTGCGGAATCCTATTTGATTGAAGCTGGAGTTAAACGTGCCGCCACGGGAATGAGTGATTGGCAAAAATATTTGCATCCATCCTATCAACGTAGAATATTTTTTCCTGAAATTTGGAGTGAAGAAGAACTGAAAAATTGGGGAAATTTTGCTCTGTAATCGCTTATAGTTTTCCCGAATAAACAATCATTTTATTCAACTCATTTGTGAGTTTGGGTTGATGATTAAAAATTCCAAACATACACGATCCACTCCCGCTCATGCTTGCATATAAAGCTCCACAATCATATAATTGTTGTTTGATAATTGGCAGTTTTGGGATGGCTTTAAATACAGTTTTTTCAAAGTCATTCTCAATAATATGTTTCCAGTTTTCAATAGGTTGTTGCAGTAATTTTTTTAAAGAATAATTCTCATTTAACTCTTCACGTTTCAAAACATTTTTATAGGCAAGTGCAGTACTCGAATGAATGGGTGGAGCGATTAACGCAATAAAATAATTAGATAAATCGAGATCAAAATTTTCTAATTCATATCCTCTTCCAAATGCGTAGGCAGTTTTGTTTTCGATAAAAAATGCACAATCACTTCCTAATTGCGAAGCGTAATTTTGCATTTGAGAAATAGATAAATTCAATTCAAATTTATCATTCAATAATTTTATTGCAAACGCTGCATCAGCTGATCCACCGCCAAGTCCGGCTCCCATCTGAATATTTTTATATAGAAAAAACTGAACAGCTGGTAACTTAAAATCGGCATCCAATAAGTGATAGGCTTTAATAATTAAATTATCATTGGTATCTCCTTCAATTTTTAAGCCATCAGTAAAAAAATTAACCTTATTACTCAACTGCGAACCGACAACAACTTCCAGCATATCACAACAATTTACTGGGTAAAAAACGGTTTCTATATTATGAAAACCATCCTCTCGTTTATTAATTATATGCAAGCCCAGATTAATCTTTGCATTCGGAAAACAAATCATTTCTTTAATACGTTAACAAATCGCAAATTGCGGAATAATTTTTAGAAATGCTTACATTTAAAATACAGTTAGCTCTTTTTATGGTTGCCTTTATATTATTGATTGATATCTATAGTTGGCAAGCTGTTAAAACTCTTTTCAAAAAACGTGAAGCTCCGTTTTTAAAACGATTAAGAATATTCTATTTTATTCTCACTGCTGTATTTGTATTGTTAATGTCGTCACAATTTTTTGTTCCTTTTTTGGAGGTGAATAAAATGTATCGTATTTATGTTTCGGCATTTGTATTTATTATTTATATCTCAAAATTAGTGTTGTGTATTTTTTTATTGGTTGATGATATACAACGATTGGTAAGATGGATTGTAAGAAAAATTTCTTCTATCACACACACAAATAAAGAAGAAACAAACGAAGAGCAAACAAAAATTTCTCGTGCAAAATTTATTTCACAAGCAGGTGTAATAACAGCTGCAGTGCCTTTTGTGATGCTCACTAAAGGGATTTTTAAAGGGGCTTATGATTATCGTATTCATCAGGTATCATTGTATTTAAAAAATCTTCCATCGGCATTTAATGGTTTAAAAGTTGTACAGGTTTCTGATATTCATTCGGGCAGTTTTTTTGATAAAGATGCGGTGATGCGGGGTGTAAAAATGATTACTGATGTGAAAGCAGATTTGATTTTTTTTACCGGAGATTTGGTAAACAATAAAACCGATGAGGCTTATGATTATGCTGATATTTTCTCAACCATAAAAGCTCCAATGGGCGTGTTTAGCACTTTTGGAAATCATGATTATGGCGATTATGTGCAATGGGATACAGTAGAAGCCAAACAAAAAAATTTAGATGATTTAGCGCAAGTTCATAAAGATTTGGGATGGCATTTAATGCGAAATGAAAACCTAACTTTAGAAATTGGTCAACAACGAATTGGACTAATTGGAGTTGAAAATTGGGGCGACAGAGGACGTTTTCAAAAGTTTGGAGATATTGATAAAGCAAAAGCTGGATTGCCCGATGTACCAGTAAAATTGCTCCTTTCACACGATCCTTCGCATTTTGATTCTATCATTTCAAAATCGCATCCTGATATTGATGTAACCTTTGCCGGACATACACATGGATTTCAGTTTGGTATTGAAATAGGAAAAATAAAATGGAGTCCATCGCAATATATTTATCCGCATTGGGCAGGTTTGTATCAAGAAGGAAATCAACAATTATATGTAAATCGTGGATTTGGCTTTTTGGGATACCCAGGAAGAGTGGGAATATTACCTGAAATTACCGTTTTTGAATTGAGAAATAGCTAAATATATCACTAAGGCTTCGCATTCTCCAAACTGATTTTTTCATCTCCATCTTTATAAGAAAGATAGGTTACAATAAGTTGAAACATTTCATCTGTGCTGCGCATGCTACCATTACGCTCATATATTTCTCGGGGTGGACTAAATGGATTAAATGGATTTTGAGCCGTGTTATCATAAATACCTTCTACATAAATTGTTGTTCCTCTAGGTATTTTCAATAAATTTTTAAATTGATAAAAATACTGCCACCTAAAATCCCAGTTTTTTATTTTGATTAATGGAATAGTATCTCCGCTTGGTTTGATGGCATAAGCCCAAAAACTCTTTCCTATTAAATGCATATGTGGAACAATACTGATAAGCGAAATGTCATTTGGTATAGTAGTTTGTATGTGAAATGTTTTTACTTCATTAGCAGGTATTCTTAAAAAAGGTTCAACAGGAGCAATACCCAATGTGCCCATTTGAAATTCACTAACTGGGCGCTTTGGAGGAATATTGGTAAAATATATTTTAAAGTATGATGAATCAATTGCATCAACAGAACTAGGGCCAAAGTGCATATCGTTTAAATACAAAGCTCCTTTTTTTAAAAATTTATAACCACCAATTTCTTTAGGATAAAAACTAAAATATGCTCCCGGTAAATAATTACTCACACTTGGTGTAAGTGTTGGATAAGTTCCATCATCATTTAATAATCCCAACTCTTTATGAATGTGTTGGCTGTTTACCTGATCTTGATTTACGTATGATTTTCCAATGTATACATTTTCTTTTTTACCTGAGGTAAATTGAACCAAATGTCCATTCATGTGATGAACAATTTTTTTACTGCTGGGCACAAATTCAATTGCTCTTACAAAAGTATCGTGAGCAATTTCATAAGGAACTTTTACTACCAAAAACATATCCTTATTATTTCCTTTGATGTTGATGTGTGGAACTTTTAAAATAAGATCTGGTTTACCTAGATTTAGTTCTGTTTTTAATTGCTCGGGAGTTGCTAATTTAGAAGTATCACCAGCTATCATTCCTTCATCCACCCAATTAGAAATCATGGTAATTTCTTCATCACTTAAAACGGTTTCACCCGCAAAATGCGAGTAATTAGCATCAGCAGGCCAAGGTGGCATAATGCGTTCGGTTACCAAATATTTAATCAACTTTCCTCTTCTCGAAACATCTTGATAAGAAATTAAATTAAACGGACCAGCCTCTTCGGGCATGTGGCATTTGCTGCAATTTTTATGTATAATGGGTGCAATATGCTCAGCAAAATTGAGTGTTGATGAAACACTTTTTTTATTGCTTTGATTACACGCAACAACCACTAAACAACATATAACAAATAGTATTTTTATTCTATAAAACATCCGATGGCTTTAGTTTTTGAAACTGAAATGGGTTTGTGCATCACAATAGCTTGCAAAGCATTTTCAAGATTGTGCTCGGTAACAATTGTTCTTTTTTTGCCAGGTGCGTATGCCCAATTATCAATTCGCCCTGAGTAAATAATTTTATTGTTTTCATTCACAACAAATACTTCCGGAGTAATGGTGGCATTAAAAATTTTGACTAAACTATTTTTTTTATCGTACAATATTTCAAACGGAACTTGGTATTTTTTTTTGTAATTCAATACCTCTTGTTGATTATAAAAAGTTCCTGCAACGATGGCGTAAAATTTTATTCCTTTGCTTGAAAATTGTTTATCTAAATTTCTCATGGTAAGCGAATATCCTTGGCATAATGGACATTCAGGAGAAACAAAAGCATAAACCGTTGCTTTATTTTTTGAATATTGCGCAAATGAAAATGGCTTACCTGCTTCAGTTGAAACACCAACTAAATTTGTTTGCGCTTGAACATGAATACTAAAAAATAAAAGTATAAAAACACTTCTCATATCAAAACAAATTTACACTTAGATTTAAATTTTTGGCAGATTTAGATGCGTGACACAAATTAAATTTTACGATTAATTTAATATGATGTATTCATCAGAAATCTATATTTGACAGATAATCGTAAATGATTGAAACAAGAATTATTTAAAACTGTTAAACAATTATGAAAACTAAATCATTTAAAATTATTGCAGGATTTTCGCTCATTAATTTATTTAGCTTATCGCTATTATCTTGCACGCAAAATACTTCAAAACCAATACCCGAATTAAAACAAATTATGACAACAGAAACAACAAATAAATTAGATACTGCAACCTTTGGAGAAGGCTGTTTTTGGTGTGTTGAAGCCGTATTCCAACAATTGGATGGTGTGGTTTCTGTAACCTCAGGTTATAGTGGTGGGCAGGTAAAAAATCCAACGTATAAAGAAGTGTGTACGGGTACAACAGGGCATGCAGAAGTTTGTCAAATTGTGTACGACCCCAAGAAAATAACTTATGCAAATATGTTGCAAGCATTTTGGGGAAGCCATGACCCTACCACATTAAACCGACAAGGGAATGATGAAGGAACGCAATACCGTTCGGTAATTTTTTATCATAATAACGATCAAAAAATACAAGCTGAAAAATACTTAAAAGAGTTGGATGTATCGGGTTCATATAGAGCACCAATTGTTACTGAGATCGCTGAATTTAAAGAATTTTTTGCAGCCGAAGATTATCATCAAAATTATTTTAACCAAAATGGAGATGCCCCTTATTGCCAGTTTGTGATTAAGCCCAAAATTGAAAAATTTCAGAAAGTGTTTAAGGATAAATTAAAAAAGAAAGCAGAGTAATTATTTCATTTAATTAATTTTACTAAGCCTGTTTACAGGCTTTTTTTTTGTACTGATGATTAATAAATATTAAGCATGATTATTTATTGTCATCACTTACCTACCAACTTACCAAGTAACTTCAATGCCGCTTCAATTTTTTCTGTCCACAACATTCCATAACTTAATTTAAAACAATTGTTGTATTGATTTTGCAACGTATACATTCTGCCCGGAGTGATACTTATTTTATTGGCAATGGCTTTGTTGTATAATTCAAGTGCATCAGATTTTTTATTGAGCTCAATCCATAAATTCATGCTGCCTAATGGGTGCGTTACTTTTGTATCATCAGGAAAATATTCGCTAATGCAACGTAAAAATTGTAACGAATTGCGATGTAAAATTTGTCGTGTTTTTCGTAAGTGATTTTCATACCTACCTACTTCCAAAAAATTGCCAATGGCTTCATGTGTAATAGTGCTGCTATACATGGAGTGAAATAATTTTGTTTTATCTACTTGCTCCTTAAATTTTCCGGCTGCTACCCAGCCCACTCTATAGCCCGATACCAAGGTTTTTGAAAACGATCCACACCATAAAACAATTCCACTTTCATCATAAGTTTTGCAAGAGGTTGGGCGGTGATTGCCAAAATATAAATCGGCATAGAGATCATCTTCAATTAATGGAATATTATGTTTCTCCATTAATTTCACTACAGCTTTTTTATTTTCATCGGGCATACAACTACCCATTGGATTACTAAAGTTGGTAATTAAAATACATAAGGTTATTTTTTTTCGTTCAATCACTTTTTTCAACGCATCCACTTCAATACCTGTTACAGGATGAGTGGGCAATTCAATCACATGCAATCCCAAACTTTGTGCTAATCGTAAAATGCCAAAATACACAGGACTTTCTACCACAATCGTATCTCCTCTTTTTGTTAAAGTTAGTAAGCAAAATGATATGGCATCAATGCTTCCACCAGTTGTAATAATATCATCTGGCTGCAATTTTCCACCCCACGAAATGGAACGTTTGGCAATTTGAGTTTTTAATTTTATGCTTCCAATTTTACTATAACTCACGCCACTATCTTTTAAAGTTCGTGTAGCAGTTACTAAAGATTTATTCAATTTTGCAATGGGAACAAGTTCGGGTGAAAGGCTTGCACTAGATAAATAAGTTTGTGCCTTTTCAAAATTTTGAATAACCACTGTCATAATATCTTCCACTTTATCTCCCTTTTTTGCCATAATAGGTTGGCTGGTGGAAGGCAAATTGCGAAAACCTTTATGAGCATACGAAACATAATAGCCCGATTTGGGTCTTGATTCTATCAACCCTCTGCTCTCCAACTCATAATAGGCTTGTTGAACCGTGGTAATACTCACACCTTTTTCATTAGCAACGGTTCTTAATGATGGTAATTTATCACCTACTTTTATCACCTCGCTTTTAATTTGATATTCAATGCTATTTGCAATCTGTAAATAGAGAAGTTCTTTTTTGTTCATTTCGCAAATGTAACTGTACTGGTAAATATAAACAAATTTGTATCTGTACTAATTCGATTTTTTAGCTGATTTTTGCACCCTCAATTCCATATCACAAACATTTTAAATGACATATAAATTTTTCTTTTTACTCCTTTTTATTTACGGAATTTGTGTTTCATCAATTGCACAAACAACTTTGTCAGGAGTTATTGTTGATTCAAACAGTCATTCGGTTTTATCCTTTGTAAATGTTGTAATCAAGCAAAAAAGCATTGGAACAATTTCTTTGGCGGATGGAACCTTCTCAATAAATATCCCATCACAAAACGAAAATGATACTTTGACTTTTACAATGATTGGATATTCGGAATTAAGTCTTTCCATAAAAGATATTATTGCAACGAATCAAAATACATTTCAACTGAAAATAAAAACAAATGAAATGAATTCTGTTACCATTACTGCTAAAATTCCACTTGTAGTATACAAAGCCGACCGTGTAATTTTCAATGTAGAAAATAGTATTGCAGCAACTGGAGGCGATGCGATGGATGCAATTAAAAGAGCACCTGGAGTTTTGGTTACGGGGAATGAAATTATGATAGCAGGAAAAAATTCGGTAGCAGTAATGATTAACGGAAGGCTACAACAATTAAGTGGCGATGACTTAAATCAAATGTTGCATAGCATTCCATCTGACAACATTTCTAAAATTGAAATTATTACTTCACCATCGTCAAAGTATGATGCACAGGGCAACGCAGGAATCATCAATTTAATTTTGAAAAAAAACAGACAGCAAGGTTTTAACGGAAGTATCACTACGGCTTATGAATATAACCAACCATTGAAGTTTTCAACCGCAAGCACTTCACTCAATTATAAGAAGAACAATCTGAATTTATTTTTTAATGCAAACGGTGGTGTTCAGGGCAGAAATTATACAGCATACACAAACACCTATTATCCAAATCAATATTGGCATCAGGATGTAAAGTATCCCTACATAAATCGTTTTACCCGTTTGCAGTTAGGTGGCGATTATTCACTCACTAAAAAATCTACAATTGGTTTTATGGTGAATGAAGCATTTAATTGGTTAGATAATAATGAATCAATCGTTGCTTCAAGTTATGATTTGAATAATAATTTAGATTCAACAATTACAACAAATGGAAAAACAACTGACAAATATTTAGGCAAACTCACTACTAATTTAAATTATGAATATCGCTTTGATACTACCGGAAAAAAGATGAATGTAGATATTGATTATTATCGGCAGAAAGCTAATAAACATCGTGATTTTACTGTGGAGAATGAAATTCCGACAAGCTCATTTATAAATCAAACTACAAGCAGAATGACTGGTTCGCCACTCACCGAAATAATTTCAGCAAAAGTTGATTTTGAAATTCCGTTGAAAGAAATAAAATTAAATTTTGGAATGAAAGCATCCGATTCAAAAAACGATTTGAATAATTTGTATGAAACAAAATATGGCAACGACTATGTAAATGATACTTCAAAATCCAATCAATTTACTTATCACGAAGAAATTCAAGCTGCATATATTAATACGAATAAAACATTTAAAAAATTTGAAGTAAGTGTAGGTTTAAGATTTGAACATACAAGAGGCGAAGGCATTTCCGTAACAGCATTGCAAAAAAATAGTGTTGATTACACTAAATTATTTCCATCGGGAGTTGTGCAATATAAACTTAGTGAAAATCACATTTTCAGTTTAAGTTTTGCAAAAAGGATAAACAGACCGAGTTATAATTCTTTAAATCCCTTTCGCTTTTATTATACACCAACCACTTTTGAACAAGGCAATCCTACATTGCAACCATCCCTTAGTTATTTAGCTGATTTAGGTTACATTTATAAAGCAAATTTGAATATAAAACTGAGATACAATTATGCTTCCAACTATTATGATAGCAGAGTGTCTTTTATTGATACACTTCATAAAACCAATACACTGACCATGAAAAATATTGGTGATAAGCAATATGCCAATCTGATTATTTCGGGTTCATTAGAGCCCCAAAAGTGGTGGGAACTTGTAGGCGAAATTAGTGGAGGTTTCAGCCAGTTTGTTCCATTTGATAAATCGGGGAAATCAGAATACACTGGTTTCTATTGGTATGCAGAAGCAACCAATTATTTTTATCTCAATAAGAAAAAAACTTTGACAGCCGAAATAAGTGGTTCTTATTATTCACCCCGTCAACGAGACTTTGTGTATTGGGATGCTATGTCAAGTGTGAATGTGGGCTTGCGTTACAGTATGTTTAATAAAAAACTAATCGTTGCATTTTATGGCGAGGATTTATTTGCCAAATCATATCGACTACAAACTAACAAACTGAATAACACAGTTGAATACTCATACAATGGACATCCTTACAGAATTTCACTATTGTACAAATTCGGAAATAATAATATCAGAGCCAAACAATTGAAAAGCTTGGAAGAAATTCAACGGGCAAATTAATATCAAAATGGAATTCAACAAAATTATTAGAGGAGCAAAAAGAGAAGTGAATGATGTGGAAAGTGTAAATGCGATATTAGATGCAGGTTTTCTTTGTCATATAGCATTTCAACATAAAGGGCAGCCAATGATAATTCCAACTGCTTATGGCAGAAAGGGCAATGAAATTTATTTACATGGCTCAACAAAAAACTTTATGCTAAATCAGATTTTAGATGGGCAAACCATTTGTATTTCTGTTACTCATTTAGATGGAATTGTTTTGGCAAGAACACTTTTTGATACAGGAGTGAATTATCGTTCCACTATTTTGTTTGGAAAAGTTGTTTTAGTGGAAGATGAAAACGAAAGAATAGAAGGAATGAAAATCATTACCGAAAATGTTATTAAAGGCAGATGGAGCGAAGTAAATTTAGGAACAGAGCCGCAATTAAAAGCAACAATGGTTGTAAAATTTACAATTGAAAAGGCATCGGCAAAAATAAGAATGGGAGCACCAATGGGAGATGAAAATGTAAAAAATGAAGTCTGGAGTGGTGAAATTCCTTTGGCATTAAAAGCCTTGCAACCAATACAGGATAGCAAGTTTGGCGTTGAAATGGAAATAAGTGAAAGTGTGATGAATTATTTTGAAAAAAATCAATGAATGGTCTATTTCTATATTTAAAAAAGCGCAATTCACAAAACAGTATCACAATTTGAAATGATAAAACCTTTATAAGAATAACTCAAAATGAAATTTTACATCGAAACGGAACGATTGATTTTACGAGACCTACAATCAAATGATTTTAAGGATTGGTTTGAAATGGATTCAGACCCTGAAGTTCATAAATATTTAGGAAATAAACCTGTAACAAATATGGAGCAAATCGAAAATGCTTTTCAATCTATACAACAGCAATATACAGATAATGGCATAGGGCGTTGGGCAGTAGTTGAAAAATCATCAGGTGATTTTGTGGGTTGGAGTGGGTTGAAATTTTTGCGTCAAAACACCAATGGAAAAATTGATTTTCACGAAGTAGGTTACCGTTTATCACAAAAACATTGGGGCAAAGGTTACGCCACCGAATCAGCTAAAGCTGCTCTCCAATATGGTTTTGAGAAAATGCAATTAAAAGAAATTTATGGAATAACAAACGTAGAAAACATTAATTCAAGAAAAGTATTAGAAAAATGTGGGCTAAAATTTATCGAAATATTTATGTACGAAGGTTTCTTCAATATGCAATGCAATTGGCTAAGGATTGCAAAAGAAGAATGGTTAAAATATAGAATATAAAAATCCATCAACAAAATACTTTCATTTATACAATTCTCACAAATCAATCAACTGTGGAGACACAAGAACAATAATTATAACATAAAACGATATGAAATCATCAATTATATTCAAAGACAACTTTTCAAAACAAGCTTCCTTGTATGCAAAATTTCGTCCCGTTTATCCTGATGAATTGTTTACTTATTTAAGCTCTTTGTGTGCAAAGCATAATTTGGCTTGGGATTGCGGTACCGGTAACGGACAGTGTGCTATACAACTCACCAATTATTTCGAAAATGTATTTGCCAGCGACCCAAGTGTTGAACAAATTGAAAACGCATTTCTGAATAATAAAATAACTTTCAAGGTTGAAAAAGCAGAGCAATCAAGTTTAGAAAGCAATACGGTGGATTTAATTGTGGTTGCACAAGCATTACATTGGTTTGAGCACAAACTATTTTTTGATGAAGCAAAACGGGTACTGAAAAAAGATGGTATAATGGCAATTGTTTCTTATGTAAACCCTGTTGTTTCGCCAGAGATAGATGCTTTAACAGACAAACTTCATGATGAAATTCTTTTAGATTTTTGGCAAGAGGAAAACAAAATAATATTTAATCAATACCGGGAAATTAATTTTCCTTTTGAAGAAATAGCTGCACCAGAATTTAAAATAGTAAAACAACTTTCATTAGCTGAATTCCTAGGACATTTAAGAACATGGAGTGCAGTCCAACGATTTATAGATAAAAATAATTTTAACCCAATAGATACAATTGAAGCTGCATTAAATAGTCATTGGAAGGCAACGGAAGTAAAATCAGTTACATGGAATTTGCATCTAATAGTTAGGCGGAAAAACGATTAGAAATTTTCAAGTTAAATTAATTGAACTAATAAAATGAAAATAGCAGCGGCACAAATAAAACCAATTGATGGAAATATTGAATCAAACATGGCAATGCATGTGCATTGGATTGATGAAGCGGTATTACAAAATGTGCGACTGATTGTTTTTCCTGAAATGTCTTTAACTGGCTACCAAAGAGAGAGAGCAGAGGAATTAAGTTTAACTGAATTTGATTTGCGTTTGGATGTATTGCAGAAAAATGCCAATGAGAACAACATCTGCATTGTTGCAGGAGCACCAATTAAAATAGATTCCAAAATATTCATTGGCTCATTTATTTTACAGCCAAACAAACAAATTGAAATTTATAACAAGCAATATTTACATAATGGGGAAGAAATATATTTTGAATCATCATTTAATTTCAATCCTTTAGTGCAAATTGAAAACGAAAATATTTCCTTGGCAATTTGTGCCGACATTAGTAATGAAAAACATGTAGAAGTAGCTTTCCAAAACAACACTTCGCTTTATTTGGCGAGTATATTCTATACTCCCAATGGTATTGATGAAGCGTATTTTAAGTTAGCAAACTACGCAGGAAAATTTAACATGAATATCTTGATGGCCAATTATGTTGGAGAGTCTTATCAAATGAATGCCGCTGGAAGAAGTGCTTATTGGAATAATAAAGGTGAACTCATAAAATCATTAAATGAAACAGAAGAAAGAATATTAATAACTGAAATATGAATATCATCAAAACAAAAGCACTCACCGAAAATCAATTTGCACAAATAAATAAGCTCAACAAAATTTTATGAATAAAACTGAACCTAAACATATTGAATTAAAGAACAATAAAAAGGTGTGTATAAGACAAGCTGAAATAAAAGATGCTGAACTTTTACTGGAATGTATAAAAACATATATACCTCAAAGTAATTATATACCAAAGTATGAAAATGAAATAACCCTAAGCATAGAACAGGAAGAGGAATGGATAAACTATTTCTTACAAAATGATAACTCTTTGCTTTTAGTAGCTGAATATGAAAATATAATCATTGGAAATATTGATTTGACAGGAAGTAGAAGAAAGGTAATGGAACATACAGCGGTAGTAGGAATGGGCATGTTGAAAGAGTGGAGAAATGTAGGACTGGGAACTGCACTATTGCATACTGCAATTGAATGGGCAAATAAAAACCCAATTCTGGAATTGATTTGGTTGCAAGTGTATACAGATAATAAATTAGGGCTTAACTTATATCGTAAAATGGGATTTGAAGAAAATGGAATAATTAAAAATTTCTTTAAGTATGAAAACGATTATTTTGACAATCTTACAATGACAAAAAAAGTGAAATAGCGAATTGATAACAAGATGTAGAAACCGTAAAAATGAAATGGAGAAAAAAGTGAAAATAAGAATAGCCACAGCATCTGATTGTAAAGACCTTTTAGAAATCTATCGATACTTTGTGTTGAATACGGCAATTACTTTTGAATATGAAGTTCCAACAATTGAAGAAATGGAAGAACGAATGAAAAATATTAAAACAAAGTACCCTTATTTGGTTGCAGAAATTGAAAATAAAATTGTAGGATACGCTTATGCAACTGACTTTAGATACAGGACTGCTTATCAATGGTCACCTGAATGTACCATATACATTCACAAAGATTTTCAAGACAAGGGGATTGGAAAAATGCTTTATCAAAAACTTTTTGAAATACTAAAATTTCAAGGTTTCTACAATGTTTTTGGTGGTGTGGCTTTGCCGAATGATGCAAGCATTGCTTTACACCTGAAATGCGGTTTTAAAGAAGTAGGAATTTTTGAAAATATAGGATATAAATTAAACAAATGGCATTCAACAAAATGGTTTCAGTTGGTTTTAAAAGAGCATGAAATCAACCCTTCAACACCAAAAAATATTAACGAAATAAAATTATATTATCATGACACAGGAAAATCATTACCAACTAACAACCTTATGGCATGGCAGTAGCAAAATATTTAAATAGAATGAAATCAATATTTACTTTTTTATTTTTATTTGTTGTCGGACATTGTAATGCTCAAAACATTGACGGCATACAATACATACTTGACAGCACCTATTCAAGTTCACCATTCTTTGGAAATATCTTAATCACAAAAAACAACAAAATCATTTTTGAAAAAAGTTATGGCTTTGCTGATGCAGTAAATAATAAACCATTAACGAATAAAAATTCTTTTCAAGTTGCATCCATATCAAAACAGTTTACAGCTTATGGAATTATGCTATTAAAAAATAAAGGTTTGTTAGATTATGATAGTTTGGTAAATAAATATATCCCTTCTTTTCCATACAACAATATTACTATTCGACATTTGTTAACGCATACTTCTGGGCTACCAAATTTTTGGGATGATATTAGACCAAATATGGACACCACAAAATCAAACGGCAATAAAGAAGTTTTAGAATATTTAATTCAACATAAACTCCCATTGCAGTTTGAATCGGGAACAAAATTTCAGTATGCGGATATTGGTTATGATTTTTTAGCAAACATCATCGAAAATAGTTCAGGTTTGAGTTATCAGAAATTTATGAGTGAGAATATTTTCAAACCGTTAAAAATGAATAATACTTTCGGGTACATGGTTACTGATATTCGAAGAATTCAGAATGAAAATTTAGCGATTGGGCACGCCTATGAGAATGGAAAATTTGAATATGCACATCTTCAACCCAAGTATAATTTTGTTTTTTATTTAGGTAATTTTTATGGTGATGGTTCGATTGTTACCTCAGCAAAAGATTTAGCAATTTGGGACAAAGCACTTAAAGAATGTAAACTGTTGCCTTGCGAAATTCAAAATGAATCCATCACCGAACCAATATTTAACGGTCAAACAATTTATGCCAAAACAAACCCGAATATAAGTTATGGTTTCGGCTGGTTTATTAAAAATGCACCATCAGGAAAAATGGTTTATCACAGTGGCGGACATCCAGGAAATTCCCATATAATATACCGTTTGCTTGATAAGGATATTACATTTATTTTCTTATCGAATGCTGAAACAGCAAACTTAAAACTATTAAGAAATAAAATACTTCAATTACTGCAATAACATCTTCTCTCTCAAATGCAAATTTCTTCCCATCAATTTAGGATTTAGGTGTGGGCATCAATCCAAGTCAATCGTCTATGCGTATATAAATACATGAGCACAAAAAAATTTATTTTGTCCTTACTTATTTTGTTCTCACTACCAATCTTTGCACAACGGATTGATAATACAGCTATTTATCGCCAAGTGCCCTCCAGCAAATATTTTCGATTTCATTACGATAATGATTACTTTACAGCAACGGATTATTACTATACACAGGGCTATAATTTTGAATGGATGCACCCCGCATTAAAAAAAAATCCTTTATCAAAAACATTAATTAAATTAAAACACGCAACTACAAATTATGGTTTATCGTTTGAAAATTTTGGCTTCACACCAACTAGTCTTTATCATAGTGAAATTTTATATGGCGACAGACCTTTTGCTGCCTGCATACTATTAAAAGTATTTTCTATTTCTACTGATGCTGATCACAAATTAAGATTATCGGCCGCTATAAGTACAGGCATGATTGGGCCAGTTGCTTTAGGACATCAAATTCAACAAACCATTCATAGCTGGATAAATGGAGTAAATCCTCAAGGTTGGAATCATCAAATTCGAAATGATATTATTATTAATTATCAGCTCGCATTAGATAAAGAATTGTTTACTCATCAAAATTTATTTTCTGTGTATGCAAATAGCAAAGCGCAAATTGGAACGTTAAATGATAATGTTCAAGTTGGTTTTACGATGATGGCTGGAAAACATATTTCTCCTTTTCAAACTATACAACAATCAAATAATTTTCAGTTGTATTTTTATACTCAACCTTTAATGAATTTGGTAATGTATGATGCAAGTTTGCAAGGTGGGCTGTTTAATCATACTAGCGATTATACTATTACTGCCAATCAATTAAGTAGAATTACTTTTCAAGAAAATTTTGGTGCCGTATTTACTTATAAAAAAATATTCTTGGAATACAATCAATCTATTTTGAGTAAAGAATTTTCAACAGGTTTATATCACCGTTGGGGTGGCGTTACATTAGGTTATATTTTTTGATTTCATTTTACTCGAATGCAAAGGAGAAAACATTTAACTGAGTTTAGATGCTCAACAAATTTCTGTTACATTGACAAATATTTCCCAAACAAAATATGTTACTACAAACTGAACGATTACTATTAAGAGAAGTATTAATGGACGATTTAAATGATATTCATAAATTTCATTCATTACCCGAAACTGACAAATACAATACACTTGGAATTCCAGGATCTATTATAGAAACAGAAACTCTTATTTCCTCATGGATACAAACACAAGGTGAATTACCCAGAAAAAAATATGTTTTTGTGATTGAAAATTTAGCGCACAATTTTATTGGTTTAGTAGGAATAAATATTGGGAAACCAAATTATTTTAATGCCGAAATTTGGTATAAACTACACCCACATTTTTGGAATAATGGATATGCTATTGAATCCTTAAAGGCTATTTTGTTTTTTTGTTTTACCGAACTTAAACTGCACAGAATTGAGGCTGGATGCGCCACAAAAAATGTAGCCTCCATCAAAGTTTTAGAAAAAGCAAAATTTATACGAGAAGGATTATGTAGAAAAATTTTACCCATAAGAGGTGAGTGGATTGATAATTATTTTTATGCCATATTGGAAGAAGATTTCTGCATATAAGCTAACCTTAAATAAGGTTATAATTTTTTATTAAACATTAATAATGTTATTTTGTCGATGGCTTAGCGAAGATTTGCAATGCTCATTTTTGAGTTAATGTATTTTGATGAATTATCCTGATTAGTCATCTCGATATTGTAACCAAATTTAGAAAATCCTCCATCTGTAAATAATTCATTGAATAACTTTTCAATCCTATGATTGTCCTCGATAATTTTTATGAATGTAAAATCAGAAAAATAGAATCGTTTGTTACGTTTTATAATCCCTCCTAAAAATAAAAAACTTTGTTCCCAACAATCTTCATAAACAATAATGCGTTCATCTGATATGAAAATAAATAAAAGAGAACAAATGATAATCAAAATATTGATTCCAAATGGATTCTCTGAATAATGCAATAGCCCCAAAATTATTACAGTAATAATTCCAATTCTATAAATCCAATTTCGAACCAAGAGGCCGTTCGAGTGTATGATTAATTCACTTTTCAAATTATTATTTTAGTTAGCTGTTCATATCATACACATCTAATCTTCCCTATTCAAAATAATTCAAGGTAGTAAATCCGGCATCTTTTAAAAACTTCTCTTTTTTCATCGCTTTTAAATCTCCTTTCATCATATCATTCACTAATTCTTTGAGTGTGTGTTTGGCTTTCCATCCTAATTTTTCTTCCGCTTTTTTTGCATCACCAATAAGCAAATCTACTTCGGTTGGTCTAAAATATCTTGGATCAACAGCAACAACTTCTTGCCCTATTTTTAATTTACAATCAGTAATTTTTAATTCACTCAATCGGTTATTATCTATGCTTTCAACAAAGCCAATTTCTTTTTCATTTTCACCTTTAAAGCCAATATGAATACCTACATCGGCAAAAGCCATTTTAACAAAATCTCTCACATAAGTTGTAGTGCCAGTTGCTATCACAAAATCTTCCGCTTCTTTTTGTTGTAACATCAACCACATGGCTTCTACATAATCTTTTGCATGTCCCCAATCTCGTTGTGAATTTAAGTTTCCTAAAAATAATTTATCCTGTATACCAAGAGCAATTTTTGAAGCAGCGCGAGTAATTTTTCTGGTCACAAAAGTTTCGCCACGAATGGGCGACTCATGGTTAAATAAAATGCCATTGCACGCATACATGTTATACGCCTCACGATAATTTACCGTAATCCAATAGGCATACAATTTTGCAACTGCGTATGGCGAACGAGGATAAAATGGAGTGTCTTCTTTTTGCGGAACAGCTTGCACCAATCCATACAATTCAGATGTAGATGCTTGATAAAATTTTGTTTTTTCTGTGAGTCCGCAAATACGAATTGCTTCTAAAATACGGAGTGTTCCTAATCCATCGGCATTGGCAGTATATTCAGGAGTTTCAAAACTCACTTGCACATGAGATTGTGCAGCTAAATTATAAATTTCATCAGGTTGAGTTTCTTGCACAATTCTTATCAAATTAGTAGCATCCGTTAAATCTCCGTAGTGCAATTTTAACTTCAAATGTCTTTCATGAGGATCCTGATATAAGTGATCAATTCTATCCGTATTAAATAACGAACTTCTACGTTTGATGCCATGCACCATATATCCCTTGTTAAGTAAAAACTCAGCAAGGTATGCTCCGTCTTGTCCTGTTATTCCTGTTATTAATGCTGTTTTCATTTTTTTAGCTGTTAGCTTTTGGCAGTTAGCCATTTGCGATTATTTATTCATATTTTCATCTACACATCTTCTTATTTTCACATCAAATTGTTTCTTCAAAAAATCCTGTTTGTCGGTTTTTTTTACAATTATCCCAAGGGAAACATTTTCCGTTCATGGCAATATAAACTCCATGTTTAAGCGTTTGTGCAAATGCCAATGCGCTTCCTAAATTAAAGAGGCCATCACTGCTACCAAATTTATAAGGAATCATGGCACCAGTAAGTACGATTGTTTTGTCAGTAATAATTTCTGCCAAAATTTTTGCAGTAGTGGTCATGGTATCAGTTCCATGTGTAATCACTATTTTATCCTCTTCGGCACGCTTGCAACTCTCTACAATAATATTTCTATCGGTGTCTGTCATTTCCAAACTATCAACCAACATTAGGGTGCGTATGCTGGCATCAACTCGGCTTCTTCCAAGTTTTAAAATTTCTTGAATATGAGTATCTTTAAAAAACAACTGTCCGTTTAATTCGTTGTATTCTTTATCAAAGGTTCCGCCTGTTACAAAAATTCTTATCGACATAAATTATGGATGTTTCAAGGCGAAAGTAAACAAGTAAACAGTAGTTTCAAAAATCTGATTTATATCTGTAAAAAATTTTCTTGAGAATATCTGTAAAAAGATAAATTTGTTTTTTGGATTACAATTAAAATCATAATTAATGAGTACATCAGTTGAAACTTTAGAATCAGTTGTTATTCGCTTTGCGGGCGATAGTGGTGATGGTATGCAATTAACCGGAACACAATTTACAAACTCTGCAGCTTTGTTTGGAAACGACCTTGCTACATTTCCTGATTTCCCTGCCGAAATTCGTGCTCCTATCGGAACATTAGCAGGAGTATCGGGTTTTCAAATTCATTTTGGAAGTACAAAAATTAATACTCCAGGAGATCAAAGTGATGTGCTTGTAGCGATGAATGTGGCGGCATTAAAAGCCAACATTAAAAACCTAAAAAAACATGGTGTTATTATTATTAATACGGATGGTTTTGACTCAAAAAATTTACGTTTGGCTAATGTTCCCGAAGATAAAAATCCATTAATTGATGGTTCATTGGATGGCTATGATGTGAAGAAAATAGATGTAACCAAGATTACCCGTGCAGCATTAGTTGATAGTGGTTTAGGAACAAAAGAAATTGATCGTTGTAAAAATATGTTTGTGTTGGGATTGGTATATTGGATGTACAATCGCTCTACCAAAAACACAATAGATTTTATTAAATCAAAATTCAAAAAAAATGAAGCGGTAATGAATGCCAACATAAAAGTGTTGGAAGCTGGATGGAGTTATGGCGAAACCACGGAAATGTTTGTAAACCGTTTTGAAGTGGCTCCGGCACAAATGGAAGCAGGGATTTATCGCAGCATTATGGGAAATCAAGCTGCCGCTTACGGATTAATTGCAGCATCTGTAAAATCTGGTTTGCCATTATTTTATGGCACATATCCTATTACTCCTGCATCAGATATTTTACATGAATTATCAAAATATAAAAACTTTAACGTTCGCACTTTTCAAGCCGAAGATGAGATTGCAGCTATCTGTTCATCAATAGGTGCAGCTTTTGGAGGAAGCCTTGCCATCACAGGTTCATCAGGGCCCGGTATTGCTTTAAAAGGTGAAGCTATTGGATTGGCAACTATGTTGGAATTACCTTTAGTAATTGTGAATGTTCAACGTGCAGGTCCAAGTACAGGCTTACCAACCAAAACAGAACAAGCCGATTTGATGCAGGCTTATTATGGAAGAAATGGCGAATGTCCGGTTGTAATTGTTGCGGCACAATCTCCTGCAGATTGTTTTACGATGGCTTACGAAGCTTGCAGAATTGCATTGGAACACATGATTCCTGTTTTTATTTTAACAGATGGATACATTGCCAATGGTGCAGAGCCTTGGAAATTTCCTCAAACAAAAGATTTACAACCTATCAATGTTCAATTTGCAAAAGAGCGCAAAGCAAGTGATGATAAATTTATGCCTTACCTCCGTGATGAAAAATTATCACGTCCTTGGGCTGTTCCAGGAACAAAAGGATTAGAACATAGAATTGGCGGATTAGAAAAACAAAATATAACAGGTAATATTTCTTATGATGCCGATAACCATGAATTGATGGTAAAACTTCGCCAAGAAAAAGTAGATAGAGTGGCTGATTATATTCCCGAACAAACAATTGATAATGGAGCAGATAGTGGCGATTTATTAATGTTAGGATGGGGTGGAACTTATGGTGCGTTAAAAACGGCTACACAAAAATTAATTGACGAAGGCTATAAAGTTTCTCATGCACATGTTCGCTATATGAGCCCTTTTCCTAAAAATTTAGGTGAAGTAATGAGCAAATTTAAAACAGTTGTGATACCTGAATTAAACAACGGACAAATGGCAAAAATTATTCGTGATAAATATTTTGTGGATGCCATTCCGTATAATAAAATTCAAGGACAACCATTTATGTCGAATGAAGTTGTAAGTAAAATTAAAGAAATACTATCATAAATTTTCAACACAAAGTAACACAGAAAAAGAGTTCTGTGCCTTAGTGTTTCTGTGGTAAAAATATTGTAACAACATTTAAAAATTTAACATTTTAATGGAAGTATTAGAAAAATTAACATCAAAAGATTTTACATCAGACCAAGAGGTTCGTTGGTGCCCAGGTTGTGGCGATTATTCAATATTAAAACAAGTGCAAACGGTGCTGCCTGATTTGGGCAGACCCAGAGAAGAATTTGTATTTATCTCCGGTATTGGTTGCTCATCACGTTTCCCATATTACATGGATACATTTGGTATGCATTCTATTCATGGTAGAGCAACTGCTGTAGCTACAGGATTAAAATCCACACGTCCTGAATTAAGCGTTTGGATTGTTACCGGTGATGGTGACTCGATGTCGATTGGTGGAAATCATTTTATCCATTTATTGCGTAGAAATTTGGATGTAAATGTATTGTTATTTAACAACCAAATTTATGGATTAACTAAAGGACAATATTCGCCCACATCTGAGCAAGGAAAAATTACAAAATCTACTCCAATGGGAAGTATAGATCATCCATTTAATCCAATTGCTTTATGCCTTGGATCCGAATCTACTTTTGTTGCTAGAACTATGGATCGTGACCCAAAACATCAACAGGCAATTATTCGTAGAGGGTATGAACACAAGGGAACTTCAATGATTGAAATTTACCAAAATTGCAATGTGTTTAATGATGGAGCATTTGAAGTATATACTGAAAAATCTTCCAAAAAAGAACAAACATTAATGATGGAAAATGGAAAACCACTCATCTTTGGAGAGAATAGTGATAAAGGAATTATGTTGGATGGATTTAAACCAATTATTGTAAATCTTGCTGATGTTTCGGCAAATGATATTTGGATTCATGATGAAACCGATATGGTAAAGGCAACCATCCTTTCTCGCTTTTATGATAATGCTTCTGTTGAAGGTCATTTCCCTCGTCCGTTTGGAGTTTTTTATGTTGATGGAAAACGACCAACTTATGATGATATGTTGAATGCACAAGTTGCTGAAGCCATTGAAAAATTTGGTGCCGGTGATTTAGATAAAATGATTGCAGGTAAAGAAACTTGGGTGGTTAATTAAATATATGAATGATAAGCTTGTTATGTTGAGCTAAGTGGAAACATAGTCAATAATATATTTTACCATATTAAGCCATCGAATTTCGGTGGCTTTTTTGTTTCAAAAAAATCTCTGTGTTTCTGTGTTTTAAAATTATTTTTGTTTCATGTTTAAAAAAATAGAACATATTGGTATTGCAGTAAAAAGTGCTTCAGCATCAGTTGAATTATTTAGTAAATTATTTAATTCTCAGCCATACAAAACCGAAACCGTTGAATCAGAAAATGTAAATACTATTTTCTTTCAATTAGGGCCAAATAAAATAGAATTATTAGAAGCAACTTCACCCGAAAGTGCTATTACAAAATTCATCGAAAAAAAGGGAGAAGGTATTCATCATATTGCCTATGATGTGGAGAATATTATTGATGAAATGAAACGCCTAAAACAAGAAGGTTTTGTTTTTATTAATAATGAACCGAAGCATGGAGCCGATAATAAACTAATTGCTTTTATGCATCCAAAATCAACCAATGGTGTGTTAATTGAATTGTGTCAAGAAATAAAATAATAGGTCGTGTTTATTTTATCTTCCGTTTTAATTCCATAAGTCAACTTACTTGACGAATGATTTTATTCAAACAAAAATTTTTATCGGATGTTGATTACATTTGCTCATACAAAAAGATATTGGTGTAGTTGAATTTACAAGAATTATTAACGCTTTATAGCGACAGTGAAAATTTTAAAAATCTTGCAGGAAAGCTCAATCAAAAAAACGATATAAAGCTTCGCCTAACGGGATTAGTGGGCTCAGTGAGTTCTATTTTAGCCACTACACTTTATCATCACAATTCCAATGCTCAGTTATTTATTTTTAATGATGATGAAGAAGCACGATACTTTTATTCTGACTTAGAAAATTTATTGGAAGGCAAAACTGTTCTTTATTTTCCATCGTCTTTTAAACGTCCATTTCAAGTAAATATGCTGGAAAACGGACAAGTGCTTGAGCGTGCAGAAGTATTAAACAGATTAAATCAACATTCAACCACAGGCGAATTAATTGTTACTACTGCCGAAGCTCTAAGTGAATTGGTAATTAGTGAAAATGACCTTACGCAAAATACTTACGAATTAAAAGTGGGTCATCCTTTCGACTTAGAGTTTTTTATTGATTTTTTATCCGAACATCATTTTGAACGTGCCGATTTTGTTTATGAAGCTGGGCAGTTTTCTATAAGAGGAGGAATTGTTGATGTGTTTTCTTTTAGTAATGATCAGCCTTACAGAATTGAATTAAACGATGATGTGATTGAAAGCATCAGAACATTTAATCCCAACGATCAACTTTCTGTTAAAAAAGTGGATCGATTTTTTATCATTCCAAACGTTCAAAAAGAAATTGATAATACCAGTCGACAACATTTTTTTCATTACTTACCTAAAGATACCATTGTTTGGACAAAAGATCTTCAGCTAAGTAAAGATACTTTAGAAAAAGGATTTGAAAAAGCTATAGAAATTATCGAAAAAAATAAACCTGCCAATGATGAAGAGCGACTACTTGCAGTAGATAAAATTTATGAAACTGCATCAGCTATTTTATCAGAAATAAAAAAATATCGCATAATAGAATTTGGAACCCGGCATTATTTTAAAACGTTTGAAGAAATTATTTTTAATACTTCACCTCAACCTTCTTTTCATAAAAATTTTAAACTGCTGATTGAAAATTTTAAAACCAATCAATCGCAAAAAATTACCAATTTAATTTTTTCAGATAGCAGTCGTCAGATAGAAAGATTATACACCATTTTTGATGATCTTGATAAAACTGTAGAGTTTCAACCTCTGTATCATGCCATCTCAAACGGCTTTATTGATAAAGATTTGCAGCTTGCTTGTTATACCGAGCATCAAGTATTTGATAGGTTTTATAGAGGCAAATCCAGACAAGGATTTTCAAAAAGTAAAATCATTACGCTAAAAGAATTACGAGATTTAAAGCCTGGAGATTTTGTTACGCATATTGATCATGGAATTGGAAAATTTGCAGGGCTCGAAAAAGTGGAAGTAAATGGAAATACGCAAGAAGCCGTTCGATTGGTTTATCGTGATAATGATTTGTTGTATGTAAGCATAAACTCGCTACATAAAATTTCAAAATATTCGGGCAAAGAGGGTACTGAACCTCGAGTAAATAAATTGGGAAGTGATGCTTGGGAAAAACTCAAAACAAATACCAAGAAAAAAGTAAAAGATATTGCTCGTGATTTAATAAAACTATATGCACTAAGAAAATCTCAATCGGGTTTTGCCTTTGCTCCCGATTCTTATTTGCAAACTGAATTAGAAGCTTCATTTATGTATGAAGACACACCTGATCAAACCAAAGCTACTGCCGATTTTAAAAAGGACATGGAATCTCCGCATCCTATGGATAGATTGGTGTGTGGTGATGTGGGTTTTGGTAAAACAGAAATTGCTATTCGAGCCGCATTTAAAGCAGTTTGTGATAGCAAGCAAGTAGCCATTTTAGTTCCTACAACCATTCTTGCCAATCAACATTACCGAACATTTAAAGAACGCTTAAAAGATTTTCCTTGCAATGTGGATTATATCAATCGCTTTAAATCAACTGCCGATCAAAAGGAAATTATGCAACGATTAAAAGAGGGCAAAATTGATATTTTAATTGGCACGCATAAACTCATTAGTAAGGAAATAAAATTTAAGGATATTGGTTTATTAATTATTGATGAAGAACAAAAATTTGGTGTGGCAGCAAAAGAAAAATTAAAATCATTGAAGGTAAATGTGGATACGCTCACACTTACAGCCACACCTATTCCACGCACATTACATTTTTCACTAATGGGCGCTCGCGATTTATCTATCATCAATACACCGCCACCCAATCGTCAACCAGTAACTACCGAATTACATGCCTTTAATGATGAGATGTTAAAAGATGTAGTGACTCAGGAAATTGAACGTGGAGGACAAGTATTTTTTGTACACCATCGCGTTAAAGATATTTATGATATTGCCGATAGGATTATGACCATTTGCCCGGGTGTAAAGGTGGGCGTGGCTCACGGACAATTAGAAGGAGATAAGTTGGAAGATGTGATGATTAAATTTATTGAAGGCGAATATGATGTGCTTGTGGCAACTACCATTATTGAATCGGGTTTAGATATTCAAAATGCAAATACCATCATCATCAATAATGCGCACATGTTTGGGTTGAGTGATTTGCATCAAATGCGTGGACGAGTTGGGCGAAGTAATAAAAAAGCATTTTGTTATTTGTTTGTTCCGGCTATGACATCCTTAACTAATGAAGCCAGAAGAAGATTACAAGCTATTGAGGAATTTAGTGATTTGGGTAGTGGATTTAATGTAGCGATGAGAGATTTGGATATACGTGGTGCTGGAAATTTATTAGGTGGTGAACAAAGTGGATTTATTGCTGAAATTGGTTTTGAAATGTATCATAAAATTTTGGATGAAGCCATTCAAGAATTAAAAGAAGATGAGTTCACCGATTTATTTAAAGAAGAACAAACGCATAAAATTGAATCGAAAGATTGTGTGATTGAAACCGATTACGAAGCACTCATTCCTGATTATTATGTGAGAAGTACAAGCGAACGATTGAGTTTATATAACGAACTTTCATCAATTGGAAACGATGATGATCTGGTAAAATACGCATCGCATTTACGTGATCGTTTTGGACCATTACCACAACAAGTAATTGATTTAATTGAACTGATTAGTCTGCGCGAAGTAGCTAAAAAATTGGGCTTCGAAAAGATTGTATTAAAAAATGCTCAGTTTGCAGGGTTCTTTCCGGATGAAAAAAAACAACATTATTATCAATCCGAAACCTTTTCAAAAATATTGCAATTTACGCAGCAAAATGGCTCCCGTTGTAAACTCAAACAAACACCTAAAAGTTTAATTTTAACTATCCAGCATGTTTCAGGAATTGCTCATACTAAGAAAATTCTGAGTGAAATAAGGTAAATGCTAATAGTTAAAAGCCGATAACTATCCCTCATAATCCACAACACGTCTTTCACTTCTGGCCTCAGCAATAAAAGGCATCATGGCTTTATGTAACGGATGTTGCTGGTAGAAATTTAAGGCTTCTTTACTTTCAAATTCTGAATACAAAACAATATCCGCTGATTCTGCCGAATGCAAAAAATCAATTCCCACTTCTATTTTTATTAACCCTTCAATTTGTCCGTTTAAACTTTCTAATTTTTGCTTGATGGCTTTTGCATTTTCGTCTTTGCTTAAACCATTGGCTTCGTCTTTTAATTTCCAGAGTACAATATGTTTTATCATAAATAATTTATTGAGTACGTTTAAACTGTTGCAATGGCCGTTTTCAATATCAAATTTACTTTTTTCATCGGAACATCTTTAGTTGGATCGAGCAATAATATTTTCATGCGTGAACGATTCTCTTGAATAAGATCGGGATGATCAATTTGATTTCCATTTACAATACCAATATAGGGCTGCTTATATTTTTTATGTATCCATAAATAGCAAAATCGTTTGCCTTTGTAATTGTAAAATGGCATTCCATAGCGCCACACTTCAGTAATATTTGTGTTGAAGTCGAGAATATGTTCCCGTAAAAAATGCAAATAACTTTTAATCGGCTCATCCTGCAGAATGAAATATTTATTAATGTCACTTAGCATTGTTAATCTTTATTTGAAATTATAAAACCCTTAGTTTAAAATGTTCTTTAGTTTGTTCTTTTCTAAAAAAAACCAAGCCGATAAAAAATAAATCGACAGTAACGGTTACTTGTGGATGTTGTTTAATTTGCTCCCAAGCGTCAGTCATTCCTTTGCTCCAATAAATATCATCAAAAATAAGTAAACTATTGTTGTGTATTTTTGGAAGCAATTGTTCAAAGTATTTTAGGGTAGGCTCATAGCGGTGGTTGCCATCAATAAAAGCCATATCAATTTTTTTATATTGGGATAATACTTCAGGTAATACCTTATCAAAATTTCCTATTTGTTGTGTAACATAATTTTCTAATAGAAGTTGTTTAAAATTTTCGGCAGCTATGGTTGCAATATGAGGTGCACCTTCAATAGTAGTAAATTGATGTTCGGTATTATTTTTTTTGATGGCACTTGCTTCGTAGCATGCACTAATGCCTAAAGAAGTTCCTAATTCAATAATTTGTTGGTATTTGTAATGTACAATAAGCCTATAAATAATTTGTGCAACACGAGCGGGTTTTGCATGTTGTGTGGCAAATTGAGAAACAGTTTTTTGTTTGATAACTTGTTGAGTGGCACCTGCACCAAAATCTTGTTGAGTAATGATGCGTTTATCTTGCTTAAGTTGAGCCCTTAATTGTTCAATGAAGTCAAAATCTTTATAGTGAATATTCTTTACACAGGTATTGTACAACTCAAATACAAAAGGAGAGTGCAACACATCAATACGTGTTGCACTCCAATAATGTTTAATAAACTGTTTGCAAAAATGAGTGTTAATCATCTACACTTTTTTGGCTTCGTTTTGCTTAATAAAAATACGCAGTTGTTTTAACTTATCTTCCATTTGCGCAATTTGTTTTTTTGCCCCATTTATTTTTTCATTAATTTGATCAACCATTGGATTTTCACCTTTTGATTTCGCAAAAAAGCCAAGGTTATTGTCCCAAGTTTCCATATCACTTTTCAACCCACGAATTTTATCGAGCATAAATTTTTCTTCACGTTTCACTTTCATCATTCCATTTGGTGAGCCCATCAATGCTTCAAGATGAGATTTCTCTTTCATCTCACGCAATTCATTATTGGCCTGACGAAATTTTTGAAACACTTTATCGTTTATTTCATTGTATTTTTTTGATACTGCATCTTTCGCATTCATCGGAACAAAACCTGTATTGTTCCACTCATCTTGAATGGCTTTTAATTCATGAATAATATTTGCACCATCTTCTTTATTTAATAGTTCTTCAAGTTTAGCAATCAATCCATTTTTTGTTTCTAAATTTTTCTTTTGCTCTTCAACCTGACCAGAATAAAACTCTGCTTTTTTAGCAAAAAAAGCATCACAAGCTGTGCGGAAACGTTTCCAAATTGCATCCGAAATTTTTTCGTGTACCGGTCCTGTTTTTTTCCATTCTTCTTGTAATTTTTTTACTTCATCCGTTTGCTTATTCAGGTCGATTGGGTTTTGAGCAATGGCTTCGGCCTTTTCACAAAGCGTTGTTTTTGCTTTTAAATTTTCGTTACGTTCGTTATGTAATTGTTTGAAGAAATTATTTTTGTTAGTAAAAAATTGATTGCGTGCATTCTTAAAATCATTCCACACACTTTCTCTAAATTTCATTGGAACCATGCCAATTTTTTTCCAATCTTCCATCAACTGATTTACCGCAATACTTTTCTCCATCCAATCTTTTATTTTGGTAGAAGTATAATTTGAAAACTCTAAAGCTTTAGCCAATAATTCTTTTTTAGCGTCTAAATTTTCTTCACGTTTGCGTTCTGCTTCTACTTGAAACGCTTTAATCATTTCAAATATTTTATCACACTCTTGTTTAAATCTCGCCCAAATATCTTCGTTTGATTCTGCCGGAACAGGACCAACAACTTTCCAATCTTCCTGATATTTTTTTAGCATAATGAGCGCTTTTTTAATACTTGGCTCCAATGCTAATTCAGTAACTTTTTTGGTGAGGTCAATTTTTTGATCTAAGTTTTTTCTACGATCTAAATCTTTCAATTCATTAAACATCGAAAGTCTGTCGTAAAATTTATGAACCAATACATGGTAGTTTTCCCAAAGGCGTTCTACGTGTTCTTTCGGAACATTTTTTACATTCTTCCATTCCGTTTGTAACTCTTTTAGTTTTTTCAAACTATCCTTAGTTTCTTCGGTTTCGGTTAATTCTTTTATCTGATTAAGTATGGCTTCCTTCTTTTTTAAGTTGCCTAATTTTTCAGCCTCCTGACGAGATTTTTCATCAGCCTTTTTTTGTTTTAATTCTTTAGCAGCGTTATTAAACAACTCACGAGATTGATCACCTTTTAATTCAAAATCATCTTTCTCTCCACCATCTTCAATAAATTTTTGCAATGCAGTATTAAACTCTTCTTGCAATAAATGATCGAGCAATGGTTTTACCGCTTTAATAATTCTTGTAGCTTCAATGGCATCTTTTTCTTTTACCGCAGTTACCGCAGCTTCAACCAATTGTTTTTTGGTGAAATTTGAAAAATCGGGGGCATCATCCACTTCATCTAATTCTTTTTCTTCATCAGATAATTCAATCATTTCAGCCGGAACTTCAGTGGTAATATTTTCGGGATGAATAATTGTTTGCTCTTCAGTTTTTTGAACAGCATCTACACTAATTTCTGTAGTACTATTTTCATGACTGGTGGGCTCATTGTTAGCAACAACCATTGCCTCAGCAACAGGTGCAATTTCATTTACATTCACATTCTCTGCAACTATTTCAGTTGCCGTAGTGTTCAACTCTTCGCTGTGTTCAGCTTCGTTGAGATGGGTAGGGTTCATATTTTCGCTCATGATCTTAATTTTCACAAAGGGAGTCAAAGGTAAACATAAAAAAAGTAAATTCGCCTTGTTTTTCATCCAATTTTAGCACTAAAGCAATGAGTTATAAAATTATAGAATGTCCGCGTGATGCTATGCAAGGTCTGCATGATTTTATTCCTACCGAAAAAAAAATCGCATACATTAATCAATTGTTAAAAGTAGGGTACGATGCTATTGATTTTGGAAGTTTTGTTTCTCCAAAGGCCATTCCTCAATTACGTGATACAACTGAAGTTTTAGCAGGGCTCAATCTTACTTCAACAACTAGTAAATTGCTTGCTATTGTTGCCAATACACGTGGTGCCGAAGAAGCCATGAAACATGAGGTGATTCGATACATTGGTTTCCCTTTTTCTATTTCAGAAACGTTTCAACAACGCAATACAAATTCATCCATTGCCAGTTCATTAATTACTGTTAAACAAATTCAAGAGTTATGTGTGAAGCATAATAAAGAATTGGTGATTTATATTTCAATGGGTTTTGGAAATCCTTATGGCGATTTATGGAATGTAGAAATTGTAGAAAAATGGGTACGAGAAATGGATACAATTGGAGTAAAAATTATTTCACTTTCTGATACCATTGGAATTGCAAACTCTGGAACTATTTCATACCTGTTTAAAAATTTAATCCCTGCATTTTCACATATAGAATTTGGCGCACATTTGCACACAACCCCTGATACATGGAGAGAAAAAATTGATGCTGCATTTGAAAATGGATGTAAGCGTTTTGATGGAGCCATAAAAGGATTTGGAGGTTGCCCAATGGCTGCCGATGAGCTTACAGGAAATATGCCAACCGAAAATCTATTACTATTTTTTGATGAAAAAGGAATTAATTTAGGATTGAATAAAAAAGAATTTAATACATCAATGATTGAGGCTTTAACTGTTTTTGGAGGTTAATTTTTAGTATTCAATAACTAGTTTTCCTTTCACTATTTTTCCATCATTATTTTGAATAATGTAAAAATAATTCCCAGATTTTAGTTTGCTTGCATCCAATTTAAATTCATCGGTTTTTATTTTTGTAGTTAACACTTCCTTACCTGTTACATCTACTATCATCAAATCAAATTCACCACTTACGTTTGTTGTAAAAGTACAAGATTGTTTAAACGGATTTGGATATACCGTAAAATTATTTTTATCAGTAATTTCTTTCACGTTAAGTGTAATTGAAGGTCCAAAATAAACAGCTAAAACATAATCTCTAAAATATGGAAAAGCTCCGGTATCTCTTGAAATTCTTACAGTATAAAAATAAGGCCATCCACGTTGTACCATATTATTAGTATCAATATTAATAATGGTTTTACTTATTGATGGAGTTGATTGATCTGTTATTGTTGTATGTGTTTCTCCAAACACTTTGGTATTAGATTCGTTTCCCGATTTTTTTGTATAACTAAATTCTTGTTGAAATGGTGAAGCATTTGTAATCATTTTTCTATACCAATTTCTACTCGTAAAATCACTTAGTGGAAAACTTACTGATGAAGGAAATAAGTCTGAAGGAGAATTATTAATTTGAATGACTTGAGCAATATTAATGTATCCGGTTTTAATGTAAACGGAATTAATTTTAGTGTAGCTGCTTACTTTTATTTCGATGAAATATAATTCTGGTGCAGAAGATACTATTGGATAATTATTTCTGCTGATGGTTCCACTCAAAGGGTCAATATTAAAATCAATAATGAAATTAGGAAAATTTGTTGGTGCAACTAATTCATACGATAAACTATCTCCGTTTGGTGAATAACAAGTTGTATTATAATAAAGGTCACTTCCACCAATACCTATTGGATTGGGAATAACAGAATGTGGTAACACACTATTATGAATACCCAATGCATTGTCAATTCTAAGTGATGATTCGATATAAAATGGTATTTGACTCGAAGCGCCACCATTTATATTTTTAATTCCATCAACAAGATTTGGGTCGGTATAGCTTATTACAAAAATTCCATCAGACGAATAAGTATGATTAACAATATAGGTATTTACTCTTATTGATGTGTTTGTTATTTCGGTTGATGTTCTTGAAACGGTTTCAGTTTTAGTATCTCCAAAAGAAATTGAAACTGCTGCAGAATTTGGGTCGGCTGCAGAATTTGGATCTGTAAATGTTGTAAGTGTAATTTGATAACTTCTTCCGCTTATATTGCTATAAGTTATAAAACCTCCTCTAAGATGTGATGCTTGTGATGCAAATGTGATTAACAAAAGCATACATAAAAGTAGTATATTTTTCATAGTTAAAAATTTTAATTCAAATACTAAGGTAAGAGTCTAATTGTTAATATAACATTAAAAATAGAGCACATAAAAAAAGCGAAACCTAAGTTCCGCTTTTCTGATTGAAATTTTTCTGATTGAAATTATTCAACAATTATTTTTTTGTTGATAGATGTTTCTTTTCCTGATATTTTTAAAATATAAATTCCTTTTGAAACATTGCCTAAATCAATTACTTCTTTGTTTGAAATAGATGAACGTTCGTAAACTATTTTTCCTTGAACATCCATCACACTTAAATGAAGATTACCATCAGTATTTCCTGTTAATGAAATTTCAAACAATCCTTTTGTTGGGTTTGGATATACAGATAAATTTTGATTTGCATTTACTTCATTTATTCCCACGTTATTAACGCCAATAGTATGTGCAGGTGTGGTGCTAACGCCCCAGCAATTGGTAAGTTTAAGCGTTACATTGTAAGTTCCTTTTGCAGTAAATTGTATTTGCACATCTTTTGATGATGAATCAGTTCCACCCATGTAAGATACTGTTGAAGGTGTAAATCTCCATATTCTTGAGTTGGGAACAATTGATGTTGAATCATGAAAAGTATAAGTTGTATTGGTAACGCCTGAAGTTATTGGGCTTGCAAAACCAGCAATAGGAGCGGGCTGAGGAACAGTTGTTGAAGGAGTAATTTTACGAATAGTTTGATTACCCTGATCGGCCACATATAAAAATCCATTATAAAAAATAATACCACTTGGGTTATTAAATTTTGCTGCTGCTCCATCACCATTTGTTGTTCCGGTAACACCATTTGTTCCGGCAAAAGTACTTACACATGTTCCCGATATTTTTCTGATAATGTTTACAGGTTGCCCGTTTGGACTTCCTTCTGTTACATAAATATTTTTATTGTTATCAACTGCAATATCAGTTGGTGCTAAAAATCCTGCTTGTGTCATAGCATCACCATCAGCAATTCCTGTTGCATTTTTATTTCCGGCAATGGTAGTAACAACTCGGGTAATAATATCCATTTTACGAATCAGTTTATTTCCTTGATCGGCAATTAATAATGTTCTATTATCAAACCATCCCAATCCTGTAGGAAATGTAAAAGTGGCTGCAGTTCCCGTTCCATCGGCTGATCCAAAACTTCCACTTCCTGCCCAAGTAGTTACTGCTCCTGATGGTGTTATTTTACGGATACTATTGTTTAATGCATCTGCTACATAAATATTTCCAAGAGAATCAATAGCCAAATCCGTTGGTGTATTAAATGATGCAGCTGTTCCCAAATTGTCAACATTTCCTGATGCACCTGTAGCACTTCCTGCAAAAGTTGTTGCTGTTTGTGGAGTTCCAACATTTACATATGCATTCACTTTTCTGATGGCATTATTTCCGGCATCGGCTATATAAATATTCCCCAAAGTATCGGTTACAATTCCGGTTGGGTTATTAAACAATGATAATCCAATTCCGGTTCCATTACTATATCCTCCACTGCCTGATGCACTTCCTGCTCGATGGTATACACTTGCAGGTGTGGTCATATCAACAAGAACTCTTAACCGATTTCCGATAGAACTTGATCCTCCTGCAGCTTCTATAACCCACATTTTCCCGCTTTTATCTACAATCATATTTGCTGGATAGGCAAATTGTGCGTTAGCAAATGTAGAGGTGGCAACGTTGATACCTGCAATTCCAGGTGTTCCCATAAATGTGGAAACTGTTTGTGCGATAACGTTGATTGACAAACCAACAATAGCACTTAGTAATAAGTAACTTTTTTTCATAGTGTTTAGTTTAAATTGTTTAAGTAAAGATTGATATTATTTTCGATGCGTGTTTCAATATTTTCATAATCGCCTTTCACAAATTTGTTTCCGGTAATTTGTTCAAACAATTCGATGTAGCGATTGGTTACTGAATTCACAAACTCATCTGTCATCAATGGTTGCAGCTCTCCTTCATTTCCCTGAAAACCATTTTCAATAAGCCATTGTCTCACAAATTCTTTTGATAATTGTCGTTGTTGTTGATTCTTATTTTGAATCTCATCATACGTATCTTTATAAAAATATCGAGATGAATCAGGCGTATGGATTTCATCAATTAATAAGATTTGTCCATCTTTATTTCCAAACTCATATTTGGTATCCACCAAAATTAATTGTTGCTTGTTAGCGGCTTCTGTTCCAATTTTAAAAAGCTCATGGGTGTAAGCTTCAAGCTGTTCATATTCTTTTTCACTCACCAATTGTTGTTCAATAATTTCTGCTCTCGATATATCTTCATCATGCCCTTGTGATGCTTTAATTGTTGGCGTGATAATAGGAGAGGGGAAGGGGTCATTTTCACGCAATCCATCAGGCATTTTTACTCCACAAATTACACGTTTTCCGAGTTTGTATTCTCTCCACGCATGCCCTGAAAGATAACCACGAATAACCATTTCAACTTTATACGGTTTGCAATAATGTCCAACAGTTACATTAGGGTCAGGGCTTGCAATTTTCCAATTCGGCACGCTTGCCGAAGCCATATCTAAAAAGTAGGAAGCAATTTGATTAAGCACTTGTCCTTTAAAAGGAATGGCTCTTTTAAGCACCACATCAAATGCCGAAATACGATCACAAGCCACCATTACCAAAAGTTTATCGTTAATATTATATACATCTCTAACCTTCCCTCGGTAAAATCCTTTCTGATTTTTTAAAAAATAATTTGTTGATATAAGTGCATTTTCCATGTGTGCAATTTGGGTATATGTTTGACTAAAATAAGAATTTAATTTAAAAAATAGCATTTAAAATAATGCCAGCTTTATTTATCGTAAGCTTTGATGATATCTTTCACAAGTTTATGCCTAACCACATCTTCAAAAGTTAAATAGGCAAACTCAATTCCATCAATTTTATCTAAAATTTTAACGGCCTTTAATAATCCAGATGGCTGTGCTTTGGGAAGATCTATTTGTGTTAAATCGCCTGTAATAATAAATTTTGCATTGGGGCCCATTCGTGTTAAAAACATTTTGAGTTGAAGATCGGTTGCATTTTGTGCTTCATCCAAAATAACATACGCATTATCTAAAGTTCGCCCTCGCATAAAAGCCATTGGAGCAATTTCAATAATTCGTTCTTCAATATGTTGTTTTAATTTTTCTGGAGGAATCATGTCATCCAATGCATCATACAATGGACGTAAATAAGGATCAATTTTTTCTTTTAAATCACCTGGTAAAAAACCCAAATTTTCTCCTGCTTCCACTGCTGGCCGTGCTAAAATAATCCGTTTAATTTCTTTGTTCTTTAACGCTCTCACAGCAAGGGCAACGGCAGTATATGTTTTTCCTGTACCAGCAGGACCAATGGCAAAAAGTATATCATTATTTTTTAATAGTTCAACCATTTTACGTTGGTTGGGCGTTTTTGCTTTAATTACCTTTCCATGATTACCAAAAAGTATAACATCATTTTCATTTACAGATGGCGCATGAATAATTTCATCAACAGAAGTTTCTGTTTTTTTATTCAAAATATTTTCGATTTGCGATAAGGTTAACTGATGATATTTTTTATAATGATTACCCATCTCATCAAGCTTTTGCTCAAAGCCTTCAATATCACGTAAATTGCCACTCACAAACAAATTATTTCCTCTCGATATAATTTTTAGTTTAGGAAAGTGCTGTTGAATAATTTTTAAATTTTTGTTGTTCACACCAAGAATATCGGCTGGCTCAACAGTGTCTATAATGATCTCTTTGTTTACCAATTGTTGTATTTTTTGTTGATTAATGTTTGCTAATGAATAATATTTTTGTGAGCAAATCTAATAAAAAATAGTTCAGGTGGAATTTATCACACTTATAAGTGATTACGGACATAACAGTCCATACGTAGCAGCGCTAAAGGGTGTTATTTTTTCTAACATGCCCAATGCTCAAATCATTGATGTATCGCATGCAATAAAACCGCATAATATTTTGCAAGCTGCATATATTTTAAAAAATGCAGCTCAATATTTTCCGAAAGGAACAATACATATCATATCAATTGATACCTCTTTTGAGCTGCACAAGCAAATTCTCATCATTCAATATAAAGGTCATTTTTACATTGGTGCCGATAATGGAATTTTTTCCTTGTTGTTTGATGAACAACCGCAACAAATTCTCTCGGTAAAAAATGAATTGATAAATGTTAATGATCTTTCACTCGATAAAAATTTATTCGTAGCACTTGCTTTAAAAATGGCAAAAAACGAAGACATAAATAATTTTACAACGCCATCTCAAATTAAAAATATTAAACAAAATATTTCACCAGTTGTAGAGGAAAACTTAATTAGAGGAAGTATTATTTTTATTGATGGATATGGAAATGCCATTACAAATATTTCAAAAAATTTATTTGATTTAAAAAGTATGGATAAAAACCGTTTTAATATTTTTTACAGACGAAAAGAAAAAATTTCATACATCAGTAAAAATTATAGTGATGTAAAACATGGGTATGAATTGGCTTTATTTAATGAAGATGGTTTGCTTGAAATATCAATGAATACTGGTAAAGCAGGGCAATTGTTGGGGTTAATTGAAGGGAGTCAAATAATTATTGAATTTTATGATTAATAGAATTGTACGCATGTCGTTTCAGCCAGATAAAGTGGATGATTTTTTGAGCGTTTTTAACGCTTCAAAAATATTTATTGCGTCATTTGAGGGTTGCAGAAGTTTAAAACTATTGCAAGATGCTAATAAATCAAATGTGTATTTTACTTATAGTATTTGGGAGAGTGCAGATAATTTAGAAGCGTATAGAAAATCAAAATTATTTGAAAATACTTGGGCACAAACAAAAATTTTATTCAATGATAAACCACAAGCATGGTCAACAAAAATTGCTGATAGAGTAAAATAAGATGAAAAGTAAAACTGTAATTTTTGTTTTTTTGTTATTGATGTTGAGTTTTAGTAAACTCATGGCGAATCCACTCGATTCAATAAAATCAGAAAACATAAAAGGTAAAAATTTTATTATACATAAAGTGGATAAAGGACAAGGATTATATGCCATTGCAAGAAGGTACAACATTGATGTTCAAAAAATTATTGATAACAATGTGGATAAAGTTGATAAACTAAATCAAGGGGATTTGATAAAAATTCCTATGCTTATGAATGATACAGTTTCAGTGATTGAATTGAAAACCGAAACGAATTTAAAACATAAAAAAAAAATTGAAAAAACAGTATTCGACTCATCAACAAAAAAAAGTGAACTGATAAAAATTGAAGAAGCTCATGCAAATGCGGATTCAAAAGATAAAGAATTTGAAAAACCTAAAACACATATTGTTTCAAACGGAGAAACAGTTTTTAAAATTGCACAAAAATATAAAATCACTTCGCAGTTGCTCACTAAGTGGAATGGAATTAAAGACAATAAATTGGAAGTTGGGCAAGAGTTAATTGTAAATGGAGCTTTGGTAATTAAACCATTTGAAAAGTGGAATACTCCAAATTCAGTAGCTCCTAAAAACATTGCACCTCAAAATATTTTATATAGCTCAGATGTGATTGAAGAAACAGGTTTTGCTGGAATTGGAGGCGAGAAATCTATCTTACACAAAAACGCCCCTATTGGAACTATTATACTTTTAACTGATATTGATACTGGAAAAGAATGTTATATAAAAGTAACAGGGAAGTTAGAGCAACAATATAAAAATGTGATTTTAATGATTGATGAAGTTACTAAACAAAAACTAAATTCTTCGTCAAGTTTAATTAGAGCGAATATTAAATATGTTCTTCAATAATGGAACCCTATACACCAATTAGTGTTGTAATTATAACTTTTAACGAAGAAAAAAATATTGTTCGATGCTTAAACTCTGTGCAATCAATTGCAGATGATATTCTAATTGTTGATTCCTTTTCAACAGATAATACGGTTGAGTTAGCAAAAAAAATAGGGGCTCGAATTGTTAATCATAAATTTGAAGGATATATTGAACAGAAGAATTTTGCTATATCTCAGGCAAAATATCCACACATATTTTCATTAGATGCTGATGAGTTACCTGATGAAATGTTAATCAATGAAATCAGAAGAATTAAGAAAAATTGGATTAAAGATGGTTACAATATGAACCGGCTAAATAATTATTGTGGCAAGTGGATTAGGCATGGAGCTTGGTATCCAGATATAAAATTAAGATTATGGGATAGTCGAAAAGGAAAATGGGGAGGAACAAATCCTCATGATAAATTTATAATGAATAATGAAGCTTCAATACAACATCTTAAAGGAAACATTTTGCATTATTCTTATACGTCAATATTAGAACATAGGAACAAAGTAGAATATTTTTCTTCGATAGCAGCACAAGCATATTATCAGAAAGAAATAAAATCGTCTCAACTTAAAATTTTTTATAAACCAATTATCCGCTTTATAAGGGATTACTTTTTTAAGTTTGGTTTTTTAGATGGCAAATGCGGTTTTATGATTGCTTTTTTAATTGCCAAAGAAGTTAAATTAAAATATAAAAAATTGTTATTGATGAAAAATAATTAGGAGTTAGCGTCTTCCTTTTTTTCCATCAATGGTATGATAATAAAAATAATACTATAAGCAACTCCCAATTGTGTTTCAATCATTGGTTCAGTTTGAAATGATAAAAATAAAACAATAAAGTGCATTAACAGTATCCGATTCAAATAATTTTTTTTGTAAAATAGTGGATAGAAAAAACAAAATGTAAATATACTAACCCCAACAATTCCAGTGGCTGCCAATAGATATATAAATTCATTGTGTGGAATAATAGGAATATCAATTACTGGATATTTTTCTTTAAATAGTTCATTATTTTTATCGTCAATATCTCCTAATCCACATCCGAATAATTTATTTTTTTTAAAAATTTCAAATGCTATTTCATAAGAAACAAATCTAGTTGTTAGAGAACTATAGTTTGGTGATTTTTTATTCTTGTATACATTAAGGTCATTTTGAGTATTTGAAATTTTATTTTTAAGAGTTGGTGATACAGAAATAACTATTGTTACAAATATTATAATTCCTGTTAAAGCTAAAATTCCTTTTGAATAACTTTTAGTTTTTATCATGTAAATAACTATTTCGGCCAAAATCATTCCGTATAAAGCCAGTATTCCACTGCGCACAGAGAATAAATGTACAAATAGAAAAAGGAATACTCCCCCAACAATTAATATCCACCTATTATTTTTTAAAATACTGAATTTGTGGATATATAAATAATATGATATATACGTTGCAAAAGCAGCTATAATACTAAATCTTATATGATTAATTGGTGTAGGCATTACTTTAGATCTAAGATATGCCTCATTTATATTTTCATAATTCAAAACGTAATTTCCAAAAATATAAGCTGCAACTACTATGGTACATACATAAAATATAAAATATAAAATATGTATATCTCTACGATTAAGTTTTATAGAAGCAGCAACTAATGGCAGCATTAGAAATGGTAGTTTTATTTGAAGTCGTTCAAATAAATACGTATAATTATCCGAATAGAAAAAAGAACTTAATAAATAGACATATGTTATGGATATGATAAGTAAATCTTTTCGGTACACAAAGTTCTTAAATAACTCGGATGTCGAGTTGCTTAATATTGTAATCAGTATAAATCCAATCATCGAAATACTTAATAATGCTGGAGCATTTATCCATGGGATATTTTCACTATAAGAATTTAAATTATTTTTAGATGTTGGGTTTGTATTTTTATATTGAGTTAAAAATAAGCTGATAAGCATTAAGCTACAAAAAATTAATACGAGTTTATTTTTATAGGTGGTAGCTAATTTAATCATGGGCAAAAATATTCATTTAAATGGATTGCCGTAAACAAAAAAAACCCCTCAATTGAGGGGTTTAAAATTACGGCAACGACATACTTTCCCTGGTCTTATCCAAGTATCATCTGCGCAGGTGGGCTTAACTTCTCTGTTCGGAATGGGAAGAGGTGGACCCCACCGCAATAGTCACCATAAAGGTCTTTATGAAATTTGACATTTATTTGAAAGAAAACACAATTTTTTAGTTGGACATTTTTAGTTTAAAAATATAAGTCTACGGGTAATTAGTACTGCTCGACTTTGATATTACTATCTTTACATCTACAGCCTATCAACGTAGTAGTCTTCTACGACCCTTAAAGGAAGTCTCATCTTGAGGTAAGTTTCGTGCTTAGATGCTTTCAGCGCTTATCTTGTCCGTACGTAGCTACTCTGCACTGCAGCTGGCGCCACAACAGATACACCAGAGGTACGTCCGACCCGGTCCTCTCGTACTAAGGTCAGATCCTCTCAAACTTCCAACGATCACATCAGATAGGGACCGAACTGTCTCACGACGTTCTGAACCCAGCTCGCGTGCCACTTTAATCGGCGAACAGCCGAACCCTTGGGACCTTCTCCAGCCCCAGGATGTGACGAGCCGACATCGAGGTGCCAAACCTCCCCGTCG
>JANYDU010000026.1 GCA_025359805.1 Bacteroidota bacterium
TTGATGTGATTTGCCATTGCCTGAATTTTTTGTGCAGGCGGTGGGCAACTTCCACAACTCGGCATAAAAAAGTGAAGCAACACTGCCTTCCCTGCATCAAGGTCGGCAAACAGGTTATGAGAAGTTCCGTTGCAATCCTGACCAGAAATTTGCATTACGGTTTGTGCTTTGGAAATTACAATTGTAAATATCAAAGCAATTGAAAGTAGAATTGACTTGTTCATTTTTGATTTTTATTTAATTGTTGTTGATTTATTGCGTTGAAAATTTCCGTTGAATGTTTCCTTCTGTGCTCACAATGTTCAATACATAATTTCCTTTTGGAAGTGCAGCAACATCAATCGTGTTTTTTTCAGCCACTGCAATGTTTTCCAACAGTTGAACTTGTTTCCCTGTAACATCAAAAATCTGAATGGAAACAGTTTTGTCTTTAAGTGCAGATAAATTCAGAATCAAATTATCTGTTGTTGGATTCGGGAACATAGAAATGTTTGCATCAAAATGATTTTCCGAAATGCCTGTTACAATTCCACTGAACGCAAGATTATCAACATATAAATAATCGTTATTGGTTGGAGCACTTCCGCTTGCACTGAAAGTAATCATGCAACTGTCGGGATTATTTCCATCTACATAAGTAAGAGCAATAGTAAAACTTGCCCAACTCATTGCCATACCCGAAAGCACCTGATGTGCCGAAGCCACAGGCATACGCATATTCATACCTGCATCCCAACGGGTGAGTTTCACATCTACATAACCTTGGCTACTTCCGTAAATCATGTGCTGCCAGTTTCCAGTAAGATTTGCAGGTCGCTGATTAAAAGCAAAACCCGAAATCGGTGCAAAGGTTGATTGGTTAAAAGTTCCGCTGCTTGCAATGCCGGGAATTACTCCCATGCCTGTAACAGTTTTGCTCACCAATTTTAAATACGATGTTCCGGGACTTCCGGGTGTGCCTTTCATGCAAGTGTAAGTACTTGCAGATGCAGTCGTGGTATTTAAGCATGACCATGAATTAGGATTGTCATAACCAGTCATTGCTGACCATGTTTCAAAACCTGCGTTTGGAATTTGTGCTTTGGAAATTACAACTGTAAACATCAAAGCGATAGATAAGAAAATTGACTTTTTCATTTTTGATTTGAATTTTAATTGTGAATGAAATTTATTTATTGATTTTTATTTTGAAAAATTATTGTTTTTGTTGTGTCAATGGAAGTAACTCCCTCCAAGTCCATTCCACACGAAGGACATTTTCCCGAATGAGCATAAGCCGTGTCGGGTTGGTCGTTCATGGGACATTGGTAGACAACAAATTTTTTGTTGTCGTTGCAGGAAGTAAAAGCAAAGCCAACAACCAAGATGGCAGCCATTGAAACAAAATGAAATTTTTTTGTCATTCCTTTTTTGATTTGTTGTTATTAAAAATTTATTCCGCCTGATGTGTTCGCAAGAACACAAATAGGCTTAGCCCTGTGTTTTTTTTACACAATGGCATTTTTAACAAACAAAAAATCAAATCAGAAGAACCCTGTCCAACAAATAAATTGGAGCTTTGGGTTTGTAGGGTAGTGGATGATAATAGTCGGCTGCTGTAATTATAAACTGTGCTGAAGGAAGTGTTACAACTTGTGCAACTGCAAAAGGAGAAATTTTTTGAGGAGCAGTTTTAAAAACGAATTGAAAAGTTTTACCAGCATCATTTTTTTGTTGAAGAAAACCTGTTTTGTCCTTGCAACAATCTTTCTTCATCGGCTTGCTGCCACACGGACACGAATGAGTGTCGCCAAAAACAATTTTCACCGAAGCCAGTTTGCCACCGCAATAGTGTTTGTTCACCGTAATGCCAATAGCAGGCACGAGGTAAAAAACAATTAACAGTATGGCAATTACTCTTTTCATTTCGATTACGAATATAGGGATAATTTAAAAGGTGATGTTGATTTTTTTTTTAGTCGGTTTTCAAAGCGTTGGCATTAGAAGCGGTGTCGGTTGTTGTCCATGTAATTCCAAAAAATGTTCGTTCAAGGCACAAAAGTTTCAAGTTGGCAGGGTGCTAATAAGCTTGCCCATAAAGGTTTTCAGGTCTGGCACTCGTTTGGGTTTCTTACCATAATTTTAATTGCGAAGCCTGTTTTAAAGTTAATATATTTTTGTCTTGCGGAGCAAAATGCCCAAATGGCGCTACACCTGTGTTATGCAGCGTTGCGAGCACATTGCTTGATAGCGTTCAGTTCGGATTTCTTCTCGTTTCTTTCTTCTTCGATGTCAAAGTCGTCTTGAAGCCCGAGCCAAAACTTTGCAGAGTTTCCGAAATATTTGGAAAGTCTAAGCGCAGTGTCTGCAGTTATACGTCTGTTCCCTTTTAGGATTGCAGAAACACGTGTCTGCGGAATTCCTATGTCTTTGGAAAGTTTGTAGGCACTAACTTCTAAAGGCAATAAAAATTCTTCAAGAAGAATTTCACCGGGATGTATGTTTTTTAATTTTTTCATGTTCGGTCGTTTAGTGGTAGTCAATAATTTTAACTTGGTCTACATTTCCATTATTCCATTTGAAAATTATGCGCCATTGGTTGTTAATTCTAATTGAATAAAATTCTTTATAATTTCCTTTCAGTTTTTCAAGTCGATTCGATGGCGGAATTTGCAAGTCTGCCAAATCCTGAGAGTTATTCAACATTCTAAGTTTTCTTCGAGCCATTTCTTGTATTTCGGTCGACAAACCCTTAACACGTTCACCTTCCCATATTTTCTTTGTGTCTTTGTCGCCAAAAGATGTTATCATACTGCCGTATTACGTTACTTACGTCAAAGGTAAGTAAGTTGTCTGAAAATTACAAATTTGTCGATGGAAATATTTTCGGACGTCTCACCGACCATTGGCACCTAACTTCTATATTGCTGCCACAAAACCGATAGTAAACGTTTATCAATATTGGTAAAGCAATATTGGTATAAAAATACTCAACTCAAACTTAAAATTCAACATCTATAATTTAACATTTCATTCGTGATGATAAGGTTCTCCTTTAATGATTGTAAAAGCACGATACAATTGTTCGGCAAAAATTAATCGAATGAGTTGGTGAGAGAAAGTCATTTTTGAAAGAGATATTTTTGTATTTGCTCGTTCATATACTTCTTTACTAAAACCATACGCACCGCCAATTACAAAGGTTAGCGATGATTGATGAATGGATTGCTTTTCAATGAAGCCAGCAAAGTCTTTAGAGTGAAATTCTTTTCCATTTTCATCCAATAAAATTAAATAATCTGTTGAGGCAATTCTCTTTAATAATAATTCGCCTTCATTTTTTTTGATTTGCTCAATGTCTGACGATTTTAATTTAGTAGGCAATTCAATCAAAACAGTTTCAAATTTGCAATAGTGTTTTAAGCGTTTTGCAAAAACATCAAAGCCTTCATCTACAAAATTAAAATGCGTTTTACCAATTTGTATGAGTGTAATTTTCATCTTAAAGAATAAGCTTATCAGGATTTCTTCTGGTATCAAAAATCGTGATAATTAAAATGCTAAAATTATCTCGTCTGTATACTAAACGATAATTATTTTTGATATAGTAATGGTAATTTCCTATCCCAAGTTTCGGACCCTCAAGAAATGTTTCCCCAATAAAATGGGTTTCACAATCGAGAATTTCGCTTACAACATTTAATGTTGCAACCTCAGAATCAAGCGAGATAAAATCATAAATATCTTCAAGATCTTTGAGGGCACGATGAGTCCAAATTACTTGCGACATTAATCAGAATTTCTATTCTTGAAAATATTTCTTACTTCACCGGTTGAATAAACATTGCCTTCACTAATATCTTTTTCGGCTTCGGCAATTCTTGCGTTTAGCTCATCCATCGTCATTGGTTTTAGCGAATCTTTATAAAGTTTATTTTTCTCATTTTTCAAAACAGCATCCAATAAATTAATTACGCCTTCATTCTGTATTCGGAGAAACTCTTCGATAAAATGTATTTTTTTTGTTTGAATATCCATTTTTGAAATCGAATTTTTTAATTAATTATCACTTGGTTTATCAAATGTGGTTGTGTCTTTCTTTTTACGAGGCTCTTTCTTTTTTGTAACTGTAATTTTTAATTCTGTTGCCTCTTTTTCGTGATCCACCTCAATGGTTGCTCCTTCATTTGATTCGGCTTTTAACAGCTCTTCAGCAATTGGATCTTCCACAAATTTTTGAATAGTTCTTGCCAATGGTCTTGCACCCATGTCAGGGTCAAATCCTTTTTCTGCTAAAAAAGTTTTGGCTTCATCAGTTACTTTTAATCCCATTCCTAATTCCTCAACACGTTTAAACAATTTAACCAAATTCAAATCAAGAATTTTGATGATAGATTCTTTTTCTAATGAATTAAACACAATGACATCATCAATACGATTTAAAAATTCGGGAGAGAAAAAACGTTTCAAAGCAGTTTCAATAACAACCTTTGTATGTGCATCTGCTCCGGCAGATTTTGCAGGTGTGCTAAATCCAACTCCTTGTCCAAAATCTTTTAATTGACGTGACCCTATATTAGAAGTCATGATGATGATGGTATTTCTAAAATCAACTTTACGCCCTAAACTATCCGTAATAAAACCTTCATCCAAAACTTGTAATAAAATATTAAATACATCTGGATGCGCTTTTTCAATTTCATCTAATAATAAAACTGCATAAGGCTTTCTCCGAATTTTTTCTGTTAGTTGTCCGCCTTCTTCATAACCAATATATCCTGGAGGCGCGCCCACCAATCTTGATACTGCAAATTTTTCCATGTACTCACTCATATCAATTCTAATCAGTGAATCATCACTATCAAATAAATATTTTGAGAGCACTTTTGCCATCTCAGTTTTTCCAACACCTGTTGGTCCTAAAAAAACAAATGAGCCAATAGGTTTATTTGGATCTTTTAATCCAGCACGGGTACGTTGAATAGCTTTTGCTAATTTAGCAATCGCTTCTTGCTGACCAATTACTTTATCTTGAAGTTCAGAACCCATTTTTAATAAGCGTTGTCCTTCACTTTGTGCAATACGTTTTACAGGAATTCCTGTCATCATCGCAATTACTTCGGCAACATCATCTTCTGTTACTCTGTATCGTTGAGATTTTGTTTCCTCTTCCCACTTTGCTTTTTCGGTTTCGAGTTGCTCTAATAAATGTTTTTCTTTATCACGTAATTTTGCAGCCTCTTCATACTTTTGGCTTTTTACAACTTTGTTTTTCTCTACTTTAATATCTTCAATAGATTTTTCTAGTTCGAGAATATTTGTTGGCACATGAATATTGCTAATATGCACGCGCGCACCTGCTTCATCTAATACATCAATGGCTTTATCAGGCAAATGTCTATCCGTCATGTAACGAGTACTCATACTCACACATGCTTCAATAGCTGCTTCATCATACGTTACCGAATGGTGATCTTCATATTTATTTTTGATATTGTTTAATATCTCCACACTTTCTTCAGGCGATGCAGGATTAACCATTACAATTTGAAAACGTCTTTCTAAGGCACCATCTTTTTCGATGTATTGACGGTATTCATCTAAAGTGGTAGCACCAATACATTGAATTTCTCCACGAGCCAAAGCAGGTTTAAACATATTAGATGCATCCAATGAACCCGAAGCTCCACCAGCACCAACGATGGTGTGAATCTCATCAATAAATAAAATTACATCCAGAGATTTTTCCAATTCATTCATGATTGCTTTCATGCGCTCTTCAAATTGCCCTCGGTATTTTGTGCCCGCAACAATAGAAGCCAAATCAAGCATCACAACTCGTTTATTAAATAATACTCGAGAAACTTTTCGTTGAACAATGCGTAATGCTAAACCTTCGGCAATAGCAGTTTTACCAACACCAGGTTCACCAATTAATACAGGATTATTTTTCTTTCTACGAGAAAGAATTTGTGACACTCGTTCTATTTCTTTTTCTCTTCCAACAATAGGATCGAGCTTGCCTTCTTCAGCAGATTTTGTTAAATCTCTTCCAAAATTATCTAACACTGGAGTTTTAGACTTTGGATCTCCTTTACGAACTGGCTCTGAAGGTTTGCGTTGTTCTTCGCGATAAAATTCTTCTTCTGGATCTTGTGACATTTCATTTTTTACATCAGAAATATTATTCTCAATTGCCGATTTAAAAATATCATAGGCAATTCCATATTGCAATAAAATTTGTGATGCCAAGTTGTCTTCATCACGAAGAATAGATAATAACAGATGCTCGGTTCCGATGATATCTGTTTTAAAAATTTTAGCTTCGAGGTACGTAATTTTTAAAACTTTTTCTGCTTGTTTAGTAAGAGGAATATTTACCAAGTTGGTATTGTTATTTGCTGTTCCTCTTATTGCATCTTCAATTGTTTTTTTTAACCGCACTTGATCAATATCTAATGCTTTTAAAGTTTTAAGTGCCTTGCCATCTCCCTCACGTATGAGGCCGAGTAACAAGTGTTCTGTTCCAATATAATCATGACCTAAGCGCATTGCTTCTTCGCGGCTGTAGGAAATAACATCTTTAACACGTGGTGAAAATTTTGCTTCCATATAATTAAGACAATTTTATAACTGATTTAGTTTATCATTTTTAGTAAATAAAAATTTACTGCATTTAATGATTTCCAAACTTATTCAAATATATGTCCAATTGCAAACAGATGAAAAGCTGTCATACAAATTGTTTTTTGTGCAGATTCCTAAAATGTGTACATTGTAATAAGTGGGGAGAGATTAGAGCGTGATGAAGTGGTAAAATATTGTTTCTACATTTTGCTTTTAAGCTCTCCTTCCTTCTCATCCAAAAAATCTTACTTTTGCGTTAGACAATTATTTTTATCATGAATAAATTTTACATTTTTATTTTTACCTTATCTTGTTTTGGGTATTCATTACAAGCTCAACAAACAGGCTTTACATATGGCACTACAACTATTGATGTGCCTCTTGCAGCCATTGTTGATGTGAGTGAATTAACTGTTGATTTTGACCCTAAATTATTACTCATTAAATCGGCAATGCCTTTACCAGTAAGTGGAACTAAACAAAAAAAAATATTACTAGACGCACAACGAAATTTATTTGTATTATCAAAAAAAGAAGTTCAATTTTTTGAAAAAACTACAGCCCCATCCCCTACCATTCTAAAAAATTTTATTGGAAATTATACACAAGGAACTCCCAACGATAATGATATTGCCATTAGCAATGGTGGAAAAATTGTGAGTGTGGCAAATACCAATCTCAATTTTTTTAATGATAGTGGCGTGCAATACATTGGGAAAAGTCTTGCAAATTTTGCTACTAAACTCGGAAAACTAAATCGTACTTATGATCCTCGTGTAATTTATGACCCTGTAAAAGATAGATTTATTGTAGTTTTTTTACAAGGTGTTGATCATACTGATACTAGAATTATTGTTGCATTTTCGCAATCAAATGACCCCACATTAAAATGGAATTTTTATGTGATTCCTGGAAATATCACACAAGATAGCAGTTCATGGAGCGACTATCCAGTTGTGGCTTTAACCAATGATGAGTTATTTATTACCGTTAACAGAGTAAAAGATAATACTCCTTGGCAAACGGGTTTTATTGAATCCTATATCTGGCAAGTTGATAAACAAAAAGGATATGATAGTTCGGCAGTTTTATCACCCAAAGTATATCATGATATTAAATACAATGGAAAAACCATTTGGAATATTTGCCCAGCTAAAGGAGGTATCACCACTCATGGTCCAAATATGTATTTTGTTTCATTACGCCCGAGTGATTTACAAAACGATACTGTATTTATTCATGAAGTAACAAATACCATTGCCTCAGGTAATGCGTCACTTACATTAAAAGTTTTGAGAACTGATAAAACTTATGGATTGATGCCAAATGCTATTCAGCCTAATGGAAAGAGATTACAAACCAATGATGCAAGAGTGCTCTCAGCCTGTTATGAAAACAATATGATACATTATGTTGCAAATACAATTGATACATCAAGATTTAGCCCCGCAGTTTATTATGGTCGAATTTCAAATGTGAGTGCTGCCATTCCATCCATTCATGGAACTATTTTAGGATCGGATACTCTTGATTTTGGTTATCCATCAATTACCTATGTTGGAGGTGGTGCTGATGATAATAGTGTAATGATTACACATTCGTACGTTTCGCATACGCAATTTCCCGGAACAGCGGTTTTGTTTGTTGATAGAACAGGAAATATTTCAAACCGTACAATTGTAAAAGCAGGCGAAACCGTAATTAATGTTTTGGGAGATTCTATTGAAAGATGGGGCGATTATACAGGTATTCAGCGTAAGTATAATGAGTTAGGATATTGTTGGTTAAATGGTTCATTTGGATACCAAAGCGGAAATAGTACTTGGATAGCAAAAGTAAAAAGTAATGATTTAAAACTTACTCTAAATGACGTTTCAAAAAAAGTAAACACAACTCATATTTACCCAAATCCTGCTTCAGATTATATAACTATTGATTTTGAATTGAATGAAAATTTATTTGTTGAATTTGATGTGATGGATATAAATGGAAAATTAGTAAATGCTCTTTTAAATGAAAAAGTGAAGGCAGGCTTAAATCGTTTTTCATTTAGAGTAAATGATTTAAAATCAGGGATATACTTTTTAACAATCAAACATGAAAACAACATTGTTCAATCTAAAAAATTTATTGTTACCCATTAGTATGTTAATTTTGCTTGCAATGAATTGTTCAACTCCTTCATCACGCAAAAAAACTTCTGTAAAAAAAATACAACAAAATCCTGCGCCAGTTATGGAACCGCAAGTAGATTCATTAAAAAAAAAATTGGATGAGAAACGAAAACTTCGAAATTAATTTTAATATATCTGCTCAACCTCATTTTTGCATAACTCAGGTAATTATTCAGCCATTCAAATCAAATGTTGTAAGCACTTAAATAATATTGGATTATCATGCAACTTGTTTACTATTGCACAAAATGCGACTTACTAGATTTATCGTTATTATTTTTATCCCAATAAGCTTGTTTTCACAAACAAAACAACACCCTTGGAGTTTAGGTGCTCACTTCGGTAATGAAGAATGGAATGGTGACATTGGAGATGCAACTTATGATTTTAACAAAGCATATTATGCGTTTGGAGGTATTAGCCTATCTAGGTATGTAAGCCCATCATTTGATGCTACTTTTACCCTTAATATTGGAGAAATTGGATATTGGAATAATACTGATAGCATCACCTATGAAAATCAAAGGTTTAACGGAAATTTTTATGGAACTCATTACCAAGGTATAGCCTGCCTTAAATATAAGTTTACTAACGGTTATATATTCAAAGAAAATGCAAGATTTTCGCCCTACTTTTTTTTAGGATTAGGATTTTCTTGGTTGTACGGAAATAGAGTATACTATGAATACAAGGGGAAAGTTGTATCAGGTGGATATGGTCAAGATTTAATAGTTGCATCTGGAATTGGTTGTAGTTTAAGAATTGGAAAACGTGCCACAGTATACTTACAAACAGCTTGGATGTATTCAGATCATGATAATAGAGATGGTATTAATATTAGGAATAATGATGGTTATACATTAAACCAAATTGGGTTTACTTATAATTTTGGAAAAGCAATTAGAGAACCAAAAGCAGCAATGGATTGCCGCTGTGAAATTTTTGATTGTGATAGTGATGGAATTATTGACCGACTTGATAAATGCCCCGAAGTACCTGGACCTTATATTACAGGAGGTTGCCCAGATAGAGACTTTGATGGCATTGCAGATATCAATGATTCGTGCCCTGATGTATATGGTATATTGAGATTTAATGGTTGCCCTGATACGGATGGTGATGGTATTCCTGATAATTTAGATTCATGTGTAATCGTTCCTGGAACTAAACAATTTAATGGTTGCCCTGATACGGATGGCGATGGTATTCCTGATTATAAAGATAGTTGTGTGTTGGTTAAAGGGCCTGCAATTTTTTATGGTTGCCCAGATACGGATAATGATTCAGTTCCTGATGCTAAAGATAAATGCCCAAGAGAAGCAGGACCAAAATGGAATAATGGATGCCCAGAGATAAAAGAATCCGTTAGAAAAATATTTGAACAAGCATTAACAGGAGTACAATTCCAAACATCTAAATCTATTATTTTACCTAAATCATTCTCCATTTTGGATAATGTTGTAAAAGTGGCAAAAGAAAATCCAACTTATTATCTAATTATCAATGGACATACAGATGACCAAGGTGATGATTTGAAAAATCTAAAACTATCTGATGACAGAGCTAATGCAGTTCGTTTATATTTAATTAAAAAAGGCGTTCCTGCTTCTAGATTAGAATCACATGGATACGGAGAAACACAACCTATTGATGTAAACACAACTCCAGAAGGACGCGCTCGTAATAGAAGGGTTGAGTTTAAAGTGAGAATTATATAATCATCAGTTTGATTTTATTAAAATAAAAAAAGGGAGATTAACGTCTCCCTTTCTTTTTGCCCTTTTGGTACTTTTTACTTTGATGTTCTTCTCGTCTTTTAGTTTTTCTGTTAGGTTCGCCACGTTTTAAATTGCTTGATGAAACTACATTACCAACTATATCCAAATTTACTTGGCGTTTTAATACATCCGCATCTTTTACCACCACATCTACAATATCTCCTAGTTGATATTTTTTACGGGTACGTCTACCAACTATACATAAATTATGCTCATCATATTCATAAAAATCATCCGTTAAATTGCTTAGGCGAATCATACCCTCACATTTGTATTCGGTTATTTCAACATAAATTCCCCACTCAGTAACTCCCGAAATAATGCCTTGAAATTCATCTCCAATAAACTGTTTAATATATTCCACTTGTTTATATCTCACAGATGCTCTTTCGGCTTCGGCAGCTTTACTTTCCATTTCTGATGAATGCTTGCACATCAATTCATATTGCTCGGCATTTGCTGATTTTCCTTTGTTTAAATATTCAAACAATAAACGATGCGCCATTAAATCAGGGTATCTTCTAATTGGAGAAGTGAAATGAGAATAGTACTCAAATGCCAATCCATAATGACCCGTTTTTTTAGTGGTATAAAATGCCTTTGCCATCGTTCTGATGGCTTGTTGTTGTAATAAGTTTTGCTCTGGTTTGCCTTCCACATTTTTCAATAAATCATTCATGGATTGTGAAATGGCTTTTTGCGATTGCATTCTAATGCTGTATCCAAAACGACTTGCAAAAATGCTAAACAGTTTTAATTTTTCTTCATTTGGCAAATCATGAACTCGATATACAAATGTTTTTGGTTGTTTTGACGTTCCTGCGCTATGCCCATATTCGGCAACTTTTTTATTGGCAAGCAACATAAATTCCTCAATTAATTTATGTGCATCTTTTCTTACCTTTTTATAAATGCCAATAGGTTTAAAATTTTCATCTAATTTGAATTTTACTTCTTCAGTTTCAAAATTTACAGCTCCATTTTTAAATCGCTGCTCACGCATTTTTAACGCCAAGCCATTTAAAATATTTATCTCCTCAGCAAAATCTCCTTCGCCAGTTTCAATTCTTTCTTGAGCTTCTTCGTAAGCAAATCTTCTATCAGAATAAATAACTGTTTTACCAAACCAAGTATCCAATAACTCGGCATTATCGTTCATTTTAAATACTGTTGAAAAAGTTAATTTTTCTTCATGTGCACGAAGCGAGCAAACCCCATTTGATAATTTTTCGGGCAGCATCGGAATCGTTCTATCCACCAAATAAACTGATGTTCCTCGCTCAAAAGCTTCTTCATCCAAGCGTGTTCCGGATTTTACATAATGAGAAACATCGGCAATGTGAACGCCAATTTCCCATGTTCCATCTTTTAATTTTTCTATTGATAAGGCATCATCAAAATCTTTTGCATCATCAGGGTCAATAGTAAATGTCGTTACTTTTCTAAAATCTCTGCGCTTGGCAATTTCATCGGAAGTAATTTTATCAGGAATTTTTTGAGCCTCTGCTTCTACCTCCGGAGAAAATTTATAGGAGAATCCAAACTCCGCAATAATGGCGTGCATTTCGGTTTCATGATCTCCAGGTTTGCCCAAAATTTCGGTAATTTCTCCAATTGGATTTTTATGTTCCAATGTCCATTCGGTAATTTTCGCAATGGCTTTATCTCCGTTCTTGCCTTTGTTAATTTTATCAAGCGGAATAAAAATATCCGTGTACATTTTTTTATCATCAGGAACTAAAAATGCGTGGTAATAATTCAATTGAATTACTCCCACAAATTCCATTCTGTTTCGTTTAATTACTTCAACAATTTCTCCTGTTTGTTTATCGCCACGTTTGGCAAAAAGATTTACTTTTACTTTGTCTTTATCTAAAGCTGTGTTTAAAAATTCGGAAGTAATTAAAATATCCTCACCGCCTTCATCCGGAACAACATAAGCAGTTCCGCGTTGTGTCATTTCTACTTTTCCTTCAATAAATTGATGTTTAATTACGGAGATATATTTACCTGGAGAAACCTCCTCTAATACGCCTTCTTTTACCAATAATTTCATGGCAACAATTACATCGTTACGCTCTTCGGCATTTGTAATTTCGAGCTTTGCCGCAACTTGTACTGGGTTAAGTATTTTTTTATCGTTTGCTCCAAAAACTTTTTGAACCGAACGTTTTACTTTATCTATATTATTTAATTTTTTCAATTTGTGTTTGTATTAATGTTGAATCTAAATTCAATGTTTTTCAATGTTAAAAATAGTGTATGATTTGATGATGAAGAAAAATAGTTATTCACGTTTCTAAATATTTTCTTTCATTTGATTTGACAATTTTGTGGTAAGCTAATTTGATAATATGCATTTAATACCAAATTAATTTTATGGATTTTAGCTATTGAATAACTTTTTAAAAGCAGGAGGAACTTCAACCGTTTTTCTTTCGTTATAATTAAAACAAACCATTCCTGTTTTTGCTTCGCAAGCAATTTCATTTGTTGCTTTTTTTATAAAACGATAATAGAGATCAAAACTTCGTGCACCAAAATCAGCAGCAGTTACTTCAATAATTAATACATCACCATAAAAACATTCTTGTTTAAATACAATGGCTGTATCGCCCATAATTACAGATGCTCCCGCAAGATTCATTTCGCTGAAACCAAAATGAGCAAAGAATTGCATACGAGCCTCGTGCATATAACTTAAATAAACATCGTTGCTTAAATGATTGCCATAATTAATATCAGAAATACGAACTGTAATTTCTGTTTTGAAAATAAAATGCTGTGGCAATTGAAGTTTTATTCTGGGCATTATTTGAGTTGATAATTCGATAATAGTTTTAAGTAACAATCACTTCACTTTCATCCAACAAGTTTTCGTTTCTAAATTTTAAGAGAAGCTGAGCCACAGTAACAATATCTTTTTGACAATATATTTTAATACGTTCTAAATCCTTTTCTTTCCAATATACTTCCCAAACCATGCTTCCATCAATATCATCTTTTGGTGTTTGAATATTAAATGATGCAGCTAATAATTCCAAAGAAGTAAAACTTTTATAATCGCCAAACTTCCACAATTCAAGCGTATCCAAATGCTGAACCTCCCAAGGTTTTTTACCTGCTAGATTTAATATGTTGGGAATTTCAAGTCCGTTTAATAAACACCTGCGAGAGATATATGGATAGTCAAATTCTTTTCCATTATGTGCACATAATAAATTATCGGGCATACTAAAATATCGTTCCACCATCTCACAAAATTCTTTCAATAAAATTTTCTCATCATCGCCATAAAAAGATTTCACCCGAAATTGCCAATCATTTCCATTTCTGTTAAAATACCCAACTGATATGCAAACAATTTTTCCAAACTCGGCATAAATTCCAGCACGATTATAAATAGAATCAGGTGTTTGTTCTGGCTTATTATAATTGAGTGTGAGTGATTTTTTATCCCAAAGATATTTCCATTTTTCGGGCAATGATTCATAAGCATTATATTGTGGAACGGTCTCAATATCTAATATGAGAATTTTTGTGAGATCAATATTGTTGAGCATAGCTTTTTATTTATGTTGAGTTTATTGTTTCAATATTATATTCACTCAAAAGTATTCATCTATTTTAATAATAAAAATTATGCTTGAGGAGTGAGCTTGTTTTTATTGATTATAAAACCAAATAAAAGTGCAATCAAACCAAAAGAAATTAAGTTGATACCATAACTTATACTTGTTGCAAAAGGACCGTGGTGCATAAAATAAAATTGCTCTGGAAATTTATCATAAATATACGTTTCATATATTTTGGAACGATTTATTGGCAACCAAAAATGTGATTGAAAAATACAAATAATTACAAATGCAATTGCATAGTTTTTATTAAACTTTAGTTGATTAATTGTCAATACCAATATAAATAAAAAAGCTGGCCAAGCATTTATAAACTGCCTACTCTCCGAGCCTATTCCCAAAAGTAAATACATAAAAATATACGCCAACAATTGCCATCCAATTTGAGATGCCACTGCAATAACTTTTTTGTAATAAAAAATACATAATAAAACCGCGGGACCAAAATACGTAAAGTGAAACACAACAAATGAAAGCGGTTTTGCAATGGCTTGTTGAAAAACATTCCACAAAAAAGTAGCAGAAGTAAATTCGTCTTCGGGAATTGTTACTGTGTTAATCCATTTATTTAATAAAATATAAATGGTGATAAACCCCATTAAACTTAAAACAATTTTAAGTTCATTTAAACCACTTTTAGATTCAATAATAGGAGCAATTTTTACATCAAATATTTTATACAAATAGTATAACAACAATGGCAAACTCATATAAAACCAAATAGAATTTATTTGCATATAATAATGCTCACTAATTAATTGTTTGCCATAAAATATATAAATTAAAAAGAGAATGAATGCTAAAATTGGCATAATCCATTTTGCAACTAAAAATATTTTACTCAATAAAAAATGAATTCGTTCCGACTTAAATGGTATGAGAAAAAATAATGATGTGAGAAAAAATAATGGGAAAGTAAACGTTCCCAATACCAATCCTATGAATGCGGTAAAAAATCTTCTTCGCATAAATTCTCCCACCATAAAAAAACCAAATGCAAAAGAAAAAACATCGGTGAGAACCGGATAATAATAAGCTTGTTTGAGTAATGCAAAGTTGAAAAACAAACCTGCAAAGCCAATAATTTCGGGACACTTATTAATTTTAAAATACTTACATAATAAAAAATAATACCACGCAGCAAATAAAATTAAAAATGTATTACACGCTAAAAATGCGTGAACAATATTGTATGCGTTTGCTTCAAGATGAAATAATTTTAGGAGTAAATAAATAATTAATGGGGGAGCTATTCTGAAAAAATGATAGCTATCAATTTGTTTGTTTTGAAAAAGCTGAGGCAAGTTAGCTGCATAATTTGCATAATGTTTTCCATCCCAACCTGTTTCATTATTGGAAGGAATACGTTCACTAAACCAACCAAATACAATTAGGGTAACTAATATTAAAAATAAAATGAAGCGATGATTATTGAAATATTTGCTCACCAAACAAATGTATTATATTTAAGGATTACTTGATAGTTCTACACATTCATAACTAAAGGCATACACATTTAGCCGTTTTTTTTGCATACACGTTTTTTTCTCTTGCTCCTACAAAAATTACGGTTTACCTTAAATCGTTTATGGATCAGGCTCAATATTCACGCATTGAAGGCGGTAAAACCGAACCAAATAAATGACGTGAACTCCATTGATAAATCGGTTATGGAGAAGGTTACTTTGATTGAACAACTCGACAAAAAAAGAAAAGTTATTACATCCTCTCTTTGGTCTTTCTTCAGAAACATACTTCCTGAAAATAAATGAAACATAAAATGCGTTGATCCAAAAGTGATGAATGGAACACCACCCCTACATTACGTTCGACCCATAATTTGTATATATAACGTCCCATTCGTGATTTTTTTCAGTTCTATAAATTTTTAAATTTTTAAATCGTTCATCAAATAAAATTTCAGTATAGATTTTCTTGCTCGGAATACAGATTGTTATTCGTGGTCTTTTCTTATAATTTTTAAAATTCAGTTGCAAAAATTTTCCAGTAATGCCACTCGATCGATCTGTTTTATAAAACTGTTTATTGAATAAAACACCATCAATATATACAAATATCGAATCATTAAAGTCATAATTAAAGGTTAAAAAAAATGCACCCTCTTTATTCTTTTTAATTGGCTCATCACCTTCTTGTTTTTTATGATATTGAATCGAAATTTTTTCTGGTTCAAATTTGGAATATACTTCGTCAAGGCTCTGTGAAAAAACCAATGTCGGAATTGATAGAAAAAAAATGATAATTACTTTCATATGTTATTTTTTGGGTTGTTCCTTACTAACTGTTTCATCTATTTTTTCTAACCGCCCTTTTACAAGATTTTTTCCCGTGTACCTACCCGTTAATTTTCGAATAAAAAATTCAAAACGGTTTGACTATCTTGGTTTGTAAAAATAGATTTATTTTGGTTAAGTGAATAATATTCGTTCCAAATTTGTTGCGGAGTTTTATGATTAAAACTTCCATGTTTTCGGATAATGTTAAAAACATCTAATGAAATAAATGACGTGAACTCAATTGATAAATCGGTTATGGAGAAGGTTACTTTGATTGAACAACTCGACAAAAGAAAAAACTGCCTTCTTTATTATGCTCGATAAAAAAGATTGAAGGATTCGCTTACTGCTCCTCGGTAAATAAAAAAACTTTAGCCTAACTACTGCGGAGCGGGCGGAACGCAATCACTCTCACATCACCTATTGGATTTATTATTTATTGCAACATTTCACACCAATTTAAACGCAACAAAAAACGCCAACTTTTTTATGGTTAGCGTTTTTGTTAGTGATAAATGGGACACTGCCATAAATGGAACGCTGCCCCGAAATAGACTATTTCTTGAATGTTAGCCACTTCTTTTTTGCCTTCATGAAAGCTTTTTTATCATCTAAAAACGAAAGTGTATTGATCCCATATATTTTATCGAGATCAGTTTTAAACAAACTCTGCAACCTTTGAGGGATGGTTGTAAAATTGACTTCAATGAAAGCTACCCTATTTTTAGGCGAGTTCTTTAAATATGATCTTAGTATATTGTATTCTGTTGTATCATTTTTCGTTCGTGTATGTAATAAGCTAGTTTTCAAAAAAAAATTCTTTTGAAGAGCTTGTGTTAAAGAATCCACTAATTTTTTGTACGTAGTATCATTTTCTATAAAGGGGAAGTTTACAACTCCCCCTATACCAAACACCTTGCTATCTCCTATGTTAATTCCAGTCATTGACCCCAAGTCCCTTGTTACTATGAAGAATTTTTTTACATATAATTCGCTGGTGCTCCCTTCCATTTGACTTCTAAAAAAAGCAATACGTTCTGTGGGGGATAAGCCGAAGTATTTCTGACAGAACATTATCTCTTCAGTTAGTAATTTACCATCTTCACTAAATGAAATCATTTTTCCAGGTAAGAAATTTTTTATTCTTTTTGCCTCAGTTTCGGAAATAGGATTTCTATTTAGAATAATCCTGTTTAGCTGCTTCAACTTCGCAAATCGAACGACATCTACCGTTGTTAACTTATTCCATGCTAAATCCAACTCTTCCAAATTCCGTATGTTATAGATTACATCAGGAATTGAAGTCCAATTACACTCTGAGGCGTTAATCCTAGTTAAAGATTCCAAGCGACTTAATGTATTGGGTAGAGAAATTCCTTTATTGGCACTAATTCCCAAATAGGTTAAATTAGGTAAAAAATCTATTTCTAAAGGGATAGTGTGAATCAGATTAGCCTCGATATGTAAATACTCTAACTTTTGGAGCTTCTGGATATTTGCTGGTATTTGTTCAATATGATTTATGCTAACGTCTAAATGTTCTAAACTAGCTAAGGTAAAAACCACCGCAGGTATCTCAGTAAATTCGTTATTGCTTAAATCAAGTACTTTCAATTCAGTTAGCTCTTCTATATTCTTTGGAACAGAAACGAGCTTATTATCATTTACACGTAGTTCTCGAAGACCTTTTATTTTGAAAACCTCTTCAGGAATACTTTTAAAGTTGTTCTGTATTCGCAAGCTCTTTAAGTTTTTAAACAGGCCTAAATACTTAAATATGGAATCAGGAATGTCACCAACCGTATTGAGCATGTAGATCTCTTCAACGCTATTTGGATTTGATTCATTTAACGCTTCCTGAATATCATAAGTTCTGGTCTGTTGACTAGAACTATAATGACTATATAAAGTAATCAATGACAAAATCCATAACCGTAATTTCATGCTTATGGTTTCTTTTTCGTTTGTACCGATTTATTAGAATCTTGTATTGACTTCTTATCTTGGCCAGCTGTTGATTTTGGCTTAATTTCGTCATAACTGTCACTATTTGGGAAACCTTTCGGTACGTCCTTCAGATTTGGATTATCATAATATTTTGAATGTACTACATTAGAAGTAGGGGCTGGTTTATTAGGATCTCTTTTTAAATCATCAATAACATGTAATCTAAACTCATGAGTTTCATTGAAAGCACCCTCTTCAGCACCTCTACTGCTTTCTTCACCTAGTTTAACTGTACCCGCGTCCATTGCTACAATATATAATCTTCTACCTTTATTACCAACTTTTACTAGAACGTCTTGAAGAGGTGTAAGATCATCTGTGCCATATGATTTTTCCATGTTCTGTTTGACTTGTGCTATTGCTGTTTTATCGCCTTTTGCAAATGCTTTCATTGTATGAGCGGCAATAGAAGTAGTACTTCCTCCAACCCCCATTGTTTGTGGCGTCTCGAAAATCACGACATCAGCAGGAGTAGTTTTAGTTAGAGTCTGAAATTGTATAGCGAGATCTTTACCCACAGAAGAATTGTCATAGACTTTTTGAACTTTAGTTGAACCATCATGTTTAAAAAGTCCTACATAATATATGTCCTCTAAACCATCCAAATCTAAACAGAAAATCGGTTTGCTAGCAACATTACCTATTTAGTTTATCTAATTCGATTTGTATCTTAGGGAGAATCTCTTTCTCAAATAGCTTAATCTTTCTATCTGCCCAAGTGGGTTTAAAAAAACCGAAATTTTTCTTGGTATATAATCTGTCCCCATTATCGTAACCTTTAAGGGCTAGTTCACAAGGTTTAGTTTCCCAATTCTTTTGAATACCATCAAATCGTGTCCAAAACAAAATGTCCTCCCCTTTTTGAGTTTTCAAATAAAAATGAAATTGTACTGTGTCTGCATTTATCTCTCTACTCTCGGGACTACTTAAATCGGGATAATTATGGATCATATCATTTTGATATTTAGAAGCCGGTTTATATTGAGGATATTTATTAAACAAATTTTGCATAGCTGCATTCACCTCTTTTTTTTGGTAATTATAATTATACGATTTTAATTGTCCGGTGTTGTTTCCTGTCATTTTTTGTGCTTGGATAAGAAGACAACTATTCATAGTTGATAGAAAAAATAGCAACGAGAATAACTTTACTGGTCTCATAATAGCTCTATTCATTTTCGTTTTTATTTACTTTCTAATTCTACAGGATTAGAATCTTTTTGCGTTGGCTTTTCTTTTAAATTTTCAGCCTTCTTAAACATATCTTTTGCCCAATTTCCATGTTTTAACTCCTCTTTCGTGTATTCTTTACCACTTATAGGATCACACTCATTTTTAGCTGCTTTTTTGTTGATTTCTTCCACGCCTGCAATAAACTCCTCATTTGCTGGTGTAGATTCTTTACTTAGCACTCCTGAAAGTCCTGAAATATTATTTTTATCGTAATTTAAATCATGGTCTTTTGCGAGTTTATCAACTTCATCAATGGGATCTAATCTATAGTCATCATGAACATCTTTTTAGTTTTTACCCTCCTTAGGAAGTTGAGGATTTTTTGATCCTGCATAAATTCTATGTACATTATTTTTCACAAACTTAGTTTCGGTTTTCTTAACGTTTCCCTTTTCATCAACGTGTTTATAATCGTATTGAATACCGGCCCTTTTGTTCCATCATTTTTTAACTCATAATCTGTAGTAACTGAAATGCTTTGTGTCTTTCCATTCTTAACAAGAATAGTAAAAGTCGCATACTCTAAACCATCTTGATCAATTCCATCAATTGGTCGGTTTGAAGCAAACTGATACGGAGTTAATTCAGGATATTTTTTAGTCAACGGATCAAGACTTAACCATCTTCCTAATCTTGGATCATGTATTCGTGCCCCGAAGTCATAAGAGTTTCCATCGCCTTTTACTTCATTATCGTTTTCCTTACCGTTAAAGCCGAACCTATAATCTGTACTTGCGTAAACCCTTGTTGGGAGCGCAGCCCCGAATGGACTGTAAAGGCTCTTTAGTGGTAAGGGTTTGCGAACGTACATGGTTTAAAACTGTGGTGTTTTTATTAATAAAACAAATTTACTTTATTTTATATCTTGTTTTTTAAAGCGAAACACTTTGGTAAAATGCACCATCGAAATATTCGAGTGAGCGCGTAAAAAAGAATCAGATACAACCCGGGTTTATACTTATTTTTTTCGTAATATGAATTCTCCAATTATTATTTTTGGTCTACTATCAATTAAATTGCGCTTATTTTGTACCTGCCATTTCAATGTATCATCAGGTATCTTTTCAAAATCACTAATCAAACATTTCTTCCCGCACTCCCTTATATATGCGTTCGTATTTACCCCAATATACCAATTCCAATCATAACCAATTAAATCTTTTTCTTCAGTTTCAATTATCAATTGATATCCATCATAAGTATAAGTATCATTCCATCTGCTGCCATATCTCCAATGCTTTTCAATCCATACATTCTTAATATGCAAAACTATTGTATCATTAATTTTATATGGATTAGAAAGAGGGATATACTCACAAAGAAAAACTCCTCTATCTTTTGATTCGTTTTCTGTTTGACTTGCTGCAGTATGACCTTTTAAGGTGACCATGCACCCTATTTGCATAATTGATAAAATTATAAATAGTACTGTTTTCATGGTTTCGCTTCAGTTTCAACTATATCAGTTGGCTCTTGTTTAGTGATTTCCTTTTTATTTTCAGCTTCTGTTTTCATTGCATTGACGGTTTCCTGTTTTGGTGTAATTTGTTCTGAAACATCTTCTGTTGGATTATTTTCAGCAATTTTTTTATAACGGGCATTAGGAATTGGATTTTTTACGCCTTCCTTTCCAGATTTAAAATTTTTCCCCTCTTCTGTTTTCTTTGCTGCCTCTAAAGCATCTGTAGGAACATCTATACAACTTTTAGTGCAAACATTATAAGCAGATTTTACAGATTCTTTTGCTGCAGTTGACATTATTTGGTCTGTTTCTTCCGATGTTGTTATTTTTATTGCAGCTGTATAAATCACATTACCATCCTCATCAAAATTTTCTGGTGAGTTTGCAAATTCTTCCAAAGAATTAAAAGGTATTCCTGCTTGTGGATTTTTATCTGAAGGGCCTGAAGTACCACTAGACGCATTTGTTCCATTCTTTGAATATAAAACATATCCTGTATTAGCATTTCCAATTAAAATAGCTGCATGCCCTAATCCCATTACATGACTACTTGCACTTAGAATAATTATATCCCTTCCATCTGCATCCTTAGCACCAATTGGTGTATTCGCAACAAAACAATAAGGTGATAAATCAGGATATTTTTTCATTAAAGGATCAAGACTTAACCATCTTCCTAATCTTGGATCATGTATTCGTGCCCCGAAGTCATAAGAGTTTCCAACGCCTTTCACCTCATTATCTTTTTCTTTACCGTTGAAACCGAACCTCTCTTCACTCATAAACTAACTTACCAACTTCCTCCGCTTCCTCCACCACCAAAGCCTCCGCCACCAAAACCACCAAAGCCTCCGCTTCCTCCTCCACCACCTGATGAAAAACCCCCACTTCCAAATGTTCCAAAGAATAAAGGCATCATCATTCCACCACCACCACGTCCACCTCTTCCTCTAAAAATTACCAATAAAATAATGATGATGATAAAGAATAATATAAATTTTGAAGCACCCCCTGGAATACTTTTTTCTCTGTCATTAATATATTCTCCAGATGCAGCACGCATAATAATATCTGTAGCTTCATCTAATCCTTCGTAATAATTTCCTTGCTTAAAATTTGGGTTGATATTTTCTTGTCTGATGCGAGTACTGAGGGCATCTGTAACTGTTGCTTCCATTCCATAACCAGTATGAATACGAACTTTTCTATCATTAATGGCTACATAAATTAATAGTCCATTGTTTTTACCTTTTTCTCCAATTCCCCAAGCTGTGGCTAAACGTTGTGAGTAATCAAAAAGATCATCTCCATCTAAGCTATTTTCAATAACAATTGTAATTTGTGTGGATGTAGAATCGAAGTAGGCAACTAATTTTTGCTCGAGTGTATTTTTTTGTTCTGATGATAAAACTCCTGCAAAATCATTTACCAATTGAGGAGGATTTGGTTTGGCAGGAAGATCTTTTGCAAAAGCGCCAAAAGATAAAAACCAAGAGCTAAGAAGTAAAATAATATTACGCATTGTTACCTCCGCCAAAAGAAATATCGTTGCTTAATTCGTTGGTATCATTTTTTTGAAAAGGAAAATGTGTGTTCAATTTTTCACCCGCTTTTTCAATTCCTAAACACAAACCTTCGCTAAATTTTTTACTCTTAAATTCCTTTGCCATTAATTCTTTTACTTCATCCCAAAAATACTGAGAAACTTTTTCGTGAATTCCTTTATCACCCAAAATAGCAAATTTTTTATCTTGATAGGCTAAGTAAAACAAGACTCCATTTTTTAATTCGGTGGCATGCATTCCAAGTTGTTCAAAAACTTCTTTGGCCCGCTCGTATACATCGCCTTTACAAGTAGGTTCGATATGCACGCGAATTTCGCCTGAAGTTTGTTGCTCTGCTTTTTGTATTGCAGAAATAATCAGTTTTTGCTCTTCTTCAGAAAAGAATTGTTTTGCCATAATTATAAAAAAAAGTCCTCCCTTTTGGGGAGGATTTAGTTGGGGCTTAAAATTAAAATTTTACTTCAGGTGCTTTGTCAGCTCCTGTTACGGCTTCAAAATACCCTTTCTTATCAAAGCCAAACATTCCTGCATATAATACTTGTGGAAATCTGCGGATGTATGAATTATACTCTTTAACAATGTCGTTAAATTTTTGACGTTCAACTGCAATTCTGTTTTCGGTTCCTTCTAATTGTGATTGCAATTCTAAAAAGTTTTGTGTGGCTTTTAATTGAGGATACTGCTCTGCAACCACCATTAAACGACCTAATGCTTGGCTTAATTCTCCTTGTGAAGATTGAAATTTTTGAATTTGATCTGGACTTAATTTGCTTGCATCTACTTTTATAGATGATGCATTTGCACGAGCTTGAATTACACCTGTTAAAGTTTTTTGCTCAAAATTTGCAACTCCTTTAACGGTATTCACTAAATTAGGAATAAGATCTAAACGTCTTTGATACACGTTTTCAACTTGTGCCCAAGCCGAACTTACGCCTTCTTGTTTACTTACCATGTTGTTATAACTGCCACAGCCATTAAACACCAATAAAAGTAGTACACCTACTACTGCCAATAAAATGATTGTTCCTTTTTTCATGTTTTTATTTTATGAGTGAGCGGAAGATACAAATAAATTGCCAATTGCAATTTTCATGACAAAGCGACTTGATTTGTTCCTTTGATAATGATGAAGTGTTTTTATATTTGCCTCTTAACAATTAGTAATCATACTAAATTTAATTGTTAAAAACTTACTGCGAAAATGAAAATAAATTACAAATCAGATTGCTTGCATTTTAAAGGACATATTCCTTGTAAACCACATAAACAAAATGGATATCATTGTGATGATTGCCATGCTTATGAAAAAATTTCGAAACGGATTTTAATTATAAAATTAGGTGCAATTGGTGATGTAATTAGAACCACACCTTTGGTTGTTAAGTTTAAAACGTTATATCCAAACTGTAAGATTACTTGGCTTAGTTGGACGCCAGATATTCTTCCTTCTTCGCAAATTGATGAAATATTAAAATGGGATCATAACTCAATTATGTATGCCCAAAATAGCACTTGGGATATTGCCATAAATTTAGATAAAGAAAAAGAAGCAGGCGCTTTATTAAAGGTTGTTGAGGCAAAAGAAAAATATGGTTTTGTATTGAAAGAAAATGAAATACAACCTATTAATGATTTAGCACTTCATAAATTTTTAACAGGCATGTTTGATGATGTAAGCCAAGCAAACACCAAAAGTTATTTGCAAGAAATTTTTGAAATATGTGGATTTATCCATGCTGGTGAACCCTACTTAATGGATACGCATTCCGAAAAAGGTTACACTTGGAATTTACCAAAGGGTAAAAAAATAATTGGCATGAATACTGGCTGTGGAGGCAGATGGACTACACGTTTGTGGAGTATTGACAAATGGGTTGAATTGGTTGGTATTATTAAACAACAACATCCTGATGCCGAAATTTTATTGCTTGGCGGAGAAGCTGAAGATGCTCGTAATAAAGAAATTCAAAACCGTTCAGGAGCATTATATCTTGGTTATTTTTCTTTGTTTGAATTTATAAATTTAGTTAATCATTGTGATTTGATAATTACACAAGTTACCATGGGCATGCACATTACATTAGCTCTTGGAAAAAAAATTATATTAATGAATAATATTTTTAACCCACATGAATTTGATTTGTTTGGTAAAGGAGAAATTGTTGCACCGAACAAAGCATGCAAATGTTTTTACAGAGGAAGTTGTGTAGATGGAAGAAGTTGTATGGAAGAATTACCAGCACAAAAAATTGCTGATGCTGTTAAACGTTATTTTTAAATTTGAAAAGCAAAACAGGTTATGACAAAATTAGTAGAAGGTTCAAAAGCTCCCGCATTTAAAAGCACAAATGAAAAAGGAGAAAGTGTTTCCCTTGCAGATTATAAAGGTAAAAAATTGGTACTATATTTTTATCCCAAAGATGATACATCAGGATGTACTGCAGAAGCATGTGATTTGCGAGATAATTACAAAATGTTTCAAAAAAAAGGGTACGAAATTTTAGGTGTGAGTCCAGATGGAATTCCTAAACATCAAAAATTTATAGCCAAATATGAGTTGCCATTTTCATTGCTTGCCGATGAAGATCATAGTGTGGCAGAAGCTTATGGTGTTTGGGGTGAAAAGAGTATGTATGGCAAAAAGTACTTGGGAATTTTACGTACCACTTTTGTAATTGATGAAAAAGGAATAATTCAGAAAGTGATTGAAAAAGTAGATACAAAAAATCACAGTTCTCAAATTTTATAATATTGAGGTGCGGTAGTAGCATAAAAAAATCCTCTCATCGCTGAGAGGATTTTTTTATGAAATTTATTTTTTTAGAATTTGTAATACGCTCCAACATTTAGCCCAATGTAGGACATTAAATCAGACCCCGAATTAAGTCTATTGTATATTAAAATATTATCTTTTACACTAGCCCTTATGAACAATTGATCTGAAACTGCATAATCCAATCCAAATTGAGGAGCAACAATAACAAAGTTTTTTGAATTGGTAATCAATTTCAAATTTGCATAAGCCCATCCTAAATCTATTGCCATAAACGGATGAAATTTATTATTATTAAAATGCACTTCAAATACCGCTGTAATTGGCAAAATATTCAATTTATTTCCATCAATAAGAGGAGAAACTTTACTATCAGTATTTTTATTTTCAAATGAAATATATCCAACATCAATACCCATTTTAATATAATCATCATAATGATAACGTAGTTGTAGCGTACCGCCAAATGCGTTTTTTGCAGCTTTTGCTAAATCGTCAGTAGCCAATCCATAATTGGCTGTAAAACCTAAACTATATTGTGCTTTTGCCGAAAATGAACCAGTAGAAATTAAAACTACAGCAATTAATAACTGTTTTAAATAGGAAAACTTTCTCATAAATACTCCATTAAAATTAACGGTAATACTAAAACTTTTTCATTAAATAAAAAAACGTTCTGTATAACCACTTCTAATTCTGACAAAAATCACGTTTAACTGTGAGGTTTATCATTTTCTCCGCTCACATCTGAGAATACATTTGGATAAATAAATATTTTATCAAGTGGTTCGAAACATGTTTATATTATTAGATGCTTCAAAAGATTCAGAAAATCTACTGAATTATTCGGCATCTATTTTCGAAAAAGATGAAAAAATATTTAATGGCGTTTTTTTAGATGGAACATTAAAAGAGCATTTTAAAAATATTTTTGATGATCCTTCACATATCACTAATCAATACAGCTATTCCGAAATTATTCAAAAAATATTGCATAGTGATACAAATAATAGTGAGGATTTTATTTCTCGATTTGTAGAAAAATGCGAAGAATTAAATCTTAAAACTCGCATCTATTTAAACAATGATGAAATCGGTAATACCCTTATAGATGATAGTGTTTATAGCGATTTAATGATAATTGGAAAAAATATTTTTAATACTAAGAAAAAAAACAAAGCGTATAAAAAAACGATTGAGTCATTGTTATATAATTCAAAATGCCCAATACTTCTTATACCCAATAATCTAGTTCCTTTTAAAAATGTGATTTTATTATTTGACGGCTCGCAAAAAAGTTTTGAAGCCATTAAGTTATATATTTATCTTTTCGAAAATCAACTGCAAAACAACAAGATTATTTTATTTACCATCATCAACGAAATTTCTATTGAAAAAGAAAAAAACATTTACGATTATATAAAAATACGGCAGCAATATTTTTCTATTATGAGGGCTTATCCAGACACCTATTACAATGAATTAAAGTTACTGACAGAACAATTCAATCATTCATTGTTAGTAACTGGAGCAAACAGAGACGAGATTATTAACGATTTGGTTTTAAATAATAAACATCCATTCTTTTTAAATAAAAACCGAGCGATATTTATATTATAAGATGAGGGAAAACATAACTCAAACTAAATTCACTTGCTTCCATTGCGGTGATGAATGCACATCTCACCCCATTTTACTTAACGATTATACCTTTTGCTGTGTAGGTTGCAAAAATGTATATGAAATTCTTTCGCAAAATAATTTGTGTGATTATTATAACTTAGAATCTAACCCAGGAATCAATTTAAAAAACCCTGCATCAAAAACTAAATTTAATTATTTGGATGATGAGCAGGTTCAAAAAAAACTCATTGATTTTGATGATGAGCATATTCAAAAAATATCCTTTTTTATTCCAACGATGCATTGCAGCTCATGTATTTGGTTGTTAGAAAATTTATATAAATTAGATGTTGGAGTAAACAATTCTCGTGTAAATTTTTTAAAGAAAACAGTATCTATTAGTTATAAAAAAGAAATAACAAGTATTCGTAAAATCGTTGAATTACTTACCGCTATTGGATATGAACCTGCCATTAACTTAAATGATATTGAAAAGCAAGTTCAAAAATCAGAAAACAGAAAACTGTCTTATCAAATTGGTGTTGCAGGATTTTGCTTTGGAAATATTATGCTGTTAAGCTTTCCTGAATATTTTGGATTGGATGAATTTACTCAAGCAAAATTCTCCAAATTATTTGGGTACTTAAATATGGTTTTATCTATTCCCGTAATTTTATTTAGTGCACAAGATTATTTTAAATTAGCTATAAAAGGATTACGCAAAAAGCATATTAGTATTGATACTCCGCTTGCATTGGGCATACTTGTTTTGTTTGTAAGAAGTGCGTATGAAGTGATTTCACAAACAGGAATTGGCTTTTTTGATACACATGCCGGATTGGTATTTTTTTTATTGATAGGAAAATGGTTTCAACAAAAAACTTTTGATACACTTTCTTTCGAAAGAGATTACAAATCATACTTTCCGGTTTCAGTTGCTGTTATAAATAATGGAATTGAAACAACCGTTCCAGTAACTAATTTAAAAGTTGGGAATCGCATCATTATCAGAAATGGGGAATTGATTCCTGCTGATGCCATTTTATTAAACGGAGAAGCAAAAATCGATTTCAGTTTTGTTACAGGAGAATCTATTCCCATTACAAAAGTTTTAGGTGAAATTATTTATGCAGGTGGTAGACAAACCGAACAAACAATTGAATTAGAAGTTTTCAAAAATGTATCTCAAAGTTACCTCACACAACTTTGGAATAGCGAACATTTTGCCAAACAAAATGAAAGCAAAATAAAAACGTTTCAGCAAACAGTTAGTAAATATTTTACAGTTGCTTTATTAGTTATTGCTATTGGTTCTGCTGCTTGGTGGTTAATGTTCAACCCATCTTTAGCACTCAACGCATTTACAGCTGTACTTATCATTGCTTGCCCTTGTGCTTTAGCCTTATCAAGTCCTTTTGCATTAGGAACTGCCATGCGTATTTTAGGACGAAATAAATTCTACATCAAATCACCGGAAGTGGTAGAACAAATTGCAAAAATAAATACTATCGTTTTCGATAAAACAGGAACCATCACACAACCTTCATCATCTCAAATTGTATATGTTGGTGAAAATTTATCGGAAGAGGAAAAACATTTGATTGTATCTCTTACACGAAATTCAGTTCATCCATTAAGCAAAAAAATTATTTCTTATTTTCCAAATGTAAAAGGAGAATCTGTATCTCAATTTAAAGAATATACAGGAAAAGGTTTAGAAGGAAAACTAAACGGAAAAACTATTCAAATTGGTTCATATCATTTTTTGTTCCCATTTGTTGAGCCGATGAAAGTAAACACACTTAATGAAGAATTAGCCACTCGTGTTTATATAAAAATAGACAATAACTTAATAGGTTATTTTCAGTTCCAACATGCCTATAGAAAAGGACTTTCAGAATTAATTCAATCCTTAAAAAAACACTATTCACTTTATTTACTATCGGGAGATAATGATGCCGAGAAGGATAAAATAATGCACATATTCGGTAAAGAAACTCAATTATGTTTTAATCAATCTCCCATAAAAAAACTTGAGTTTATTGAAAGACTTCAAGATCAACATAAAAAAGTAATGATGATTGGCGATGGATTAAATGATGCAGGTGCATTAAAGGCAAGTGACCTTGGGATTTCTGTAACTGAAAACACTTCACATTTTTCTCCAGCAAGTGATGTAATTATGGATGCTTCAGTTTTTGAAAACACCCTTCAATTTATCAACTTTTCAAAAGATACAACTAAAGTTATTAGAATGAGTTTTTTGATTTCACTTTCATACAATATTGTAGGATTAAGTTTTGCTGTTCAAGGAAATTTATCTCCTCTTATAGCGGCTATACTAATGCCATTGAGCTCTGTTTCAGTAATTGTATTTACAACAGTTGCCACTATTTTATTTGCTAAAAAAGGAGGATTAAAATGAGTATCATGTATATTTTAATTGGATGCAGTTTGTTTTTAGCAATTTGTTTTTTAGGCGCTTTTATTTGGTCGGTAAAATCAGGTCAATTGGATGATGAATATACTCCATCAGTAAGAATTTTATTTGACGATATTGAGGTAAAATCGGATAACACAAACGAGAAAAACAAGTCGAAAAAACTTACGTGATAAAAATCAGATTTAATGTTGCGCTTAATCATATTTTACCGCTACATCTAAAAATACATTTGCCATCAAAATCATATAATCCTATAAATAAACTATACACTATGCAAATCGAAAAATTCAACTATGATAATAAAATTGTTCGCAACTTTGCCATTGCCACCATGGTGTTTGGAGTTGTAGGAATGCTAGTTGGACTGCTTGCTGCCATTCAATTATATTCACCAGCAGCTAACATGGGTAATCAGTATACTTCATTTGGTAGGATTAGACCTTTACACACCAATGCTATCATTTTCGCATTTGTGGGTAATGCCATTTTTATGGGAGTATATTATTCTCTGCAACGCTTGTGTAAAGCAAGAATGTTTAGTGATGTATTAAGTAATATTCACTTTTGGGGATGGCAATTAATTATTTTATTAGCTGCAATTACGCTGCCTTTAGGATTAACTACTTCAAAAGAATACGCTGAATTGGAATGGCCCATTGATATTTTAATTGCTATTGTATGGGTAACATTTGGCATTAACATGATTGGAACTATTATTAAACGAAGAGAAAAACAAATGTATGTAGCCATTTGGTTTTACTTAGCCACATTTGTAACCGTTGCTGTTTTACATATTGTAAATTCAATAGAATTACCCGTTAGTTTATTTAAAAGTTATCCGGTTTATGCAGGAGTACAAGATGCTTTAGTGCAATGGTGGTATGGACATAATGCTGTGGCATTTTTCTTAACCACTCCATTTTTAGGAATGATGTATTATTTTTTACCTAAAGCTGCAGGCAGACCAGTTTATTCTTATAAACTTTCTATTCTTCACTTTTGGAGTTTAATATTTTTATACATCTGGGCAGGGCCTCATCATTTGTTATATTCATCATTACCAGATTGGGCTCAATCTTTAGGTGTTGCTTTTTCAATTATGTTAATCGCACCATCATGGGGCGGTATGGTAAATGGATTACTTACACTTCGTGGAGCTTGGGATAAGGTGCGCGATGAACCTATTTTAAAAATGTTTGCCGTAGGTATAACAGCTTATGGCATGGCAACTTTCGAGGGACCTTTACTTTCATTAAAAAATGTAAATGCGATTGCACATTTTACCGATTGGATTGTGGGTCATGTTCACGTGGGTGCATTAGGTTGGAATGGATTATTAACTTTTGCTATTTTATATTGGATTATACCAAGAATATTTAATACCACTATTTATTCTAAAAGATTAATCAACGTGCATTTTTGGTTAGCTACATTAGGCATCGTATTCTACGCAATCCCCATGTATTGGAGTGGCTTTACACAAGGTTTAATGTGGAAAGAATTTTCGGCAGATGGCACACTTCAATATCCAGAATTCTTAAAAATAACTATTCAAATTCTTCCGCTACATGTTGTTCGCTCCATCGGTGGAACATTATATTTATCAGGATTTTTAATACTGGTTTTTAATATTACAAAAACTATGTTACAAGGAAAACTTATAGCCAATGAACCCGCAGAAGCCCCTTCTTTAGAAAAATCAACACTATTTAAAAAAGGAGAATTTTGGCATGCTACATTAGAAAAAAAGCCAGTGTTATTTACGTTGCTTGCTGTAATTATAATTGCAATTGGTGGTGCCGTAGAAATGATTCCAACCTTCACTATCAAATCAAATATCCCAACCATTGCAAGTGTAAAACCTTACTCTCCACTTGAGTTGCAAGGGCGTGATATTTATATCCGAGAAGGATGTAATACCTGCCATACACAATGGATTCGTCCATTCAGAAGTGAAACAGAACGCTATCAAGGAGAATATTCTAAAGCTGGTGAATATGTTTATGACCATCCTTTTTTATGGGGATCAAAACGTACTGGTCCTGATTTGATGCGCATTGGAGGAAAGTATCCTGATGCTTGGCATTACAATCACATGATTGATCCACGAAGTACTTCACCGGGTTCTATCATGCCAAAATATGATTGGCTTGCCGAACAAGATTTAAATGTAAATTCTACACAACCTAAATTAAGGGCTATGCAAAAATTAGGCGTACCCTATACCAATGAAGAAGTGGAAAATGGAAATATTGATCTAATAAAACAAGCCAATGACATCAGTAACAATTTAAAGAAAGATGGAATTGCATTAGAAAGCAATAAAGAATTGATTGCTGTTATTGCCTATTTACAAAGAATGGGAACTGATATTAAGAAGGAAACTCCCTCCATTAATTAATTGACATATGAGACAGTTTTTAAACAATGTAACAGGAGTAAATTCCTATTTGATTTTTTCGATGATTGTATTTATGCTATTTTTTATTGGCTTAGTAATTTGGGTTATAAAAGCAGATAAAAAATACATCAACAAAATGAAAAATTTACCTTTAGATGAAAAAAAATAAATAATAAACGAATGAAAAATATAGCTGCATTACTTGTTTTATTTTTAGGTGCTTTGGATATAAATGCACAGCAAACAGATGTATCATTTGCATCAAGCATTTCCTTTTATCATGTGATGTTAGGGATCATTATTATTCTTACCATAGTACTCTTACTTACTGTTTTTGTTTTACATAAAGCAGTATTCATTTTAAAAAAAGAAACACTTGGTGAAAAGTATAATTGGGCAGAAGAATATGAATTAACCACATGGGAAAAGTTATTGAGTTTAAAACCACTTGCAGCCGAAAAAGACATTGAACTTGATCATAATTTTGATGGAATAAAAGAATTAAACAACCCTATTCCACCTTGGTTTAATGTATTATTTATTGGCACAATAATTTTTGCTGTGGGTTACCTTTTTGTATTCCATATTTTTGGAATTGGAGATTTGCAAGCCAAAGAATATGATAATGAATTAGCTCAGGCAAAAATTCAAAAAGAAGAATACATCAAAAAAGTTGGAAATCTTATTGATGAAAATAATGTAACTCTAATTACTGATACAAAATTATTGGAACCAGGCAAACAAATTTATATAAGCAAATGTGTAGTTTGTCATGGCGAAAATGGAGAAGGAAAAGTTGGTCCTAATTTAACTGACGAATATTGGTTACATGGTGGAACAATAAAAGATCTTTTTAAAACAATTGAATATGGAGTTCCATCAAAAGGAATGGTAGCTTGGGCAAACTCTTTAAAACCAAACGAAATACAGGAAGTAGCTAGTTATGTATTAAGTTTACAAGGAACAAATCCAATAGGTGCAAAAGAACCTCAAGGCGAAAAAGCCTTATCAGCTGCTGCCCCCACGGATTCACTTAAAGTGGATTCAATGGTAAAAAAGTAATTAGCATTAAATAAAAATTATTTAGCACATGGTATTTTTCGTGTGCAATTTTAAGTTTATACAAACCAAAAAAAATGTCGCTCGAAGCCGTTCCCGAAAACTCTCAAGCATACAGAGATTCCATTTCATTAGTTGATCAAAAAACTGGAGATCGAGCTTGGGTATATCCTAAAAAACCAAAAGGGAATTTGTATACAGGACGCACTTGGTTTAGTGTTTTTTTGATGGCCTTAATGTTCTCTGGTCCCTTTATTAAATTAAACGAACATCCAATTTTATTACTCAATATTCTTCAACGAAAATTTATCATTTTAGGAATGGCTTTTTGGCCACAAGACCTTCCATTGTTTGCATTACTTATGCTCACATTTGTAGTATTTATTATGGTATTTACTGTATTGTTTGGTCGGTTATGGTGCGGGTGGGCTTGTCCTCAAACGATATTTATGGAAATGCTTTTCAGGAAAATTGAATATTTTATTGAAGGCGATTATAAACAGCAATTAAAGTTGGATGATGCTCCTTGGAACACCTCTAAAATTTTCAAAAAAACAATTAAGCATATACTATTTTATATTTTATCTGTTGCTATTGCCAATACTTTTTTAGCCTACTTAATTGGAGTTGATGAAGTAAAAAAATTAGTCACCGATGGTCCTTCAGAACACATAGGACAATTTGTGGCATTAGTTATTTTTTCAACTGTTTTCTATTTTGTTTTTTCAAAATTTAGAGAAATTGTATGTATCGTAATTTGCCCTTATGGTCGTTTGCAAGGATTAATGTTGGATAAAAATTCTATCGTTGTGGCTTACGATTTTGTTAGAGGTGAACCACGTGGAATTCATAAAAAAGATGTAGAAAATAACTTGGGAGATTGCGTAGATTGTAAACGTTGTGTACATGTGTGCCCAACAGGAATTGATATTAGAAATGGAACACAATTAGAGTGTGTAAATTGTACTGCTTGTATTGATGAATGCAATGATGTAATGACACATATTAATAAACCTAAAGGATTAATTAGATATGCCTCTCAAGAACAAATTTCCAATGGTTCATCAAAAAGAATAACTTATAGAAGTGGTGCATACATTGCTATATTAACGATATTAGTTTCATTACTTTCCTATTTAATTATTACTCGAAAAGATGTAACAACAGATGTATTACGCACACCAGGAATGCTATATCAACAACAGGATAATGATAGAGTTAGTAACATGTATAATTTTGAAGTGGTAAATAAAACTTTTAATACTCAACACATCGAAGTGAAAATGAAAAACCCACAAGAAGCTGAATTAAAAATGGTTGACAGAGAAAGCCCAAAAATGGAACTTGATGAAAACGCATTGGTAAAAGGTTCATTTTTTATTATCATACCTAAAAACAAAATCAAGAAAAATAATTCGGAAGTGATTATTGAAGTATATAGTAACGGAAAATTAATGAATCAAATAACAACTAATTTTGTTGGACCTGTTCAAATGTAGTTTGTATAAATTGAATATAAATAGTTAAGCTAATAAGTAAATAAAATGAAATTAAACTGGGGACATAAATTAACCATCTTTACTGTACTATTTATGCTATTCATAACTTCAATGGTATATTATATGATGAAACAAGATGTGCAATTAGTTGAAAAAAATTATTACGAAAAAGGAATAAAATATCAAGATGAAATAAATAAACATGCAGCCACAAAAGGGTTAGACAATGCTATTCAGTTCGACCAAAACAAAAATGAAATACTATTCATCACCGCTATGAGTGGCAATATAGCTGGCACTATGAAATTTTATAAAGCCTCCGATTCGAAATTAGATTTTGATATTCCATTTACTTTAAACGATGAAGGGAAGTTTATCTATAATGTTTCTGCTTTGCAAAAAGGATTATGGAAAATAACTTTTGAATGGAAAGTTGGAGAACAAGCAATGGCAGTAGAAAAAGAAATAATGATTAAATAATAGTATGATTTTTTTAACTGCATTTCTTACAGGTTTATTGGGAAGTTTTCATTGTGTAGGAATGTGCGGTCCCATTGCATTAGCATTGCCAACTATTGGAAACTCAACATCCGAAAAAATAATTAGCAGGCTACTTTATAATGGAGGAAGAATAACAACATACTGTATTCTTGGTGCTTTATTTGGTGCATTTGGATTAGGTTTAAAACTTGCAGGACTTCAACAAAGCATAAGTATTGCTGCAGGTATTTTAATTATAATTACTATTTTATTTAGCGGAAAATTAAGTAGCAAATTTTCGCTCAAATTATTTTCAGGAAACGTTATCGGAAAATTATTTCTGCAAAAATCTTACACATCTATGTTTGCCATTGGACTGCTAAATGGGTTATTACCATGCGGCTTTGTGTATATCGCTCTTATTGCTTCCGTTGCTACTCAAAATGTATTTCAAGGATCGTTATTTATGGCACTATTTGGATTAGGAACATTGCCTTTACTATTTTCAGTTTCTATGATTGGTCAGTTCGTATCTATTAAAATTCGTACACGCATAAATAAATTTACCCCCGTGTTTGCTATACTAATTGCTTGCATTTTTATTGTTCGTGGTATGAATTTAGGAGTACCTTATTTAAGTCCCAAAATTACAACTGACCAAACAACAGTAAAAGAGTGTTGTAAGCCTCAACCAACATCCACATATAAATAATTTTATTTGATGGTTTTGTTTTGATAAAGATTTAGTAAAATTGACAAACTAAATTTTTGAACGAACAACATTCACATATAGACTTAGATATTATTCAACCATGTTACAATCCGCTTCCCGATTGGGAGCAATCAGTTTGGTTACATTATCAAGAAGTACTTCAATTACTGCCAAATATCACCATTAATTTAATTGTGGTAAATGATGGCTCCTTCAAAAATGTAAATAATACACAAGTTGAATTTTTAAAACAACGCATTCCACATTTTGAGTTCATCACCTATTCGCCAAATAAAGGAAAGGGATATGCTTTGCGAAAAGGAATTGAAGCCAGTAAAGGAACATTACAAATTTATACGGATATAGATTTTCCATTTGAGCTTATTCATATTAAAGAAATATACGAACAACTTTTAAGTGGCGAAGCAGATATTGTTTCTGGAACACGAAAAGCAAATTATTATCAAACACTTTCTCCTCAACGTTTACTCGCATCAAAAATGTCGCAAGTTTTAAATCGTATTTTTTTAAAACTACCTTTTAACGATACCCAATCCGGAATAAAAGGGTTGAACAGAAAAGGTAAAGTAATGTTTATGAAAACTACAATCGACAGGTATTTAGCCGATACAGAATTTTTAGCACTTGCCGCAAAAACAGGGAAATTAAAAATAGTTTCGCACGAAGTTTCCTTGCGTGATGATATTATTTTATCAAAAATGAGTTTTAAAACATTTGTGCGTGAGCTCAAAAATTTTATCACGGTTTATTCTATCGTTTTTAAAAGTAAAGCATGAAAAAAATAGTGCTCACTTTTGATGTGGAAGAGTTTGATGTGCCATTAGAATTTGGTCAGCAGATTTCTTTCAATCAACAAATCGAGACTTCTACACTCGGATTGCAAAATGTATTATCACTCATCGAAAAACATGAAATAAAATGTACATTTTTTACTACTGCAAAATATGCTTTAGAACAAACAGAATTAATGAAAATAATTTCAAAACAACAGCACGAAATTGCATCACATGGATATGAACATTCAGCATTTAAAATTTCAGATTTAAAAAAATCTAAAGAAACTTTAGAAGCACTTTTGGATTGTAATGTTTATGGATATAGAATGGCTCGCCTCGCTCCCGTTGATGATACTGAGATTGAAAAAGCAGGATATACTTACAATTCGTCTATGAATCCAACTTGGATTCCAGGCAGATACAATCATTTATCAAAGCCAAGAACTCCTTATAAAATAGGAAACATTTGGAATATCCCAACATCAGTTACTCCCATATTTCGTATCCCATTATTTTGGTTGAGTTTTAAAAACTTTCCAATGTGGTTGTTAAAAAAAATGATGACCCGCACATTAAAGCATGATGGTTTTTTATCCCTGTATTTTCACCCTTGGGAATTTACAGATATTAAAACTTATGGATTGCCAAATTATATCTACAAACATAGTGGTGATGGTATGTTACAACGATTAGATGAGACTATTACGCTATTAAAAAAACAAGCAGAGTTTATCACCATGAATGAATTTATTACTCATTACAAAAAATAAAATTATATGAAATCAGACATTGAAATTGCACGTGAAGTAAAACTTCAACACATCCAAAAAATTGCTACGGATTTAGGATTAAAAGACGAACAAATTGAGCAATACGGAAAGTATAAAGCCAAAATAACTTTCGCATTTGATGAAGAAAAAATCGCTAAAGGAAATTTAATTTTAGTAACAGCAACCACTCCAAATAAAAGTGGAAGCGGCAAAACTACAACCTCGGTTGCGTTGGCTCAAGGGTTAAATAAAATTGGCAAAAAAGCAATCGTTGCTTTGCGTGAACCATCTTTGGGACCATGCTTTGGAATGAAAGGTGGAGCTGCCGGTGGCGGTTACTCGCAAGTACTTCCAATGGAAGATATTAACTTACATTTTACTGGAGATTTTCATGCTATTACTTCAGCCAATAATACCCTTGCAGCATTGGTTGATAATTATCAATACTATAATAAAAGTACACCAAACGGATTGAAACAAATTTTATGGAGAAGAGTGCTTGATGTAAATGATCGTTCACTACGTTACATGGTAAGTGGATTGAATGGCTCAACAAATGGAATTCCAACAGAAACTGGTTTTGATATCACACCAGCAAGTGAAATTATGGCTATACTTTGTTTATCTACTTCACTTGATGATTTGCGAAAAAGAATTGAAAATATTTTATTGGGTTATAAGTATGATGGTTCTCCTTTTTATGTAAAAAATTTAGGTGTTGCAGGAGCGTTAGTAACCTTATTGAAAGATGCATTTCAACCCAACTTAGTACAAACTATTGAAGGTGGTGCTGCATTCATTCATGGTGGTCCTTTTGCCAATATTGCGCATGGATGTAACAGTATTATGGCAACAAAAGCAGCTTTACAATTTGGAGATTACGCAGTAACCGAAGCAGGTTTTGGAAGTGATTTAGGTGGAGAAAAATTTTTAAATATTAAATGTCGTGCCGCAGGAATTTCTCCTAAAGCTGCCGTGTTAGTTACCACAACACAATCAATAAAATTACATGGAAAGGTGGATGAAAAATTAATCAAGCAACCCAACATGGAAGGACTAAAAGCAGGAATAAAAAATGTGGAACGTCATATTGAAAACCTGCAACAATTTGGACAAACAGTAATTGTAGCTTTAAATAAATTTGGTTTTGATACAGATGAAGAAATTAATTTCATACAAGATTGGTGTAAGCAAAAAGGTGCTGAGTTTGCTATTAACGAAGGCTTCGCAAAAGGTGGTGATGGCGCAATTGAATTAGCGAAAAAAGTAGTTGAAATTGTAGAAAATAACCCAAGCAAACCAATCCATCATACCTATGAGTTAAACGATTCAGTGGAAGAGAAAATTAAAAAAATTGTAACCAATGTTTATAAAGGAAGTAGTATTACGCTTGGTAAAAATGCTAAAACATCTCTCAAAAAAATAATTGATTTAGGTGCCGATAAATTACCAGTTTGTATTGCTAAAACTCAATTCAGTTTTACTGAAAATGCTGCACAAGTTGGAGCAGCCGAAGGCTTTAATATTAATATTGAAAATTTAGTATTGAATAATGGCGCAGGATTTATTGTTGCAGTAGCCGGAGAAATTATGCGTATGCCAGGATTACCTAAAGAACCTGCTGCGATGGTAATTGATTTTGTGAACGGAGAAATTACAGGATTAAGTTAAAATATCATCCCCGAAAATCATCAGTTTAACTGATGATTTTCGGGGATTAATTTTATATTTGAAGTATGAAAATAAAACGTATTTCAGAAATAAAGCTTCAATCTTTGCTTAAACAGTTTCCTGCTGTTGGATTAGTTGGCCCAAGGCAATGCGGCAAAACAACAATGGCTTTAACGGTTCAAAAACTATTAAAAAAGGATTCTGTTTATTTTGATTTAGAAAGCCCAAATGATTTACGAAAGTTTAATGATCCTGAATTTTTTCTCAATCAACAGCAAGACTTAAATATCATTATTGATGAAATACAACGCTTACCAGCATTGTTTCCTGTATTGCGATCAGTAATTGATAAAAAGAAAAAGCCAGGAAGATTTATGTTGTTAGGCTCGGCCACTCCTGAGTTAGTAAAAGGAGCTTCTGAATCATTGGCAGGAAGAATATATTATATAGAAGCACATCCATTTAATTTAACAGAATTACCGATAAAAAGAACTACACTTCATAAGCATTGGTTTAGAGGAGGATTTCCTGATGCGTATTTAGCAAAAAATGATCACCAATGTTTTTTATGGATGGATGGTTTTGCACGCACATTTATCGAAAGAGATTTAAACACTTTATTTGGTTTCAACTTTTCGCCTCAAGTAATGTTTAGGTTATGGAGAATGTTAGCTCATCATCATGGTGGCATTTGGAATGCACATTCCTTTTCAAAAGGATTAGATGTAAGCCCAACAACAGTAAACCGTTATCTCGATTATTTAGAGGGTGCTTTTATGGTACGCAAGTTGATGCCTTTTCATATCAACACAAAAAAGAGATTGGTGAAAAGCCCTAAAGTATACGTTAGAGATAGTGGCTTGTTACATTATTTATTAGATATTCACAATGCCAAAAATTTGAAATACCACCCTTCAATTGGTTACTCTTGGGAAGGTTATGTTATTGAGCAAATTTTAGAATTATTACCCCGCACTATTCAGCCTTTTTATTACCGTACACATGATGGAAGTGAAATGGATTTAATATTGGTAAAAGGCATAAAACCTATTGCATGCATTGAAATAAAATATTCTAACTTACCATCTGTTTCAAAAGGAATGAATGAAAGTATTAAGGATTTAAAATGCAAAAACAATTTTATCATCACTCCAAATGATGACACCCCATATTTTGTTTCAAAACAGGTTAAAGTATTAGGTTTATCAGCATTTTTAAGAGATGAGCTCACAAAAATTATATAAAAATAATCCCCGAAAATCATCAGTTTAACTTTTGATTTTCGGGGATTATTTTACAAAAAATATTTTCTGCTACTATTTTATTTAGCGAAATTTACAGCTCGCTTTTCGCGGATTACCGTAATTTTTATTTGCCCCGGATAAGTCATTTCTGTTTGTATCCGAGTTGATAAATTGAGTGATAAAATATCAGCTTGATCATCTGTTACTTTTTCACTTTCAACCATCACACGTAATTCTCTTCCGGCTTGAATAGCATAAGCTTTTTCAACTCCAGGATAACTCATAGCAATGTTTTCTAAATCTTTTAAACGCTTCATATAATTCTCACTATCTTCTCTGCGAGCACCAGGACGTGAGCCTGAAATAGCATCACAAGCTTGTATAACAGGAGAAAGAATAGAGGTCATTTCTATTTCATCATGATGGGCTCCAATGGCATTTACAACTTCAGGATGTTCTTTATATTTTTCCGCCAATTTCATTCCCAGCAATGCATGTGGAGTTTCTGCATCATCATCCGGAACTTTTCCAATATCATGCAACAATCCGGCACGTTTGGCAAGTTTTACATTCAATCCTAACTCGGCAGCCATCGTTGCACATAAGTGTGCCACTTCACGCGAGTGTTGTAATAAATTTTGCCCGTATGATGAGCGATAACGCATCCGCCCAACCATACGTATAAGCTCTGGGTGTAAACCATGAATTCCTAATTCCACTGTTGTGCGTTCGCCAATTTCAACAATTTCATCCTCCAATTGCTTTTTAGTTTTGGCTACAATTTCTTCAATTCGAGCTGGATGAATTCGTCCATCCGTAACCAATCTGTGAAGTGATAAACGAGCTATCTCTCTTCTAATTGGATCAAAGCAAGAAAGAATAATAGCTTCTGGCGTATCATCTACAATAATTTCAACTCCGGTAGCCGCTTCTAATGCTCTAATATTTCTACCTTCTCGTCCAATAATTCTCCCTTTCATTTCATCGTTTTCAATATTAAAAACGGAAACAGAATTTTCGATAGCATGTTCGGCTGCGGTGCGTTGAATGGTGTTCAAAATAATTTTCTTTGCATCCTTACCTGCGGTAAGTTTAGCTTCATCAACAATGTCTTTTATTCTTCCCATTGCTTCTGTGCGAGCTTCTTCTTGCAGGGCTTCAACCAATTGTTTTTTCGCTTCATCAGCACTCAGACCTGCAATTTTTTCTAATTGTTTTACCTGATTGTTGAGCGCTTTTTCGGCCTCTTCTTTTTTTACCGCAACTACATCTAATTGCTTAGCAAGTGTAACTCTGATTTGTTCGAGTTCAGCATCTTTACGTTGAACTTGTTCTAATTTTTGATTAAGGGATTGTTCTTTTTGCTTGATTTTGTTTTCGGCAGTTACCACATTTTGATTACGGGTAAATACTTCTTTTTCATGATCGGCTTTAAGTTGTATGAACTTTTCTTTTGCCTCAAGCATTTTGTCTTTTTTGGTTACCTCAGCCATCACTTCGGCTTCCTTAATGATTTCTTTGGCTTTAGCTTCAAGCATCGTTTTGTTCAAAATGAACATCACTACTGCACCTGCTCCAAGGGCTATCATTGCAATAATTACTACTAAATAAATTTCCATAACAGCTATCTGTTTTAAAGTTACAATACTGTTACTATGGGCAAAAGAAAGTTTAAATGGTAACGTCTTTCAACAACTCAGTTATTGTATTGAGTTGCACGGATAAGCTATTGTCTTCAGCATTTCCGTGTTCTTGCAAATTGATTAGTTGTGTGGCTAATTCAAGCGCACACATCGAAATAATATCTTGTTTATCTCGCACCGCAAACTGATTGCCATAAGCTTTCAGTTTATCGTTAATCAGTTTTGCAGCCATCCTAATTTTTTCTTCTTCATCAGCTTTTACTGTGAGTGGATAAATTCGGTCGGCTATATTTACTTTTATTGAAAGTTCGTCCAATGTTAAAGCTATCTATCGCTTAGTAACCTAATACACTCATCAATTTCGCGGATATACTCATTTACTTTTTTTTTCAGTTCATGAATATCTTCCTTTGAGTTGGAGAGTGAATCAGCAAGTTTAATGATTTTATTTCTTTCTTCTAATGTTGAGATGGTATTTTTTTGATTCTCAACAGTAATTTTTAATGAATGGTTCTCTGTTTCAAGGGTTGAATGCTTTTGCTTGAGCTCATAAAACTGCTTAAGCAGCTTCACAACTTTCAATTTAATTTCATCTGCCTGAAATGTTAATTCATTATTTTTCATGACCTAAGTATTGCTCCCAATTCTTTTTCAAATTGTTTGATGAGTTTATTCATTACTAAATCAATATCTTCATCGGTGAGGGTTTTTTGGTCGTCTTGCAAAATAAAACTGATGGCATAAGATTTTTTACCCGATTCAATTTTATCTCCTTCATACACATCAAATGCATTTATTGATTTGATTAATTTAGGTTCTGATTTAACAGCTATTTTTTCTATTTCGGAGTATTTAGTTGCTTTATCCAACAGCAATGCAAGGTCTCTTCTTACAAATGGGAATTGAGAAATAGATTCAATAGAAAATTTAGTATTTTGGCTCACTTCAATAACATTGTTCCAATTTATATCTGCAAAATAAACTGTGTTATCTAAATCAAATTTTGTTGCGATAAGTTCATTTACACTACCAAATTCAACAAGTATTTTTCCTTGAGATGAAATGGTTGAGTAGTTAGAAAACACCTCATTATTTTCTTGGGTATCAAAACTTATTTTTCGAATTCCAATCTTCTTTAACACATTTACTAAAATCGATTTTAGTGTAAAAAAAGTAATTGGTTTTTGTGGCGTATTCCAACTTTCACTCTCTTTCATTCCGCACATTAATAAACTAAAATGCGGTATTTCGATATACTTATTTTCTTTAACAAAATAGGTGTATCCAAATTCATATAATTTTAAATCACTTGCCTTTCTGTTTTTGTTGTATTGAATATTTTCAAGTCCGCTAAACAGCATATTCATGCGCATCATATCCAAATCATTACTCAATGGATTTAAAATTTTTACAGCATATTTTAGTTCGTCTTCATTATAGTATGATGATTTTGTGAGCGAATTATTTACCAGTTCTAAAAAACCATTTGCACTCAAATATTCTGCTACTTTATTTCGGAGTTTGTATTTCGGTTCATCAACAGAAAAAACGGTTGCCGATTTAATATGTGAAGGAATATCAATTTTATTTAGTCCATAAATACGTAAAATTTCTTCAGCAATATCCGCTTCACGTTTCACATCAACTCGATATGGAGGAACAGATAATGAAAGATGCATTGGAGTTTCTTTTGTGATGATAATTTCGAGCGCAACTAGAATACGTTTTACTTCATCAATAGGAATAATTTGTCCAATTAATTTGTTAAAACGGTTAATAGAAAATTCTATTTGTGTGTTCTCCACTTTTGTTGGATAAATATCTACAAAATCAGATGCAATTTCTCCACCTGCAATTTCCAAAATAATATTCACTACTCTTTTTAAAGCATCAATAGTAATGTTTGGATCTGTTCCTCTTTCATATCGAAAAGACGCATCTGTATTGAGTGCGTGGTATTTTGCAGTTTTGCGAATTGAACCTGCATCAAAGTATGCACTTTCAATAAAAATATTTTTAGTTTGATTATTAATCCCTGAATCTATACCACCAAAAACCCCTGCGATGGCTAATGGTTTTTCGGCATCACAAATCATGCACTCATCGCCACTCAATTTTCTTTCTATTTTATCAAGTGTAATAAATTTGGTTTCGGTTTTAACTTTTTTAACAATAATTTTTTGTCCTGCAATTTTGTCCAAATCAAATGCGTGAAGTGGTTGCCCCATTTCATGCAAAACATAGTTTGTAGCATCCACAATATTATTTATAGATGAAATTCCAATTACTTTTAATTTATTTTTTAGCCATTCAGGAGATTCTTTAACAGTAATGTTTGAAATTGAAATTCCAGAATAACGCTTACAACTTTCGATATCTTCTATTTTAATTTCGATTAGTGATTTGCTTTTTGTGATTTGTGGCAATTCATAATTCGTAATTCGTAATCCGCAATTAGTAAGTGCTTTCAAATCCCTTGCTACGCCTAAGTGCGAAGCAGCATCACCTCTATTTGCGGTTAATCCAATTTCTATTAAATAATCAGTGTAAACAGGGAAATAATCAGCTGCTTTTTTACCCACTTCATACTCACTTGGCAATATTAAAATTCCATCATGACTTTCACCTAAACCTAATTCATCTTCGGCACAAATCATCCCTTCACTTACTTCGCCTCTTATTTTTGATTTGCTAATTTTAAAAGGCTCGCCTTTGGTTGGATAAACGGTTGAGCCAACAGTTGCCACCAACACTTTTTGCCCAACACCCACATTGGGTGCACCACAAACAATTTGTTTTATTTCGGTACCAATATCAACCGTTGTAACACTTAATTTATCGGCATTAGGGTGTTTAATTTTAGTTTTAACTTCCCCAATTACAATCCCTTCCAATCCACCTTTTATGGATTGGAATTGTTCAATACTTTCCACTTCAAGTCCGCAACCTGTGAGCAATTCCGAAATTTCTTGTGGCGATTTTTTTAAATCAATTAATTCTAATAACCAGTTGTATGATATTTTCATTTATACATTTATTAATACCAAAAAGTTCAAAGTAAATTTTTATACAACACGAACTTTTATCTATTTAATATGTTTGCTTTTAATGTTGCGAAAATAATAAAATAAAGAAGTTGCCTCTCTTAAAATAAAAATGAGGATTAAATTTGTTCGATATGAAAAAAACTTTAGTTGTTGGAGCATCTCCAAACCCTGATAAATATAGCTATAAAGCCACTATGATGCTAAATGAATATAACCACCCTGTTGTAGCTTTTGGGATTAAGAAGGGCAAAATTGAATCACAAAAAATTATAAATGAACTGCCAACTGATAAGGATTTTGATACGGTTACTTTGTATTTAAACCCTCAAAACCAAGAAATGTATATTGATTATATTTTGAATTTAAAACCCAAACGTGTGGTATTTAATCCAGGCACAGAAAACCCTAAATTTAAAAAGATGCTTTTAGAAAAAGGGGTTAAGGCTCTTGAAGCATGCACTTTGGTATTGTTAAGAACGGGACAGTATTGACAATTTATTTATGAAAAAAATTGTTGATGTGTACATTTTAAAAAAATTGTAAACTCGCACAAAAAAAAATTTAAGTATGAAAATCAAAAGCAGTACACTTTTTCTTTTAACCATTATTCTTAGTTGTTCATCCCCTAAAGAAAAATCATTAAAAAATATTAAGGCAATGGAAAATAATGATAGTATTTTTAGTCCTTCAACCATTGAAGAAATGAAAACCGCATATCTTGATTTTGCTACTAAATATCCTGATGATGAGTTAACTCCTGAATTTATTTTTAAAGCTGCTCAGCGTTGCAATGCAACTGCTAAACATGATGAAGCTATTCAACTGCTTCAAAATATTATTGATAAATATCCTAAAAATAAACTGTGTGAAGAAGCTCTTTTTTTGCAAGGATATATTTATGAAAACAGTATGCATAACTATAATAAAGCGGTAGATGTTTACGCCAATTTTATACTAAAATATCCAACAAGTGATTTAGCTGAAGATGCAAAATATTCTATCGAAAATATGGGAAAATCTCCAGAAGAAATTTTTGAAAGTTTTAAAAACAAAAAGGATTCTGTTAGTTAAGCATCTTGTTATATATTTTAATAAAACAAAACGCCCGAAATAAATCTTTTATTCCGGACGTTTTGCTTAATTCTGATTTACTTTAGTAGCTGATAACGGCTTGTTTGGCATCACCTTTTATGTTTGTCCAATTAATTTTAAATCCATAAGGGCAGGTACTTGTTACAGCATTTCCACTTTGATCTACACCAAATGTTACGGTAATTTCTCTATCAATTCCTTTATGAACTTTTACACCACTAATTGGAGTCCATGAACAAGATGAGCTAAAAATAACTGGTGTTGAGATGATTGTATAAAATACCCCTCCTACTCTATTTGTTCCTTGTACAACAATGTTTGTTAATCCATCTTTAGTTCCAAAACCACTTATCGAAACATATACAGATCCTGTGCTTGTTAACCCAATAATTCTTTGACGGGTAATCATCCAACTTCTTGTTGTTCCATCATCAAAAGTTACATTCATTGTGCCTTCAATTTTATGGGTTACAGAGTTCCCATTTGTTAATGTAGAAACTAATCCTCCGCTTACATTTGTTACAGTATGAGTTCCATTAAATGTTAGGCTTTTTCCTGTTGCATTTCGTGTAACTTTAAAGTTAGTAAACGTAATTGTTATTACTGCATTTGCATCTCTCCAATGATTGCCAGATGTTAATTGAACAGTAATTTGTCCTGTACGATTGCGAGTCCCATCAACATTGTTTCCATTATAAGTAATCACAACTTTTTTATCACCAACTACCGAATCAATAGTTGCACCCACAATGGAAAACGATTTTCCAAAACTTGAATTGTTCATGGCATCATTTGCATCATTTAAAGCATATTCCGATTCGGTTGTTTGATTAGATTCGTCTGTTGAATGTTGCATTTGTGCGGCAGTATCATCAGTAGTTGTGCTTGATTCGGTGCTATCTTTTTTACAAGATTGAATACCAAAAGCGGTAGCCGCAATTAGTAAAATAATAAAAATGTTTTTTGAAGTTTTCATATCCGTTTATTTTTAATTTATGCAGTTAAGATATATATGCTAAAGGAAGGTTTAATACCATTCTTTTTTTAATATCATTTTAATTATTCCATTGTAAACCTAAATTGCTCCCCAATTGTTATTAAAATAAAAATGTCTGTTACCAACGATTTAATATTAAAAGCACTGTCAACAGTTATCGAACCTGATTTGAAAAAAGATTTGGTTTCACTTAATATGATTAAGGATATTTTGATTGAGGGAAATACTGTTTCTTTTAAAGTAATATTAACCACACCTGCTTGTCCGCTTAAAGAAAAAATTGAAACTGATTGTATAGCTGCAATTCATCAATTAATCTCATCTGATTTAATTGTGAAGATTGAAATGACAGCTAATGTTACTTCAAATCGATTAGATAAATTAGTGTTACCAGGAGTAAAAAATATTATTGCTGTTGCATCCGGAAAAGGCGGAGTAGGTAAATCAACTGTTTCATCAAATCTTGCATTAGCCTTATCACTAAGTGGAGCAAAAGTAGGTTTGCTTGATGCCGATATTCATGGGCCAAGTGTTCCAATGATGTTTGGCGAAATGGATAGCCAACCTTTAATGCGTGAAGTGGATGGAAAATCTTTGATGATTCCTATCGAAAAATTTGGTATTAAATTATTGTCAATAGGCTTTTTAATAAAACCTGAACAGGCTGTGGTATGGCGTGGCCCCATGGTTTCATCAGCTCTTCGTCAGTTTATTAATGATTGCGATTGGGGTGAATTGGATTATCTTATTTTAGATCTTCCTCCAGGAACTGGTGATGTGCATTTAACCATGATACAAATTGTTCCGTTAACTGGAATTATTATGGTTACTACTCCCCAAGCTATTGCATTAGCAGATGCCTATAAAGCTGCAACGATGTTTAGTATGACTCCAACAAAAGTGCCAATTCTTGGCATTGTGGAAAATATGTCGTTCTTCACTCCTGCTGAATTACCTGAAAACAACTATTATATTTTTGGAAAAGGTGGTGGAAAAAAAATGGCTGATGAATTAAATGTTCCTTTATTAGGGCAAATCCCAATTTACCAAAGTATAAGAGAAGGCGGTGATAGTGGACGACCAGCGGTTATGGAAAAACATTCTCCAGTTGCCGAAGCGTTTATGAATGTAGCTTCCTCAATTGCTCAACAAATTGCTATTATCAATTCAGCAAAAATAGAAGCAGTTTCTAATTGATTAAACTAAATTCGCAAATGGATATGACAGAATTAAAAGAAAAAATTGAAATTGCTCTTAACTCTATGAGACCATTTTTGCAAGCTGATGGAGGTGATGTAGAGTTGGTAAATGTTACTGATGAAATGGAAGTGCAATTGCGTTTATTGGGAAATTGTTCTTCTTGTGAAATGAGCCATATGACTATGCGTGCAGGTATTGAAAACGGATTGAAAAGTGCCATTCCTCAAATTAAAAATGTGATAGCCATACCAAATTAGATTTTAACCATCTATTTAAACTTTAAAAGGCAGCCTGATGGCTGCCTTTTAAAGTTTAATTGAATTGATTGGTAACATCAATTAATCCTGTTTTACTACTTTATGGATTAGTGTTCCATCATGAGTTGTTACTTGAATAATATACATTCCATCTTTCAACTCTTCTAAATTATTCATCTCAATTGCATTATCACCCACACTTACTGTTGATGCTTCCTCTCTAATAACTCGTCCTGACATATCCATCATCTTAATGTTGATTGCCTCTTCTTTTGATGTGTTAATGTTTAAGGTTACTCCCGTTCTGAATGGATTTGGATTAGCACTTAGGTTTATACCCGAAATATTCTTATCTAGATTCACTGATATAATTCTTTCTTCAATTGCTTTTCCATCAAAATCTACTTGTGTTAATCTGTAGTAAAGCGTTGGAACTTGTTGTTCCATCATTGCTGATATATCATTCAGTAAACTATAGTTGTTTATCCTATTACTATTTCCTTGTCCTCTCACTTTTCCAACTTGAGTAAATACTTTTCCATCCTCCGAACGCTCCACTATAAAGTAATCATTGTTAATCTCACTCGTGGTTACCCAATTTAACTCCACCATTTTTCCTTTTTTGTTACCTGTAAACGTTAACAACTCAACAGGAACTGTTCCTCCACTTCCAACTGCAAATGGCGAGAAGCTTGTTATACCTGTTTGCGTTTGTGTATATGGATTTGAGCCTGATGCTGCTACTGATGTTGCAGAACTCCAATTGGTTCCTGTATATCTGGCTAAGTATGAACTTGTGCGAGTAAAGCCTGTTAACTCATCTGTTGTTGCCCACTGGGTGGAAACTGTTGCATTACTTCCTCCTGCTACCGCTTCATTCACTATCCATGTTCTGTTTACCACATTTGAGGTGAGTTTACTTCCTGTTGGTGTAGTGCCCGTATACGCATTCGTTACACTATCAATTAATAATACTGTGAAATTATCTATGGTTCCTGTATTGGTTATAGTTAAAGGATTATAAGAACTCTTACCTACCGGAAATGAAACTGCACCTGTTCTGCCGGTACTTCCAATGTTTTGAATAGTGAGAGCACCTGTTCCAGTGTTTGCAATGAATCTGCTTGTAGCAGCATTGCTTACTATTCCATTTGTACCAGCAATAGTTAAATTATATGCACCTAAATTCACATTTCCGTTGTTCATTTTTAATGAATCATTTAAGGTAATATTTCCTCCTAATACTACTCCTGATGCATTATTTACAGTTAAGCGGTTATACGTTCCTGCCGGAATGGTTTGAGCTATAGTGCCTCCAAATACAATCTCCCCATTACTATGGGTTAAGGTGCCACTTACTGCTAATGCACCATTGATAGTATACAACGATGATGCATTATTTATTGTCAATGTTGCTCCTGATGCGATAGTTACATTATTAGCCTGCTGAACATCACTAATAATAGGTGAATTAGTTGTTCCTGATGGAATAGTTACATTGGTAGATGAAGTTGGAACTTGTGGACAACTCCAATTAGCTGTATTGCCCCATGCTGAGCTTGTTGCTCCTACCCATGTTCCGGCTGTTCCAACTGTAATAGCCACTGCTGTAGTTGTATCATTAGCACATGCTCCTGATGTTACTACTCGTCTATACCATGTGGTTTGTGATAATGATGCTGGTGAATATCCTGAAGTGTTGTTTGTTCCGCTAGCTAACGCAAAACCTAATGTAGCATTAGTAGTTGAACTCAACCAACCATAAGTATACGTTGAACCATTTCCACCTGTTGGTGTACTTCCTGTTAATGCAGTCGGGGTTGAACCACTGCATATAGCTTGGGCTCCACTAGCCGTATTGTTGGCTATGGCGGTATTTACTGTGATTGCTACTGCCGTTGTCGTATCTGCTGAGCATGCTCCTGAGGTTACTACTCTTCTATACCATGTGGTTTGTGATAATGATGCTGGTGAATATCCTGAAGTGTTGTTTGTTCCGCTAGCTAACGCAAAACCTGATGTAGCATTAGTAGTTGAACTCAACAAACCATAAGTATACGTTGAGCCATTGCCTCCTGTTGGTGTACTTCCTGTTAATGCAGTCGGAGTTGAACCACTGCATATAGCTTGGGCTCCACTAGCCGTATTATTTGCTATGGCGGTATTTACTGTAACCTGAACTGCTGTAGTTGTATCATTAGCACATGCTCCTGATGTTACTACTCGTCTGAACCATGTGGTTTGAGATAATGATGCTGGTGAATATCCTGAAGTGTTGTTTGTTCCACTGGCTACCGCAAATCCTGATGTAGCATTAGTAGTTGAACTCAACCATGAATACGTATATGTACCATTACCGCCTGTAGGTAATGCTCCTGTTAATGTTGAAGGGGTTGAGCCACTACAGATTGTTTGCGAAGAAGAAATAGTATTATTTGCCAAAACAGCTGGTTGAAGAATAGTATCCAAAATAATTTTTGAACAACTATTAGAATCAGTAATCGTACATGTGTAAACTCCAGCGGCAAGGGATGTTGCATTTGAAGAAGTTCCTCCCGAAGGTGACCAAATATAACTAAGAGAGCCTGTTCCTCCACTTGCTGTTATTGTTACAGATCCATTATTACCACCATAACAACTTACATTGGTTTGAGCAGAAATGCTAGCTGTAATAATTGTTGGTTGTGTAATCGTAATTGTTTTTATAAGAGTATCAGCAATTGAATCAATTACTGTGCAAGTGTAAGTACCTGCTATTAAATTTGTAGCGGTGGCATTTGTTCCTCCAGCTGGAGACCAAGAATATGAATATGAACCTAAACCACCTGATACATTATTAACAGTAGCAACTCCATTATTTCCTCCAAAACAGCTTACATTGGTTTGTGAAGTAGTACCTGTTAATGGAGTAACACTTGAAGTAAAAGGATTAGTTCCTGGTGTAAATGCAATTCCTCTAAAAATGGTATTTGAGACAGCGGTAGCTAAAGTAGTTGCCGTTGATGAACTTCCGGCATCAGTTATTTTAATTACTCTATTAGCTGATGCTTCTGCTGTTGTAGCATAAATAATAGGATTACTTCCTCTCCAATCTACTGTTATTCCTCTTGCACCAATATTGGTAACACCTGTTCCCAAAACGTAGCTTAAGCTCCATGTACTTCCACTTCGTGTCCACTTTTGAATTCCTCCAGAAGAGTTCGATTGATCATCTGCAATATAACAAATTGTTGTATCTGCGCTAAATGAAAACTGATAAGGAGAACTACTTGAACCTGTTGCAATATAAATAACGGAAGTATTTCTTGAATTTGAAGGCATGCCTGAACCTACCCGATAAATTCCGCGCGTACCCGAACCGGTAGAAAAGTAAAGTTGGTTCGTGAAAACGTTGATGCTTCTGATATTGGTTAGGGTAGCTGAAACGATTGTATCAGCATTGGAAGCAGAAGTTCCATAGCTGATTCCAGTATTGGCACCCGCTACCCAATAGCCGGATCCATTTGATGTGGCGCATCTTGGATTATTTGCAGAGTATCCGGTGGCGGTTAATGTTGGAATAGAAAATGTACCTGATGCTGTAATATTGGCAATGGCTCTATTAACAGTAGCTGTGGTTGTAGCACTCACAGAGGACGCGTAAGGAGCTGCTGTTTTGTAGCCTGCCATATTAACGGAGGTGAAATTACTTGAGAGAGTTAACCCGCCTTCAGAAGTAGCGGTGCCACTTAAACATATAGCGCTTGAACCTGTTTTAGGGAAGATTACGGAATTAACATAGGTTCCTGATCCAGTAAATTGATCTAGTGCAAGTGTATTCCCTGTACTGGCTAATGTGGTTGTACTGTCTCCAATTCTCAAAACAACAATGTTTCCTGATGTTAATGTTTGAGAATAAACTTGTACTGTTTGAATAAATAATAATGAGGCAATAAATAGAATTCGTTTCATAAAATTAGAAGATTTTTTTGTGCCACAAAAAAAAGATTTGAAGCTGAGTATACAGTTAATCTAAGATTATATAAACGTTATGCTTTTGTACATTTAAATAGGATCATTTTTTTGCACTCTGAGGGTATAAGAATTTGCACATTTAAGTTTATTAAAAAAAAATGTACTCCATTTTAATTTCATAAAATTAGTTAAATATTCAATCCTTAAATCGTATGAATTCAATTCATTATTTGCAATAATTATATTGTTATTTAAAGCTATTTATGTAAAAAAATAACTTCATGTTGATGATAACAATATTTCATGTTGGTAGATAACCTATATTAACGTTTTTGCTATTTCTAATGCTGCTTGTAATCCATTTATATCATTGCCACCAGCAGTTGCATAAAATGGTTGTCCGCCACCGCCACCTTTAATTTCTTTTGCCAATTCTTTTATAATATTTCCAGCATGGAGTTTTTTATCAGCTACTAAATTTTCAGAAATAATCACGCTCAACATAGGCTTTCCATTAAGCACACAACCCAATACGCAAAACAAATTTTCAGTTTCGTTTTTAAGTTGAAAGGAAAGATTTTTTAGTTGATCAACTGATGAAATTTCAATCAATTCAATAATACGATTGATGGAATTGAGATTTGAGATTTTGGATTTGAGATGGTTCTTAATTTGAATTGTTTTTTCGTTTTCAAACACTTCTAATTTTTTAAGCAATTCACTTTTTTCATCCACCAATTGCTCCACACTTTTTACAATATCTTTAGTATTTAACGTCTTACTTAACCTATCAACTATCAACTGCCAACTATCAACTAATTCCTCCGCAGCATCAGCGGTAATGGCTTCAACCCTACGAACACCAGCAGCCACAGCACTCTCTGATGTGATTTTAAAATACCCAATTTGCCCAGTTGCTTTTACATGTGTTCCACCGCAAAGTTCTCTTGAATAGTTTTCATCAAACGTAATTACACGCACTGAGTCGCCATATTTTTCTCCAAACAACATCATGGCTCCTAATTTTTTTGCTTCATCAATGGGCACATTTCTACGTTCATCCAAAGCAATATTTTTGCGAATTTTTTGGTTTACGATATGCTCTACTTTAGCAATTTCTTCATCAGTCATTGCTGCAAAGTGAGAAAAATCGAAACGCAAATGTTCCTCATTTACTAACGAACCTTTTTGAGCCACATGCGTGCCCAATACACTCCGTAATGCCGCATGTAATAAGTGTGTAGCGGAATGATTATTTTCCGTGAGCGTTCTTTTATGGGTATCAACTTTTGCAATGAAAATACCTTCAACTTCTTCTGGTAACTTTTCGGCAAAATGAATAATCAAATTGTTCTCCTTCTTCGTGTCAACAATTTTTATTTTTTCATTGGCATTAGAGATAAAGCCATTATCACCAACTTGCCCTCCACCTTCCGGATAGAAAGGAGTTTGATTAAATACCAATTGAAATTGCTCTTTCCCTTTTGCTTTTACTTTTCGGAATTTGAGTATTTTTATTTCCGTTTCTGTCTGGTCGTATCCCAAAAATAAAGTGGAAGCCTCACCCCGACCCTCTCCAGAGGAGAGGGAGTTTGTTTCCACCCAATCATCTGTTGTTAATTCGGTTGCTTTGCGGGAACGGGATTTTTGTTTTTCTAAACATTTTCGAAATGCGTCTATATCAATATCAACACCTCTTTCCTTTGATATTAGCTGAGTTAGGTCAATAGGAAAGCCATAGGTGTCAGAAAGAAGAAATGCAACTTCCCCAGGAATTAATTTGTTAACTTTAATTATATTGTCCTTTATTGGTGTGTTTTCTGTTCTCTGCAATGATAAAAGATGAAAGCTTAAAGCAACCTTATCTTGAAAAATATCGAAAAGTCTTTTTCGAAATGCATCATTATCATTTGGATTAGTAAATCTTCTTTCTAAAATATTATTCTTATAAATGAATTCAACAATTTGGTTGTATCCATCAAGAAAAGCATCATCATTAAATAAATCTTTCCCTAATTCATCTAATCTTATTGAAAATTCAATTTCGGAGTTTAAAATTTGTATTCCATTCTCCAACGTCCTCAAAAAACTCTGCTCTTCTTCTTTAATCACTTTTACCACAAAATCTTTTTGCGCATTCAATTCAGGGAAAACATTCTTGAAACTATCAGCAATAATTTCTGCCAGCTTGCATAAAAACGGTTCTTTAATATTTAAGAATTGGTATTGGTAACGAACCGCTCTGCGTAAAATTCTTCTTATCACATAACCTGCTCCATTATTGCTTGGCAATTGTCCATCGGCAATGGCAAATGAAATTGCACGAATATGATCGGCCATCACTCGCATAGCAATGTCGGTTTTCGAATCACTGAATGCGTAATTTATTTTTGAATATTGTTCGATAAATTTTATGGTCGGCACAAAAACATCGGTATCATAATTGGAACTTTTTCCTTCAATGGCACGCACCAAACGTTCAAAACCCATTCCGGTATCCACGTGCTGTGCAGGGAGTTTTTCTAATGAGCCATCTGCCTTACGGTTAAATTCCATGAATACATTATTCCAAATCTCTATCACCTGAGGATGGTCGTTATTAACTAACGTAGCTCCATCTACTTTCTTTCTTTCTTCATCACTTCTTAAGTCAATATGAATTTCGGAACATGGCCCACAAGGACCGGTATCGCCCATCTCCCAAAAATTATCTTTTTTATTTCCGTTTAAAATTCGGCTCTTATCAATCCATTTTGCCCAATTATCATAAGCTTCTTGATCGAAAGCCAAACCTTCTTTTTTATCTCCTTCAAAAACGGTAACGTATAATCTGTCTTTAGGTAATTTGTAAACCTCCGTTAATAATTCCCAAGCCCACTCAATAGCTTCCTTTTTAAAATAATCGCCAAAGCTCCAATTTCCCAACATTTCAAACATGGTGTGATGGTAAGTATCTACTCCAACTTCTTCCAAATCATTATGTTTTCCGCTTACTCGCAAACATTTTTGTGTATCAACCACACGTTTATATTTAGGCGTTTCATTACCCAAAAACCAATCTTTAAACTGATTCATGCCGGCATTGGTAAACATCAAAGTTGGGTCGTTCTTAACAACTATAGGTGCTGAGGGAACAATGGTATGTCCTTTACTTTCAAAAAATTTTAAAAACGTTTCGCGAACTTCTGTTGCTGTCATCTGGTTATTTTTCACAATTAATTTAAAATCAAACCTTTGCCGATTGAGTTAGATTAAAAATAGAGAGACTATAAACTATTCTCAACTCTTTTAATTAAACTTGAATGAGCAAGTAACGATAAATTACTAATTACCGTTAACAAAGAATGGCAAAAATAAAATACTTTTATAATCCACATAGCTTAGATTTTGAGAAAGTAACCACAAATGTGCGTTCATTGGTGTTGCGGGTGTTTGGATTTCTCTCTGCATCTATTGTTGCGGGTGCCATTTTCCTGATTGTTGCATATAATTTTATTGATTCGCCTAAAGAAAAAATATTAAAACGAGAGATTGAAAATTATAAACTTCAAACCCAATTATTAAATCAGAAAGCAGAGAAAATGACTGGGGTTTTGAAAGAATTACAAGATCGTGATGCTTCTATTTATCGCTCGGTGTTTGAAGCAGAACCTATTTCTTCCAGTGTTCGTGAAGGAGGTTTTGGTGGAGTTGATAAATACAGAGAATTGGAAGGATACGATAATTCGAATGCGTTGATTGGATTAAATAAAAAGATGGATCAACTGAATAAACAATTGTATGTTCAATCCAAATCGTTTGATGAGTTAAGTAAACTGGCATCTAAGAAAACAGAATTTTTAGCGGCTATTCCTGCCATACAACCCATGTCGAACAAAGACCTAAGAAAGATGGCATCGGGCTTTGGGTATCGTTTGCATCCTATTTACAAAACTTATAAAATGCACACAGGTATTGATTTTACAGCTCCAACCGGAACACCAATTTATGCCACAGGAAACGGAAGAGTGGTAACTCCTGATGATGGAATGAGCGGTTATGGAAATTTTGTGGTGATAGATCATGGGTTCGGTTACAAAACTTTATACGGACACATGTATCGCACAAAAGTGCGCCCAGGGCAGCATGTTAACCGCGGGCAATTAATTGGTTATGTTGGAAACACAGGTTTATCGTCAGGTCCGCATTTGCATTACGAGGTGATGAAAAACGGAAGAAAAATAAACCCCATCAATTATTTCTTTAATGATTTAAGTGAAGCTGAATATACTTCCTTACGTGAACTTGGAGACAGACCAACACAATCGTTTGATTAGTTTGTGAACCGTGAACCAAGAACTAATAATAAAATCCTACTATTCTATTGGCGAAGTTTCAGAAATGCTGAAAGTTGCTCCTTCGCTTATTCGTTTTTGGGAAAAAGAATTTGATATTTTAAAACCTGAAAAGACAGATAAAGGAACTAGAAAATATAGTCAGAGAGATATTCAAAATCTTCGTTTAATTTATCATTTAGTAAAAGAAAAAGGATACACTTTACAAGGTGCAAACGAGAAGTTGAAACATAATCCAAACGTTGTTGATAACGCTCAATTAATTGATAAACTTAAACGGGTAAAGGAATTTTTAGTGGAAATTAAAAAGTCAATAGAGTAAACTATAACGACTCGGCAATTACTTCTTTCACTTCAGGAACCATTCGTGTAAGCATTCCTTCAATACCCTTTTTTAATGTAATTGTTGATGATGGGCAACCGCTGCATGAGCCTCTCATTTCAACCGTTACCACACCATTGGTATAATCTTTAAAAACTATTTGTCCGCCATCAGTTTCTACTGCGGGTTTCACATAAGTATCCAACACATCAATAATTTTTGCTACAATAATATTATCATCACCATAATCAGCTTTTGTTACAGTTGATTTAAAAACAATCGGCTCATCGGCCTCCACATATGATTTTAAAAACTCCTTTGCAATTGGTACAATATCATCCCATTCACTTCCTTCTGTTCGGGTAATAGTTACAAAATTGTTCATGATAAAAACACCATTTACAAAACTAAACTCAAATAAATTTTTGGCTAAGGGTGAGGCATTTGCTTTTTCACGAGAAGGAAAATCTGCACTATCATCAGGCAATATCATTTTATTAAAAACAAACTTCATCGTTTCAGGATTTGGAGTTTGCTCGGCATATACTTCAAGAAATTCTTTTACTGCGGTCATGTTGTTTAAAAATAAGTGTCCAAATGTAACAGATTTTTTTGATGGAAAGTTTTGCGTTACTTTATCTTTCGCAATACATTCCAAACCAAATCTCCTTCAAAACCTTTTCCCATAAGGAATGTAGCTGTTTTATTTTTTTTAATCAATGGATTTTTATCTTTTACTGAAATATATTTTTCTTCGGCCAATTGTGTAATCGTTTTTAAATAATCATCTTCCAAAATCTCTTTCATTGCAGAGCGAATACAATAATCCGAAATTTTTCGAGCTTTCAGTTCTAAAGTAATTTTTATTCGTCCCCATTTTTTTACCCTAAATTTTCCACCAGCAAATGCTTGGGCAAAACGTTCTTCGTTTAAATAATTTTGTTCGATAAGTTTTAATAAAATTTCGCCAGAATCGTTATCATACACACCCCATTCGGCAAGTTTCTCTTTTACTTCCTCGTGGCAACGCTCCTGATATGCGCAATAACTTGCTGCTTTTAATAAGGCTTGTTGCGGAGTAAACTTTTTTTTGAAGTCCATTGGAATGAAAATGATTTCTCAAAAATAAAAAAACGAATCAACTGCAATAACTTTAATATTATTGTGACAACAAATATGAGTTATTTTATTGCCGATATTAATGAGATTGTAAAAGGGAAATTGATTCAGCCAAACAATGCTGTTGAACAATATCCTATTGAACATTTATTAATTGATTCACGAAAAATCATTTACCCCGAATCTTCCATTTTTATTGCCATAAAAGGAGATAGAAATGATGGTCATCAATACCTCCAAGATGTGTATGATGCTGGTGTGAGGTATTTTATTATTGAACATTCATCGGCAAAAAATATCCCATTTGCATCGTTGCCTCATTGCGTTTTTATTTCAGTTGAAAATGGATTAGCCGCGTTACAAAAAATCGCATCTTATCACCGTACAAAATTTCAATATCCAGTTATTGGAATTACAGGTAGCAATGGAAAAACAATTATAAAAGAATGGTTGTATCAATTACTAAAAGACGATTTAAATATTGTTAGAAACCCAAAAAGTTTCAACTCACAAGTTGGTGTTCCATTATCTGTTTGGCAAATGAATGAACAGCATCAATTGGGTATTTTTGAAGCAGGAATTTCTTTAAAAGGAGAGATGCACAATCTGAAACAAATCATTAAACCAAATATTGGAGTGTTTACTTTTTTAGGAGCAGCACATGATGAAGGCTTCCATTCGCAAAAAGAAAAATTGCATGAAAAGTTACTTTTGTTTGAAGACGCTGAACTGCTTGTTTATTGTGCCGATCAGAAAGAAGTAGATGAACAAATTAAAACTTTTTCCTCTTATCATTCTCAACTCAAAATATTTTCATGGAGCAAAGTTGGGAATACTGCCGAAGTAAATTTTGAGGTAGAAATTAAAAAAAACAATACATCAATTGCTATCAGAAAAGGATCGCAAATTTTAGGTATCCATATTCCATTTATTGACGAAGCATCTATTTCAAATGCTTGTTCTTGTTTTGCATTTTTGATTTCATTGAATAGGCTTTCAACAGATATTTTAAAACGATTTGAAGAATTACAACCTATTGAAATGCGTTTGCAATTAAAGGAAGGAATAAATAATTGTGTGATTATTAATGATAGTTATAATGCCGATATTAATGCCTTGCAAATTGCCCTCGATTTTATGTTGCAACAAAGTGCGGGCTATTCAAAAACAGTTATTCTTTCTGATATTTTACAAACAGGTTTAAAAGAAAAAGAACTTTACTTGCAGGTTTCTCAGTTGCTTAAACAAAAAGGCGTAAATAATATTATTGGTATTGGACCAATGATTTGCAAACACAAAAATTTGTTTGATACACATGCTCAATTTTTTGAAAGTACTTCATCATTTATAGAATCGTATAAAAGTTTAGATTATTCCAATCAAGTTATTTTATTAAAAGGTGCGAGGCAATTTCAATTTGAAAAAATTACCGCTTTGCTTGAGAAAAAAGTGCATGAAACGGTATTTGAAATTAACCTGAATGCACTAGTTAATAATTTAAATGTGTATCGCAGCAAATTAAAGCCTGGAGTAAAATTGATGGGCATGGTAAAAGCATTTAGTTATGGTGCGGGCAGTTATGAAATAGCTAAGGTGTTAGAATTTCATCGTGCAGATTATTTAACCGTTGCTTATGCTGATGAAGGTGTAACACTTCGCAAAGCAGGAATTAAAACTCCCATTATGGTAATGAATCCAGAGGCATCCAGTTTTGATCAAATTTTACAACATAATTTAGAACCAGAGATTTATAACTTTTTTATTTTTGAGCAACTCATTAAAGCGTGTGATGGTGAAGAAGTAAGCATTCATATTGAAGTGGATTGTGGCATGAAACGCTTAGGTTTTGATGAAGATGAAGTGGATCAATTGATTTTATTCATCAAGCAAAATACTAATATCAGGGTACGCAGTGTGTTTGCACATTTGGCCGCAAGCGAAGAAAAAAAGTTTGATGAATTTACTCACGAACAGCTTACAAAATTTAAACGTATCAGCGAAAAAATTTGTTTAGCTTTTGAGTATCCTATTTTAAAACATGTATTAAACAGCAGTGGAATTATTCGTTTTCCAGAAGCCCAATTTGATATGGTGCGTTTGGGGATCGGGTTGTATGGAATTGATCCTTCCGAAAAAATTCAAAAACAATTGCAGCAAATCGGTACGTTAAAAACGGTGGTTTCACAACTGCGTAAAATAAAAAACCATGAAACGGTTGGCTATAGTCGGAAAGGAAAAGTAACTCAGGATTCGTTAATAGCTACAGTAGCCATAGGTTATGCTGATGGATTAAACCGTAGGCTTGGAAATGGCAAAGGTTACATGTTGGTAAATGGACAAAAAGCAAATATTATTGGTGGTATTTGTATGGATATGACCATGCTTGACGTAACACATATTGAGTGCAAAGAAGGCGATGAAGTAATTGTGTTTGGAAAAGAAATTAGTGTAGTGGATGTGGCAGATAAAGTTGGAACAATTCCTTATGAAATTTTAACTTCCATTTCGCAAAGAGTAAAGCGGGTTTATTATTACGAATAACCTATTTTGTTGCATCAAGTGTTACCACTTCTTCACCTGCTTCATTAATCAACCCTCTTCTCCCATTAAGTGCTACAATGGCCAAACCATTTTTAAACGGACCGATATAATCGTATTTTACGGGAATATATTCTTCACCTGCTTCATTAATAAAACCATATTTATTGGCAATTTCTACTTTAGCTCTTTTGTCTTCCCAAGGGTAAATATTATCATATTTGCAAGGCACAAATTCTTCGCCTGTTGTATTAATAAAGCCTTGTTTTTTATCTTTCTCTACTTTGGCAATTCCATTTTTAAACGGATGAATAATATCATATCCAGATCTTGGTTTAGCCGCAGTTTTTTGCGCAAATGCTGGTATTGTAAATAATAAAATAACTCCAATAAATATACTTTTTAACAATCTGCTCATTCCTTAAATTTTCGCCAAATATATAAGATTAATTCTTTTTTTCTATTGATGAATTTATGTGTTCGTTAATGAACTCAAAAGCCCTTTGTTCGCTCCAATATTTTCCATTGGGTAAGGAAATAGAAAATCCCACATGCCCGCCATACTTTGGTGTTTCGAGATAAAAACAGTTGCTACTTTTTGCTTCTTCAATAGGGAAACAACTTGCTGATAAAAATGGATCATTCAAAGCGCTTACTAGTAAAGTAGGAATTTGGATTGATGATAAAAATTGTTTTGAACTGCATTTATTCCAATAATCATTTGCATCTTTAAACCCATGTATTGGTGCTGTATATCTATCATCAAAAGTTTTAAATTCAGTAATATTTTCAATTCCTATTAAACTAATTTGATTAGGCAATCTTTTCGCTTTGTTTTTCATTTTCTTTTTGAGTGTTTTTAAAAAACGCTGCATATAAATTTTATTTCCTCGTTTTGCTAATTCATTGGAAGAGCCCGACAAATCACAAGGCACAGAAAAAGCAACAGCACATTTTATTTTGGTATTTACATTGCTGTTTTGTTCGCCTAAATATTTTAGCAATACATTTCCACCTAAACTAAAACCAATCATAACTATTTCGGTGTATTTTTTTTTTGTTTCGATATGGGATATAATTTCTACCACATCAGAAGTTGCTCCGCTGTGGTATGAGGGTAGTTTTAAATTATCAGATCCACTACACCCTCTAAAATTTACAGCACACACGTCAAAATTATTTTTATTAAAATACTGCGCAAATCCCTTTATATATTGAGAGTTTGAACTGCCTTCAAGACCATGCAATAAAATCAATAGTCTATTACTGTGATTCACCGTCCAATCTAAATCTATAAAATCATCATCAGATGTTGTAATTCTTTCTCGTTTGTAATTTACTTTAACATTTCTAAAAAGAGCAGGCATAACAGTTTCAAGATGCCTTTGCTTAAAAAATTGATGTCCTAAAAACTGAGAGTAGGGAATGAATGGCATTTTTTTAACGAATTAATTTAGGTACTAAACATTAAAAAATAAATGTATTACAATAATTGAGTTTGTTATTATTATTTCTAAGTTAAAGCTGTTATTACAACAACACATTTGCTAAATTGGCCAACTCGCTTCGTTCTCCTTTTTCTAAAGTGATATGTGCATATAAAGGATTATCCCTAATGCGATCAATTAAATAGGAAAGTCCGTTTGATTGTGAATCTAAATATGGAGTATCAATCTGAAAAATATCTCCAGTAAAAACAATTTTTGTACCTTCTCCTGCACGTGTAATAATTGTTTTAACCTCAAGCGGAGTAAGGTTTTGCGCCTCATCAATAATAAACATAATGTTTGATAAACTTCGTCCGCGGATATAAGCCAATGGAGTTACCATTAACTTTTCGGTATTAATCATATCGGTAATTTTTTGAAACTCTTTATCAGTTTCTTTCCATTGATTTTGGATGAGTTTTAAATTATCCCATAATGGTTCCATGTAAGGGTTAATTTTAGATTTAATATCACCGGGTAAAAAACCAATATCGCGGTTACTCAAAGGAATAATTGGACGAGCTAAATAAATTTGTCGGTAGTTTGTTTTTTGCTCAAGCGATGCAGCTAATGCTAATAAAGTTTTTCCTGTTCCTGCCACACCTTGTATCGTAACTAATGAAACAGCAGGATTCATAACTGCGTGCATGGCAAATGTTTGTTCGGCATTGCGAGGTTTAATTCCATATGCACTGCGTTTATCAACCTTCTCAATACTTTCGTTAATTGGATTGTAATAGCACAATACAGACGTTTTATCATTCTTTAAAACATAGTAATGATTTGCCATCGGCTTTTGTTTAAATACCAAATCATAACTGGCAAAACCTCTTGCATAAATGGTATCTATTACACTTGCTTTTACTTTTTCAACAATGGTTCTTCCGGTATAAAGTGTGTCAAGGTCTTTTATTTTTCCTGTCTCGTAATCTTGTGCTTGGAGGTTTAATGATTTTGCTTTCAACCTCAAATTCACATCCTTTGTAACCATGATTACATTTCTATCCGGATGCTGTTCATGCATAGCAATAGCACCATTTAAAATACGATGATCAGCTTTGCGTTCGCCAAAAACTTTTTCAGCATCCACAGAAGTTTTGTCGTTCATCACTACTTTAAATTTTCCTCTTCCTCTGCCATTAATTGGAATCCAATCACTCAAGGTATATTCACCCGAAAGCTTATCGAGGTAACGAATAAATTCGCGTGCTTCAAAATTGATGGTATCGTTTCCTTTTTTGAAATTATCCAACTCTTCTAAAACCGCTATTGGAATTGCAACATCGTGTTCCTGAAAATTTTTTATTGCGTTGTGGTCGTATAAAATTACTGAAGTATCTAAAACAAAGATTTTTCGCTCGCTCGTTTTCTTAGCCATGTTCAAAAATTAAAAAATATAACTACAATGATTATCAAATATTGTTAAGCCAATAATAATAACTACAAAAAAGTTTTAAACAGATGTGGAGAGTTTGAAAAGATGTTGTTGTTAGCGGATAGTCGATAGTTAAAAAAAGTTCAAGCAAAAAAACTCATTATCTACATTAACTGCCAACCCAATAAACTCTTTCAACTTTCAATCTTAAATAGTAAACTCGAAGTATGGATTTTAAATTGTCGTTTGATATTAAACCACCCTCTTCAAAAATAAATATTCAACAAAAATTATTGTTGATGGGTTCTTGTTTTGCTGAGCATATTGGAGAGCAATTGCGCTATCATAAATTTGATACATTGGTTAATCCAAATGGAATTTTATTTAATCCAGTTAGCATTTTTAATGCAGTAAAATGTTATTCAGATAAAAAAATATTGGATGAACAAGAGTTGTTTCAACACAACGATTTATGGTACTCTTGGGAGCATCACGGACTATTTTCTGATGTAAAAAAAGAAGTTGCTTTGCAAAAAATAAATGACTCTCAACAGCAGGCAATATCTTATTTTAACCAAGCGGATTATTTAATATTTACTTTTGGTTCGGCTTATGTGTATGAGCTAAAAGAAACGAATAAAATTGTTGCCAATTGCCACAAAGTTCAACAACAAAAGTTCAATAAAAAGTTACTATCTGTTGATGAAATTGTCAAGTGTTATGAATCCATTTCTTCTTCACTAAATAATAAAAAAATTATTTTTACGGTAAGTCCGGTTAGGTATATTAAAGATGGAGTTGTTGAAAATAATATTAGTAAAGCAATTTTGATTCAATCTATTTATGAGTTGATAAAAAAATACCCAAACTGCTATTATTTTCCTGCTTATGAAATTGTAATAGATGAATTACGTGATTATCGTTTTTTTGAAAAGGACTTTGTTCACCCCAATAAATTAGCCATTGAGTATGTGTGGGAACGTTTTAGTGAAACCATGTTTGATTACGAAACAAAAAGTATATTGGAAGAGTTGAAACAAATTTTAACAGCAAAACAACACAAACCCTTTCATAGAAACACAAAGCAACATCAACAGTTTCTAAAAACCTATTTAGATAAAACAAATGCTTTAGTTGAGCAATTTCCGTTTATAAAAATGAAAGAAGAGCAAGATTACTTCTACAATAATCATTAACAACTATGGGTATAAAACCATAACAACGGATTACCAATTGCATCAACTAAGTTAATCCAACCAGTATAACTTTTTATCAAATTTGGCTCATCATTTTTATCAGCTATACACGGATTTTTTTTGTAATGATTTACCTTCACTTTACACCAATTTCCTTTGCATTCTCCTGTTGGTATAATCACATATTCATCACCTTTCATTTTCTTAATTATTTTTGAATTTGCAGATGGTAGTGCAAATAAATTCATCCCAATATCTTTCGGAAAAAAGCCATTTAATTTTCCAGTACTTTTTATAATAAATTCTTTCCAAGTAAAAATTCCATATTCCATTTTGTGTAGTTCATACACACTAATCCAAAAATTTCCTTTAGGAGTAAAAATGCGAACGTAGCCATTCTTCACTTCATCATAAGCATAACAATAGGTTTCAAAACCCACTTCCTGAAACAATTCTATTCCTAATAATTCAGGCTTTGCGCCTTTAGTTTTTATATAGAGTTTTTCATAATGATGCTCATCTTCATTTGGATCACCAACACGGCATATTTTTCCTTTACGTTTTCCTCCTTCATTTTCATATAAAGAAATCATACTATCAGGAAATAGCACACAGCAGAATGAATCTCTTCTATCACTTGATAAAAAATGTTTGGGTAAGATAAGCCCTGTTCGATATTGTGCAAATAGTAAATTTGAAATTAACAATATGAAAAGTATTCCAAGAATTTTTCTCATCACACAATTATACAAATAAGTATGAGAAATGGAGTCGTTCTATTTAAAATTAGGATTGTATTCGTAAACTACTTGAAAAGAATTTTTACGAATATCAGGAGATAATTGCCCCAATTTAAAATCTTGTAATTGAGGAGTTGGATCACAAATAGAGTATTTATGTCCTTTGTAAATTATTGGTTTCCCAATTGGTTTATTAAATTGAACAGCAATGGTTACATGTGTTGGATACATCAAAGCAATCATTGGAAGATTGTATATTTCTTTTACTAAATAAAAAAACAATGCTGCTCTATCATCACAATCACTATGGTCATAAAGAAGCGTTTGTTCTGGTGATAAACGTTTTTCTTTACCGAAGTTATCCTGATCGTTTTCAAATAAAAAAGCATAACGAGTAAAGTGCATTAAGTAATCAACTCCGTCTTTTTGATTCATGGTTTCCAAGTTTTTTTTAAGTGCAGGAATCAATGAACTGTATGTTTCTTTACTAAGTGGAATATTAAAATAAGATTCAAAATCAACAATAGGATAATTCGCAAAAATATTTTCTACTTGAGGGTTTAACTTCACTTTAAAGTGATAACTCGTTTCATGATAATTAAATTGAATATCTTTTTCTGAGTAGGAATCGGCTCTAAAATTTGGTAATTGATTTACTTTGTAGGAGAAAGATTTTATCGCTTCGGGAATCAAAATTTCAACCTCATAAATTTTATTTTTTTCAAAATCTATTTTACCATAATCATGATAATTTAAACATACATATTGTTTTCCTGCTTTTGTATAAAATGGAATATCATAAATATTGTCGTCACTCTTCACATAAAACAGTAATTGATTGTTGCCAATGGCAAGTGTTGCATCATATCCTGATTTGGTTAACAAAAACCATTTGTACAAAGTATAGCGATGATAATTATCAGACTTAGAACTTATTTGTTGTGCTGTTTTACGAATAAGTTGATAATAAAACCAATCATTTAATTGGTGACTTTCCTTATAAATAATTAAAGAGTGAATGAGTGATTGGTAGTTGCTTTCATTAATTGTTTGGTAAAATGCTTTTACTGATTGATTGGATAATGATGAGGTAAAATCAACAAAAACAGAATGATCTATTTCTAAATTAATGGTATCACCATAAAATTCAAAGGTCACATTTTGGGCATTCCATTGGCTGTATAAAACCTTTGGCGTTGTGCTTAATAATGAAATAAAAAATAATATAAGAAGCCTGACTTTCAATTCTGTTCTGAAATTACAAAACAAAAATAATAATAATTAACGATAAGTTAACATTAGCAACAGGTAAATTATAAAGAATGTAATTTTATGATGTATAATTAAAAATATACTAAGCGTATGAGCCACCTTTTATATAGCTTTCCAAGCTTTCAATAGTTTCTTTTTGGGAGTGTATAACAAGGTTTACCACATCACCAATAGAAATCATTCCAACTAATTTTTCATCTTTGAGAACTGGTAGATGTCTGATTTTATGATCCGACATGAGCGACATGCACTCAAAAATATTCGCATCAACTGAAATGGTAATTAAATCTTTCGTCATCACATCTTTAACGAGAGCTTCTTTAGAAAAAATTCCTTTTAGAATTAGTTTTCGAGCATAATCTCTTTCCGAAAAAATACCGCAAATTTCATCTCCATCAATTACAAGTAATGCTCCTATCTCTTTTTCGGCCAAAATGGTTAATGCTTCGTAAACGGTTTGGTTAGGATGAACAGAGTAAATTTCATTACCTTTTTTTGAAATGATTTTATTAACGGTTAGCATACAAATAAAATTAAAGGTTTGAATATGAATGTATAAGCAAGATATAAAATATTCTCATTTGTCTATGATATATTTCTATGTTTGTGTTTAACCTCGAACCAAAACCTCCAATACATTTCTAATAGTTTGGTCAATTATTTTATTGGGATGTTTACTAAACTCATGAGTTATTCTATTGGCTAAAATAGCATTTATCGAAACAGCTTCGTGCCCCAATAATTTTGCCATTCCATAAATACCTGCTGTTTCCATTTCAAGATTAGTAATGTAAAACTGATTGTGATTAACGTTACTCAATCGTTTAATAAGATTTGAAATTTTTACATTTCCACGTAACATACGTCCTTGTGGAGCATAAAATCCACAACATGTTGCGGTAATTCCTATTTGCATATTAGGAAATTTATTAATCAAATTTCCTGGAGATTGAACCAAATAGGATGAAATGAATGGGCTATTTAATTGCTGCTGTATTTCCTGATGAAGTTCTGCTTCGTGATGAGAAAATGGAAGTGCATAAAAATTCATCAAACTATCCAAACCTAAACCATGTGATGATGCTAAAATAGTATCAACTAAAATATTTTTTTGTATAGAACCCGATGTGCCAATACGTATAAATTTTAAGGTTGTTTTTTTTGTTTTTATTTCTCGTTTTTTTAAATCAATATTTACCAAGGCATCTAGTTCATTCATTACAATATCGATATTATCTGTACCTATTCCTGTTGATAAAACGGTTAATCTTTTGCTTCCAATAAAACCAGTATGAGTAACAAATTCTCGTTTATTTTTTTTGATTTCGATGGCATCAAAATACTTAGAAACCTCGGGGACTCTATCCTGATCTCCAACCAAAATAATGTTATCGGCAATATCTTCGGGTAATAAATGTAAATGATAAACAGAACCATCATCATTTAAAACCAATTCACTTTCTAAAATATTTTTCATTTCATTCATTCATTTTTTTGAACTGACAATAATCATTTTAAGCATGCACTGTTTGCCATTACATTTGCGCAGCAAAATACAAAAAGCTATTTTATGGAAAACAAAAAAAAGAATACCATCCTCGTACCTGTTGATTTTTCTGACATTGCCTCACATGCTTTAGACCACGCCATTCAGGTTGCTAAACATTTTGATAATGATATTGCATTGCTTCATATTGTGGAGGAAGCCATGCTGAGCAGCTTACTTTCATTTGGTAAAAATGATCAAAAAGAAGAGTTAGCAAGAGAGGCTGTGCAAACTCGTTTAGATAAAATTAGTGCCGATATAAAATTAAAAAGTAATATTAATTGCACCACACACGTGAAGTTCGGAAGAATTTATAAATTGATTGCCGAAACCGCTGCTAAATTAGGTTGTGATAGCATTATTATGGGCTCAAATGGTGCTGCAGGTATGGAACAAATTATTGGAAGTAATGCCTCACGCGTTATTAGTCACTCAACAGTTCCTGTAGTAGTTGTAAAATCTTTACAACCCATAAATGGATATAAAAATATTGTGTTTCCATTGGATTTAACTGCCGAATCAAAGCAAAAAGTAAACTGGGCTATTCATTTGGGAAAATCATACAAATCAACTATTCATATTCTTACTTATAAAATTGGTGATGAGATTTTGGATAATAAAATGAAAGCCAACTTACACCAAATTGAAACCATGCTTACTAAAGAAGGAATCGATTTTAGTGAAAAAATATTGGACAAAATGGATGACAATTTTGCAGATGAAACATTAAAATACGCAACAGAAATTCATGCTGATTTGATTTTGATTATGACTCAACAGGAAGACAAAGGTTTTAGTGAATATATTATTGGAACTTATGCCCAACAGATTGTAAATAAATCCGACAAGCCACCCGTGATGTGTATCAACCCACACCCTACAGCTTTTACAGGAAGCTGGAGTTATTAATTAAATAGTGAGGAAAGAATAGTGAAATAGTGAGTAACCAGCCAACATTTTAATATATCAGCTACTTTTTTTCTTACCAAAACTCGATGATGAAATAGAATCTTTTAAACTGATAAAATCGCTCAGTATAAAAATGATGGTTGCAAATGAAATGACTAATTCCATCGACATCAAGAATTTTGCAACAATAGTTCTTGGGCTTATTTGATCATAACCAAAATTGGTAAACGCAAGAACACTATAATACAAAAAATCAAGATAGCGTTCCCAAAGTGGAATGTTTTTATTGATGCCTATAAAACTGTTAACATCAATTTCGCTTAAACAAAAAAAATCAATACTAAAAGAAATGATAATAAGCGCAACATTGGTTGCCATAAATAATAAAAAAGTATGATATGGAGTATTCTTTAATGAAACCTCAATAATTTTTTTAAAGCTAAACACCATAAAATAAACAGCTTTGCTTAAAGCAATAATTGCAATGGTAAAAATGGTAATATTTTTATTGATGTTTTCAAATCCATCAATCCAAAATATAAATATTCCTAAAAAAATAACTGTAGCGTATTTAAAAATCGTTTGTAAAATATTCATACTATAATTTTATTTTTTGTTTATTCACTTCTTCCATTATTTCTAATTGCGTTTGTTCTATTTCATGCAAATGATTACCTTGGTGCCTAAGCATAAAATCAATTTTTTCGTGTAACATTCTTATTTCAATTTCGGCTTTCAAATTTACTTTATAATCATTTTTTGAACGCAATCTATCTCGTGTTTCTTGTCGGTTTTGACTCATCATAATTACTGGTGCTTGTATAGCCGCAATACACGAAAGAATGAGATTCAACAAAATATATGGGTACGCATCAAAACCCTTATTCAATAAATAAAAGGTATTAAATGCCATCCACAACAAAACTAAAAATAAGAATGAAATAATAAACGTCCAGCTTCCTCCAAATGCTGCAATTTTATCCGAAATTCTCTCCCCAAAAGAGAGGCTTTCATCAAAATCTTCATCCACATCTTCTGCCATCAAATCATTATCATTAAAACTATCAATCACTTCTTTTTCAAGTGCAGATAATGCCCCCTTTTCCTTCTCCACCATTTTAGCTATTTGAATTTTCCTGTATTTATTCAAATCATCGGCACAAATAAATTCCTTTTCTTCACACTTAATTCCATCTGCTCTAATTTGTTCAATAATTGCTTTTCGTACTGCAAATACTGGGGTTAAAAACTCTTCAGGTTTTGGCAAACCACATACTAAACAAGTTGATAGTTTATTTTCTTTGTTATTCATATGGTCATTTATTTTTCCAAATGTAGTTTCCAATGATGTTTTATTTTCATTAAAACTTATTGATGAATATCAACAGCATTCAACTCATAAATTTTACTATTTTCGCATCCCTAATTTAATAACATGTCTGATAACAAAATTATATTTTCAATGGCTGGAGTGAGCAAAACATTTCCTCCACAAAAACAAGTGCTCAAAAATATTTACCTCTCCTTTTTTTATGGTGCCAAAATTGGCGTGCTTGGATTAAATGGTTCTGGTAAATCAAGTTTATTAAAAATTATTGCGGGTATTGATAAAAGTTTTCAGGGCGAAGTAGTGTTTGATAAAGATTATAAAATTGGTTATTTGGAACAAGAGCCTGAATTAGATGAAACCAAAACAGTTTTAGAATCGGTGAAGGAAGGCGTAAAACATATTACTGATTTATTAGAAGAGTTTGAAGTAGTAAATAATAAATTAGCTGAGCCAATGAGTGATGATGCCATGAATAAATTGCTTGAAAGGCAAGCCACATTGATGGAATTATTAGACCAAAATGATGCGTGGGAATTGGATAATAAATTAGAAAAAGCCATGGATGCATTGCGTTGCCCTGATGCGGATGCTCCTGTAAATATACTGTCAGGTGGTGAGCGCAGACGTGTAGCATTGTGTCGTTTGTTATTAAGCAATCCTGATATTTTATTACTTGATGAACCCACAAATCACTTGGATGCAGAGAGCGTTGATTGGTTAGAACAATTTTTGAAAAACTTTCCAGGAACTGTTATTGCTGTTACCCATGATAGATATTTCTTAGATAACGTAGCAGGTTGGATTTTGGAATTAGACCGAGGAGAAGGCATTCCATGGAAAGGAAATTACAGCAGTTGGTTGGAACAAAAATCAACCCGATTAGAGCAAGAAGAAAAACAAGAAAGCAAAAGAACCAAAGCTTTAAAACGTGAATTAGATTGGGTACGTATGGGTGCAAAAGGACGACATACAAAACAAAAAGCACGTTTGCAAGCATATGATAAAATGCTTGGCGAAGATCAAAAAGAAAAAGAACAAACATTGGAACTCTTTATTCCTGCTGGACCTCGATTGGGTGATGTAGTAATTGAAGCTAAAGATGTGAGCAAAGCTTATGGAAATAAATTATTGTATGAGAATTTAAATTTTAGTTTGCCCAAAGGTGGTATTGTTGGAATTATTGGACCAAATGGTGTTGGAAAAACAACATTATTTAGAATGATGATGGGATTAGAACAACCCGATAGCGGAACATTTAAAGTGGGAGAAACAGTTAAGACTGCTTATGTTGATCAAAGCCATAAAGATTTATTACCTGATAGAAGTGTATTTGAAGTAATAAGTGGAGGAACAGAAACGATGATTGTTGGAGATAAACAAGTTCCATCTCGTTCATATATTTCTAAATTTAATTTTAGTGGAAATGATCAAAGTAAAAAAGTGGGAGTGCTTTCTGGAGGAGAAAGAAACCGTGTGCATTTAGCCATGACATTAAAGCAAGGTGGAAACGTTTTATTATTAGATGAACCTACAAATGATATTGATGTAAATACACTTAGAGCTTTAGAAGAAGCAATAGAAAATTTTGCAGGTTGTGCAGTAGTTATTAGTCACGATAGATGGTTTATTGACAGAATTGCAACCCATATTTTAGCGTTTGAAGGAAACTCTCAAATTTATTTCTTTGAAGGAAATTATACCGAATACGAAGAGAATAAAAAACAACGTTTGGGCGATACTCAACCACACAGAACTCGTTTCAAAAATATTAATTGATGGTTGTTGACTATCGTTTAATTATAGTCGTCACTTGAAATAGGCTCACTACCATTATCCTCTTCAAGATTGTTATGGTTATCACCTCCTAAACTGTAATAATTATTTTCTTCGTCTTGCTTCGCAATATTTTTTCATTAAGCAGAAAATTTACACCTTCCGTTTTGCTTCGCAACACACCTTCCTCAAACAAGGATTTACTTGTGCTATTTTTTATTTAACGGATTTAATTTGCTGTTTTTTGCACCGTATAAAAAGTAAACTATAAAGCCCAATAGCATCCAACCAAAAGCACTGAGTTGAGTATCGGTTGGTAAGGAAATAATCATCGCCAAACAAACTAATATTCCTAAAATAGGAACAAGAGGAACCAATGGAGTTTTAAATGGTCGCACTAATTTAGGGTCGCTAATTCTAAGTAACCAAATTCCTGCGCTAACTAATACAAATGCAAACAAAGTTCCTATGCTTGTTAAATCTCCCGCCACGCTTCCTGGAACAAATGCTGCAAATGCTCCTACAAATACAAACAAAATAATATTTGATTTATACGGTGTACGAAATCTAGGATGCAATTCAGAAAATGCTTTAGGCAATAATCCATCATTTGCCATAGAGAAAAACACACGCGATTGTCCCATCAACATCACTAAAATTACAGAAGAGAATCCTGCAAGTATAGCAACTGTTACTGCCGTGGAAAGCCATTCATAGCCTATCATATAATGTGAAATGACGTAAGCAACTGAAGCTTCTTTTCCTTTTTCAGGATCAACAAAATCTGTATAAGGCGCGACACCTGTGAGCACATGCGAAAACAAAATATATAAAATAGTACATACTACTAATGAGCCTAAAATTCCAATGGGCATATCTCGTTTAGGATTTTTTGCTTCTTGAGCTGCGGTGCTCACGGCATCAAAGCCAATAAATGCAAAAAACACAATAGCAGCTCCTGATAAAATACCTCCCCAACCGTGTTGAAAAACGCCTTCGTAGCCGGGTGTGTTATCAGGAATAATATACGGAGTGTGATTTGATTCTTTCATAAATCCCCAACCTATCACAATAAAAACAAGTACAATTGCCACTTTTACAAAAACAATAATTGCATTTACCACTGCCGATTCTTGTGTGCCTTTTATGAGCAATAAAGTAATTAAAAAGAGAACGATTAATGCGGGTAAATTCATGATGCCATGAACTCCCAATGTTGACATTTCAAATGGTGAATGACACCACTGATAGGGTATGACTCCTCCTAATAAATTATTTAAATATTCGCTCCAAGCAATAGAAACCGTGGCTGCACCAAGTGCGTATTCTAATATTAACGACCAACCAATTGTCCATGCAATAAACTCACCCATGGTAGCATATGCGTACGTATAAGCACTTCCAGCAACAGGAATCATGGCAGCGAATTCAGCATAACACAATCCGGCAAATGCACATCCCAATGCCGCAATAATAAATGAAATGGTAACAGCCGGTCCAGCATGTTCTCCAGCAGCAGCAGCAGTTCTCACAAATAAACCTGCACCAATAATTGCTCCTATTCCCAGTGCAACTAAATTACCAGGTCCCAATGTTCGTTTCAATCCTTTTTCTGTATCATCGGATTGGGTCATTAATTGTGATAAAGATTTTTTTCTAAATAAACTCATTGCTTATCTTGTTTTAGATTTGCTAATATATAATTATTTAACCATTCACAAATAGTACTAAGAAAATAACACGTACTTAAAAAATACACAAGAATGTTTTTTAATTTTATTTTTAAGTGTTATCAGTTACCTTTAAATTAATATTATTGAGATGAAATATCAACTGCATATTTTTTGTTTTTTTGTGTGCTTGTTTGTTATATTTTTTTCTTCTTGCAGTAAGTTATATTGGTACCGACTAAAAATTAAAGCCGCTAAAGAGCCTAATAAATCAACATTTACGATTGTAATAAATAATGAAGCTCCTCAATATTTATCCAAACAGTTTGAAAATGGAATTAAAGGAATTTGTATTCATGCACTTAATAAAAAAGGATTTGTTGAATCTAAAAAAGATACACCCGATTACCTATTTGTTATTTTTTTAAAGATAGATTCGTTTGAGAAAAGTACTTTTGTTACTTACAGAAATGGTTATGCAACATCATACAGACCAACTACTACATATCCTAACCCAACTTATTCATCTTTTTCAAGTTATCTTAAAAGTAAAGAAATATCTTTTGATTATAACCTAATTAATACCAAATATCATCTGCATTCTTGGTCGAACCATAGCGAATTTTATTTTTTCGGAAATGAATTGCGTGATTTAAGAAGAAGCAAAAGCATGATTAATTATGCACTTAAACATACTCCTCCAAACTAATTTATAAAATCTTAATTAAAATTTCTTTAAGCAATTCATCAGGTGTTGCAGAAATATTGTTTACCCCTTTACTTTTTAAATCATACTCGTGCATAATACGAATGCACTTTTCCAACTCATCAATAGAATATCGTTGGGCCGCTGCCATATAATCTTGCACTTGAAATTGGTTAAATCCAAAACGTTTTTGCAGTTCAAATTTATCTTTAATATTACTAGATTTAACAATATAGGCTTTGTTAAAAAAGTTATTCATATTGATGAGCGTAGCGATGATAGAGAACTCTTTGCTTTTGCTCATGTGATGTGCAATATGAAAAGCACGAGCAGAATTTTTAGTAGCAATTGTATTAATTAATTCAAAAATATTAAACTCTTTACTGATGCCAATTTTCAGTTCTACATCGGTATCTGTAATTTCCTTTTCATCATTTTTATTAATGATTAATTTTTCTAACTCGTTTGCAATTTTTGCCAAGTCTCTACCCAACGAATCGGCAACTAACTGAACAGCTCTATCACTAATAGTAAATTTACGTACCGTTAAATAATTTTTAATCCATCTTGGCAATTCATTATCATATAATTTTTTTGAATCGAACAAAACATGTTTTGAAAGTGCTTTATAGAAACTGGTGCGTTTATCTACTTTATCTTTTTTATAACATATCACCAAAATAGTGGAATCCACGGGCTTTTCAAAGTAAGGAATAAAACCCTCCAAACTCTTTATACCTTGTGCTTCTTTTAAAATAATAACCTGATAAGGAGCCATCATTGGAAACCTGCGTGCATTAGAAATCACCGTTTCAGCATCGGCATCTTTTCCATAAAAAACTATTTGATTAAAACTTTTATCAGCTTCATTTAATACATTTTTTTCGATGTATGAACTAATCTCATCTATATAATAATGCTCCTCTCCAAATAAAAAATATATAGGAGCATAACACTTACTTTTAAGATCGTTTAGTATTTTACTAAAATCTGCAATACCTTCGGCAGCCATACTTTTATTTACTGATGCTGTTAAATTTTCCCACGTACAATTTTAAGGTTAAAACCGAAGAAAATGCGAATTATGTTTTCGACATTATCCGAAAAAAATATGTGCTTGTAACTCCCGAAGAATGGGTACGTCAGCACTTGTTATGGTATCTTATCCACGAAAAAAAATATCCAGCATCTCTTATTTCAGTTGAAAAAGGGTTAGAAGTAAATGGTTTAAAAAAACGTTTTGATTTATTGGTATACGATAATTTGGGAAAACCGCTTTTACTAACTGAATGTAAATCTCCAAATATAAAACTCACTCAACAAGTGTTTGATCAAATTGCAAATTATAATATGAAATTTAAAGTAAAGCAATTATTAGTTACAAATGGATTGCAACATGTAATGTGTATTTTTAAAAATGATTTTAGCAGTTATATTTTTGTGAATGAAATTCCTGTTTGTAGTTTGTAGTATATGGTTAAATTTATTCATTACTTATTCCACTCTGTTTACTATAATTTCAGAAAGATTCTCCACATAACGTCTTCCTTTCGAAATATCACTTTTAGAAACCAACTGAATTCTGTCCATCATTTCTTTCGCTCTTACTCCATTTTGTTCAGTTACTATAAAAATATTATTTCCAACTTCGGTATTAAATATTTCATTCCAAGAAAATACTACTTTATAACCATCAGAAGCTTTGCAGGTATAATAGAATTCATTAAATAACTTTGGTCTATCAGCTTGAATCTCCACTTTTATAAAAATATCTTTTAGTAAAATTCCTTTTAACCTTTTATTGTATCCTTTATTTCTCCTCGTTGGTTGGTGAGGATAATATCACCAATTATATTTTCTGGATAGTTTTTAAAATCATCAATAGTAATTTTTATCTCTTCTTTTATTTTACCTTTTATAATAAACTCCTCAGTAGCTTTGCCACCATGCCCTGCAAACAAAAAAATGGAGATGAATAAGCCACACCACATAAAATTTTTCTTCATCATATTTGTTCTGATACATTTAAAATATAAGTACAAAAGTTCCTGCAATAATAAGTAAAGCACCTATAGCAGTTTTAATAGTTAATACTTCTTTTAAGAAAATTATTGAAAAAACGATAGCCAATGCCACACTTAATTTATCTACTGCAGCTACCTGCGAAACTTTTCCTAATTGCAATGCCCTAAAATAAAATATCCACGATAAACCTGTTGCAATTCCTGATAAGCATAAAAAAATAATATTGGTTTTTGTAAGTGTTGAGATGGAATTTACTCCACCTTTAAAAAACAAAATCCCCCATGCAATAAATAAAATAACAACAGTACGAATAGCTGTTGCTAAATCTGTATCTACATTTTTAATTCCAACCTTTGCAAATATGGCTGTAAGTGCTGCAAAAACTGCCGATAATAAAGCGTAAATCCACCACATAATTTTATAATGTTTATTGATGTAAATATCTTTTATTTTTTGAATATTTTATTTTTATCGAGCATCATAAAGATTATAGGCTGTTAAAATAAATAACTCCTTGCCAATTTTCATTCACAAGGAGTTATTGTTTTAAGCTAAGCTATATTACAAACTTGCTCTTTTTTCTGAAGGCAAAACAGTAATTGATTGAGTTGCTTCTGAAGATAATTCTCCTTTTTTACCATGATCAACAATAAAAATTTTACATTTTACCGTGTATGTTCCAGGCTTTGTGTATTCATGCCCTTCTTCTTTTCCGGTTGTTCCGTCACCGTATTCAAAAACAGTGGCATCACTAAATGCGTATTGACTACACATTGGGCTAAAATAAAAACGTTCGCCTACTTTGCCTTTGTTCGATTTCACATAATTTCCGGTTGAATTGTAAACATCAACGGTAAAACAGGCTTTAGGTTCTTTGCTACAGCTACTCATAACAGCAATAAAAGCTGTTGATAGCATCATTAATTTTAAGTTTTTCATTTTGACTAAGATTTTATGGTTTTAAATGCAAGGCAAACCTATGCAAAAAATCAATATAACAAAATAAATAAACGAATAATAGTATATATGGTGATTTTTAAATGATTTTTGATAGTGTAGTTTATTCGAATTGAGGTATGTTAGCTTACCTTTTTTATTAATATCTAATATCAATTATAAAAATTATTGCTTCACAATTTTTGCACGCATAACGTCTCCATTTACTTTTAGATTTACAAAATAAATACCTGAATGGATATTTACTAAATCCATTATATATATTCTTTACAATAAAAAATATACCCCCGTTTTTATATGTTGTTATTATTGCACAATAACCTTTACTACATACATTTTCGATTCTGATTGCAATTTCAATAAATACATTCCATTTGAAAATACAGAGGTTATATCAACACTGTTTTCGGTGGTGGTATATTCATTCAATAATTTTCCTTGCATATCATAAATACCAATTTGTTTCTCTCCAGATAAATCAATAAAATCAATCGTAAAATATCCATTGTTTGGATTAGGGAATATACGAATCTGGCTATTGGAAAATAAAGTTACAAGTAATGAATCAGACCTATTACTGCATCCATTTGCACTATCAACTTTTACAAAATAATATCCGTTTTGATGGAGAAAAATAGACTGCAAATTTGAATTTTCAATAGTTTTATTATTTACATACCACAGATAATTATTTGTTGAAAAACTCGATTTAATTTTTGAGTTTGTAACCGAAATAATAGTTGGCTTTCCCGGATTTTTATCAATTTGAATTTGGTGAATATCACTATCCATACAATTTTGAGCATTCCATACTTTCATCACTACTGTATATATACCAGAGGCGTTAAATGACTTGTAACTGTTTTCAGCCGTATCAGTAGTTCCATCTCCAAAATCCCATAAATATTTTAATATAAAAGGTGGATTAACAGTAACCGATTCATTTACAAAGTGAACTTTATTGCCATTAAAACACTGACGTGCGGGATCAGCAATAAATTGTGCAGTAGGATTTTCATATACATTAATTGATTGCTGAACAGAATCCAAACAACCCTTATTGGTGATTGCTTTTAAATTGATGGAATATTTACCTGATTGAAGCAAGTTTTTACTAATCCTGTATGACGTATCTAAAAATGAAGAATTGTTATCCATACTCCACAATCTGGAATAAGTGCCAGAAGAAATAGTTGAGGAATCTGTGAACAAAAAATTATTTCCAACTAAACACTGATTGAAATTATTTACCAAAAATCCTATTTTAGTTTGAGGATATACAGTAACCATTTTTGAAATGGAATCCTCACAATTATTATTAGATACCGCAACTAATTTTATTTGATATGTTCCTTCTTTTATATAGCTTTTATTGACATTAGTAAGTATGGAATTTGTAGCATCACCAAATTTCCAAACTGTTGATAAACTTCCCGAAGATATGGTTGATGTATCATTAAAAACAAAATGATTATCACTTAAACATTGTGCAATACTGTTTTGAGTAAACCCGACTTTGGGCTGAGGATAAACGATAATTGTTTTCTCTATCGAGTCGATGCAATTATGATTTGATCTTTCAATAAGTTTTATAGAATAGATGCCATCATTTGAAAATTGTTTGATTAAACTTGAGACAGATGAAGTAGTTAAATCTCCTAAATTCCATAATCTGGAAATAGTTCCTGAGGAGATAAAAGAAGTGTCGTTTAAACTAAAATTATTTCCTATTAAACATTGGGCAAAATTATTTTGAGAGAAGCCAACATTAGGTTTTGGATAAACAATAATATTTTTTACCAGAGAATCTTTGCAACCAACTAAACTAGTTGAAATAAGTTTTACTAAATAAGTATTTGCAGTGGTTAGTGATACTGCTAATGAAACTTGTGAAGAAGTATCGCCAGTACTTAATATCCAGTTTCTTTTTAAAACACCAGAAGTAATAGTTGATGTATCGTTAAAAATAAAACTATTTCTAGTTATACATTGAGAAGAATCATTGATGGTAAATCCTGCTTTTGGATTTGGATTAATTGTTACATTAATGACCAATGATGAATCACTACAACCGTCTGTTTTTGAAGTATGTAATTTGTATTGCCCAAAAGTTTTTGTTGTATAAAAAGTATCATTAGCTCCCTGAATAGGAGTTCCATTTTTATTCCATTGATAGGAATCCCACAAACCGCTTTTGGTTTGAAACGACACACCATCTCCAAAACAAAATGATGCATTTCCAATAACTTTAACTATTGGTGTGAATGGACAACCCAAATCAAATTTTGCAATAAATGCATCTGAATTTCCTCCACCATAAATATATTGTAAAGTACTAGCCGAAGTTATCAAGTTTGTACTAGATGTAGAGCCTGAAATATAAATACTCCCAGTATTTCCTATTGTATTAATGCTATTGCAGTTTTCATTCCCGGCTCCACCATAATAGGTTCCCCATTGTTTGATTCCATTGCTGTTAAATTTAGTTATGAACACATCATTACTATCACTTCTATTACTTTGAAATGCCCCTGAATCAGCAATTGATTTATTACTTTGTGTTTTTCCTACTATAAAACAATTTTCCAACGCATCTAAGGTAATAGAAGAACCTGCATCTGAACTCGTATCACCATAATAAGTACCCCATTGCAATGCCCCGTAATTAGTAAATTTTGCCAAAAAAGCATCTGAATTTCCCTTATTTATAGTTTGTGTGGCACCCACAGTTGCAATATCATTATTGCTATATGTGTAGCCTGTTATAAAAACAGTTCCTGAAGCAGTTGTTGCAATTGCCGTAGCATTATCATAATCATCCCCACCAAAATATGTAGCCCATTGTAATACCCCAGTTGAATTAAATTTTACAACAATTGCATCCGACTCTCCATTATATATCGTTTGATAAGCTCCTGTTGATGAAATCCCATTTGCACTGAGTGCCTGCCCTGCCATATAAATATTGTTTAAAGAATCACTCGATATACCAAATGCAAAATCCTGATCATTTCCTCCATAATAAGTTCCCCAAATTCTATTTCCATTATTTGAAAACTTAGCAACAAATGCATCCCAATTTCCTCCAGCATTAGGTTGTTGTGAACCAATAGTTGCAATATTATTTGCACTTGTTGTTGAGCCTGTTATTAATATATTATTTAAACGATCAATTGAAACTTCATTAATTTGGTCTGCACCACTACCACCATAGTATGTGCACCATTGACGAAAACCCAAATTGTTAAATTTACTAATAAAACCATCACCATAACTACCCAGCGATCCTCCAAAAGTAGTTTGAAAAACTCCTGTCGTAGCTATTGAATCTGTACTTACGGTTTTGCCAGCAACAACAATATTTCCATTATGATCTAATGATATACCAACTCCCACATCTTCTCCACTTGCTCCAAAATAAGTTCCCCATTGCAGTATGCCGTTTGAATTATATTTTATTAAAAATGCATCGATACTACCTTCATATACAGATTGAAAAGCTCCTGATGTGGATATTGCAGTTACGCTGGTTGTGCCGCCTGTTACATATACATTCCCCAATGAATCCAATGCCAAATCATTTCCTTCGTCATTTCCATTTCCACCAAAATAAGTTGCCCACAATAAATTGGGAGTGGGGTCAATTACAAGAGTATAATTTTTATTATATGATGGAACCGAAAACCCAAACTCGTTTTCATCTATTATACGATAGCTCACTTCCAAACTTTGTGACGTCTCTTCAAAAAAACTTACTGGAATAATTTCTTCTAAATTTGAATACTTGAGAGCCAACCTAATTTTACCATTTTGTAAAGATGTGTTTGAAGCTCCATTATATTTCCATTTTATTTGCGATGCATCAGCTCCGGGATGAACAATAAAATTATATTTAGGTTTATAGTTTTCATCCAATAAAAATTCAAGATCAATTCCATTGTATATATTTTTATAGGTTACCTTCTTGTAGGTTTTTACTTGCAATACTCCCTCTTCAGGCATTTGTGTTGTATAATAATTTATGTAATATGTTGAAGGCAATTCGGCAATAAGTTTAGGATAGAAATTTGAGTCTGTTTGTTTAAAATTTGAATTGATGAATTCAATATCAATTCTATGGAAATGGTAAATCACTTTCTTAGTAGAAGTTTCAAATTTAGACGGAAGAACAATTTGTGTTTTATTTTTTGTTTCTGAAGTTGTTTCAATGAAATATGAATCATAACTAAATCCATTGCTTCTTAACTGAACATTTAATCCATTTGAATTAAACACATATTTTACAGCTAAATTTAAATGGTTAAACTGATCCTTTATTTGTCCTTTATTTTCGATAAATCCATAATAATTAGTCTTAAACAATAAGCTCGTATCAACCTCTTTAGCATTTAGTTTAAATGCTACAAAAAAAAAGAAAAAACAAAATGAAGTATTGAGCTTCATAACTTGTGCTATAAAATATATAAGCAATATAATTCTAATTTTAGGAAGTATCAATTAGGTTGATAGATAGTATTGATAATTTAATACTCTGATTTCAGTTTGTAATAATGAGTTACTGAAAACTTTTTTCTTATTTGCGTATAACTCATACATGAAATTTATCTTTTCAAATAATCCAAATTTTTATTACGCATAAAAAAAGCGGAATATCTATATCCCGCTTTTTTTTTAATATTCTAAAGTTGTTGCTTAGTCTTTTGACTCTTTGAACTCATCATTCATTTTTTTCATTTCTTCATGGTACTGACTTTTAAAAACCATCCAATTTATATTTCCATCAGCTTTATAATTATTTACTCGATTTTGTAACGCTTTATTTCTCTTTTCTAAATCGACTACTTTTTTGTTATACTTCTCATTTAATTCTTTTTTAGTGCTTGCTTTTTTAGCTTTTAACTCCTCGATACTTTTTTGATTTCTAGCAATCATTAAATCAGATTCTGTTTTAAATTGTTGATATTCCAATGCCGAATCTTTTTTAGCTTGAGCTAATTCTTTCTTTGCATCAACAACATTTGCTCTTGCTTTTGTTACTTTTTTATTAGGCGTTTGAGCAGTTGCTGAATACATACTTCCTGCTATAATTCCACTTATGGCAAGTGTTAAAATTATTTTTCTATTCATGATTTATTTTAAATTATTGGGGGAAATTATTTGAAAAATAAAATAATTTGAGATAAGACTTTAACCGTCTTATCTCAAATTATATTTTTAATTATTGTAAAAACTCAACCTTAAATTCTACCCTGCGATTACGTGTGCGACCTTTTACCGAGTTGTTGGTATCAACAGGTTTTGTTTCGCCATAACCAGTTGCACTTACTCTCATCGGATCAACTCCATGTGAAATTAAATAGTTTGAAACTGATGTTGCACGGTCTTGTGAAAGTGTCATATTCATGGCATCATCTCCAACATTATCTGTGTGTCCACCAATCAATAATTTGTATGATGAATTTTCTTTCATCACATTTACGATAGCATTTAATATTGGAAACGAAACGGGTTTGATCACTGCTTTTCCGGTTTCAAATTGAATACCTTGCAATGCTTTTTCGAATAATTGTTTGGTTTCTTTTTTCAATTCAGGGCAACCTTGATTTGCGGCAGTTCCTGGAATTGTAATACATCTATCAATATCATCATATACTCCATCATTATCGGTATCAGGGCAACCAAAATGTGCAGGACTTCCAGCAAGTAATGGGCATTTATCAATTCCATCATGAACTCCATCATTATCGGTATCAGGACATCCATTAGTTGATATAGGACCTTTCAAATCAGGACACATATCTTTTGAATCTTCAATTCCATCACCATCCGAATCAGGGCAACCTTTAAATAAAATTATACCTTTCACATCAGGACACATATCATCTTTATCTATGATTCCATCTCCATCTCTATCAGGGCAACCATCAGCTGCTAATGAGCCTTTTTCATTAGGGCATTTATCTTTACTGTCAATAATTCCATCACCATCAGTATCAGGACAACCTTTTAATTCAGCAACTCCAGCTTCATTTGGACACTGATCATCTTTATCGGCAACTCCATCTTTATCTGCATCAGGACACCCACTTGTATTGGCAGGTCCAGCTTGTGTTGGACATTTATCTTGGTAATCTAAAACACCATCACCATCGCTATCTAAAGGACAACCTTTAGCATCTACTTTAACTCCTTTAGGTGTATTTTCACATTTATCATTTTTATCTGTAACCCCATCTGCATCTGAATCTTTTCCTCTACCCAAATTAAAATCCATTCCGATAGTGTGTAATAAAAATTGATCTGTTCCAGTTGGTTTAGGAGCAACTCCATTTGCATATTCAGGACCATTAGGATTATTATGACCAGTACTCATATATCCAAAAGTAGCTTGGTAATTAAAACTCAACACTTCTGTAATTCTTATACGCAGACCTAAACCACCTACAATGGGATAATCCATTCCATTATTAATTCTGCTTCCTGTTAAACTTGTTACACCAGCACCAGCAAAAATATATGGGGCAAGCCAAGCGTTTTCAGAAATTAAATACCCATTATTTAACTTATATCTTATGTTAATATTTCCATGAAGCATGCTTCCTTTAAAATCAACATTTGGAGCTGTAGTATTATAATAACCCCAAGAACCATAAGTTCCCATTATTGTTGCATCAAATGAAGAATTAAGATAACGTGAAACTGTAAATCCACCAAGAAGGTTTTGTTCAAAATCTCTGGTTCTAAAATTTAACATTCCATTTCCAAGATCGCCTGCGTAGGTACTAATGCCACCTAATATGCCAAAGTTCCATTTGCGATCGGATGTTTGCGCATCTGCATTCATCACAAATGATGAAAGGATAATCATAAATAATAATCGTTTCATCTGTTTTGCAAAAGCAAATCTAGAAACTGTTGTAGGTATTGTTCTCATCATATTTTTGTATTAGTTGTAATGAATTTATTACGATACAAAAGTGTTTTCGACAACAAAATTTAGTGTTACACAACTTTTGAATTATGTTACATTATTTACTCTTTTAATATTATCTTACAATAAATAATATAAAAGTATTAGTTGCTGAAGACGTAACCCTTAATCAACTTTTAATAAAAATTATTTTAACCGGTTTTGGTTTTGAAATAGACATTGCCAACAATGGAAAAATGGTTATTGAAAAAATGAAAAAAATAAATACGATATCATTCTGATGGATTTGCAGATGCCTAAAATGAATGGCTTTGAGGCTAATAATTATATTCGAAATAAAATGAATTCTCAAATTCCAATTATCGCTCTTACGGCAGATGTTACTTTAATGGATGTTGCAAAGTGTATGGAAGTTGGAATGAATGATTACATATCAAAACCCATTGACGAAAAATTATTACATGGCAAAATGATTAGTTGCCTTAAGAAATAGGATTGAAAGCATGGAAAATAATCCGTTCTGTTCATCACTAACAAATCATTTATTTATCCTCACATCTTTGAGTTCAATTTCAACCTCATCAATATCGTGGTTTACGCTAATCTTAAACTTTTCCCATCTCACTTTTTCTTCTTCGTTATAATCGTTCATTCTTTTACGTAAATCATTATTTTTTTGTGCTAAGCGAGATACTTGTTTATCAAATTTAACTTTGTTTTCGGCACTTTTTCTTTCCTCTTTTAATTCGCTGATTCGGTTATCA
>JANYDU010000001.1 GCA_025359805.1 Bacteroidota bacterium
ATTTCTAAAAATTATCATCTAAGTCTATAGTTAAAGCAGATGCCTCGTTCCTCGGCATGACAAGGGGGATTTGTCATCCTGTTTCTTCTGTCATGCTGAGGGACGAAGCATCTTTCCGTGTGTAAGCCAATAATGCTCAACCGAAAGCCATATTGCTAAAAATTATCATCCAAGTCCATCGCTAAAGCAGATGTTTCGTTCCTCGGCATGACAAGTGGGATTTGTCATCCTGAACGCAGTGAAGGATCTGTCATGCTGAGGGACGAAGCATCTTGCCGTGTGTAAGCCAATAATGCTCAACCGAAAACCATATTGCTAAAAATTATCATCCAAGTCCATCGCTAAAGCAGATGCTTCGTGCCTCAGCATGACAAGGGGTTTTGTCATTTATTAATAAATTTTGGGTGAATTAAATTCTCGAGAGAAAACACTTCATTCCATTTTTCTTGAGTAATTAATTTTCTTTCTATCACTACAATATCGTGTACACTTTTTCCAGTTTTTAATGCTTCACCTGCAATGCTTGCACTTTCTTCATAACCCAAAATCGGATTGAGTTGAGTTACAATTCCAATGCTATTCATTACCATATCGAAGCAAATTTTTTCATTGGCTGTAATTCCATTTATACATTTTTCAATAAGTGTGGTAATGGCATTTCCTAAATATTCAAAAGAGGTAAACATGGCAAATGCAATAACGGGTTCCATTACGTTTAGCTGCAATTGACCAGCCTCGGCAGCCATAGTAACGGTAAGGTCTTGCCCGATAACATAAAAACAAGTTTGGTTAACTACTTCAGGAATTACGGGATTTACTTTGCCTGGCATAATAGATGAACCGGGCTGACGAGGAGGTAAATTTATTTCATTAAAGCCAGTACGAGGTCCTGAACTTAACAAGCGTAAATCATTACAAATTTTTGAAATTTTTACAGCCGAACGTTTGAGTGTTCCCATAATTTGAACATACGCTCCGGTATCCACAGTTGCTTCAATTAAATCAGGAGCAAGCGTTACTGGAATTCCACTTTCTTTGGCTAAAAATGCTACACAAATTTCCGAATATCCATCGGGTGCATTTACGCGAGTGCCAATAGCTGTGGCTCCCATATTTACTTCCAAAATTAATTGTTGCACTTCTTTTAAACGGCTCACATCTTCGCCAATAGTTGTTGCCCACGATTTAAATTCTTGACCCAACGTCATGGGTACTGCATCTTGCAATTGGGTACGTCCCATTTTTAAAATGTTATCGAATTCAGCACCTTTTTTTCTAAAAGCTATTTCTAATAATGAAAGCGTTTTGATGTATGCATTCATTTTTAAAAAAAGTGCAAGTCTAAAAGCTGTTGGGTAAGCATCATTAGTTGATTGCGAACAATTAACATGATTATTGGGATGCAAAAATTGGTATTCACCTTTTTTATAACCTAAATATTCTAATCCTAAATTGGCAATTACTTCATTCGCATTCATATTGCATGATGTTCCGGCACCTCCTTGTATAAGGTCGCTCACAAATTGATTTTGATATTTTCCGGCAATCAATTCATCACAACCAAAACAAATGGCTTCAGTAATTTTCGCGTCCAATACACCACAATCTTTATTAGCTAATGCAGCAGCTTTTTTAACTAAACCAAATGCTTTAATAAAATTTGGTTCTTTAGAAATAGGAATTCCTGTGATATTAAAATTTTCTTTTGCTCTATAAGTTTGAATACCGTAATATAAATTATCTGGAATATCTAATTCGCCTAAAAAATCATGTTCTTTTCTGGTTGCTTGCATGGGTGTTTAATTTAGTTGTTCAATGATATTTTTATTTGTCAGAAACAAAAAATAATATTTTAATGATTGATGTTTGAAGATGATTGCATAAAATAATTATGCAACTAATTTGAAAGTAGTTCAACATTAAACAGGGATGATTTATAAATTATAGTCCCGCAAAATAATCGTAACCATATTTCGCCCAGTAGTCTTTTGGAGGTTCATCAGCAAAAAATATTTTCCCGATACGCTTTAAATGTTTTACTCCATACTTCACGGGAATAATTAATCGAAGTGGAGCACCATCTAAATTGGGTAAAGGTTTTCCATTCATTTCATAACATAAAATAGTTTGTTGTTGCATCATACTTGGCATATCAATACCTACAAAATATTTTCCATCTGGAGTTTCTAAACCTGCATATTTATACCAATCTTCATTCGGTTCTATGTTGATGGTATTTCCACTTTTTGTAGCTAAATTAAAGTGCGCTGCAAAGTCAGAAAACTTTACGCCACTCCAATGTGTAACTTGACTCCAACCTTCAATACATTTAAAATCAAAAATAACTTCTGTTTTGGGTAATTTTTTAATTTCATCCATGGTTATAAAAAGTGTATCGAGATTATTTTTGATGACTATTAATTTATAATTCGAATCATTTATCACACCTTGCATGCCAACTAAGCCATTTTTTCGAACACGTTTTTGAGCATCATCTAAACCAAATTCTTTTGATTTTTTTGCAGGAGAAAATACAGCAGTAAAAATACGTTCATTTATACTCAATACATTTCTGAGTGGCCCGGGGATGCCATTTACCTTGGGCTGATTGCCAACCCATTTAATACCAAAGTAGCATCCTAAAATAAAAAGTGCGTACACACTAAATGAAATAACAGAGCGAATTTTATTTTTATTCATGAGTGTTTTTTTTAGAAGATTCGTAACCAGTAACCATAGATTGAAAATTATTCCACCCACTTTTTATTACTTGTGCAATGTGAATGAGAAAAAATAAAACATATCCAATAGTTAACATAAAATGCTCGGCTCTTGCCCATTCATATCCACCACAAATGGCGGTTAAAAAATTAAACTGAACAGGTTTGTAAATGGCAAATCCGGTAAGTACAGAACCTGCCCCCATTAATATTACGGCCGTATAAGCAATTTGTTGAGCGGCATTAAATTTTCTTTTTGGAGGTTCTTTTTTTGATAAATGTAAATCATGCAAAACCACTTGCCAAGCTTCTTTGAAGGAATGTTTGTTTGGAACTAGCTCTCTCCACTCACCAGATGCAAAGGTGTAAATTACATACAATAAACCCACTAACATAAACAGCCACATAAATGCAAAATGCCATGCCATTCCTTCTGCTAAATGAAAGGGTATTTTTAAGAAAACATAAAATGGTTTAGGAAAAAAATGAAATAGGGTGTAGCCAAATATTTTTATTTCATACTTATCATTTGCCCAATAAATTAATAGACCACTCCAAATCATTATGGTTAAAATAGGAACATTTAACCAATGAAATGCGCGAGTAAAAAAGGAATGCTTTTTTTTCATTTATCATAAATTTTATTCAAGATAAACTTGTTTAGATAAAAACAAAAAAGGTGGTTGATAAATTAATATCAACCACCTTTTAATTATTCGTAACGCGTTCTTACAAAACCTCTTCCCACCATCGTTTTAAAGGATAAATACTATCCACAAAAATGGGTTCTCCAATCATTGGAGTAGTAATAGGTAAGTTTAATTTTTGTGCTTCGGCAGTAACACGTTTTATAGATTCGTTCCATGGGTGCAGAGCCAAAGTAAATTTACTCCAATGTACTGGCATCAATACTTTTGTTTTTAAATCCAAAGCAGCTTGTGTAGTTTGTTCGGGCATCATGTGTATAAAGGGCCAAAATGCATTGTATTGTCCGCACTCTAATAATGCCAAATCAAAAGGGCCATATTTGTTTCCAATTTCTTTAAAGTGTGTATCATAACCACTATCGCCACCAAGAAAAATTTTGTAATCAGGTGTTTGCAAAATATAGGAAGCCCATAATGTTTTTCCTCGTGTAAAACCTCTTCCCGAAAAATGCCTTGCCGGAGTTGCAATAAATTTTATGTTGCTGTCAAAAGCAATTTCATCCCACCAATCAAACTCGGTAATATTTTTTTCATCCACGCCCCAATGTGCTAAATGTGCACCTACACCAAGCGAAGTATAAAAATGTTTGGTTTTGTTTTTGAGTTTTAAAATGGTTTTATAATCTAAGTGATCATAATGATCGTGGGTAATGAGTACTAAATCCAAATCAGGAAAATCATCAACCGAATACACATTACTTCCTGCATAATTTTTACCAAAAAAACTTACTGGCGATGCATTGCCACTAAATACGGGGTCAACCAAAATGTTTTTTCCATTGATATGTATAAAGTAAGATGAATGTCCGAACCAAACAATAACAGGTTTATCAGATTGTAAACTTTTTAAATCTGTTTTTATAGAAGGTAAAATAGAAGGAGGTTCTTTGTGTTCTACTTTTTTAAAATAGGCTTTTAAAATGGTAAAATAAGAGACACCTTCGGGAAGCATTGGCGTATGATGCTGGTTTTGAAATGCACCATTTTTATAATTTGGCGATTTGATGATTCTCTCTAAACGCTCACCAGAAGGGTAGTTGCCAAATTGTTGTTGTTTCATAAATAGATAAGTGCTACCACTAATAGTTATCAGTATAATAAAAAATATAAGCATCATTTTTTTAAAAAATTTCACATTGCAACAATACTTGAAAGATTAATTCACAGAAAAAAATTTAGGTGAAGTCCATTTTGTGGTAGGTAAAACAATAAATTTTAACTTCAAGTTTCTAAAAAAAATGTATCATCTATTTAAGTGTTGATTTTAGTATCATTGCACATGTTGTTATTGCGCATTTTATTATCGCCTTTTGCTTTGTTATATGCAGCAGTTGTTGCGGGTAGAAGTTTTTTATATCAATCAAAAATTTTTAATAGAACAGAATTTGATATTCCTATAATTTGTGTTGGAAATCTTTCGGCAGGAGGAACGGGAAAAACGCCTCATATCGAATTTCTAATTCGCAAACTTTCGAGCTATTTTAAATTAGCAGTTTTAAGCAGAGGTTACATGCGCAAAACTACCGGATATATTTTTGCCAACCAACATGCCAATGCTTCAACTATTGGTGATGAACCGTATCAAATTTTTAGAAAATTCCCTGAAGTGGCAGTTGGAGTAAGTGCTAATAGAGTGCTTGGCGTTCCTGATTTATTAGCTGATGCACCTGATACACAAATTATTTTAATGGATGATGGGTTTCAACATTTAGCTATTAAGGCTGGTTTTAATATTATTCTCACTCCATATAATGATCGGTTTACAAAAGATTTTATTATTCCATCAGGAAGATTGCGAGAGTTTAGAAGTGGCTATAAACGTGCAGATGTAATTATTGTAACAAAGTGCCCTGAACATATTTCTCAAACAGAGCAACAAAAAATCATGGAGGAAATAAATCCTTTGCCCAATCAATTGGTTTTATTTTCATTGATAACGTATCAAACAAAATTGAAAAGTGTTTTTAATGATACTGAAATTTCCGTAAATAATTTGGATGAAGTACTTGTTTTTTCGGGTATTGCACAAGCTCAATATTTTGAAAATTATATTCGAGCACAAGCAAAAAATATTTCATCTATAAGGTATGCCGATCATCATTATTATTTAGAAGATGATTTAAAAACTATCGCCCAACGTTTTGGATTTATTGAGTCTGCAACTAAAATTATCATTACCACCGAAAAAGATGCTGTAAAATTATGGTCTCATCCACAAAAAGAACTCATCACATCATTACCTTTATTTTTTATTTCTGTTGAAGTAAATTTTGTTGGCGATGGGGAAGCACAATTACTTAAAAAAATTAATCAATATATTAATCATGTAAATGAATTGCAACATGAAAATAATTAGTGCACACAAAATATTTTTTTTATTTTTTATTAACTGTTGTTTTGTGGCAAATGCACAGCAACAAGCGTTAAATATTCAATTGCTTGCACATTGGAATGATAGCACGCTTAATCGATGTGATGACGACCAAATTTGGAATGATTTAACAGGTTGGAAAGACACTATAAAAAATAGAGAATACTTAATTGCAGGAAGTTGTGACTCTATTTATTTTTTCGACATTACCAATCCAACAAAAATGATTAAAGTAGATGTAGAAGATGGACATTCGCGCAACTCGATTAATAGAGATTATGATACTTATGGACATTATGTGTATTGTGTGAGCGATAGAAGTAGTCCTATTGGATCATTACAAATTTTTGATTTAAAATATTTACCCGATTCGGTTCATAAAGTTTATGATGATGATACTTACAGTATAAACTCGCACACACTTTTTATTGAAGCCAAAAGTAAACGTTTATATTTATGTAATAATTTACATGCACCGGCAGGCAATCGTTCAATGGCCATTTTATCTATTGCCAATCCGGAAGTTCCAACATTTTTAGGTGAAATTTCATCGGGTGCAGCATGCTCTTATACACACGAAGTTTTTGTGCAAAATGATACTGCTTTTTGTTCGTGTGGAAATCAGGGATTATTTATTTATGATGTAAGAAATGCGTCAACACCTGCATTAATTACGTCTATTACAAACTATCCTTATAATGGATATAATCACAGTAGTTGGCTTGATAGCAGTGGAAAATATTTAATGTTTAGTGATGAAGTAGGTTTTGGTTTGCCCATAAAGATTTATGATATTAGTGATATTAAAAACCCAAAGAATCCTGTTTTTTTTAATTCAAATACAGGAGCCACTCCACATAATGCCTATTGGAAAGGGCGTTTTGGTTGGTCGTCACATTATGAAGATGGAGTGAGAGCTTGGGATTTAAGTAATCCAACAAATCCAAAAGTGGCGGGATATTTTGATACCTATATGAAAAATGCTCCTGGAGTTTATAGCGGATTTCATGGGTGCTGGGGTGTGTATCCTTTTTTACCTTCAGGAAATATTATTGCAAGTGATATTAGCGAAGGATTATTTGTTTTAAAGCCCACAACAACGCTTGGAATTGATGAATCAATAAGTGAAAATATTCAAGCATCAATTTATCCAAATCCATTTACTGATGTATTGCATATTTCTATTTCATCACCACAAAAAACCATTGCCGTTTTACAAATAATTGATGGGCAAGGAAAAACCATTATTCAAAAAAACATAAACGTATTAACTGGCGAAAATGAATTTACTTTTGATGAATTTAATTTTCCAAATGGATTGTACATCGTTCAAATAAAATCAAACAATGCAGCTTGGAGTAATAAAATAATGAAGCAATGAAAAAGATATTTTTATTTTTCACACTCATCTTATCAATCGCTGCAAACGCACAAATAGCGTGGAATATGACTTTGCTTTCTCATTATGAAGATCCTAATCTTGCACGAATTGGATATGAGATTTGGAACGATTGTGAAGGCTATTTTGATTCATTAAATAAAAAAGAATATGCCATTGCAGGGTCTGTCGATTCTATTTATTTTTTTGATATTACCAATTCCAGTATCATGAAAAAATGCGATGTGGAGGGAGGAATAAGTCATGCTGTAAATCGTGATTTTGAAATTTATGATCACTATGTGTATTGTGTGAGTGATAATATTGCTTCGGGAACATCTCAAGGAAAAATGCAAATTTTTGATTTGCAATATTTGCCCGATTCAGTTCATAAAGTTTATGAAAGTAATGCAACGGGTTCAAATACACATACCATTAAAATCAATAAAAAAAGTAAACGATTGTACAAATGTATTAATCGTTATGGTACCGATTCAAATACCATTAGTTTAATAAATGCAATGGAAATTTATTCCTTGAAAGATCCTCTAAATCCAACTTTATTAGCCAAACTTAAACGAGGAGATTATAATGATGTGCACGAAAGTTTTGTAAATAATGATACGGTATTTTGTTCGGATGGAAATGCCGGATTATTTATTTATGATATGAATGATACATCCAATATTGTTCCATTTGGATCTATTCAACCTCCTTATCCTGATTGTGCTTATAATCACAGCAGTTGGTTAGATAGCAGCGGTAAATATTTATTGTTTACAGATGAAACTCCTGATGGAAAAGGAATGAAAATTTATGATGTGAGTGATATTTCAACTCCAAGAATTATAGGTGGACCTTTTAAAAATTATGGTTCGCCTCACAACGTTTTTTGGGTAGGACGATACGCTTTTGTATCCATGTATTATGGTGGCGTAAATGTATATGATATGAAAAATATTTACGCTCCAAATTTTGTGGCATACTATCGCACATTCCCTTATCCACACACAGCAAATGTTTATGAAGGATGTTGGGGCGTATACCCTTTTTTACCATCAGGAAATATTATTGCCAGTGATATGGTTACAGGAATTTATCTGTTGAAATTAAATCTTGCTGTAAATGAGACAGCTCTCTCTTCTCTTCGTTTATCATGCTATCCAAATCCCTTTAATAAAAATGTTATCGTAAATATTTCTTCAACAGAAAAAGAAGTAATGCATTTGTTCATTTATGATTTGCAAAGTAAAATTGTAGCAGAAAGAATGGTTGAATTAGAAACTGGAAATAATGAAATTTATATCGATCAATTACAAAATTCAGCCAATGGTATGTTTATTGTTAGGCTAATTTCAGCTACTGGAGTGTATCATCAAACCATCATTAAACAATAACGAGTGCAGAAAAAAAGCTGGAAAATATATTTGAGTAAAATAGCTTGTGTGTTATTGGTATGTGTATGTTTTTCTGCATTATCACAAACATCAAACGATACAATTAAAGTTGCTAAAAAAGTTTCTACAAGATTTTTAACAGAGGGCGATATCAATCGAAATATTGCACTTTGCCAATTAGATACTAATTCAAACGGAATTGAAATTTTTCATAACCTTTATAAAAATTATACTGTGTTTCAAGACCTTGGAAATATTGGAACTCCATCTCGTGCTTTATTATTTAATCCTGAAAGAAATGTTGGATTTAAATTATGTGATAATCCATTTGAAGGATATTGGATGAAGCCCGAGAACACTAAATTTTATAATACCAAAACACCATACACTGATTTATTTTATGCACAAGGAAGCAATGAATTGATTTATTTATTGGCTCGTCATTCGCAAAATATTTTACCCCGTTGGAATGTTGGGGCCGATTTGCAACGTATCACTTCTATTGGGTTTTTAGCCAAGCAATATACCAGCATTTATAACTACCAATTTTTTACGAGATATGTGTCTAAAAATTTAAAGTATGAATTAATTGCGCATACTACTTGGAATAGAGGTGTGGTGGAAGAGAGTGGAGGAGTAGCGAGCGATTCAGCATTTGAAGCACTTACGGGTGCAAATAAAAAAGTAACTCCTAATTTCAATTCATCACAAACGCGTTTTAAAGCTCGAACTGCTTACGTAAAACAATATTGGCATTTAGGAAAATCAGAGGAAATAATTAGTGATGTGGATACTATTTATAAATTGAAATCAAACAAACAAATTTCCTATTCTATAAAAGCCGAAGAGGTAAGTTATATTTTTGAAAACTTAAATGGCGATACCAGTTCTTCGCTCATCCCCAATCAATATTATGATATTTCTTATCCAGCAAAAACGCTCGATTCGATGTATCAAAGTAAGTTAGAAAATAAATTGGCATTTGATTTATTTAGCACAACTGATCGTCAGCAAAAAGATAGTGTGAGAGATTATTTGGGAGTTTCTATAATGCACACTTATAATTCTGTTTCACAAATTTCGTATGTTAGAAATTATCAAAATGTGATTGGTGATTTTACGTTTGAACGTATTCGTTTAAAAAATTATACGTGGAGTACACAAATGTATTATGCGTTAAATGTAGTTGGATTTAATGCCGGAGATCACAAAGCTAAAATCACTTTATCGTATCGTTTTCCATTGTTTGATTTTGGTATAGATGCTTTGCAACAATTGTATAAAGCAGATAATGCGTATCAATTATTTAAATCAAATCAATTTATTTGGAACAATAATTTTAATAGAATAAATGTAAATCAATTGGGTGTGCGTTTATCAACCCGAAAGTTCAGAAATAATTTTCATGTATCGGCAAACGTATATCTATTAAATAATTGGATTTATGTAAATACCATTGCCGAGCCTCAGCAAACATCGACAGCAATTACTGTTACTACTATTCAGTTGAATAAAACTTTTCAGGCATGGAAATTTTATTTTGAGCATCAAATTATTTACCAAAATAGCAGCAATGATGTGATTAGAATTCCTGAATTATCCGGAAAAATTAGGTATTATTTTCAAAGCCGATTTAAGAAAATGAAATTTCAAATTGGTATTGATGCATTTTATAATAGTGCTTACTATGCCAATAATTATAGTCCGGCTACACGTATGTTCTTTTTACAAAATGACAAAAAAATTGGTAACTATCCTTTAATCGATCCGTTTGTTTCGGGAGAAATAAAACGGGCAACAATTTTTGCAAAATACGAACACGTAAATCAGGATTGGTTTAATCTAAACGGATTTTATTATACACCACATTACCCAATTTCATTAGCATCTTTTCGTTTTGGAATCCGGTGGAGATTTTATGATTAGGTAGTAAAATATTATCTTGGAGTAGGGGTCCACACACCACTTTTTATACCTTGTATGTATTTTATAAATCCAATAAACATGGCAAAATTCATAGTATAAAAATGTGCAATAAATCGTAATAACTTAAAGTGAATATTTATTTTTTCCAATAAAAAATTAAAAACTGGAGTGAATAACGCCACCAATTGTAAAGCAAAAATGAGGGTAAAAAATTCATTATGATAAGTTAAGTACATAGATGAAATAAAAGCAATAAACATAAACAACCAAGTAAACCAACGTAAAACTTTATGCGACCAAAAGCAAAAGCCAATACCTGAAAATGGATTACATAAAATGGTTAAGAATACGGCTAAGTTTTGAAAATTTCCTGCTGAAATTCTAATTTTTCTGGCGTACTCAGTCTTTGTTTCATTAGAAACGTCCAAATAGCATTTGGCATTTAAATCATATATAGCCTTTGCTCTATGTTCTAATACTTTCATTGTGACATAAAAATCGTCCACTAAAAAGTTTTTTGGAATGGGATGATAAAGTTGTTTTCTTATGGCATAGCACGCACCAAAGGCGCCCATGCTTGTACCCCAAATAACTCCTTCTTGATATTTCATCAATATTTCACGTTCAAAATATGCTTTTTCTTGAAATGAAATTCCATCCTTTTTAAAACTAGTGTTAAAAATATTTGAACCCACTAATCCAATTTTTTCGTTTTTAAAATGTTTTACCAATTCATAAATAGTGTTTTCTGTAAAAAAAACGGATGCATCTGTTAGTAATAAAATGGAGCTTTCAGAAGGATTTGATTGCTGAATTTCACTGTACAAATCATTTAATACTTGAGATTTTCCTCGTCTCTCTGAATAGTGAAAGTAATTGATATTATTATGTGTGATTGAAAATGATTTAACAATCTCTGATGAATTATCGTTTGAACAATCAGAGCCAATCCACAAGTGAATTTTATCAGGAGGATAATTTGAAGCCAACATACTTTTTAATTTTTGCTCCAATACTTTTGCCGAATTATATATCGACATTACAATATGCACATCGGGTAATATTTCATCAACACCATAAATAATAGAATTTTGTTTTTTGCTTGCAGATAATAATTTTAGAATAATTGGAAAAAACACATACGAATGAGCCACCAAAGCAATACAAATCCAAAATATAAGTTCGAGTATTTTCATCTCCTTCAAACGTAAAAGAAAATAACCATTCATCAAAAATGAATAATACACATACCTTTGGAAACCAACTATTGTTATGACAAAACTATCTGTAAATATTAACAAATTTGCAACGCTAAGAAATTCTCGAGGGGGTAATAATCCTGATGTGATAGAAGCTGCATTAAATTGCGAGCGCTTTGGTGCACAGGGAATCACGGTGCATCCTCGTCCTGATGAAAGACATATTAGATATGATGATGTGAGGGCGCTAAAAAATGTTATTTCAACAGAATTAAATATAGAAGGAAATCCCAAAGAGAAAAAATTTGTGGATTTGGTTTTAGAAGTTAAGCCTGCACAAGTAACTTTAGTTCCTGATGCTTTAGGACAACTTACTTCTAATCATGGGTGGGATACCATTTTGCATAAAGATTATTTGATTGATATAATTGCAGCCTTTAAAAGCAATGGTATTCGTACTTCCATATTTGTAGATGCTGATGTGAAGATGATTGAAGGTGCAAAATTAACAGGAGCGGATAGAATAGAATTGTACACTGAGACTTACGCAAACCATTTTTTAAACAATAAAGAAGAAGCTATTATTCCATTTATTATAGCGGCAAAAAAAGCAACTGAGTTAGAAATTGGAATTAATGCCGGGCATGATTTGAGCTTAGAAAATCTACCGTATTTCAAACAACAAATAAGTGGCTTACTTGAAGTTTCAATTGGACATGCTTTGGTGTGTGATGCCTTATATTATGGGTTAGAAAATGTAGTGCAATTATATTTGAGAGCATTAAAATAATTTATGGTCGTGCATAAATATCCTTTGTGTATTCTTCATAATTTCCGGCATGTACTTTTATCCAAATGCCAAAATAATCAACCGTCTTTAGTTCCATTTTGCAGAAAAAAGCCGTGTATCTAAATTGATTGACATAAGGTTTTAAGGAGGGGGGTTCTTGTTTAAATAAGAGCGAAGAATAATGAGGTGTTTCAATTTTATTTTTTGGGGAGAAAGAAGGTTGCAAATGCAAATGTCCAATTTGTGCAAAACACGATGAAGCAAATATTAGGATTGAATTTAGAACCAAAAATAATAATCCTTTTTTCATTGTTTGAATTTACGTAAAATAAGTAATAATAGATTGTTCTTTTTTACCAAGTTCCACCAGGTGAAAATAAAAAATCAGTTGACGAGTCAATATCATACAACCATTGGTATCCCTTGGTTTCTTTATTGCAAAATGGTTCTAATAATAAAATCATTTGTTCAAATCCTTTGGTAGTTAAATTGCAGTAAAATTGTTTTTTGTTGGAAGTAATTATTCCTTCATCTTCTTCTGAAACACGAAGTATTAATGTGCAATTTCGGGCTTCAATAAAATCAACTGCACTTAAATCAAGATGTTGTTGGTTGATAATAATTGTATGTTGAAGTGTGTTCCGAAATTTAATTGCTTCTGCTTTATCAAAATCATAAAGCCTCACAATATGATCTCCGTATTCATTTATTTTATCAATGTAATCTAATTTCATATTATTGAATACGGGTTCATTTTTTATTCAGTTCCACAGCAGCTTCTTTTAAATTATTGTCTAACTCTTTTATGGAGTCGTATATAAATTTAATAATGGTTTGTCTTTCTTCTTCGCTATGGTTTTGGTTCATTAAAATATCTGCAAGTCCAAGTAAGTTAGCAATAGGTCTGCGTACTATATGTGATGCTTTTTGAGCATATGCATCAATCATATTATCTTTTACAAGCACTTCTGTTTGTGTTTGTTTTAGCTCGGTAATATTAACAGACAATGCCAACCCCGACATGATTTCATTGTTTTCGGCACGCACGGGTAAAAAATAATAAATGTAGTGCATTCCATTTTGATTCAATTCAACAGACGACTCAACACCTAATAGCGTAGCTTTAAAATATTGCTCTAAAATAGTTGCATCACTATTTACAAAAACTTCGCTAACTAATTTCCCTACAAATTTACTTTTATTAGTTCCTGCTTTATTTAAATCGTCCCCTTCCACCAACATAAATCGCAATTGTTTATCAAACATATACACCACACTATTTGGCATATTTGCTGCCATGGTTTTGTATAATTTGTGTGTGCGTTGAATCTCTTTTCTTAATTTCAATTCTCGTGTTACATCTTGCCCAACAAACAATAAATATTTTTCTTCATGTAGTTCAAGCGGTTTAATATCTGCCGAAATGGTTATCACTTCGCCATTACGTTTTTTATAATCATCTTCAATATGAATGGTTTTATTTTCTTCAGCAGCTCTTTTGTAATACCTAAATAAATCGGCAGCTCTATCCGCATTTTCATAGTGATACACTTCACGAAATGTTTTTAAATCGCCTTTATTAAAACCAATCAATTCTAAAAAAGAATCGTTTGCCATATTAATTTTTCCATCCATATCTAACAACATAATTGGAAGTGGCGATGAATTAAATATCTCTGTTAGGTCTTCATTTTTATGTGCCAAATCACGTTCTACTTTACGTAAATAATCAACCAAAATAAATGTAGTAAATGAAGCAATAAAATAGGTAATGGCAATACGCAGTACATCCTCAAAAAGCAAATCGGGATATACCATTTGAATGGTTACAAATAGGGCAATACACAAATAAACAAATCGCATTATTCGTGTTGGCAAAAACAAATTGATGTATACAAACATCGTCAAACTAAAAATATAAATTGGAGCTTCTTTGTTTGAATACAAATCAATAAAATACATCATTGCCAACCCGAGCGGTAGGGTAAAAAAGTTAAGGTTTATTTTAAATTTCAAACTAAAAAACACACCACCTTGAATGAGAATAAATAGAAGCGCGGCACAAAAAAATCCGTCTAAATGGTTATTACATAAATAAGAAACGGTGGCTGCAAGAAGAAGATATGTGGCAAATAAATAACCTTTGGCTCTTTTATAAAGCTGCAATAGCACATCATCTGGAAGAGAAAAAATATTATTCATGTATTGTCACGAATATAGTCATAGTAAAAAATTAAAGTGTGGTTGTTTTAATGGGGTAAATATTTTTCGTCAATCACATTTCTGTGATGAATTTCATGCCCAAGTATAAAAAACAAAATAGATCTTACTGCTACTTCTGTTCCGTTTGCATTTCCTTTTCGGTCTAACATTTCTTCCGAAAAGCTTTTAAATAATTCAACTGTGGCTGCACGCACTACAGATAATTCTCTAACCATATCATTAATGTCTCGTTGGTTGGCATTTGAGTTTGCTGCAAAAATATTTTCATCAAAACCAGGCAATGCAGTTTGGTCGTTTCTGGAAAAACGCAAAGCACGATAGGTTAAAATGCGTTCGGTATCACTAATGTGTTGAGTAATTTCTCGGATGGTCCATTTGCCTTCGGCATATCTGTATTGGAGTGTTTCTTCATCAACAGAAGTTAACAGTTCCATGGTTTCAAAATGTTCTTTATACAACTCATCAAAAATATTTTCACCTTTAATTAAGTCGATATATTTTTGGTAATAAACAGGGTAAGTTCCTAATTGTGGTTTGGTAATGGTATTCATGTTATATCTTTATGTACACCTCAAACATATTATTTATTTTTTGAAGTACTAAAATTATAAAATATCATTCTTCACACTTACCATTTCATTGGCGAATTCTTTATTTAAAAATTGAATGATTTGAATGCGATTTAAGTGTTCAATTAGTTTTCCTTCTTTGGCAATAGCCACTGTTCCTTTTTCTTCAGACACCACTAAAACAATGGCATCGGTTTGCTCTGTAATTCCAATAGCCGATAGGTGACGAAGCCCATATTTATTTTGTATATCGGGGTTATCGCTTACTGGTAAAACTGCATTGGCGGCTTTAATTTTACTACTGGCAATAATTACTGCACCATCGTGTAAAGGGCTATATTTATTAAAAATACTAATGAGCAAACGTTTGGTAATATGGGCATCAATTATTTCTCCGCTGGTGCCAATAAATTTCATTTCTGAAGTTTTGGGCATCACAATAATTGCCCCTTGATGTGTTTCTGCTAAAAATTCACAAGCATCTACAATTTCTTCAAAATCGGTATGAAAACTTTTTTCTATTTTCCAGTTCCAAGGTAAAAATCTAAAGATGGATTTTTTTTCAGCCAAAAAACTTCGCTTGCCTACTATTAATAAAAACTTTCTAATCTCTTGTTGAAAAACAATTAAAATGGCGAGAAATCCAACTTTGGTAAATTCACCCAAAGTCCATTCCAATAAGGGCATTTTAAAGTATTTAACCACCAACCAAAAAATATAAATGGTGATGAGTCCAATTAACATATTAAAAGCCAAACTGCCTTTTAATAGCCTATACAATTGATGCAAAATTCCTATCACCAACAATACGTCAATGCAGTTAACTAAGGTAAATTTCCAATCATAAAAATTAAATATTTCCATGTGTAGCTTTTACAATGTTAATACATTCTGCGGCTTCTTTTACATCGTGTACTCTTAAAATAGTTGCACCATTTAATAAGGCAATTGTATTTGCTGCCGATGTTGCATTTAAAGCATGTTGCGCATCAACTCCGGCAATTTTTTGTATCATTCCTTTTCGTGATAATCCAGCTAAAATAGGCAATCCAAAAATTTGAAAATCATGAAGCGCATTTAATAATTGATAATTGTGTGTTAAACTTTTTCCAAAGCCAAAACCTGGGTCAATAATTATATCAGTAATTCCTACAGCTTTTGCATCAGCCACTTTTTGTGTAAAATAATTCATCACTTCAAGTACTACGTTTTTATACTCAGGATTGAGTTGCATATTTTTAGGAGATCCTTTTTTATGCATCATTATATAGGGTACTTTTAATTTTGCAACCGTGGCATGCATCTCCACATCATCATCTCCGCTTGAAATATCGTTTACAATTTGCGCTCCGGAATGTATCGCTTCATGTGCTACTTTTGCTCTAAAAGTATCGATAGAAATAATGGCTTCCGGAAATTTTTTAGCAACTGTTTCCACAATTGGAATAGCTCTTTTTAACTCCTCTTCAACAGATATATCATCTGCTCCTGGTCGGGTTGAGTATGCTCCAATATCAATGAAGGTTGCTCCATCTTTAAGCATTTTTTCCGTTTGTTTTAAGGCTTCATCTAAAATAAAATGCTTGCCGCCATCATAAAAAGAATCGGGTGTAACATTGAGGATTCCCATTACTAAAGGGTTTTCGAGGTTGATGAGCCGTCCTCCACAATTTAAAGTTATTTTTCTAAATAGGGTTTGCAATTTGATTTGGTCTGTTATTTTTGTTGGGTCAACAAATAAACAACTCTCAACTTGATTAATCAAACTTCATCACAATACGATTCGGCAATTACAAAATGTCGCAACATCTTTATCAAAAAAAATAAAGATTATGGAACTTCATGGCGAGTAATGCGTTTATCATCTATTACCGATCAAATTTTTATTAAAGCTCAACGATTAAAAACCATTGAACTAAAAGGCGAACAAAAAATAGGTGACGATGAAATATCAGAGTACATAGGCATTGTTAATTATTGTGTGATAGGATTAATTCAGTTGGAATTAAAAGAGTCAACTGAAATGGAATTGCAAACCGAGCTACTTACTACTTTATATGATAAATATATTTTGTTAACTAAAAGTTTAATGGAAGAAAAAAATCATGATTACGGAGAAGCTTGGCGAGATATGAGAGTGAGTACATTTACGGATATGATTTTGATGCGACTATTACGAATTAAACAAATTGAAGATAGCCACGGAAAAACGATTATGAGTGAAGGTGTGGATGCAAACTTGCAGGATATGATTAATTATTCGGTATTTGCATTAATACGTTTGGCGGAAAAAAATTAGGAAATAATTAAGGTATAGAAAACGATTTTTGTTTTCATAAAACAAATTCAAATCAGCATGAAAATAGTAGCACAAATAAGCAGAGTTTTAGTAGGCGTTTTATTTATTATTTCGGGATTTATAAAAGCAAATGATACGATAGGGTTTTCCTATAAATTAGAAGAATATTTTGAAATTTTTCACATGCCATTCTTTGCCCATTATGCTGTGGCGATTGCCATGTTTATTTGCATTTTTGAAATTATTGTTGGTGTTGCATTATTGCTTGGTGCGTATTCAAAATTAAATGCGTGGTTGCTTTTGTTGATGATTGTTTTTTTTACACTTCTTACCGGATATTCAGCCATAACAGGAAAGGTTACAGATTGTGGTTGTTTTGGTGATGCCATTAAATTAAAACCTGTTCAATCGTTTATAAAAGATGTAGTATTATTAGTTTTTATATTGATTGTTTTTATTAGAAACAAAGACATCAAACCGATATTTAAAAATAAAACCATTCAAAGTATTGGATTATTTGTTGGGCTGTTGGTCACTACTTTTTTTACATTTTATACTTACATGTTTTTACCTAAGATTGATTTTTTACCCTACAAAATTGGAAACGATATAGTAAAGCAAATGGAGTATCCTGAAGGTGCTTTACGTGATAGTTTTGAAATGGTTTTTATTTATGAAAAGGATGGAAAGCAAATAGAAATTAGTTTGAATGATATTGGAAAAGTAGATACCACTTATAAATATATTGATAGAAAAGATAAGTTAGTTAGAGAAGGATACCATCCACCTATTCATGATTTTAAATTGTATGATGCCAGTGGAATTGAATTTACCGATAGCTTATTAAAAGGAGCAGATTATAAATTAATATTGATACAAAAAACAATTACAGATTCGCGTAAAACGTTAGAGCCACAAATTGCACGTTTAGCAGAATTGTGGCAACAAAACGGAAAACAATTTTGGGCACTCACTGCAAGTCCGTTGGATGAAGTAGAGTTATATCGGCACGAAAATCAATTCACTTTTCCATATTATAATATGGATGCTACACCTCTTAAATCAATGGTAAGAAGCAACCCAGGTTTATTATTGATGAAAGGAAATGTGGTAGTAAAAAAATGGGGTGCATATAATTTACCAACTTATGAAGTGGTTAAAAAATATATGAAATAAAATAGTGGCAATCTCCAATACCCAACACGCATCACCCAATCTCCAACATCCAACATCTAACATTTATCTTATAGGAATGATGGGGGTGGGAAAATCCACTATCGGAAAAAAAATGGCTTCCATACTAGGTTACATCTTTATTGATTTAGATAAAGAAATAGAGAAACAAGAAGGCAAATCAATCAGCACCATTTTTGAAAATGAAGGAGAAGAATATTTTAGAAAATTAGAATCACAAGCTCTTCAATCCATCGAAAAAAAAAATATTATTATAGCAACAGGTGGAGGAACACCTTGCTATAATAATAATATGGAGCATATCAAAATGGTTGGAACAAGCATCTACTTAAAGGCGAATTCAGGACTCATTTTTCAGAGAATACATTATCATATTGATAAACGACCTTTACTAAAAGGTATGAATGAGGAGCAGTTAAGAACCTATATTGAGCATAAAATAATTGAAAGAGAACCTTATTATAGTCAAGCTGACTATGTTTTTGGTATACCTGCATCATCAGCCGAAAGTATAGTAAAATCAATACATTTAGAGTTGTTATAGGTGTTCAATATTTGCTTGTTGCCCGATAATGTTGAAAACGTGTGAAAATCTTCTTTGTAAAAACTTTCAATAAACCTCTGTTGGCGCTTGCTTTATTCATTCTCTTTCATAAGTTTGTTAGTGTAATAACTAACCTTTAAAAACTTTATCATCATGAACAAATCAGACTTAATTGACAACATCGCAGGTGCTGCGAAAATCACTAAAGTACAAGCTGCTGCTGCTTTAGATTCTTTTATGAGCTCAACACAAACTGCTCTTAAAAAAGGCGACAAAGTAATCTTAGTTGGATTCGGAACTTTCTCTGTAAACAAACGTGCAGCTCGTAAAGGTCGTAATCCTCAAACAGGAAAAGAAATTAACATCCCTGCAAAAAAAGTAGTTAAATTTAAAGCAGGTGCTAACCTACAAGCTAAAGTTAAGTAATTAACTTTTGTAGTTTAAATAAAAAATCCTACTCTGTATTGAGTGGGATTTTTTTTGCGATTTTTTTCAACTTTGAAAATTAGAAAGGACAACCGTTAATTTTTTTTTGAACAAGATTTAGAGAAGCTCAACTAAAAGAAACTAAAAGCTGTAAAATGAATTTAGAGCTGTAATTAATGAGTTGAGTTTTTAAGTAGATTTTATTTTCAAAAGACACTGATAGTATCAATCAAAAAATGATTAGAGCAACTTTGAATGACTTTAAATAAGTTGATACTAGTTATTGAATTAGAAGAAACTTTAGTGCAATACAAACTCTCCATCTCACTAATTCACTTCTCATTAATCACTCCTCATTCTTTATCCCTAAAACGGAGCTGGAGTATATTCATCATCATCAATTCCCATATCATTTAGTTTGGAACTAATGGTAATGGTTCCGGGATTATCCGTCAATACACTTGGGTCATTTTGGAATTCAAAATCAGTAATATCTTTAAATTTAGTAAACTCATGCACAAAGCGCATGCGCACCTTATCCAATGCTCCATTACGATGCTTAGCAATATGCAATTCTGCAATTCCAAAGGTTGAACTGCCATCTTCAAATGCGGTAATTTGATAATATTCAGGTCGGTAAATAAACATTACCATATCCGCATCTTGCTCAATAGAACCCGATTCACGCAAATCCGACAGCATTGGAATGGCTGCTGTTCCACGCTTTTCTGATGCCCTGCTTAATTGTGCCAATGCAATAACAGGTACATCTAATTCTTTTGCTAATGCTTTTAATGAACGTGAAATATAACTTACTTCTTGCTCACGATTTCCATTTTTATTATTTGAATCATCGCCACGCATCAACTGCAAATAATCAATCACAATCATGTCGATATTATTTTGTTCTTTCAATCTTCTACATTTTGATCGCAACTCAAAAATAGAAAGTGAAGGCGTATCATCAATAAAAATAGGAGCTTCATTTAAGCGAGCAATTTTACTGTTTAATTGTTGCCATTCATGTTCGGCAAGTGTTCCTTTTCTTAGTTTATCGCCAGTAATTTCTGCCTCTCCACTAATCATACGAGTAACCAATTGTTTTGACGACATTTCTAAAGAAAAGATAGCAACTGCTCTTGGAGTTTCGGCTGATAATGATGCATTGCGAGCAAGTGTTAATGCCAATGCTGTTTTTCCCATGCCGGGACGAGCCGCAAGAATAATTAAATCAGATTTTTGAAAACCAGAAGTGATGCGATCTAATTTAGTGAAGCCCGAAGGAATTCCTGTTAATCCGCCTTCTTTATCTTTTAATGATTCAATTTCTCGAATAGCTTCTTTAATCACATAATTCATTTGTTTGTAATCGCGCTTAATATTTCCTTGCGATACTTCAAATAATTTTTTCTCGGCACTATCTAATAATTCAAACGCATCAGTTCCTTCTTCAAAAGATTCGCGTTGTATTTCACTTGAGATGCGAATGAGTTCACGTTGAATAAATTTTTGTGCAATGATACGTGCATGGTATTCAATGTTTGCTGCCGATGCTACTCTATTGGTAAGCATGGTAATAAAATAGGCACCACCTACAATATCCAATTGCCCACGTTTACGAAGCTCAGATGTTACCGTTAAAATATCTATGGGTTGGGCATTACTAAACAAATCACGAATGGTTTGAAAAATAATAACGTGAGATTCCTTATAAAAACTTTCGGGTCTTAAAATATCAGAAATAATAGTAATGGCATTTTTTTCCAACATCAACGCTCCAAGTACAGCCTCTTCTAAATCTGTTGCCTGAGGTTGTAATTTTCCGCCTTCAATAAATGTATTGATATCTATATTTCTTACTCTCTTATTTTTTGTATTGTCTGCCATGTTTTCTTACGCACTCAATCTTTATTTTTTCTAATTGATCACCTCTCAAATGTAAAATTAAGGTTGATTCAAAAAATATTTACTTGTATCGTTTTCACTTGTACACATGTTTCTTAAATGATGTGTATCAAATGTGAATTGAAATACAAAAGTTAATCTAATTACTTAACCATCATTCTATACTTTTCAACATGGTATGCGATGATGATTAATTTTTACCACTCGTAACTGTTTGATTTAGGTTAACGGTTTTATAGAGATAATAATTTTTTAACATGCAATATTGGATATAAAATCATTGACATTTAAAAGTATTGGTACAAAAAGGCAATGCCTCTAAAAGCTCATTTGGCAAGGGTTTAAGCGATTTATTAATGTAACATGCTGATAATGAATTAACATAAATTTTAGAATTATTTTGGGTTGCTTTTTTTAAAATCGAACAGTGAAATAAGTTAAGCATTTGATAATACATTTTTGTGATTGTGATTAACCGAAAAAGTACATATTTGTAGCTCTTTATTTTTTGTATGATTAGTAAAACGGGTTTACTTTTTTTTGTATATATATTTTTAGTTGTTAAGCTATACGGGCAAAGTGGATTTAGTCAACAAAACACAAATGTTGGCAGATTAAGTATGACTTTTAGTAATGCGGGAACTGTTGGAAACCCCAAAATAGCAAGTAATACACAAGGGCTTTCTTCTATGGCATTTCCTCAAAAAGGTAAAGAACATTTATTTGAATCAGGCTTTTGGGTTGGAGCAGTTGTAAATGGGCAAAAATTAGTTTCTACAAGTGCGTTTGATGCTTCTTCAGGATATTCTACTGGAGCTTCGGGTTATGAGTTTAGTCCGCTTGGCCAACCTTCTCAACGTTCATCATTAACAAGCAGTTCAAATTATACGTCATCCGCAATTTCACATCAAGATATGTTATTTAATTGTTTTGATGATAGTACCATTGTTCCTGGAACCAGCTTCCCAATTGCCGGTCACGTTAATCCTTTAGGGGCACATGTACATTTAGAAACCTATGCTTGGAATTATCCTTATGCCGATTTTTTTGTGATTTGTGAATACACCATCACCAATAAATCAACTAAACGTTGGGATTCTGTTTGGCTTGCTCAATGGGCCGATTTGGTGGTAAGGAATGTAAACGTAACCCGACAAACTGGAACAAACTTTTATAACAAAGGAAGAAACGGAGTTGATAATTTTTATAAATCAATTTATGCTTATTTGAGTGATGTAAATGCTGATGATATTAATTTCATCCAATCTTATGGAGCCATGCAATTTTTGGGTATAAATTGGAGGGGGATGTTTTTTAATCCTGATAAACCTGACACGTTTATTTCGAGAGGATTTACCAAACCTCAAGTGAATTATAATTTTTGGAATTTCACTGCCGTTACTCCAGAATATACAAAACCCAGTGACGATTTAACACGTTATGATAGAATGGGAATTACTGTTGACTCAGCAACTTTATACAATTCAAACGGCCCTGTAAATGGAGCTCCAAATAATTGGATTCAACTATTATCTGCTGGTCCATTAGTAAGTGTTGAACCCGGAGAATCTTTTAGTTATGTGGTAGCTTATGTGGCTGCAAATAAATTAGGAACACAACAAGTAGCCGGAGGAGGCTATACCAGCACAACTGCAACAAGAGCAGAATTAACAGAACATTTTAAAAGAACTCGTGCTACGTATTTAGGAGAAGATGTAAATGGTGAAGGAAAATATAAACCAGAATTGGATGTGAATGGAAATGGAAAATTAGATCATTATGTATTGCCCACTCCACCTGCAACCCCACGTATAAAAATTATTGCATCAGATAATAAAGCAGAAATTTATTGGGATGCAGCTTCTATTGAATCTGTGGATCCTGTTTCTCGCAAAAAAGATTTTGAAGGTTATAGAATTTACAGAACAAATATTGGCGATGATTTAAATCAAAGTTTATCCGATAATCAAAACGTTATTGCTCAATGGGATTCTGTCGGAAATACAATTGGATATAATAATGGGTTTGACCAAATAAAATTATCATCACCCAAAATATTTGATGGCGATACCATACAATATTGGTTTAAATATGAAATGGACAATTTGCAAAATGGCTGGCAATATTTATTTATTGTAACTGCTTTTGATGAAGGCGATGATCAACTTGGAATTGAATCTTTAGAATCATCGCATACCGAAAGTGCAACAAGTGTATATGCAGGTACAACAGCAATGGCAATTACCGAAAAAAACTCAACTCATATTGGCGTGTATCCAAATCCCTATAAAACTACTGCTGCTTGGGATGGAAACACATCTCGCACACACAAAATTTATTTTTATAATATTCCTGATAAATGTGATATTCATATTTATACAAGCAGTGGTGATTTAATTGCAACACTTAATCATGATGCACAAACTTATAAAGGCGATGATTCAAAATGGTTTCAACAATTTAGCACCAACGATAAAAAAGTTTTTTCGGGAGGTGAGCACGCTTGGGATATTTTATCAGATTATAAAACACAAATTGCAACTGGTGTATATTTATTTACCGTAAAGGATTTAAAAACTGGAAATGTAGAAGTTGGTAAATTTGTAATTATAAAATAGATTGCCCAATTGTTCTCGACTACGTTCGAACAGACATTTAAACTAACAACTATAAACTAATAACTAAACAACTAATAACTAAACAACAATGAAAAAATCACTACTAATTTTATGTGCACTTATTGCAACTGTTGTTGCCAAAGCGCAGTATGGTCCTTATCCAATTATTCCAATTGATACGGTTCAGTTTGTAAGCTCTTCAAAACTAACGCGTGTGCCACCAACTGATTCTTCGGATTATGTAAATCCCGTTAAGAAAAATTTGCAATATGGAGATACGGTACGTGTAGATGGATATGTAATGATGGATCCTCGTGCGTATGGATTATCCATATCACGTAAAGGAACCTTTATCCAACGTGATACCAACGGTACTGGAAAGCCATGGTCTGGTGTTTTGGTTTTAGCTGATCCAAGTCCAAGTGTTATTACCCCATCATCAATCACTGCTAATAATACAATAGGCGGTTTTTTAACTGAAACTAAATTTTATAGTAACCTGCAAATGGGAACTAAAGTGCGTGTTACTGGAGTAATCAGGCAGTTTAATGTTACAGGAACTTCAACAGGTGAAACACAAATTGATATGATTCATGATGTGTCAGCTAATTTAAATTCCGTTCAAGTATTGGATGCAACTCCAAGAACTATTTCTCCATTGGTTATGACAGTGGATTCATTTATGACCGGAAGCACTGCTGCTGGTAATGCTACTGTTAACAGAACAACGGCAGAAAAATATGCAGGAATGTATGTAGAGTTAAGAAACGTAACAGTTGCTACCAGAGCAGCAAATGGAAGTAAATGGGTATGGTCTGTAATTGATGATAATGGTAATGCTATTCAGATAAGAGATTTTTCAGGGTATTTTAGAAATGATGGTTTAGAAGACACATCTCTTCACTTGGCTCATAATTTTACTCCACCACAAATTGGAGCACGATTGGCTTATATACGTGGTGCCATCACTGAGGCAATTTCAAATGGTGTTCCAGTATATTGGATAGCTCCTTTAAACCCGAGTGATATTGGTGGAATTACTTATTCATCACCAAATGTTTCTTCGGTTAATCGCATTCCAAATATTGCTACTCCAACGGATAGCGTATTGATTGTAGCAACTGTTTTAACAGGTTCTCGTCCCGTAGCTACTGCAAAATTATTTTATACAGTTGGGTATAACTCTTTAGTTTTTGATTCAGTTGCTATGACAAAAAATATTCCTACACCTGGAGTTTGGTATGCAAAAATTCCTAATAAAGCTGTTGGTTCTATAGTTAAATATTGGATGAAAATTATTGATTCAAATGGCGTGTTTAAAAATTACCCTGATACATTTGGAACTAAATCAGCATATATTGTTACAACAAATGGAATAAACTCAATTGCACAATTACAATATAGTCCATACACTGATGTATCAACCATTTGGAATAATGATTCATTATTAAATATTAATATTCAAGGAACAGTAACTGGAATTAACTTTATAGCTACAGGGCAAAGTTTATTAACTATACAAAATGGAACAGGAGCAAACTCTGCAATTTATATTCAGCGTGCTGCATCCAATGATGCAACAGCAGGTTGGGCAATTGGCGATTCAGTTGCTATTACTGCAGCAACTGTTAAAGAAACATTTAATGTAACAACATTGAATAGCATTGCAGCAACAAAAATTTCAAGTGGACGTCCGTTACCTCCATTTGCAACAGGCTTACCTATTGATTCATTCCGATTAAACAAAGTATTATACGCTCGCCCATGGGAAGGTGTATTAATGCGTTGGGATAGTATGGTAGTGCTTAATGTAAATCCTGATGCGCCAAGTAATTTTTATGAATGGTCGTTTGCAAAAGATACTTTAGCTCCAACTGGTCTTCGTGTGGATGATATGAATGCATCAATACATAACGTAAGTGCGCTTGTAAGAAAAGGATTGAAATTAAATTTTGTTCAAGGCCCGATGTTTTTTAGCCATGGCGATTTTAAAATGATACCTCGTAGTTTAAATGATATTGATTTAAGTCGTATTGATTCTATTAAGCCTGTAGTTAGCCTTAAAGGAAAAGCATTTGATACAGTATTTGTAAACAGCACTTATGTTGATTCGGGAGCAACAGCATTGGATAATATTGATGGAGATATTACTTCAAAAATCGTAAAAGTAGGAACAGTAAATACTGCCGTACTTGGAAATTACACACTCACTTATTCTGCCACAGATAGCTGGGGAAATATAGGTACTGTTCAAAGAAAAGTGAACGTAAAATCGACAGTAGGTATTCATGAAAATGAAATAATGGCTGCTGCTGTTTCAATTTATCCTTCACCTGCACAAAATGAAATTACTATTTCTGCAAGTGGAATTCAATCATTGCCTGTAACCATTTCGATAATTGATATTGTTGGAAAAGAACTGATGGCGAAACAAGTTAAGCAAGGAACTTTTGAAGAAAAAGTTGATATAACTAAACTTCAAAATGGAATTTACTTCTTAACTATCAGCAATGATAAAGGAAGCCGTACTATTAAGTTTTTAGTGAACGGTAAATAATATTTTTAATTTATTTTGATGAAAGCCTGCTGCAATTTGTAGCAGGCTTTTTTCTTTTGTCATTCTGGTTTCTCTTCTTTTGTCATTCTGATTTCTCTTCTTTTGTCATTCTGAACGCAGAGAAGAATCTGTCATGCTGAGGCACGAAACATCTTGCAGTGCACAAGGCAATACTGCCCATCAGAAAACTATATTGTTAAAATTATCATCCAATTCCATCGCCAATGCAGATGCTTTGTTCCTCAGCATGACAAGGGACTTTATTGCTCATACCTAAACATAGTGGAAACATTATTTGCAATAGTAGTTGCCAATGAAGGATTGATGGTGTAAGTATCTGTTGTATTTTGTGTTTTAAGATTGATACCATTTAACAATTTTCCATAATCACATGTGATATGAACTTCTTGATTTTGGTTTGCCAAAACGGTAAAATTTTGTTGAGGCATGGTAATGTTTTTTAGTAAAGCATTGGAACCAATTTTAAAACTGAACGGAACATTTAAAGCACCAGCATGAGTTGCACTTGTATCTGCTATTCCCTGAAAATTCATAAAAATATATCCTTGTGATGTATTGCCAAACCACATTGGAGGATTTTGTGAATATAACGGACTTAATGAATCAAACGAGGAAGGTTTTTTTACATTTGTTGTGGCATCAATTCCAACAGTAAATGAAACAGAAGTATAATTTCCGGCAGGTAAATTTCCAACCAAATACATTTCTGGGTCGTATTTTTTAAGTAGGTAAACACCACTCATTTCATAAAATGAACCATCTACTTTTTGAGCCTTTATTCCCGAAATATAAAACTGTGCAAGGCTCACAGAAATCCTGTGTCCATAGGCATCCATTAAAGTATCTCCGTAATTTGCTTCTATAGTATCAATATTGGTATGCAAATGAAAAGATAAAGTTCCTGTTGCAGTTGGTTGATTATTAACCGGACTTGTATTATCACTTTTTTTACAAGATGAAATAGCTATTACAATGAGTAAAAAAAGGAAGAAAATTATTGGTGTTAATTTTGAAGTTTTCATATTATTTAGTTTAAGAATTTTAAAAAGTAATCTGCCAACCGGCATATAAAAATTGTTGTTGTTTCATTTGAATTCCATTTACATTTTGGTAAACCGGAATTCCATATTCAACAGAAAATTTATTTCTTGATTTCACATAAAAGTTTGCCCCTATGTATGCACTTATTTTTTCGCCCCCACTATTATTTGCATTTGAAGAAGGCTCATTGATTGAGTACAATCTGTTATCAAAACCAGTTATTGCATTTGTAAAATTATATTCGGCACGTACAGAATTACTAAACCATTTATGCCATTTATAAACACTCCATGAAGTAAAATTTAATTCATTTCCCAAACGATATTGTGCAGCATTATCGTTTAATCTTACAATTGCTATTCCTTGAGCACCCCAATAAAAACTATTATACCGACCGATGTAAGTGATGCCTGGTAGTAATTCAAAGGAACCCGAACCTAACTGCATAACATACGATGAAATCTTATTTTGGTTCATAGATGAGTTATCGGTAACATTAATATTTCCTGTTGGTAAACTTACACCAGCAGTTAATGAAATGATATGTTGTTTTTTATTTATGAGTTTATAAATGGCGTATAATTTAGTATCGCTAATTCCAGATGTGGAGCCAATCATTTGCCCATTGTTTAATGTTGGCATTTCCATTCCTTTCATTTGTGGCGATGAAGATGGAAACATATTCATACTCATTGTTTGAGTATTATAATTAAACATTCCCATTAAAGTGAATTTATTTGATATGCCATACATTGCCATCACCATGTGCATGTTCATCATCATTTTATCAGGGCTCATAATATATTGATTGAATACTTGATTATCGCTTACATTTTTTGTTCCAGAAATACTTCCATCCATCATCATATTCATATACCGATACGAAAACATCCACTCTCCTTTTTGATGATTGTTAAACAGCATTACACCTGCAGGAGCTTGTCCAGCTGGGCTTGTGGCACAACAACTTTCATCACATTGTGCAAATGATTTTAAACAAACACATAGCAACATCACAACAAATAAATTTGTCTTCATAAAAATTTTGTTCACGAATTTTTGTATCGATAAAAATAAATAGTCAGCACATTTTCGCTAAAGAAAATTGCAGAAATAATGGAGAGTAAAAATAAATGCTTAACCTATTTGAGGAGGCTGAAAAATGCTAAACAGCGGGCAAGGATAAGTTGAAGTTTGTGAGCTTACAATAGGTTTGTTTGATGATGAAGAAAAACAAATAAGTTGAAATTTTTCAGTTGAGCAAAAGAGTGTAAGCTCCTGAATTTCTTTTAAACTAAAGGGTATCTTTTTTGAATTTTCATCTTCAGATTTTAGTTGTTTATTCATGTAGCATTTTCCGTTACAATGCATTTGAGGCTTATTCTTATTTACACAAAAAGCCGATGTGATATAGGCTTTATTGAGCTGATAATAGAGGTACATCTCCACTTTACTAAAAAACTGGAGCATCAATACAAACAATAAAAATATAGAAATTATTTTTTTCAATGCGCCCCAAATGTAAATGTAAAATCTGAAATGAAAATAGTAACTGACAAAAATTAGGAAATTATTAAGCCCTACAATTCAGAGATATCAATTAGATATTATTTTTAAAATCTGTGGAAGCCTATTTTACAAGACTTTTCTTTTAAATAATGCAAACACTTTAAAAAATTCTTAGTAGTATTGTTTGCGTATGACAAAGTTAAATTTCAAAAAAGTTAAAGCATTTTTTGTGCATGATGTTTGGCATGTTAAAATTGAAAAATTTCCAGTTTGGCAAAGATGGTTTATCCGTTTTTTAAGAATTGTGATTCTTGGCATCAGAGGTTATCAAGAAAAAAATTTAGTGCTTAGCGCATCTGCATTAACTCTTTACACTATACTTTCTATTGTTCCTGTAATTGCCATGATATTTGGAATTGCTCAAGGTTTTGGGCTTGAAGCCTATCTTACACAACAATTAAAAGAAGCCTTTTCATCACAACCGGAAGTACTCAATAATTTACTAACCTATTCACATAATATGCTTAGCAGTGCGCATGGAGGATTGATAGCCGGACTTGGATTTATATTATTAATTTGGTCGGTTGTGCAAGTGTTGGGGAATATTGAAAGTGCTTTTAATGCTATTTGGTTTGTAACAAAAAGTCGTTCGTGGACTCGAAAATTTACAGATTATTTAGCAATAATGTTGGTGGCTCCAATTTTTATTATTTTAACGGGTACAGCTAATATTTTTATCTCCACAGAAATTATAACTATTGCAAATGATATTGCATTTTTAGGAAAAGGCGCACAAAATTTAATTATTATCTCCATTAATTTTATTCCGTATTTAACCACTTCTTTATTATTTTTTATGGTGTATTTGGTGATGCCCAATACACGCGTAAAACCTAAAGTAGCGCTAATATCTGGAGTGATAACCGGAAGTGTTTTTCAATGGTTTCAATGGTTGTATATTGGGTTTCAAATTGGTGTTTCAAAATACAATACGGTGTATGGTAGTTTTGCTTCAATCCCATTATTTATTATTTGGCTTCAATACAGTTGGATTATTGTTTTAGTGGGAGCCGAAATCTCTTATTGTATTCAAAATATAGTGCATGTAGAAGGCGAAAAACAAACTAAAAATATCAGTCATAAAATGCGCATGTTGTATAGTTTATACATCATCAATTTTATTGTAAAAAGATTTAAAAATGCAGAACGTGCTCCCGATGTTGGTGAAATTTCTGATAAGCTAGAGGTGCCGTTAAACCTATGTAGAACTCTCATTGAAAATATGTTGCGATGTAATTTGGTTGCCGAAACAATTGAAGAGTATAGCAAAGAGCATTGTTATATTCCCGCACTTGATATTGCACATTTAAAATTAGGCTTTATCATTAATAAATTAGAAAGTAGGGGCGATTTAAAACGTATTGGAAATTCGGATACACTTCATCATATCAAAATAAATTATAACGATTTGGAACAAGCGATGAACGATTCTTCATCCAATAAAAACATTGCCGATTTTTAATGCCGAGTTTAACTCCTCAACACATTTTACAGGCGTATTCACTTGGTGTTTTTCCGATGGCTCATGCCGATGAAGGGAATAAAATTTATTGGCACGAACCCGAAATGAGAGGCATCATTCCGCTCGATGGATTAAAAATTAGTAAGTCTCTGCAACAAACTATACGATCTCAAAAATTTTATATAACCATCAATAAAAGTTTTATTGAAGTGATGCGAAATTGTGCCAATAGAAAAGAAACTTGGATTTCGGAGGAAATTATTCAAATGTTTACCGAACTAAAAGAATTAGGTTATGCTTTTAGTTTTGAAACAAGAAACGAAAAACAAGAATTGGTTGGAGGGTTATATGGCGTGGCAATGGGTAAAGCATTTTTTGGCGAATCAATGTTTCAGATAGAAAACGATGCATCAAAAGTAGCATTGGTGCATTTGGTTGATTGGCTCAAAACAAATCATTTTATACTTCTCGATACCCAATATGTTACCAAACATTTAATTACTTTAGGTGCAATTGAAATTACCCAGCACGATTATTTAATAAGATTATGTGAAGCGCTTAAAGATGTGTTGTAATCTTATATTTGTTTCTGAAATGCTTAAGAATTATTTCGGTTTAGGATTAAAAATTATTTTGTTGTTGTGTTTATTTGTTCAAACAACATTAGCACAATTATTTTTTGGAAACAGAATGCAATTTACACAGCTTTCTATCGATTATAAAGCGCTCCCAACACGCTCTGTTAAACAACCTGATAGTAATTACAAATACGCTTCTCATGAGTTTGGAATGAGTGCATTTGTGCCGGTTTATGCTAAACAATTTGAACATGCTGAGCAAAAAAATAATCTTGGAATTTTTGTTACACCAACACTTCGGTTTAGCAATTTTAATTTAAGTTATTTACCCTCAAGAATTTTTATAAACGCAGGGTGTGGTGTAGGAACTTATTATCACTTTAAACAAAAAAATACACTTACGGCAATACTGCAAGCACAAGTAAATGAAGATGAATTTACTATTAATAATGTGGTATTAAGGTATGGAGGGATGCTTGTTTATAACCATAAAAGTAGTGAGCGTTTTTCCTATTATTTAGGAACAACTTATACGTATATTTTTGGTGATGGATATTTACTTCCTGTTATTGGCGGTCGATTTAAAATGGGAAAAACATCACAATTAATGGTTGCACTTCCCTATCATATTAATTTTACGCATCGCTTTAATTCAAAACTTAGATTATCCGTTTCATTAAAACCAAATGGAGGAATTAACCGTTACCAAAACCGATATAATTTTAATACCAATGATGAAGTATTGATGATGCGTAGGCGAAGTTTAGTATTTGGAACAAGTTTATATTATCAACTAAAAAATAATATTTTAATAGGTGGCGAATTAGCTGCTGTATTGGCACAAAAAGTAACTTTTACTACACAAGATAATTCACAAACCTTTGTAAGTAATAGTATTGCTAACGGGCTGCAATTAAGCTTACGATTAATTTGGAGACCTTGGCAAAATACCCTGCGGAATAAAGAAAAAATGGCTAAACAAAAAGCCTCTGAATACCCTGATGATTTAAATGATACAGATATTTTAGGGCTTTAGAAAATGGCCTGCTATTTATTTTTATTGATATGTGAAACAGCCATTCGCAATTGGACAAAACTGTATTTATCCTTTAATTTATCCTTAAGCGGAGTAAGTGTATCTTCTTCACTTATATAATAAGCATTGGCAATTTCTTGCAACTCATCCTTACTTAAAAAAGTATAAATATTTAATTCTCCTGTTTCAACAAAAGAAGATAAGTGTGATTCAATAGTGCTTATCGCTAACCCTCTAAGTGTAGCAATTTCGGGTATAGTTTTTCCTTCTCGGTGCAAATTAAGTGTATCCACTTTTGATTGTCCTTTTGCAGCTTTATCTCTTGTAATTATTTTTTCTTCTTTCTGTTTTTTTTCAATGATGTCAATATCAAAACTTAACTCTCCAAAAGTGATACGTTGCACTGCATTTAATTTTTTCCAAATAGTTGCTTCTAATTCATTTACCAAAACATGGTATTGCTTTACTTTTGATTTTCCTTTTAACAGCGTTTGAATTTCGTTAAGGGGTCTTATTATTTCTTGATGTAATGCATTAGCAAAATATTGTTTTGCTTTAGTAACACGCTCGTTTAACAGCTCAGTATTTATTGGTTGTTGGTTTAATATATTCTCTAATTGAGAAATAAATTTTTTAGCAAATTGTTGTTGTGTTTCTGCCCTAATTAATAAACCTAAACTCACACCTTTTAGGGTATCTTTTTCGGGTAATTTTTTTTCAGATGTTTGTTCATCAAAATATTTTAATGCTGTAATTATTTTTTGCCAATCGAATGTTTTTAATAAAAGTTGGGAGGCAAACTTTGGTTTTTCAGTTTGCAAAAAATCGGCAATACTTTCTATGCTGTTTTCTTGCGAAGTAAATTTTACAATGCGGTGGTCGTTTAAAATATTGTTTGATGTAATGGGTGATAAAAGGGTAATTCCATCTAATGTTCGGCAACGGCTTAAAGCCACATATACTTGTCCAGCAGCAAATGATGCCCCTGCATCAATGTTGGCATAATCAAAAGTTAATCCTTGGCTTTTATGAATAGTAATAGCCCATGCTAATCGAATTGGATATTGCAAAAAACTTCCTAATTCTTCCTCTTCAATTTTATTGGTTTCTTTATTTAAAGTATACTTTATGCTGCTCCATTTTTCTTTTTCTAGTTCAATAGTTTGTTTGTTATCGTTTAATTCAACAGAAATATTTTCATCACTTAGTTTGATAATTTTTGCGAGACTTCCATTGTAATATTTTTTCTCTTCATTATCATTTTTAATAAACATTACCTGTGCGCCAATTTTTAATTCCAATTGTTTTTCAGTGGGTAAGGCTTTGTCAGAAAAGTCGCCTTTTATCTCTCCCGTAAACAAATGTTTTTTGCCTTGTAGTTTATTTAATTCCTCACGATTAATTGTATCTGCCATATAATTATGAGTAGTGAGTGTAATTCCTTCTTGCTTAATTTGCTTAGCCTGATAACGTGTTTTTAGTAATTGTATGTCATCATCATTTAATGTATTGTTTCTAATATTATTGAGTAATTGGATGAACAGTTCTTCATTTTGTCGATATACTTTTTTGAGTTCGATAAATAGCAATGGGTGTTGTTCAATAACTTTTGCATTAAAGAAAAACGGACTCTCATAATGTTCTTTCATCAGGTTCCATTCTGCATCATTTACAACGGGTGGCAATTGAAATAAATCGCCAATAAATAATACTTGAATTCCCCCAAAAGGTTTGTTTTTTTGATTTCTAAAATGTTTTAAAATTTCATCAATGGCATCAAGCATATCTGCACGAAGCATACTCACTTCATCAATAATTAATAATTCTAAATCATTTAATAGTTCAATTTTATCTTTACTAAATCGAATGTTTTTTATCAACCCATATTTATCAACCGTGGCGTTGTTTCCAAATATTTTTTGCTCATCAGGCAAATAAGGAATAAATGGAAGTTGAAAAAAAGAGTGCATGGTAACACCTCCTGCATTAATGGCAGCAACACCTGTAGGCGCAACTACTACCATGTTTTTTGATTGATGCTGTTTGATGTGTTTTAAAAAAGTAGTTTTACCCGTACCGGCTTTTCCGGTTAAAAACAAATTGCTATTGGTAAATTGGAGGATTTGAGTAGCAAGGTTAAATAAACTATTTTCTTCGAGTTGGTTCATGATAAAAATTTGTTTCGGGAACAAATTAAAGTAAAATTATTTTACCTCACGGTTTCCAATAATTAATTCGATAGTTCCATGTCTATGAATATGTAATCCTGAGCGTTTTTTTATATCAACCAAATAAACATAAACACCCTCACTTGCTTCTACACCTTTTTCGTTTTTTCCATTCCAATTAAATTTTGGATCAGTTGATTCAAAGAATAAATTTTCCCAACGGTTATAAATCCAAATATGAAATACATCGCACTTTTGTGATACTCCTCTTATCTCAAAAAAGTCATTCACTCCATCTCCATTTGGAGTGAACACATTTGGAATAATTACTTCTTCAATAGTATCTCCGTCTATATAAAATGTTTTTGTAACAGAATCTGCACATGGGCTTCCGGGATTACTGATGAGGGTAATATTAAAATAATCGGTTCGTGGATATTGATGAATTGGATTTATTTCTGTTGACGAATCGCCATCACCAAAATACCATTTATATGGAACGTTTGAAGTGAGCGAAGTGAAATTATTAAAAGTAACTTTTAAAGAGCAACTGTCTCTTCCAATTCCAAAATCAGCTCCCGATTTGGAGTTCACATTAAAAGTTTTGGTAATACTATCTAATACGTTACAAGTTGCCGAATCAACTACAACTAATTTTATTTTTATAGTGCCACTATTTAAAATGGTATCGGTTAAATTTCTTGACGTGTCTTTAAAAATATCATTCACAAACCAATAAAAATGTTTGCCCACTTTAGTTTCATTTTTTGTATGTAAAATGAATGGAGCACATAATGTAGAATCAGTTAAACTAAAATTGGCTTTCGCAATATTTGAAGTGCTATCATAAGTAAAAGTTATACTGCTTGTATCGGCACAAGGAGTATTATCTCCACTAATTAAAATGATGGTATAAGTTCCATTTTTGTAAGCGCGAGGTGGAGGGTCTTTTTCATAAGTTGACGAGGTTCCATCACCAAAATACCACGTGTAATTATCTATAGGAATATTTTGATAGGTTGTACTTTTATTAATGAAATGAATTAATGGTCCGCAGGTATCTCTGTAAATTTCAAAAATGCTTTTTCCTGAAACATTTACAAAAATATTTTTTTGAATGGAGTCGGATTTATTGCAAGTATTACTATCCGTAATCACCAATTTTATTTTGTATAAATTAGGATTGACAAGTGTATCAAAATAATTAAAATTTGTTGATTGAAGTAGCCCATTTTTATACCAATAAAAATGTTGCCCCAAATTGTTTACTGTGTTTTCACAAAATAAAAATTGCGGAGCACAACCTACTAGAGGATGTAAAATAAAGTTTGAAACAATGTAATATCGATTGCTGTCATAGTCAATAACGCTAAATGCTGTATCTGAACAAAAGCTTCCAGGGTTGGTAACCAGCTTAACCAAAAATAGATTATTTGATAGGTATTTATGAGTAGGATTTTGTTGTGTAGATGTGTTGCCATCACCAAAATGCCAAACAAATTGATAAGGCGTATTATTATATGAAGTAGAATGATTGAAGAATTGAAATGTCCGTCCGCAGGTATCCATAACATAAGAGAATGCTGCATGTGTAGTTGATTTAGTTTGAAGGGTTTGTTGAACGGAATCTATTTTTTTGCAACTCACAGAATCCTTTACTATTAATTTTACCACAATTGTTTTTTCGGTTGTAAACGAATCCATAAATTGAAGTGATGAGTCTTTTAAAACATTATCATAATACCATAAAAATTTCTTTCCATTTATTGATGAATTGGTGAAGGTAACCGTGGAAGGTAAACAGGATTGAAGTGGATTAATACTCATTCTTGCATACAGCATTTGAGGAGTTATTTTTACATTAATTGTGTCATAAAGTGTGTCTGTACAAAGTCCTCCAGGTTTGCTAATTAATTTAACAATATAGTTTCCTGAATCTTTATAAATATGTATTGGATTTTTTTGTGATGAAGTATCTCCATCGCCAAAATACCAAAAATAATTTTCTGTGTCTCCAGGGTAAATTATAGATTGATTGACAAAAGAAGTTTTAAAAGAACATGTATCAAATTGAACTGCAAATTTACTCTGAACCGAGCCTTCAATAGTTAGCGTTTTAGTAATGCTATCAATAATGATACATCTTGATGAATCAATAGCGATCAGTTTAATACTATGAGTTCCTTTTGTTGGAAATAAAAATTGATAATTCATTGTGGTGTCTTTAAATATTCCATCCACATACCAGTAATAATTTTTTCCATTATAGCTGTTATTGGTAAAGGAAACGTTTCTGTTTGAACAACCTGTGCGGGGAGCAATAATAAAATCGGCAATCACGGCATCATTAATTCTAAAATCTAATTTAACACACACTTCACTGCATCTTGGACTTTTATTTTTAGGGGAATAAGAGCCTGATGTGGTAGGAAAATTTCCATTCTTACCTTTATCACAACTTGCACAAATAGCCTGATAAATTACGCCACGTTTATCAAATCTACTTGTTCCGCCATCCACATGATCGGGGTTTCCGTTTTCGCCTAAAAAACTCGAATAAAATAAACTCTTGGCATCTTTTTTTAAAACGAATAAAAAGAAATCGCTACCATCAGTTGTCTTTTGTAAAGCATCAGCAGTGCATGTTAAATTTGTTGTGTTGCTATAAAAATTTGTTTTATAAAGAGCTTTCCCATTTCCATAATCATTTACTTCTCCACCCCAACATGATGCATAAATATTTCCGCATGCATCTACAATAAATGCGGTAGGAGAAATGGTATTATTTTGTATTCCATTTCCAATAACAGTTGAGAGTTCAAGTGTGTCTAATTCTTTACTAAACCTCGATACATATAAACTTCCTTTTGCATTACTATACACATTATTTGTTACCGGCATCGAATCAAAATTTTGCCCAAGCACATTTACCTTTCCTTTTGTATCTAATTTTACAAAATACGTTTGATCATATTTTGCACTTCCCCAAAACATAGAACGCATTAACGTACTTCCATTGGCACTAATTTTTGCGATAAATCCATCAACTGGTCCACCAGAAAATGTATTTTTATAAACACCAGTTGTTATCGGAAAATTTCTACTTTGAGTACCGCCTGCTACATAAATATTTCCTTGCACATCAATATCTAAAGAATAGGCAGCATCATGATTGGATTCGCCTAAATAGGACGACCAAATTAATTTTTTTAGTGAACTGTCTAACTTAAAAACGCAAGCTTCTTGCCCGCCCTTATTTGTAGTTTGAAATGCTCCTGTAGTAGTTGGAAAATTGCTAGAAGAAGTTGTTGATGCAATAATAATTTCATTGGCATCATTCACTTGCACTTCGCCTCTAAATTCATCGGCATAATTCATGCGTAAACTGTCGGCCAGCATAATCCCATCCCATCCAGAACCTCCAATATAGGTAGAGCCAACTAAAGCTGTTCCATCACTATTAAATTTTGTAACAATAATATCTGATTCAGTTGTTGTACTATTAAATGTTGTATCAAAAGCAAAATGTGTTATAGGAAAATTAACAGAATGTGTACTTCCAAAAACAATCAATCGGTTTTGTTTATCAACAATTAAACTATGCGGATATTCATCTCGATTTCCGCCTAAATAAGTTGCATAAATGAGTGCCGAGCCATCATTATTATATTTACTAACTGAAATGTCGCAGGGGAAACCATTTTGTGGCCATTGCCCAACACCGCCATTATAATTTTGTTGAAACGCCCCCGCTGTTGCAGGATATTTTAAACTATTTCCATAATCAGTTACAATTCCGGCAATGTAAGCGTTACCATCATTATCATAGGTTGCCGTGTATCCAAAATTATCAACTTGTGAACCGGAGTATGTTGAGAAAACCACAACAGGGTCGATAATTATTGGAAGAGTTGTGTTATAGTTTCCCATTTTAAAACTCAATACATTTTCTTCCAAAACAAACTCGCACAATACTTCTTTTTGCATGCCTTCAATTATTTGATAGGCGTATGGTTTCATTTCTATATAATCAAATACACTGGTTTTAACGTATAGTGCTCCAGCTTTTAAACTCATATTATCGGCTCCATCATATTTCATTTTTATAGATGAAGTGTTGATACCGGGCTCAATAATAAAATCATATTTTAATGAACCGGTTTCTTCTTGCGTATAAAATTTAAGATCTACTCCTTGATAAATATTTTTAATAGAAACTTCTGAATAAGGTTTCACACCTGATTTCCATCGTTTGTTATCATTGCCTAAAAAATAATTGTAATACTGCGTAAAGGGCTTTTCTGAAAGAGGTTTGGCATTTATGTTACTGTTTAAAAAACTAATTCGTAGCGCATGCCCTTTTACGGTAAAAGGTTTGTGATAATTTTCAATAGGGCGAGGATGCTTTACCAAATTTGCTACATCATCTTTATCATAAAAAAAATATTGTAACGCATTTTTTTCGATATATAAATGAGCATTAAATAAATTCACTGAATACAAAGAAGGATTATCCCACTGCCCTTTGTTTTCAATAAATTCAAATTTTTTGGTTGAAGTGTTTTGAGGATTATGCGCAGTTATTACACCAATGCAAACAAGCATCAACAACAAAGAAAAAAACAAATATGGTAAATGGTTTTTTTTCAAGCCCTAAATTAATTCGACTAAATTAGTGTTTAAAATGTATTCATGTGCAGTGGTTAAGAAACTTTTAAGAAATTTTAATACCATTGCAACCTTACCAAAACAAATTCCGTCTGAACCTATAATTCATAAAATAAAAGTGGATAAACAACTTGAGCTGTCGTTAATAAAATCTTGTGTGAGTGGAGATGGCAAAGCTCAAAAGCGATTGTACGATGAATATTCAAAAATGATGTTTGGTATATGTTTACGATACAGCAATTCAAAAGATGATGCGAAAGATATTTTGCAGGATGGCTTTATTAAAATTTTTACCAAGATAAGCCAGTATAATTTTTCAGGGTCATTTGAAGGATGGATGAAAAGAATTTTTGTAAATACTGCTCTTGAACATTACAGAACAAATAAAAATCATATGAATCAAAGTGATGTTGAATATGCTAATAACAATCCACATCATGATTATACTATTGAAAAAATATCACAAAAAGAAATATTAAATATGCTTAGTAAAATGCCTCCCGGATATCGTAATGTGCTCAACCTTTTTATTATTGAAGGATACTCGCATTCCGAAATAGGAGAAATGATGGGAATAAGTGAAGGTACTTCCAAATCACAACTTTCGCGGGCACGAATTATTTTACAACAAGAAATTATTAAACAGCAAAAAATTAATCAATGAGCAGTATAAATAATATAGACGAACTGTTAAAAAACAGTTTTGATAACTTTGAGGCAACACCACCGACCGATGCTTGGAGTGCTATTCAGCAAGGTTTGCCCAATGCCAGTGTTTCTGGTGCCGAAACTACGGTATCAAATGCATCAACCATTATCAAATCAACAACTCTTGTTACAAAAATAGTATTGGCAATTGCTTCCATTACAACTATTACAGGTGTGTATTTTGCATACAATTATTTCGATAATCAATCAAATGAAAAAATCGTACAAACAGCTCAACAACCACTTGTTCAAGCACAATCCAATTCAGAAACAACTAAAATAGAAAACGCATCACCAGTAAAACAAAATATTGTAGCGCCATCTAATACTGAAATGAAAAGGAGTTCAGTTAAAAAAGAGGATATAAAATCAGCAAGTGAAAATCAAACTGTTTTACAAGAAAATATAGCTACAAATTCCGAAAATAATAAATCGGATATTCAACAATCAAATTCAGAGAATAAAAAAATAGTAACAACTATTACTGAACAAAAGGGGATTCAAAATCAACCAAAAACTCAACCCGTTCAGCAATCAAAATCACGTAAAGATTATTTTGCAAGTGACGAAAAACAAATGTCTGCAATAACCAATGAAAATCAATATCAAAAGCCGAATATTCATAATGCAATAACTCCAAATAATGATGGAGAAAATGATAGAATGATTATTGAAATTGAAAATGAATCATTGTATGATTTGAAGATTTATGATGCTGAAAATAATTTGGTTTTTGAAAGTAATAATAAAGATAAAACTTGGGATGGAGTGGATATGAGATCAGGACAAATAAGTGAGGTAGGCCAGTATCAATATGTGTTTAAATATCAATACAAAAACAGTGAGAAAGTGCATACTACAAAAGGCATAATTTTATTGAACAGATAAAAAAATTGAAAATATTAAATATTAATTATATGTTAGCGAATTCAATATCACTTAATAAAAACTTATCGGATAGGTTTTTATTAGCCATTAATAACCAACTAAACAATACTTATATGAAGCTTTTTCGACATGTGTTTATTTTCATTTTACTTTTAACCGGCACATCACAATTGTTTGCGCAAGGAACGATTGCACAGCCAGATACAATTTGTGATGGAGATCAGGTTACACTTACACTTAAGTCTTCGGTTATTAATACAAGCAAAACAGTTGCTTATTATAAATTTTATTACGATAATACTCACGTAAACACTATGCAGGGTTTAGATAGATCTAACCCTTCTTATATATTTTTTACTTGCCCTCCAGGAAATTGGAAAGGTTCGGCAAAAGTAGTTTATACAGATAGTACTTCAGATGATGGAGGTACAGTTGATTTTACAGTTTCGTATAGGCCTATAGCTAATTTTTTACTAGATCCCGGATCAAATGATTCAGTGTGTTTTAATGGTGGGCATAATTCAGTATGTTTTATTAATAAATCTCTTCAAAACCCCCAAACGCCAAGCAATCCTTTAGTATCTTGTTTATGGGTATGGGGCGATGGAAATAAAGATAATATTTGTTCACCAGCTTTGGTTTGTCATTCTTATGCTTTTTTGAGTGCACTACCCTTTGATGTTACCCTAAAAATTACAGATTCAAAAGGGTGTACAAATGCAATTACAAATCCTCAGGACTCAACAGGAGGACAATCTGGATTGCCCACAGGTATTCATATTGTAGGCATCTCTAAACCCGATTTTAAATGGAAACAAATAAGCGGACCTTGTTTTAAATCATGTTACCGATTTACAAATTTAAGTGCTGTAGCGCTGCAAAAAATTCAGTATTATCAATGGGATTTTGGAGATAAAAATTTGTGTGAAAGTTATTTTGAGCCAGACTCAAATCAGTATACAGCGTTTGCTCCATTTTTGCCTCACGTTGCGCTATGTGATTCTGTAATTCATAAATTTGATTCATTGCAATATGATACAATTGTACATTGTTATTGCGATAGTGGAATTTTTAAACCATCACTAAAAATTATTGATTTGTTGGGTTGTGCAGATAGTCTTCGTAAAACACCACAAAATGCAGGTGGAGCTTTATTACCTCAAAACATAAAATTCTATTTTGATATTACTTCTGCAAAAACAGATTTACAGGGAAGTAAAGGTCATGTATTAGCGGATTCGGTTTGTTCGGGAAGTGGTAATGGTGCTACTATTTGTTTTAATCAAACGCCCGTCTCTTTTGCATCAACAGGAACGGGAGATTTTGTTTGGAATTTTGGAGATCCTAATGATCCTAACAACAAAAACTTAGACTCCATGACTTGGAATCCTTGCCATAAATATTCAGGAATGGGTTCGTTTTTCCCAGCTTTAAAAATTAAAAATATTTGCCCTGATACTACTTTCAATTATTATGCAGCAAGAGTAGTTGGTCCATATAGAAGATATTTAGATACTTTGCCAGATGATCAAAGAGATTTAATTGATGGCTTAATATCAAATTCATCGCCTCAATTTATTTCTACAGGTTGGCTTCCTAAAAATGCTATCGGCTTTGATGGGCAAGTACTTGTGCTAAATAATTTGGATAGTGTGCAATTGTCTTTTGTTGGACTCGTGGGCAACTTTGCAAAGTATAAAATGATTGGTAGAAATAAGTATTATGGAGATAGTGCTTATTATTTTAATACGTTGCCATTTACTTCACCATATTCTTCAGATTTAATTCCGCCTGATTCTATACCTGTTTATAACTACTCCATTGCAGGTGCTACGCCACCGATTTTAAATATAAAAAGCACTCAATTACCAGTTTCGTGGGAAACAGGAAAGGTAGGAACAGTTCCGGTAGCTTGCGCAAGCATAATTGGGTCTAGTGCTAAACATAAATATTACTTCAATAGTATTTTAGATACCAATGGAAATATAGCACCTAAAATTTGGTATAAGTTTTCTCGGAGTTATAATTATGGTGTAAGAATTTTAGGACCTTCGGCATCTATCGAGTCAGGTACATGGGTTCCAGCAGGAGCTCCCCCAGTTAATATTGATGCAAAACTAAAAAATCAATGTGGACCAAGAGATACAGTTGATTTTGTAAATGCAACTAATTATGAAATAAATAATCCGGTAGCACCCAATAATTACAGAGGAGGATACAAAGCTAGAAATGTTTGGAGACGTTGGGATTTTGGTGATATTTACGCACCTCAATGTACCTCTTTTACCAAGCCTCATGTTGGTTGGCCTGCTATTCATAATATTAATACCTATTCATATTATGTTCAAAAGGATAATAAGAATGATTACCTTTCAATACGCGATAGTTTGGTTACAGTAACTGATACCGTTAGAATGTGGAATGATGCCCTAGAACAATATATGAATAGCGATCACTTCTTTATTAGTAATGGTCAAACCTACCCTGGCAGAAGAAATTGTAATTTCTCTCATGATACTTTACCAAGGCATCATTATCCAAATTGGGATTCTGTTTATTTATGGTACAGATACGGACATGATTTTATGCCTTGGGATACCGTTAGATTTACAAATGACCCAACCAAAGCTCCAACTTCTACCCTATACAGAGTAAAAGCTTGGGATTCAACATGGTGGGGTAAAAAAGTTTACTTAAATATTAATACAGGTGAATGGTCACTCAAACAAGATTCTGCTAAAATGTATAACTATATTTCGGGCACTTATCCTAAGTATAACCCTTGTACAGGTAAAACTACTATAGGTTATAATTTTGCTACTTCTACAACTGGCATTTGGGTAAAATGGCCTCGTATTGATACCATGGCTACAGGTGCACAACCTCAAGATTTATGGCCAGGAAACAGCCGTACAAATGGAATAGTGGCAACCCTACTTCCTGATCCTTTTCAAATGGTTTTGGGCGGTTATTATTTAATTAGTGGAGTAACTATTGATACCGTTACTCATCATCCCTCACTATTTTATACTGATCAGGGAAAAACAATTTTGCTCCCAAGCGGTACTACAATTTTACCTGGAAGCAATGAAGATTTGTTTGAATACACTTTCCGAAGAATAATACAGAAATGTTTAACGGTTAAATTACTATTAACAGATAGTTTAAATAATGAATCCTCTGACCCAGGTAGCGGCAGTAACGCAGCCTGCCCAGATTTATCACAACTTGATATTTGGGATTGTACCAGCGAAGCACAAGTTCAGCTGGTATTAGGAAAGCCAGATGCAAGAGGTATGGGTAAAAAAGGAAAAGAATGTCCAGGAAAAGATAAACCAGGTTCTCCTGCGTTGGTATTTAATAATGCAAATGGATATCCTGGTGTTCAGCTTAATTGTGGACGAACTTCTATTTGGATTGATATTGATTCACTTGCCGATCGTATGGATAATACACCTTGTTATTTGGATGGATTTACTTCATGGGGAATAGGTACTGTTGGAACTCAATTGGCCCCTGGTCCTGGAACTAATACTACACCAGGAGGATTAACGCGTAATACATTTTATACTTTATTAAACTGGAATCCAAATCCTCCAAGCCCTTGGACGGGACCAGGTAGCAACGTATTGCAATATCACATGGGCGGAAATGCAGGTACACCACCAGCGGCTGATGCATTGCAGGGCTTTGTTACCGTTGGTATTTATTTAGGAAATGGGCAAGCGGATAGTACAATCAATGTTTGGGAATCAAATTATAAAACAAATACAACCAATGCTGGCGGACCTCTGAGAGACTGGTTAGGGCGCTTTTATTTTTTCGATGCAGCTTCTCAACAAAATATACCATATACTTATCAAACATTGCCTTTGGTTGATTCGGTGGTAAATCAAATGACTCCGCCTCCGGTTCCTATCCCAAATGGTTGGGTAGATGATAGCATTGTTTTTAATTATGCTTTTAACAAAATAATTGCAAAAAAACCAATGATAAGATACCCTGCTGTTGGCACAACTCCAGCTATTTGGGATACGATGTATTCAATAGAATATTTAGATCCTAATTGGCCTAATTGTATGTCGGATACGGTTTGGTATCATAACTTTTGGCATATTAAAGATTTAGATCCAACTTTTGCAAAATCACCGGCTGAATTGGCTACACTCAGAGAACGCTATGATACCATGTGGGTGGTATATAGAGATAGTATTCAAGATAGTGTGAAAACTACAGTATGGAGTTGGGGTGATAATACCGCAACAATTGATTCATTTTATTATGCTGGCATTGATACCACGAATGATTTCTTTGTTCATGGGGTAAGGCGTGTACGTTATAATATGGACTATACCAATGGTTTACCAGGAGTGTTAATGGATTCTACTTTATGGCCTTGTGGAGTGTATGGTACACGACAATTTAAGGAACCAATGAGGTATTATAAACGATATTATGATTCGATAGGATTTATAGCTCCTGATGTATTAATGTTATTGAATAAATGTCCTATTCCAGGTGGGCATGATGGTAATGGTCATTATCAAGATTCTATTGGTTTACCTACTATTTTTACTATTCGACAAAAAGATACTATACTTCTGCCTAAAGGATATTTAAATTATTTTGATATTATTCAAATTATTGCCCCCGATTCGATTGTGTTAAAGAGTAGAGATGCAAATGTCAATTTGCCAACTATTAATATTAGTAAGAATGACACGTCTAGATTGCCTCAGCCTTATCATAACATCATTAATATTATAGGGTCAATTTTGCCTGATACTATTATATATACAATAACACATTTGGATACACACGCACCTGTAAATGTTCATATAAGCCGTTCAGATTTTAATACATTACCAAGTAATCGTAACCGTTTGTTGAGTCCAATTGGATTTATTGGAACTGATACTATTGTATTCAAAAGTGTGTGTCCGAATCCTTCTCATTATGATTCTAAATGGTTCCCATATAGCAATTATTTTGATACATTATTTTTAAGACTTAGGGATACATTAATTTATACTCAATACAGAACAATCGATACTGCTTTAATGATGCTTCCTGTTTCTCATCAATACTTTAAAACAAGTTGGGAAATGAATCCTTCTGGAAAAGTAGCTGGAGCAACAATAACGCAAATGAACAGTTTTATTGAAAATACCCAAAAATGCCAGTATAGCACAGGTAATGTAATTACTGTAGGTGTGATTGATACGTTACATATTTATGGTGGAGATTGGGTAGAAGATACCATATTCTGTAAAAGTGAAACGGTTCACTTCGTTGATTCGGTTCGTTATTTCCGTTATGATGATCAAATTACAGATGTTCCTAATTTAAATTTTGGACGTAGTAGAACAGTTATAACTTATATTGATACACTTGGAATTCCATATAGATCTTGGCAATTTGACTCTACAGATTTTTGGGCTCGGGATGCCAATAACCCAAGCGACACTCTTGTTAACCCGGGATTTACAACAGGATTTTTATTAGACTTTAAATATTTTGAAGGTAAATGGACTAATTGGGACTTAAATCAGGCAACTGCAACAATTACACATTTATCAGGACCTTATGGACATTGGGATGTGGTATTACGTGGAGGTTCGGTTCCTGTTGTGGCACCTACAGGAGTGAGTGATTCCGCAGGATTAGGTTCAAATGTATATCCGGGTAAAATTATTTACTACCCAGCCGGTTTAGGTGGATTAGGTACTGATGGAGGTTTATATGTTTGGGATTTCTTTGGAGGATGGATTCCTGCATACGCTCCAGTTACTATCGATTCATTAAAAACAATATCAGATTCAGCAGGTCTTGTTAACCCTACATCAGGAAGAACACTTATTTATAATAATGGAAAAGGTGCGGTTAAAAGACAAGGGATGTATTATTGGAGTGGAGGTCAATGGGTGTTTATATGTAATAGTCCATACACTTCATTCCCATACTTTACCCATAAACTATATTGGGATTTTGGTGATGGATCACCAATATATGTTGGGATTAGACCATCACATAAATATGAAATTCCTGGCAGATTTAAAGTTACCATGGTGAGCCGTGATAGTATTGGCGCATTTGATACTTGTATTGCCCATGTTGAGGTGATGAAACCAGTAGCCGTTCCTCACGTTTTGTTTCCTGTAATTGGTTGTAAGGATACAGCCTCATTTGCAGATTCATCATTTGTACTTACTGGAGTGGGAGCTAATAACACTATGGATAAAGTAGATTCTGTTTTCTGGTGGTTTACGATTAAGTATTCATATCCTAATGGCTTACAAGGTGCAGATACTATGCAATACCGATCCATCTTGCATAATCCAACTTGGTATTATAGTAAGAAGGGGGTTTATAAAGTTAAATTAGCTATAGTAACAGTGCAAGGTTGCCGAGATACAGCTACAGATTCAATAGTTGTTCAAGGTCCTCGACCGGCCTTTAAGCTTATTACGGATACAATTGGATGTAAACCATTTAGGGTAGGTATATGGAATATGGCGGATTCATTTGATATGCGGAGTCTTTCAGATACTCCAACTTTATCAACTATTATTTATTGGACAGAAAGCAGTACACAAACTATTATTTCTGGAAGAAGAGATACCGTATGGCATGTATATCCAGATACGGGTTACTTCGCTATATATGCAGCCGGACGTGATGCGGATCAGTTCCATACACCAACTTGCCCAATTACTTATACACCAGATTCTTCAGAAGGTGGTGGTTTTGAAAGGCTGATTTACATTACGGTTAAGGAGCCTTATCGTGCGAAAATTACAAGCGTTGATACTGTTTGTGTGAATCAATCATTTACTGTGAAAAATACTTCTGATTCGTTGAGCTATTCTGGTTATAGATTTGAAAGGCGTAAGTTCGATACTAATCTTTCATTTATTGATGGTATACAAAAATTTGGAACGGCACCTCTTATTACCAAGTTTGATACTATTGGAAGGTATAAGATTATTTTATTCCCTGATAGTTTCCAATCTACTGTTCCTTATCAAGCAAGATGTGCTACACAAGATACGATAACAGTTACAGCACTTAAACCAAAAGCCATTTTTGACACTTTGGGATCATCTGCTCCTTCTTTTGTATTCAATAATCATTCTATTGCAGCAGATTACTATAACTGGGTAATTTTTGAGAAAGATGGAATTACTCCACGTAGTGATGGAAAGGCAACTGTATATCCTCCAAACATTGATTGGAAATATAATTTAGGATTGGATACTGGAACTTATAAGGTTTGTTTAACAGCCTTTAAGATTATTCCTCCAAACCCATCTACTGACGAGTCATGCCCTGATTCGGTTTGTAAAATTATAAACTACACTTACGAAACGCATATTATTATTCCAAATGTGTTTACCCCTGATGGGGATGGTCATAATGATTTTTATAAAATTGATATTTTAGGAGAATTAAAATATGACTTAACCATATTTAATCGTTGGGGAACTAAAGTATTTGCCAGTGATAACAAGGATAATATGTGGAACGGGAAAAATTATAATGATGGTTCTGATTGTTCAAGTGGAACTTACTTCTTTGCATTTACTTACAAATTAAAAGGAAGCAATGAGGATAAAACAGTTCATGGAACAATAACCCTTATTAAACCAAACTAATAGTTTGAGATTGTTCAACAAAAAACCTCCGAATATTCGGAGGTTTTTTTTTGTAGAAAATATCTTTTTCTGTTTTTAAAGAGTAATTAATGAGCATATTTTTGATTATAAAACTATGCGGGATTTATTGCATGGTTCAATAGAATTATTTAGGGTTATAGGAAACAAAAATACACGCACAACTTAAAAAACAGCGTTCAAATCTCTCTGTAAAAAATCGACACGTAGTAGGGAATAAATTTCTGCTATAGAAACAGGTAGGGTTTATAATTTTTGTAGGTGCAGTTCACAGGCTTTGCCTATGCTTATTTTGAAGCTTTGTTCTTTTAAGAAAGAAGATACAGCCTCATTGTCATTCATTACAGATAACAAATCAAATGCAACTGCTGTTTTTCCTGTTTGATTTGCGGCTTTTCCGTTTACAATATCAAGAGAAAAAATGTAACCCAGTTTGTTTTTTGCTCCAGTGCTTTCAAACTCATGTTTGTAAAGTTGTAACTTCTGATCAGCAGTTGCTGTTTTCTTCAGAAGCAAACGAATTACTGGAAGGTATTTTCTCCATAATTGAACGTATACGCCTTGGTCTCTCATATATTATTAATTGATTTAAAATGGTGCTACCAACACCTAAATTTCGGTAAAGGTATACTTTTAAAGGAAATCTGCACTTGAATTTTTTTTTAGATAGGTATTGTTCAATCCAATCTCTAATCAGATTATGATTAATATTGCATCACCCAAAAAGCGTTATCAAATACAAATTCGATATGAATAATACAGAAGATTATAACAAAATAGAAAATGAACTTAGCAATGAAACCATAACAGTAGATGAAATGGACGAAGTAGAGTTAGTGGTATTGCGCCCCACAGATATTGGTTATGTGGTAATGGTAAATGATAAGCACAAAGGACTTTTGCATTACAATGAAGTGTTTATTGAATTATTTGTTGGAGAAAAATTATTGGGTTTCGTTAAATCAATTAAAGAAGATAATAAATTGGATATTGTTCTTGGTAGAGCTGGTTTTGCCAAGGTGGAAGATGAAGCCGGAAAAGTAATTGAGTTATTAAAACAACACAAAGGGTTTCTTCCTTTTCATGATAAATCATTACCCGATGATATTTATGCTTTTTTTGGAATGAGTAAAAAAACATTTAAAATGACCATTGGAAATCTTTACAAAAAAAAACTCATTAGCATAGCTAGTGATGGAATTACTTTACTGAAATAAATGGAGTTTGGTAATAAAGAAATTTTGTTGGATTTAGTGAGGGTAAAAATGCCTTTTGGGAAATATAAAGGAACTTTATTATGCAATATTCCTGTACATTATTTAGAGTGGTTTAAAAGAAAAGGTTTTCCTCCCGGAAAGTTAGGCATTCAACTCGATACCATTTATGAAATTAAACTAAATGGGTTAGAAAAGCTGTTGGATCCATTAAAATACATGTAGAAATTGATGGGTGAATTCAAGCATTTTATTTTATACAAACCCTTCAACATGCTTAGCCAACATGGCACTGAGGGCTACCGAAAAAAAAGAGGATTATCAGAATTGTTTTCTTTTCCAGAAAAAGTTCAACCCATTGGTAGATTGGATGAAGATAGCGAAGGGTTACTATTGCTTACTTCCAACACAAAATTAAGTGCATTGGTTAGAGGCTCAAAATTTGAGAAAGAATATTGGATGCAATTAGATGGAGAAATTACAGAAGATGCAATTACACAATTGCAAAATGGAGTTACCATAACAGTTGATAAATTGCCTTATTTCACATTGCCATGCAAGGCCTGGTTGATTAAGATAGAACCAGATTTTGAAGAACGTGAACGTCCAACTCGTGCTGGTAGGCATAGGCCTTCATCGTGGTTAGCAATTGTTTTAAAAGAAGGTAAACATCGCCAAGTAAGAAAAATGACTGCGGCAGTTGGGTTTCCTACTTTACGTTTAATTAGAGTGAGAATTGGAAATACAACTTTAGGAAAAATGAAATCTGGTGAAGTGGTGGAAGTAGATAGATTTGAATTATAATTTCATCATTCCATTTACATTTGCTAGATGCAATTTGCTGAACAAGTAAAAATATTTTTAGCTCAACAACAAATTACTTTTGATGAAAAAAATCCCTTTTCAACAAAAAGTAAATTCCCGTTTTTATTCATTGCTGAACACAATTTATTAATTCATTGCATTTGTGTTGATGCAATTTTATTAAACAATATTCAACTCAATTATTTTTCACATTTAAGTGATGAAGCGAATCACCAAAAAATAAAATTAATTCATCTTTGGGAAGATGTTTGGCAACAACAAACGGCATTAATTCAATTACGTTTGCTGGCTCTGTTTGGAAAATCAACACGTATTTATGCACGGCAAACTCAAGTAATTAGGCTTAATAAAAAAGTAACAGATGATTTTTTGAATGCGAATCATTTACAAAAAACTACTAACGCCTATTATAAATATGGATTGTTTTTAAAGGATGAATTAGTAGCCATTTGTACGTTTAGTAAAAGTAGAGTAATGTTAGACGGGCCAGTTCTTTATCGTTCATTTGAAATGGTAAGATTTGCCAACAAAATCGGAACAACTGTTATTGGTGGATTGAGTAAATTATTAGAACATTTTATCAAACAACATCATCCTACACACCTTATGACCTATGCGGATAGAGATTGGGGTTTTGGTGAAGGATATAAAAAATTAGGATTTACTTTTATTGAAAATTCAACACCACAATTATTTCTTATTCATCCTAAAGAAATGATTAGACATTATCCTCATCGTTTACCTTCTAAATTTTTAACAATTGATGAAATGCGAAACGATGGTTACATAAAAATTTATAATGCAGGCAATGCAAAATTTATTTTAGATAACAGAATCAAATAAAAGTAAATGTATCATTGCATCAATGATTTCAAACAATCTTATTATTATTTTAGGCCCAACCGCGATTGGAAAAACCAAGTTGGCGGTTAGTGTTGCCAATGAATTAAATGCGGAAATAATCAGTGCAGATTCACGACAAGTATATCGTGATATGAATATTGGAACGGGAAAAGATTTAGATGAATATATAATTAATGGCAAAAAAATTCCGTATCATTTAATTGATATTTTAGAAGCGGGAGAAGAGTATAACTTACATCGTTTTCAAAAAGATTTTTTTAAAGCGTATGATGAAATACTATCCAGAAATAACATTCCAATTTTATGCGGAGGAACAAGTTTGTATATTAATGCTGTTATAAAAGGACACGCATATACACCGATTCCAGAGAATAAATCGTTGAGAACTTCTTTAGATGGAATGAATAAAAAAGAACTTGTTGATTATTTTATTGCACTACCCGAAACTCCTTATAAAAGCAAAGCTGATACTTCAACTTTAATTAAAATGATGCGTGCGATTGAAATTTGTACCTGGGAGCAAACCAATACACGTGAAGAAAATCAATCGGCAAAAAATTTGAAACCAATTATTTTTGGTTTGGATATGGATGTTGAAGTGAAAAGAAAACGCATTGAAGAACGGTTGAAGAACCGCTTGCAAAATGGGTTGATTGAAGAAGTAAAAAATTTGTTGGAAAAAGGAGTGAGTGCAGAAAAACTAATATATTATGGTTTAGAATATAAGTTCGTTGTGATGTATCTCAAGAAAAAAATAACCCTTGATGAAATGCAAAAACAATTGACCACTGCCATTCAACAATTTGCAAAACGACAAATGACCTTTTTTAGAAAAATGGAAAACGAGGGTGCAAAAATAAATTGGATTGATGGTTCATTATCTTTGCCTGAACAAATAAGTTTTGTTTTACAAATCAGAAATCTCAAAACCTAATTTATAAATTAAAATGGCTGGCTGTGGTTATGTATGTCCGAAGTGTGAAGGTAAAGGCTTATTAGATGACGGAAGTGTTTGTGATTGGTGTACATTGGAGGAAATAAAAAAAAGTAGTATAAATAAACTAACTACTTTAATTATTTCTATGTTTCTATTACATTTTTAAATCGACCACTTCATCCAACAATAATTTTTTATCAATGGGAACAACACCCACTTCTTCGCAAACCAAACCACCGGCTAAATTAGAGAGTTCGGCAATTTGTTTATTTGAACATTGCAATGCCAAACATAACGAAGCAACACTAATTACAGTATCTCCCGCTCCGCTTACATCGGCAATTTTGCGCAAGTGAGCAGGGATATATTCAAACATATTTCCATCTGTTATCATCACACCATGTTCACTCATTGTTACAAACAAATTCTTCAAGTTCATTTCTTGCATCAACTCTTTTACTACTTGTTCAAATTGAGGTTTATTATGAATATCAAAATCTTTATGAAAGCCTTCTTTGAGTTCTTTTAAATTGGGTTTAAAAAGTGTAGCACCTTTATAAGAAAGAAAATTTTTCCTCTTTGGGTCAACAGCAATAGGAACATTTTTTTCTGATGCTTTTGATATGATTTGCTGAATATTTTTTTCGTCCAAAACACCTTTATCGTAATCTTCAAAAATTAATACATTGGTATCATCAAGTAGTTCCGAAACTTTCTCAACTAACTTAAATGAATCTAATTGATTAAGGTTATGAGTAATTTCGCTATCAATTCTGAGCATCTGTGTACTCTGTGCAATAACTCGTGTTTTAACTGTTGTAATGCGTTCTTTTGAAAGTACAATTCCACTTGTTCCTATTCCTTTTTCATTTAACAAATCAATCAAATCGTGCCCATCTTTATCATCACCAATTACCGAACATAAAATGGGTTTTGCTCCAAGTGCAACTAAATTCATCGCTACATTTGCCGCGCCTCCTAAACGATTTTCTTTTTTATTTACTGCCACAACTGGAACTGGAGCTTCGGGTGAAATGCGATCTACTTTTCCAAATAAATAAGCATCAATCATCACATCTCCAACCACCAAAACTTTTAATCCATTAAATTTTTCTATTATATTTTTCATTCATTTAGTTTTTAGCAGTTTGTTGTTGGCTTTTGGCTTTTAGCACAATTTTTTAATTCAATTTATCAACAGTATTTTTAATTCTTTTTAAGGCTTCAGTTAATTTTTCATCACTGGTTGCATAAGCAAATCTAATACATTCGGGTGCTCCAAACGCATCGCCTGAAACTAATGCAACATGTGCCTTTTCTAATAAATACATGCATAATTCTTCTGACGACTGGATGGTTGTTGTGCCATCTGATTTGCCAAAATAAAAACTCACATCTGCAAAAATATAAAATGCGCCTTCGGGTTTATTGGTTTTAAATCCCGAAATATTTTTCATTAAATTTAATACCAAATCTCGTCTGCGTTTGTATGCAGTTGCCATATCATGTGTGGGTTGCATAGTGCCTGTAAGTGCTGATAATGCTGCGCGTTGCGAGATACTGCTTGTGCCTGATGTATATTGACTTTGAATTTTTTCGCAAGCAAAAGCAATCTCTTTATTTGCACCCATGTAACCAATTCTCCACCCCGTCATTGCAAATCCTTTTGAAACACCATTGATAGTAATCACTCTATCTTTTATTGCATCAAATTGTGCAATACTTTCATGTTTGCCAATAAAATTTATATGCTCATAAATTTCATCGCTCATAATATACACATGAGGATTTTTTTCAAATACGTTTGCTAATTTTTGTAATTCATCTTTTGAGTATACCGAGCCAGTTGGATTGCATGGAGATGAAAACATAAAGAGTTTTGTTTTGGAGGTGATAGCATTTTCCAATTGTTCGGCAGTAATTTTAAAGTCAGCATCAACAGTTGAATGAATAAATACAGAAATGCCTTCCACCATATTTACCATATCCGAATAACTTACCCAATATGGAGTTGGAATAATTACTTCATCGCCTGGATTAATTAATGCTAAAATAGTATTGATGATAGATTGTTTGGCACCAGTTGAAACAACAATTTGATCAATGGCATAATCCAAATTATTATCATTTTTAAATTTATCGGAAATGGCTTTTCGCAATTCGGGAATTCCGGCAACTGGTGTGTAAAAGGTATAGCCATCATCAATGGCTTTTTTTGCTGCATCTTTTATATGTTGAGGAGTTTGAAAATCGGGTTCGCCCAAGGTAAGATTAATAATATCCAATCCTTTGGCAGCAAGCTCACGGCTTAACTTCGACATTTTTATTGTTTTTGATTCAACAATTCGTTCTAATCTATCTGCTAACATCTTTTAAAATTTGAAAGTGCGAATATAATTTTTTTGTAGGCAAAGGTTTATTTGATACTTGCTTTTAATATCTCAATCTTATCATATAAAATTTTAAAAAACTGATTGCGTTGTTTTTCGGAAACACCGCTGATGAGAATTGATTTACGAACTAAATTTTTTATCCATGCTTCGTTCTCATTTACCAATTGAATATTGGTGGTGCTTAAAAAATTAAATGTATTATTGCTTACATATGCAATTCTGTTTTCGCCAAAAGTGGCTAAAATACTATTGTTGCCAATCATCACTTCGCTTCTGTATAAAGCAAAATTTTCAGCACCATTTTCTTCTTTGCCAATTAATTTTGAATTTTTTTCGGCTTTGCGTTTAAGTGTGTTTACAATTTCGGTAACATGATCGCACATTCTTAATGCTTGCTCTTTATCTTTAAAATATCCCGATTCCCAAAAATATTCAATTTGTTTTAGGGTGCTGTTTAGGGTATCTTCATTCCAAATTTCTGTTGAGTTTACCTTGTTATAATTTTTGAGTAATTGTTTTGACATGCTGATGAGTTCATCATCTATCATATCCATATCAAAATTTTTGTCTTCAAAATCTACATCGTTTAAAATGCTTTTACTCCAATAAAAAAGTTTGAAACAAATAAATTCATCGTTCACAAAATGATGCCATACCGGAACGTCATCGGCAGCATATAAAATGGTACTTCCTTCAACAGCGCTAATCCGATTTACATTTTCACTAAGTATACGAAGCCACTTTTTAAAATTCTCTTTTTTGTTTTCGAGTTTGATATAGTTAAACAAAACGGTTTCAGAATCGGGTTGAGTATTGGCATCGAAAGGAACTTTAAAATAACTGCATATCGAAGCTATTTCATCAATACTTAAAGGAGTTTCGCAACGCAATCTTCGGTATGCACTATCATTGCTCACACCAAGTAAATCGGCAAGTTCATCAACAAAAGAAACATTTTTCCCTAAGGTTGATTTTACTTTTTTTAGAAAACCATCTTGAATTTGTTTTGCTTTTTCTTCCATAATAAACTTTTATTTTATGCTGCTTGTACAATTTGTTTTGGCAAGTTATACTAATCTGTTTTGATGCCTTGCAAATAATGCAAAAAATTAGGTTGATGCAAATGATATAAGTGATACTTGATATGTACTGCAAGTATTCAAATTTATCCTGCATAAAGTAGTTTTATTAGGTGTTTTGGCAACTATACTTTTGTTCCCGAAATCAAAAATAAAATGAAAACAATCAATCTATTAATCATACTTTTAATTGCATGTGTAAATTTAAATGCACAAGTATCTGATTCAACAAGAACTGATACATTTAAAATAATTAGAACTAACCTGCCTGCAGAAATTACACTAAAAGATGGCAATATTTTACGTGGTAATATTACCTATCAATACGACTCACTTGTTATGTTTAAATCTAATTTAATAGGCGAAATATCTATTCCTCAGGACAAGATTCTAGAGATAAAATATTTCGATACTGATAAAACAGGAAACCAACAAGTATATATTAATTTGGCTAGTCGCTATTTCTTTTCTCCTTCAGCAATCAATATGAAAAAAGGTGATGGTTATTACCAGAATACTTGGTTCTCACTTAGTACATTTAATTATGCCTTCACAAACTATTTCACACTTGGAGGCGGATTTGAATTATTTTCATTGTTATTTGGAACACCTTTGGTTATGGTTACTCCAAAATTTTCAATTCCAATTAGCGATAATTTTCATGTTGGTGCCGGATATATGTTTATTGGCGTATTAGGAAAGGAAGGTGCTCATACTTTTGGGAATATTGCCTACGGCAACTTTACTATTGGTAGCTCAGATTTAAATTTCAGCATGAATGCAGGAACTAGTATCGATTACCCCGGAAAACCAGTGCTTACCGTTAACGCATTTGCTAAAATTTCTCCAAAATTTGGTTTCATGACAGAGAATTGGCTTTTGCCAACATCTGATAGTTACTACAATGTTTACTCCTTTGGAGGAAGAGTTATAGGACGAAAAAATTTGTTCGATATAGCCTTTATCACAAATCCTGATATCGCAAAATTTATTCCGGCAATACCATACCTTACTTACACTTTGAGGTTTTAAAACTTTGAATAGATTGCTTCGTTATGAAAAGATTATTAAAAAACATAAAAAACAGACGGATTCCATTTTTATTTAAGCGACAGGATTGATTAAGAGATAAGTCTTTTTGTCATATTATGATGATTCTAAAAGTTGGTAAGAATATATATTCGAGCCAACTTTTCTTTTTATAGGCGTTGAGAGTGCCAATATTTCCAGTATTTGTAAATGGTTTTAGTATTGAGGTAGACGGAAAACGTTGTTTGATTTTTTTCATTCAACGCTTAATATTCAATAGTCAAAATTTCATCTTATGAACTTAAATAATTTTACCATCAAATCTCAAGAAGCCGTGGAGCAAGCCGTACAAATTGCTTTGCAAAATGGTCAGCAATCCATTGAACCTGCACACTTGTTAAAGTCGCTTATTCAAACGGATGAAAATGTGATCTCTTACCTATTTAAAAAACTAAATGCTAATCAATCCCGTATTGAATCTGCTTTGGAGGCTATGATAAAAAGCTACCCGAAAGTTTCAGGAGGCAATCAATATTTATCCAATGATGCCAATCAATTATTAGTTAAAGCACAATCTTATCTTAAAGAATTTGGCGATGAGTTTGTTTCTGTTGAACATATTTTATTGGCTATGCTTGATGGAAAAAATCAAGTAGCTACTTTATTAAAAGATGCTGGACTAAACGTAAAGGATTTGAAAATTGCAATTAACGAATTGCGTGGTGGAAATAAAGTAACCTCCCAGAATGCCGAAGCACAATACAATTCGTTAAATAAATATGCAAAAAATTTAAATGAATTGGCACAACAAGGTAAGCTTGATCCAGTAATTGGACGTGATGAAGAGATAAGACGTGTATTACAGATACTATCCAGAAGAACAAAAAATAATCCTGTTTTAATTGGAGAACCTGGAGTGGGTAAAACAGCTATTGCCGAAGGTTTAGCTCATCGTATTGTAAATGGTGATGAACCCGAAAATTTAAAATCAAAAAAAATATTTTCGTTGGATATGGGTGCATTAATTGCCGGTGCAAAATATAAAGGTGAATTTGAAGAACGATTAAAATCTGTTATCAAAGAAGTTACTTCTGCCGATGGCGAAATCATTTTATTTATTGATGAAATACATACGCTTGTTGGTGCCGGTGGAGGAGGAGAAGGTGCAATGGATGCTGCCAATATTTTAAAACCTGCGTTGGCTCGTGGAGAGTTGAGAAGCATTGGCGCAACAACACTTGCCGAGTATCAACGCTATATCGAAAAAGACAAAGCATTGGAAAGACGTTTTCAAAAAGTGTATGTAGAAGAACCCGATACGGAAGATGCAATTTCCATTTTACGTGGATTAAAAGAACGTTATGAAGTGCATCATAAAGTACGTATAAAAGACGAAGCCATTATTGCAGCGGTTGAATTATCGCAACGGTATATTTCTGATCGTTTTTTGCCAGATAAGGCTATTGATTTAATGGATGAAGCTGCTGCAAAATTGCGTTTGGAAATTGATTCGGTTCCTGAGGAATTGGATCAGTTGGAACGAAGAATTATGCAATTGGAAATTGAACGGGAAGCCATCAAACGTGAAGGAGATACTAATAAAATAAAATCATTGGGAGAAGAAATTGCTAACCTTCAAAATGAACGCAATTCATTAAAAGCAAAATGGCAAACCGAAAAAGCTGTGGTGGAAGGAATTCAAGCTTCCAAACAAGAAATTGAAAATTTAAAATTGGAAGCGGAGCAAGCCGAACGTAATGGAGATTTTGCAAAAGTGGCGGAGATCAGATATGGAAAAGTGAAGGAAGCAGAAAAGAAAGTGGATGAGTATAAATTGAAGTTGGATGAAATGCAAAGCGATTCACCTATGGTGAAAGAGGAAGTAACCAGTGAAGATATTGCTGATGTAGTTTCACGCTGGACAGGTGTTCCCGTTACGCGTATGTTACAAAGCGAGCGTGAAAAATTATTGAATCTGGAAGATGAATTACACAAACGAGTGGTTGGACAAGAAGAAGCAATTGCTGCAATTTCTGATTCGATAAGAAGAAGTAGAGCGGGGTTAAGTGATCCAAAACGTCCAATTGGGTCATTCATTTTTTTAGGAACAACGGGTGTTGGAAAAACAGAATTGGCAAAAGCATTGGCTGAGTTTTTATTCAATCAAGAAAATGCGTTGGTACGAATTGATATGAGTGAATATCAGGAAAAACATACGGTAAGTAGATTGATTGGTGCGCCTCCCGGATATGTGGGTTACGAAGAAGGCGGACAGTTAACAGAAGCCATTCGCAGACGACCATATTCGGTTATATTGTTGGATGAAATTGAAAAAGCGCATCCCGATGTATTTAATATTTTGTTACAGGTTTTGGATGATGGAAGATTAACAGATAATAAAGGTCGTGTTGCTAATTTTAAAAATACCATTATCATCATGACATCAAATATTGGCTCCCATATTATTCAGGAAAAATTTGAAAAATATAATGAGAGCAACAAAGAAGAAGTAATTGCAGAAGCAAAAGTGGGCGTGATGGATTTGTTAAAACATACCATAAGGCCAGAATTCTTAAACCGTATTGATGATGTGATCATGTTCACTCCGCTTACCCGTGAAAATGTGCGTGAGATTGTAGAACTGCAATTTAAAGCGATTCAAAGAACATTGAGTGAGCAAGGCATTGCATTAAGCGCAACAGAAGAAGCATTGGATTGGTTAGCGCAATTAGGCTATGATCCACAATTTGGCGCAAGGCCTTTAAAAAGGGTGATGCAAAAAAGATTGCTCAATGAATTATCAAAAGAGATCCTTGGGGGCAAAGTAAAAAAGGATGCCAAGATTTTGATCGCATTAGATGATAAAAACCAATTTGTATTTAATAATGAAGATGAATTTGTGGATATTGAATAAGCGGAAAAAGAATACGTAATAATCCAATCTAAATGATAAGGAAGAGTAACTATATAGTACTTTAGAGCAACCACCAAGTATAGTGATTGAACAGTTAAATTTTGTATATTGACACCGCAAATTACTAATCCGAGTTAACCAAAAAACAATACAAATTGAATGACTACCTATGTACTTTAAACCACCTTATTTATTAACTGAATTTGTTTTTAAGACCAGCCGGAGTGGGGGCAAGGGTGGGCAAAACGTGAACAAGGTTTCTACAAAAGTTTTATTGGAGTTTCCTATTCTTTCATCTCAACTATTAAATGAAGAAGAGAAATCAATTTTGCTTGAAAATTTGGTCGGTAAATTAACCAAGGATAGTGTATTACAAATTGTGGCGCAGGAAGAAAGAAGTCAACTAGCCAACAAAGAAATTGCATTAAAGAAAATGTATGCGTTGCTGAATAAATGTTTTATAGTAAAGAAAAAACGCAAGCCTACCAACCCTTCAAAGCCTTCAGTTGAAAAAAGATTGCAAGGCAAAAAACGCGATGCTAAAATTAAACAATCAAGAAAAATTAATATCGATGATGAATGATTTTAGTTATCTAAATATTAGAAAATTAGTGTCCAGTTTTATGCAGTAGTATCGGCACAATTATTTATCAGATAGTTACTTAATTTTAATAGATAAGTAAGCAAGTTTTTTTTGATTCAATTCTAACATAAAATATGTTATTATTGCCACAATTATAAAAAACAGATAAAGTGCGAAGATTTTTAGTACAACAAAAATATACATTCATCTTGTTAGGATTAGTTCTGGTGGGGCTTAATTCATGCTCTTACAAAAACAAGAATATTCTTTTTAAAACCAAGAAAGAAGTAAAATCAAATGATCCTGTGAAAGTTATTGAAATAGATAACAAAAATGATTCTTTATCTACTTACAGACACAGAATAAAAGTTGGTGATCGTTTACAAGTAAAGTTTTTGAACAATTATGATATTGGACAAGGAGCGTCTCAAAGTGCAACTTCTTTTGCAAATTCATCAGCAACAGGGGTTGAGGAAAAAGGCTATTTAGTAAATTATGATAGTACTACAACACTACCTTTAATCGGTCGAATTAATATTGTTGGTTTAACACGTCTTGAGGCCGCAAAAAAATTGGAAGACTTATACAGTAAATTCATTATTAATCCAATTATTGATTTAAATATAGCTAATTTGAGTGTTACAATTTTAGGAGAAGTAAATATTCCAGGTAAAACAAGAATAGATAAAGAAACTACTACTTTGATTGATGTGATAGCTTTGGCTGGTGGACTTAAAGATTTTGCTAAAAAAAACCAGAATGCACGAATTATTAGAGGAAATAAAATCATACTTGTTGATTTAGGTAAAATAGGTGCTATTGGAGATCCTGAATTAATAATACACGATAATGATGTAATTTACATTGAACCATACGGAGTGAAGGCTGCTACAGAACCATTCAATGCCCTACTGCCAGTTAGTACTTTGTTAATTGCTGTTACACAACTAGTAATACTATCTTTTCAACTTTATAACCTCGCCAAAACAAAATGAGTGACTCAAAAGAAACTGGATTTTTAGATAACAGAAATAAGGTTATTGATGTAAATAAGATATTTGTTATCCTTCTATCTAGATGGTATTTGATTGTTGGATCTATTTTAGTTAGTTTACTAACGGCTAATCTTATGCTTCGTTACGCTCAACCAATCTATTTAGCAGAACTTACTTTGAAATTAGAAGATGAAAAACCTAATCAACTTAATGATATTTTCAAATTCGGAAGACCTGCTGGAAAATTAGATAATCTTTTAAAAACAGAGAGTGAGATTATTAAATCCAGAACTATGGGCATTAAGACTCTAAAAAAATTAAACTACTTTATTACATACTCTATTAAAGGCAGTATTATTTCAAGAGAGCTCTATCCAAATAATTTTTTTTATATTTCTTATTTATATGTTGATAGTTCCTTTAAAAATAATAAATATGTAATTAAGTTCAAGAATGTTTCAACATTTGAAATTGGAATTGATGATGGCAATGTTCAACAAAACGACTTTGAAACTCATCATATAAATGACACTTTTATTTTTAATAGGTCATTACTAATTGTCAATCTTACAAATGAAAATCTTCTCAAATCATATCTTGGAATACCAATAAACTTTAAGATAAATGATATAGTTTCTTTAGCAAGTTCATATTCGAGTAATTTAAATGTTGAAATTGAAAAAGGTGCTAGTATTTTGAATATGAGTTTTAGTTCCAAAAATGCTGAATTCTCAGCAGATTATCTAAATGCTATAACTCAAGTTTATATTGATGAGTCAGTAAACTTAAAATCTCAAGCACTTCAACAGACATTAACTTTCTTGAACGACCAACTTATTGACTTATCTCAGAAAGTAAGAACTTCTCAAAATGATTTGACTAGCTTTAAAACCCAAAACAAGGGGGGAGAATTAGATGATGTTGGTATTAAGCAATTGGATAAGCTTACAAAACTAGAAACAGAAAGAAATATTTTACAGTTAAATTTAAGAATGCTTTTACAGTTGGAAGCGAATGTGAAAAATCCGAAAAACAAATCATTGAGCTATATGACTTTTGACAATGAAGATTTTCAGGCTCTCCCTCAACTTTTTAGTCTACTTAACATATTATTAATGGAAAAAATTTCCTTATTATCTCAACATACTTCTAATAGTCCTATCGTAATTGAAAATCAAAAAAAATTAGATGAAGTCAAGGAATCTATTCTTAAAAATATTGCCTCATTAAAAGAGAAATTAGCAGAAAAGATTAATTACAACAATAATTTAATTAGTGAAACCAATGGAGAGCTTTCTTCACTACCCGCTAAACAACAAAACTTAATCAATATGCAAAGGGAGTTTAAGGTAAATGAAAAAGTTTATAATTATCTTTTAGAAAAGAAGTTGGAAACTTCAATTAGTCGCTCTTCTATTATTTCTAATGCTACTGTAATTGATAATGCGCTTATTCCTACAAATCCAATTTCACCCAAAAAAGACAAGAATTATCTAACTGCATTGATTATAGGATTTGGGTTTGGAATGTCTTTAATATTTATAATTCGTCTTTTAAATCAAAAAATCCCCGACAAAGAAACTATCGAGTCCCTAAGTAATACCCCTGTTATTGGAGTAATTAAAAAAGTGAATTCGGATGAAGAGCAAAATGCGGAATATGATGTATATGTTTTTAAGGGGCCCAAATCTATTTTTACAGAATCAATTAGAGGTATTAGGACAAACATCAATTTTATTCTCAAAGGGGAAAAAAATAAATCAATAAGTGTTACATCTACTGTGAGTGGTGAGGGGAAAACATTTTGCGCTATTAATATTGCAGCATCTTTAACTATGCTTAATTACAAGGTAATTATTGTTGGTTGTGATTTGAGAAGACCTAAAATACATCTTTCCTTTCAAGGAATGAGTAATGATATTGGTTTAACCACTTACCTTATAAAGAAAAACACACTTGATGAAGTAATTTTAAAAACAGATTTTGAAAATCTATATGTACTTCCTGCTGGACCAACCCCTCCAAATCCAGCCGAATTATTACAAACTGATGAAATGGAAAAGCTTTCAGCTATTCTTAAAACAGATTTTGATTATGTGATTTTTGATAATGCACCAGTAGGAATTGTCTCTGATGCTTTTTCACTTATGGAAAAAGCCGACTTGAATTTATTTATCATTAGAGCTCAATATTCAAAACGTGATTTTGCTTTAATTCCTGATAGATTAAAGATAGAAAGTGAAATCCCTAATTTATATACTATTTTGAATGCGTATGAAGAGACTTCTGTAACTTATAGTAGTATATACAAATTGGAAAAAGGAGGTGCGGCCTCAGGAGGAGGATATGGTTATTATTATGTAGGATATAATGGAGGGTATGGATATTATGGTAAAAAATATTATTCATCTTACTATTCTGGCTATTATAGTGATGAAGAACCTAAACAAAAATGGTGGATGAAATTATTCAACAAAAAAAGAAAAAAAACGAACAATGTCTGAAAATAAAATTGCAATTATTGGTTTGGGGTATGTAGGTTTACCACTTGCCGTTGAGTTTGGAAAAAAAGTTCATACTATTGGTTTTGATATTAATCAATTGCGTATTGATGAACTTAAAAATGGTTACGATAGAACTTTAGAAGTTGACTCTGAAAACTTATCATCATCAACACGGTTGAGTTTTACTTGTAAACTTGATGAAATAAAAGAAGCAAATATTTTTATTGTTACGGTTCCAACTCCAATTGATAAAAATAACAGACCTGATTTAACTCCACTCTTAAAAGCTAGCGAAACGGTTGGTAAGGTTCTTAAAAAGGGAGACATAGTAATTTATGAATCTACTGTTTATCCTGGTTGTACTGAAGATGATTGTGTCCCTATATTAGAAAAGTTTAGCGGGTTAAAATTTAATACCGACTTTTATTGTGGATATTCTCCAGAAAGAATTAATCCTGGAGATAAAGTTCATACGGTTACAAAAATTTTAAAAATCACTTCTGGATCGACTCCTGAAGTTGCAGAAAAAGTTAACCAATTATATTCATCAATTATTACAGCAGGAACTTATAAAGCAGCATCAATAAAAGTTGCCGAAGCTGCCAAGGTTATAGAAAATTGTCAACGAGATATCAATATTGCTTTTGTAAATGAGCTTGCATTAATATTTGATAAAATGAATATTGATACACTTGAAGTATTACAAGCTGCTGGTACAAAATGGAACTTCCTTCATTTTCGTCCAGGATTAGTTGGCGGACATTGTATTGGTGTTGATCCATATTACTTAACACACAAAGCAGAAGAAATTGGTTATCACTCACAAGTGATATTAGCAGGAAGAAAAATAAATGACAATATGGGGGCATTTATTGCCAATAAAATTGTTAAACTGTTAATTAAAAAAGGCGCTAAAGTAAATAATGCAAATGCACTTGTTTTAGGAATTACATTTAAAGAAAACTGTCCTGATATCCGAAACTCAAAAGTGATTGATATTATTGATGAACTCAAGGAATTTGGAATAAACGTTCATGTATTTGATCCAATGGCTGATAAACATGAAGTGAAAAAAGAGTATGGAATTGATATGATTGATAGACCTGAGGGGAAATACGAGGCTATTATTCTTGCTGTATCACACAAAGAGTTTGAACAACTAAATTTAAAAGAGTTCTCAAATTCAACATCAGTTGTGTATGATGTAAAATCAATTTTAGATAAATCATTAATTGATGCACGATTATAAACCATGAAAATATTAATAACCGGAGGTGCAGGATTTATAGGGTCAAATTTAGTGGAAGCATTACTCCAGCTGCCCAATGTTTCTTTAGTTCGGGTACTTGATAATTTAGCAACAGGTAGTGAAAAAAATATTTTCGAATTTTATACCAACCCAAAATTTGAATTTATAAATGGAGATATTCGTGATTTTGATACGTGCTTAAAAGCTATGCAAAATATTGATAGAGTTTGTCATCAAGCAGCGCTTGGCTCAGTTCCTCGTTCAATTAAAGATCCAATTACTTCAAACAATGTAAACATAACGGGTACATTAAATATTTTTACTGCAGCAAAGGAGTCTGGAATTACAAAAATTGTTTATGCGGCTTCATCATCAACTTATGGTGATAGTGAATCATTACCAAAAGTGGAAGACAAAATTGGCAAGCCTCTTTCACCTTATGCAGTCACAAAATATGTAAATGAATTATATGCTGATGTATTTAAGCGTCTTTACAATATAGATATCATTGGATTAAGATATTTTAATGTTTTTGGTCCTAAGCAAAACCCAAATGGTGCTTATGCGGCAGTTATTCCATTATTTGTGGATGCTGTTTTAAATAATAAAAATCCTTTTATAAATGGCGATGGTTCACAAAGCCGAGATTTTACCTATGTAGAAAATGCCGTTCAAGCTAATATTAAAGCGCTTTTTTGTGAAGATGAGGACGGTTGGAACCAAGTTTACAATGTGGCATTTGGCGAGCGTATAACCATACTCGATTTATTTACTACACTCAAACAATTATCAGGCTCTAATGCTAATCCAATATTTAGAGATAAAAGAATAGGTGATATTCCTCATAGTTTGGCTGATATTTCAAAAGCAAAATCCAAGCTAAAATATGAACCTGAATTTAATGTTAAAATAGGTTTGGAAAAGGCCCTTAATTGGTATAAGAACAACCCAAATTATTTTTTGTAAATCTTAATTTATAAAAAAATTGTTATCCCACTCCACTCAAAAATGGTATGCACTTTATACCAATCCTAGATCTGAAAAAAAAGTTTTTCACGAGTTGAATATACGTGGGTTTGAAACTTTTTTACCTCTGCAAAAAACATTAAAACAGTGGAGTGATAGAAAAAAGAAAGTTGAAATTCCATTATTCAATTCTTATATTTTTGTTAAAACTGAATTGGAGAAAAATTATTATGCTATTCTTGAAATTCCGGGTATCGTAAAATTCGTTAAGTTCGGAAAAGAAATAAATTCAATTAGGGATGAACAGATTGATGCTATAAAATTACTGTTATCTAATTTTGATGATATTGAGTTGAGTGATGAAATTATTCAGGTATATCAAAAAGTAGAAATCATTGCAGGGCCTTTAACTGGATTTAAAGGGATAACAATTGAAAACCAAGGCAATAAAAACTTTGCCGTTGAATTGGAACAAATTGGATGCACGCTTCGTGTAAATATTCCTAAGCATTTTATCAAAAAAGTTATTTAATAATTTGCATTATTAAGGGGGAAACTTTACTATTGAGTAGTTTTTCTACTCAATCTGTGATTCATTACCTGTGACTCACCAAGCGAAGCTGTGAAAACAGGCGCAAAAATAAAAAATGTTAGATACCTTAATTACTTCTAAGACACGTATAAAATTATTGCTAAAATTCTTCTTGAACGATAATACATCATCGTATCTCAGGAATTTAGAAAATGAGTTTGGTGAAAGTTCGAATGCTATACGACTAGAGTTAAATAAATTTGAAGAAGCAGGATTATTAAAAACTTCTGTAAGCGGAAATAAAAAACTTTTTAAAGCCAACAACACACATCCTTTATTTAAGGATATTCAAAATATTTTAATGAAATATACCGGACTCGATCAAGTGATTGAAGAGGTTATACAAAAACTTGGAGATGTTGAGAGAGTTTATCTTGTGGGTGATTTGGCAAAAGGAATTAATAGCTCTGTAGTTGATTTAATTTTTATTGGTAGTTTAAATAAAAATTATTTAACAAATTTGATTGGTAAATCGGAAAAAATTATTTCAAAAAAAATCAAATACATTATTTATACAGAAGAAGAATTTTCTATTTATAAAAAACAATTGAAGGATGAGATTTTCATCTTGTGGATAAAAGAATAAATGAATAATATATGGCTAAAGTATTAGGAATATCAGCATTTTATCATGACTCAGCGGCAGCAATAGTTGAAAATGGAAAAATTATTGCCGCTGCTCAAGAAGAACGATTTACCAGAAAAAAACATGATCCAAATTTTCCAATCAACGCTGTGAAATTTTGCTTAGAATATGCAGGGACAAATGTAAATGAACTTGATACAATAGTATTCTATGATAAACCATTGCTTAAGTTTGAAAGACTACTTGAAACCTATTATGCATTTGCTCCCAAAGGCTTACGTTCTTTTATTACTTCTATGCCAGTATGGCTTAAAGAAAAAGTCTTTCTTAAGAAGTTAATACACGATTCTATGAAAGAAATTGAAGGGTACGATAAGAGTAAAGTTAAGCTTCTTTTCCCTGAACATCATTTATCTCATGCGGCTAGTGCATTTTATCCTTCTTCATTTGAAGAATCAGCGATTATAACAATTGATGGTGTTGGCGAATGGGCTACCGCATCAATCTGTCATGGAAAAGGAAATAGTATCACAATATTAAAGGAATTAAAATTCCCACATTCTTTGGGATTATTATATTCTGCATTCACTTATTTTTTAGGATTTAGAGTTAATTCAGGAGAATATAAATTGATGGGGCTTGCTCCATACGGAAATGTAGGGTCAGAAGAAGTAAAAAATTATGTAAAGATTATCAAAAATGAATTAATTGAAATTAACGAGGATGGTTCGGTTTGGATTAATCAAAGCTATTTTAATTATGCTACTGGTTTGAGGATGGTTAATGATTCTAAGTGGGAAACTCTTTTTGGTTTTAAAAGAAGAAATGCTGAAGACGAACTTGAACAAAAACATTGTAACTTGGGACTTGCAATACAAGAGGTAACGGAAGAGATAGTATTACTCATGGCACAAGAAGCAAAACGATTAACAGGAAGTGATTACTTATGTATGGCAGGTGGTGTGGCACTAAATTGTGTTTCAAATGGAAAGCTATTGAATTCAGGAGTTTTTAAAGATATATTTATTACTCCACCCTCTGGAGATGCTGGAGGGGCATTAGGTGCTGCTTTGGCAGGTGATTATATTTATTTCAATACCCCAAGGATATTATCAGGAAACAGAGATGAATTACAAGGTTCCTATTTAGGTAATGAAGTAACAGAAGATGATATTAACAGAACCGTCAAAAAATATAAAGCTGTTGCAACCAAATATGATGATGTAAATCAATTATCTAAAGCTACTGCTAAAATATTGAGTGAAGGAAATGTAGTAGGTTGGGTTCAAGGAAGAATGGAATTTGGACCGCGTGCATTGGGAGCAAGAAGTATTTTGGGTGACCCACGAAATGAAGAAATGCAGAAAAAACTCAATCTTAAAATTAAGTATAGAGAATCATTCAGACCTTTTGCTCCATCGGTATTAGCAGATGACAGTGAGGAATATTTTGATCATAAAGGTATTTCTCCTTATATGTTATTGGTTCAACCTGTAAAGAAGGAACGGAGAAAAATACTCCCTGATGGTTATGAAGGGTTTAACTTGAAAGAAAAATTATACTATTTGCGTTCGGATTTACCTGCAATCACTCATATTGATTTCTCTGCCAGAATTCAAACGGTTCATAAAGATACTAATCCGAACTACTATGATCTCATTTCTGAGTTTAAAAAAATAACGGGTGTTGGAGTGGTAGTAAATACTTCTTTTAATGTAAGGGGTGAACCAATTGTTTGTACATCTGATGATGCTTATCGTTGTTTTATGCGTACGGAGATGGATTATTTGGTTGTTGGCAATTATTTGTTTGATAAAAAACAACAGCCTGAATGGCAAAAAACAGATAATTGGCAGGAAGAATTTGTATTGGATTAAGAATTAAAAAATAGCAGAAAAAATTTAACATGCTTTTTAACGATTTTAGATTTTTCATCTTTTTTGCAATAGTATATGGGCTATTTCTTGCCACTCCTAAAAAGGGCAAGAACATCATTTTGCTATTGTCAAGTTATGTGTTTTATTCTTTTTGGGATTGGAGGTTTCTTTTATTACTGATGCTTTCTACATTGATTGATTATTTTTTCGGTATAATAATATATCAAGCAGGAACTACTGAAAAGAAAAAGCGTTACATGTGGTTTGGGATTTTTAATAATTTATTGGTATTAGGAGTCTTTAAATATTACAATTTCTTCATTGATTCATTTGCAGGAGTTCTAATTCAAATGGGATTTGAGCCCCATTTTCCAATTCTTAATATTATCCTTCCTGTTGGAATTTCATTTTATACATTTCATGGAATGTCTTATGTAATAGATATATACAGAAATCAGTGCGTGCCCACAAAAAACTTTGTTAATTATTCTCTTTTCGTTTCTTATTTCCCTCTATTAGTAGCAGGCCCAATTGAACGCGCAACTCATTTATTGCCACAAATTGAAAATAAAGATAGAAAAGTTACACGCCAAAATATTATTGATGGATTAACTTTAATCTTAATTGGGTATGTAAAAAAAGTGTTAATTTCAGATAATATTGGTTCCAAAGCGGATTTTATTTTTGGAAACATTTCAACTTCAGGATCCTTTGAATTACTTACAGGACTTATTATATTTTCTTTCCAAATTTACTTTGATTTTTCTGGATATAGTGATATTGGAAGAGGAGTATCGAAGTTGTTCGGAATTGATTTATTGATTAATTTTAATCAGCCTTACCTTTCACAGAATATTTCTGAGTTTTGGAAAAGATGGCATATCTCTTTATCATCTTGGTTAAGAGATTATCTTTATATCTCTTTGGGAGGAAACAGAAAAGGGAAAAACAAAACATATATAAATTTATTTATTACAATGTTATTGGGAGGATTATGGCATGGTGCAAGTTGGAATTTTGTGATATGGGGAGGGTTACATGGAGGGTATTTAGCCATTCATAAAATGTTTGGGGGTAATAATAAAACAAATGAAATTCGTATTAATTCATTAACTAATGGGATAAAGGTATTCTTAAATATATTATTAACATATATACTAGTGTTGATTACTTGGCTCCCATTTAGATCAAAATCATTTTCTGATACGACAAGTTTTGTACGAACATTTTTTCAGTTTAATGGAGGTATTAAATTAGAAGATGTTCTGTATATAGGTTTTCTGTTTTTTGTGTTTCTTATACTTGATCTTCCTGCATATAAGGCTAATAGCCATACGACATTTATTTACAAGTTACCAAATTGGCTTATAGCTTTGTTATTTGTAATTATTAGTATAGCAATTGTGGTTAGTATGGCTATGAATCAAAATAATATCAGACCATTTATATATTTTCAATTTTAAATATAATTTTAAATGAAGCTAAAAGAGATTTTAATTAACAGTATTTTTTTTATTGTATCCTTCATAATTGTGTTTGCAATAGCTGAGGTTGGTTTCCGATTTTATACGGATAGAAAAATGATTTATGATATTGAAATGCACAAGTATGCAAAAAAATTAAAGCAAAGAAGTTCTGTTCCTGGATTGAGTCATGAACACATTCCAAATGCTGAAGCGAGCTTAATGGGTGTTGACGTTAAGATAAATAGTATAGGATTTAGGGATGATGAATTAAGTAGTCCAAAGAGCTCAAATGAAAAAAGAGTTTTGATTATTGGGCAATCTATCACTTTTGGCTGGGGAGTTCCAAAAGATTCAATCTTTTTAGAGCAAGTTGAACATAGGTTGAATATGGAGAATGATAGTATTAAATATAGTTTTATCAATTCTGGTATTGGAAATTATAATACTGAACTAGAAAGTATTCTATTGAAAAAAAATCTACCTATTGTAAACCCTGATATGGTAGTATTACATTGCTTTCTTAGAGATGCAGAAGTGATTCCTTCAAAAAGTCAAAATTTTCTGATAGCGAATTCCTACTTAATTGCGTATATGTATATTAAAATAAAGCAAGCATTTTTTTTTAAAAATCAAGCATATAAAAATATAGGAGAATATTATTTGAATATGTACCAACCGACTTCAGAAGGTTGGAAAAAACAACAAGAAGCATTGTTAAATATAAGAAAGCAATGTGAAGAAAGGAACGTTCCTTTACAATTAATTATTCAACCTGATTTGAATGATTTAAGTATAAATTCGCCTCAAGAAAAATGTTATCAAATCATTCGAAGTTTTTTAAATGAAAATCATTTTTCATTTATAGACATGAGCGGTGTGTATAGAGAAAAGGTAAAAGTGCCAAACTCGATTTGGGTAAGTCCTGAAGATTCTCACCCAAATTCAGAAGGACACAAAATAATTGCAGACGAATTAATCAAGGTCTTTAAATATTAATTACACACTTCTTTTGAAAACATTTAAAAATATTATTTCTGTTACTGTTCCAAGTCTATTGTTCACTTTTCTTTTATTAGAGTTAGTATTCAGATTTGTAATACCTGCCACCGATTCGCCAAAATATAAATTTAACAATGAGTATGGTTTTTTATGTTTTGATGAAGATCAAAATAGAGAAGGAACTTATAGTGTAGGCAGGTTTGCTGAAATTAGAACGAAGTGGAAACTAAATAACTATAATTGGAATTGTGCATATGATTTTTCCGAAAAAAAAGATTCTTCTATAAAAAGAATTGTGGTTATCGGTGCCTCTTATGTTGAAGGCTTACTTGTTAATCAAGATGAGAGTTTTACTTATTATTTAAATGAAAAATTAAAAGGTAAATATGAAGTGTATCCTATAGGAATATCAGGTGTGCCATTATCAGGATATCCAGATATGATTCGATATTCGATTGATAAATTTAAGCCGGATGTTATTGTCCTTTATAACTATTTTGCGAACTTAAACCATTCATTCTATATTGATGGAGAATATAATCTATATAAGAAGATAAGATTGAATAATGATTCTGTTTTATTTGTTGATGCGAAAGAATATCACCCAAGTAGATTTAGAAGATTTATTGCTAAATCGGCATTTATAAGATATTTGATAGGTAATCTTCAAATTGAAAAATTAAACTTATTTTTTAATACTAATGAAAATACTAAAGTTGAAAAACAGGAAAGTGTACCTGTAAATACTGGAGATAAAGATTTAATTTTAGGATGTAATTTTATACTTCAAAACATCAGAAATGAGTCAAAAGATATTCCTGTCATTCTTATGCAAGATGTGGCGAGAAGCGAAATATATGATGGAAAGCCAGCAAATCTATTATCTGACTATGAAATGAGATCACTCGTTAAATCATCATGTGAACAATATGGAATAAGATATATGGATTTATCAGATTGTTTTATTAATGATTATCAAAAAAATAAGAAAAAATTTGAATACCCTACCGATGCTCACTGGAATCCCTATGGAAACAAGGTGGTAAGTGACTACATATATAACTATTTATTAACCTGTAATTATTTAAACAATGGACTTCATTAAAGATCTTCTAAAATTTATCTCTCAAAGGAAAAAGTTTTTTCTTATTCCTGTCATTATCGTATTGCTTCTTCTTGGAATATTAATTGTTTTAGGGGGTGGATCAGCAATTGCACCGTTTATCTATACATTATTTTAATTATGAAAATACTACTGTACAATTTTTTATCACTTCTATTATTAATTATAGTGGTTGAAGTCGTGCTCAGATTTTTTCCAGTTGATGATCCCTATCAGAGTTATAAACAATTCATCAAACCAACATTAATCCGATCGCAATTTCTTCCTCATATGAAACTTGAATTCGAAAATGAAGATTCACTTCTTGGTTTCAGTTCTTATATGAAAAAAACAAATTTTACTACTAATTCTATGGGATTTAGAGGTGTTGAGATTGATCCTAAAGATACTAACTCATTTAGAATATTTTGTATTGGAGGGAGCACAACAGAATGTATGAGATTAAATGATGGAGACGATTGGCCTGGATTAGTTCAAAAGTCATTACCTTTATTTGAAAACAAGAAGGTTGAAGTTCAGAATTGCGGAAAATCGGGAGACGATCTTCAAGACCATCTTTCTATGTTGATATATCGAGTTGCTTATTTAAAGCCAGATGTAGTTATCATATTTTCTGGTATTAATGATGTTAGAAGATCTTATTTTGATGATAATCCATACAATATTGAATTAAATCGTATATCAAGAATTCCTTTTATTAAAATGTGGGCCTCAGAATTCCAATTATATAGACGATTTTATAATGTGATTAAAAACCAATCTGCTCCTTCTGCTGAAAGCATTTCAATAAAATCAAATTATAAAGAACAAGTAATTTACGAAAAAAAGGCTCCACGTTCGGATAGTGTTCCTCCTGTAGACAATGCTATTTACAGAAGTAAATTAAAATCTATTATTGGAATTTGTAAAGCAAATAATATAAGATTGATTATAGCTACACAAAAAACGAATTGGACAACAAATGATGTAATGCTTAAAAAATGGCTTTATATGAATTTGATTTATGATGTTGCCTATAATAAAGTTATTCTTCAAATGAAAATGGACGAACTTAATAATATTCAAAAAAGTGTGTGTAGAGATTTTAAAGTTGAAGTTTTGGATGTAGATTCACTCATTCCTGGTTCAGCAAAATACTTTTACGATGATTGTCACTTTAACCCAGAAGGGAGTATAAAAATGTCAGAACTTGTATTATCTAAAATTAATAACAAAACCAATATAAAATGAAAACTAATACACATAAAAATGACCTTAAAAGTATACTGGTAATTGTTACTGGATTTTTAGTTCTGTATTTTTTTACCAAGAATGAATGGCTTTTTTATATAGCTTTATCGGTAGCATTAGTATCATTAATAACTCCATTAGGCCAACATGCAATTTTATGGATTTGGGAAAAAATAGCGCACGTTTTGGGCTGGATAAATACCAGAATTTTATTGACAATTGTTTTCTACGGATTTTTATTCCCAATATCTTTAATTACAAGAATAAAATTCAGAAATCTTCTTCAACTTAAAAAACAAGGTAAATCTATTTTTGAAGAACGTAATCACTTATATACTAAAGAAGATCTTGAAAATCCTTGGTAAGTTTTATGGAATTAAAAAATAAAAAAGTATTAGTTACTGGTGCCGATGGATTTATAGGTAGTCATTTGGTGGAGAGACTTCTTGATGAAGGCTGTATCGTAAAAGCATTTTGTTATTATAACTCCTTCAATTCTTGGGGTTGGATTGATTCATTTCCAAAAGAAAAAATAAATCAATTGGAGATTTTTACGGGTGATGTGCGCGACCCAAACGGTGTGCGCGAAGCTATGAAAGGCTGTGATATCGTTTTTCATCTTGCAGCACTTATTGCTATTCCTTATAGCTATCATTCACCAGATAGTTATGTGGATACAAATATTAAAGGTACTTTAAATATCGTTCAAGCTGCAAAAGATTTAGGCTTACAAAAAGTGTTGGTAACCTCAACTTCTGAAGTTTATGGAACAGCCTTGTATGTTCCTATTGATGAGAAACACCCTCGTCAGGGGCAATCACCTTATTCAGCAACAAAAATTGGAGCAGATCATTTAGCAGATTCATTTTACAGGAGTTTTAACTTACCAGTAACTATCGTTCGTCCATTTAATACCTTCGGTCCACGTCAATCTGCGCGTGCCGTTATACCAACAATCATTACGCAATTACTTGCAGGAAAAACAGAAATAAAATTAGGAGCCATTCATCCAACACGTGATTTACTTTTTGTAAAAGATACCGCAAATGGTTTTGTTGAAATTGCGAAATCTGATTCTACAATTGGTGAAGAAATAAATATTGCCACTTCATCGGAAATTGCGGTAGGAGATTTAGCTCAAAAGCTAATTGATATGATTAACCCTTCTGCAAAAATTATAACTGATGATATAAGATTAAGACCAGAAAAAAGTGAGGTGGAAAGATTATTTGGCAGCAATAAAAAAATCCTTGAACTCACCAACTGGAAACAACAATTTTCTTTAGATGAAGGTTTGCAACTAACCATTGATTGGTTTAAAAATCCTGAAAATTTACAACGATATAAATCTGACATTTATAATGTTTGATCAAATAACTTCATTCATCAAAAAATATTATAATGCAGCAGAAGGCTTTATTCCATTGCATGAGCCAAGGTTTGTGGGTAATGATAAAAAATATGTTTTAGATGCAATTGATTCCACCTATGTTTCATCAGTTGGTAAATACGTGGATCGTTTTGAAGAAATGATTCGTGATTACACTGGAGCTAAATATGCGATAGCAACAGTTAATGGAAGTGCCGCTTTGCACATGAGTTTAATACTCGCTGGAGTAAAACGTGATGAACTAGTTATCACACAACCGTTATCTTTTATTGCCACTTGTAATTGCATTAGCTATATAGGTGCAGAGCCTTTATTTATTGATGTTGATATGCACACCATGGGATTATCTGCGGAAAAATTGGAAGTGTTTTTAAAAGAGAAAACGGAAATTAAGAATGGTTCGTCTTACCACAAAGAAACAGGTAAACGAATTGCAGCTTGTGTTCCTATGCACACATTTGGTCATCCTGTTGAATTAGATAAAATGGTTGAGCTGTGTAATCAATATCATATTCAATTAGTTGAAGATGCTGCCGAATCTATTGGCAGTAAATATAAAAATAAACATACTGGAACTTTTGGTTTGCTTGGTGCATTCAGTTTCAACGGAAATAAAACAATTACTTGTGGTGGTGGTGGTGTAATTATTACCAACGATGAAAAATTGGGTAAGCTTGCAAAGCATTTAACAACTCAAGCTAAAGTGCCTCATAAGTGGGATTTTGTGCATGATTATGTGGGGTATAATTATCGACTACCCAATCTAAATGCAGCACTTGCTTGTGCTCAAATGGAAAAATTGGATGAGTTTATTTCAAACAAAAGAATACTTGCACATCAATATAAAAAATTATTTGAAGGAAGTGAAATTAAATTTATGTCTGAGCCTGAAAATTCGTTTTCAAATTATTGGCTTAATAGTATTTTACTTAAAAATAGAGAAGAGCGAAACGCATTTCTTACTTTCTCAAATGACAAAAAAGTGATGACACGCCCAGCGTGGACGCTTATGAATAAATTAGAAATGTTTAAAAACTGTATTTGTGAAAATATTGATAACGCAGTTGATATTGAAAACAGATTGGTAAATTTACCTAGTAGTGTGAAGATTTTTTAATATAAATAAGAGACGATAAGTGTTTATAGATTACTGTAAAAAATTACTCATACTTCTTACCAATAAAGAAAAAAAGAAATTACTTTTTCTTGCCTTATTAATGATTTTGGGTTCCATATCCGAAATAGTAGGAATTGGTGCACTTCCCGGATTTATTGCACTTATTGCAAAACCTGAAATGATTCAAAAAATTCCATTTGTATATCGTATAATTCAGCAATTAGGAATTACTTCCCAAAACGATTTGTTAATTTGGGGGTCTGTTTTTTTGATTATTATTTTTATTTTCAAAAATGGCTATCTTACTTTTTTGGCATACTATAAATCAAAGATTGTATTTGATATTCAGCTTAGGATGAGTTTTGACCTATTTAAATCCTATTTAAAAGCGCCATATTCTTTTCATTTAAATAGAAATTCATCAGAGTTGCTAAGCAATGTATATGATTCGGTAAAGATGATAATTGTGGGGGTGATAATTCCATTAATTTCAATTGTTATGGAATCATTACTTTTATTATTGGTTATGGGATTATTGGTTTTTATAGAGCCAGTTATTTCGCTTATAACAATATTCGTATTTGGTTTTTCGGGATTTATATATTTGAGGTACACAAAAAATAAATCCGTAAATTTTGGAAAGGAATTACAAAAATTAAGAGATGTTGTATTTAAAATTGTTACCGAAGGTTTGGTAGGATTTAAAGACGCTCGAGTACTTAACAGGGAAGATTATTTTATCAACCACTTTTATACAAGTTCTGACAGAAATGCTAAAGGGCTTATGCACCAATCATTTACTAATAGCATAACAAAGCCCATTCTTGAAACTATTGCAATGATTGTAATGCTATCCATTACTATTTCATTAGTTGTTAGAAATAATGACATATCGAGCATCCTTCCTTCCTTAGCTTTATTTGGTTTTGCCTCAATCAGACTTTTACCTTCTATTAGCATTATTTTATCAGGATTTTCGAGTTTGAGATTTAGCTTTCCATCTATAAATCCAGTATGGAAAGATATGGAGTACTTGAAAAATGAAAAAGTTTCTCAGGATAGAATTTTTGATGAACATTCTAATGTATCACTCCAAAAACAAATTGAATTTAAAAATGTGAGTTATCAATATCCTGGAGCAGTTACTCAATCTTTAAAAGATATTAATATTAATATTCCAATGGGTAAGGCTATAGCTTTTGTTGGTTCTTCAGGGGCAGGAAAAACAACTATTGTAGATGTTACACTTGGATTATTGCAGCCATCATTCGGAAAGATATTTGTAGATGGAATTGACATACATACAAATATTCCTTCTTGGCAAAAGCAAATTGGTTATATCCCTCAGCATATTTTCTTAGCGGATAATTCTATTAGAAATAATATCGCTTTTGGAATTGATGAATCAGAAATTGATGATGTAAAAATTTGGGATGCAATTCGCCTCTCACAATTAGAATCATTAATATTAGAATTACCTGAAGGGATTTATACAAATATTGGAGAACGTGGTGTAAGATTCTCTGGTGGTCAGCGTCAACGAATTGGTATTGCTAGAGCTTTATATCATAATCCTAAAATTCTTATTATGGATGAAGCTACATCTGCACTAGATAATATTACCGAAAAATATATTGTCCAAGAAATGGAAGCATTAAAAGGCTCTCGAACTATAATTATCATAGCACATCGTTTAACCACAGTAATGAATTGTGATACTATTTATTTTATGGATAAAGGTGGAATAATAGATCAAGGAAGTTATGACAGTTTGATCGAAAATAATCTTGCATTTAAAAAAATGGCACTTGTTGAATAATTATAATACTATGGCTTTAGATCTAAACAATAAATCAATTTTAATTACTGGTGGAACAGGTTCCTTAGGAAAAGAACTTACCAAAACTATTTTACAAAAATGGCCAAATGTAAAACGCTTAATTATATACTCACGAGATGAACAAAAGCAGTTTCAAATGGCTCAAGAATATCCAGAATCAATATATAAATCGGTAAGATATTTTATTGGTGATGTGAGAGATTTGGAAAGACTAAAAAGAGCATTTACTAACGTAGATTATGTTATTCATGCGGCAGCTATGAAACACGTACATATTGCCGAATACAATCCTGATGAGTGTGTGAAAACAAATGTTGGTGGTGCTGAAAATGTAATTAAAGCAGCTCTTGATTCAAGTGTTACAAAAGTTGTAGCACTATCAACTGATAAAGCTTGTGCACCAATTAATCTCTATGGAGCTACTAAACTAACTTCAGATAAATTGTTTATAGCTGCAAATAACATAAAAGGAAATAAAGATATTAAATTTTCTGTGGTTCGTTACGGAAATGTAATGGGGTCAAATGGTTCTGTTATTCCTTTCTTTTTGAATAAAAGGAAAGAAGGGGTTTTGCCAATTACCGATCCCAATATGACACGTTTTAATATCTCATTAACTGGTGGAGTTGATATGGTTCTTCATGCGTTAGATGAGGCTTGGGGTGGCGAAGTTTTTGTTCCCAAAATACCATCTTATAAAATTATGGATGTGGCGAAAGCTATTGGTCCTGAATGTGAGCATCGTGTTGATGGAATCAGACCCGGAGAAAAAATTCATGAAGAAATGATTACCAGTTCAGATTCATTTACAACTTATGACTTAGGGAAATATTATGTAATACTTCCTCAAGTTCCCAATTGGGATTTACAAGAATATCTTAAACATTTCGATGCTCAATTAGTAAAAATTGGATTCAGTTATTCATCTGGAGAAAATACAGAATGGGAGACAGTAGAGAGTTTAAGAAAATTAATTTCCGAACACGTAGACTCAACTTTTATCGTTTAAAATATGCAACCTATTCCTTACGGAAAACAACACATTACACCAGAAGATATTAAAGCCGTAACAGATGCTTTAACTTCTGAATTTCTTACTCAAGGTCCAAAAATTGCCGAATTTGAAAAAGCTTTTTCAGAATATATTGGGTGCAAATATGCTGTTGCAGTTTCAAATGGAACAGCCGCATTGCATTTATGTGCAATGGCTTTAAATATTGATAATACTACCAATGTAATTACATCACCAATTACTTTTGCTGCATCTGCAAATTGTGTTCGATATTGTGGTGGCAATGTTTTTTTTGCAGATATAAATCCAATTACTTTTATACTTGATATTAATAAAACCGAAGCATTAATTTTATCAAAGCCCAAAGGTTTTTTTAAAGGAATTATTCCAGTTGATTTTGCGGGAAATGCGGTTGATTTAGAAGCTTTCAGAAAATTGGCTGATACCTATAATTTGTGGATTATTGAAGATGCTTGTCATGCACCTGGAGGATTTTTTATTGACTCTAAAAATAGCAAACAGAATTGTGGAAATGGGAACTATTCTAACCTTGCCATTTTTTCTTTTCATCCTGTAAAACATATTGCCTGTGGCGAAGGTGGAATGATTACTACCAATGATGAAGAACTATACAAAAAACTTCTTTTGTTAAGAACTCATGGAATTACTAAAGATCCAAATCTCATGCACGAAAATCATGGAGGCTGGTATTATGAAATGCAAGAGTTAGGATACAATTATCGCTTAACAGATTTTCAGGCAGCTCTCGGAATTTCTCAATTAAAAAGGGCAGATGAAGGATTAGAAAAAAGAAGATTAATTGCTTCTGTTTATGATGAAGCCTTTAAAAACAATGCTAATATAATAGGACAATCTGGAGTAATTGATGGGCACGCCTACCACTTATATATTATCCGAACTGCAAACAGAAAAGAGTTGTATGATTTTTTGAGAAGCAAACAAATCTTCTGTCAGGTACATTATATTCCGGTTCATACACTTCCTTACTATAAATCATTAGGGTTTAATAAAGGAGATTTTCCGTTAGCTGAAAAGTATTATG
>JANYDU010000007.1 GCA_025359805.1 Bacteroidota bacterium
CCCGGTCTGCATATCGAATCCATACCCTTTGAATTCCATACCTTTAAACAGACATCAAATACTCCTCCATCTAATAAATTTAATTGCGTGTTTTGAGAGGTATTATTCGGATTCCAACTGTTCGGTAAACCCGATCCTGCAAACGTATTCAATCCATAATAACCCGGATTTAAACTCCATTGCCACTGCGTAGGCCCATTCAAACTTAAATCATAATAGTTCATCACATCCGTAAAGCCTCCCTTACGTCTATCACTGAAAAAACTTGCCACTGGCTTCTGACTCGGAATCGCACACACTACTATCTTTTCTATACTGTCTTGCGTTAGAGTATAGGTAAAATTTACTAGAATTACATTAGTTACTTTTAGTTTCACTTTATAGTAACCTGCTTGTGGAAATGAATAAGAAAAATTTTTATTTGTAGTATCTATATAACAAGTATTCCAACGTGTGGCACATTTACGAGTAGTTGAAAAGGGTGTATACGTTCCTCCAAAAGTTGTGCTATAGCCTGTTATATCCCAATAATATGAAGTAGCATTATTACTTGTATTGGTAAAAATATATGAGCTATTTAACCAAGCTGTATCGGTATTACGATTGTATGCATAACCAGCTAATGCCGGTATTTGTGGACCTGTTGATAAAACCAAAAAATCATAATCTTCACATTCTCCATAAGATTGAGCTGTACAAGCATCAGTGGCATTAAGTGTTGATCCATAATATACATTTTCAACTCTCATTCTTGTGTATCCTGGAATAGCGGTAATAGGAACATTAAAAGAATTACCAGTTACTGTTGTAGTCGGATTAACTGTTGAAGCATAATACATCATTTCGTCTGTTGAATTGAAGGTGCCATCATGATTCCAATCAACCCAAATTCTCCAATTAGTTTGATAAGTTACTCCAGTTGTATAGGTAAAATTAACTGTACCACCTGGTAAACCAGAAGCTGTTAATCCAGGATAATATGTATAACTAGAGGCACTACTACAACCTGTAAGAAGATTTGTAATTTGAGGCGAGCTAACTCCAGTAGTGGAGAAACTGTTAATATACATGTTGTACGTTGAACATGCTGTTGAAAAAGTTGGTGTACAATAAGTTTGTGCGTTCACTTTTGCTAGCATTAAAATTAGAGATGCTAAGAGATAAATTAGTCGTTGTGTTTTCATATAAGTTTGGTTATTTAAATTCGAAATTACTTTTCAATCAGTTTATAAAACTATGTATAATTTTTTATAAAACCAAAAAATATTTTTTTGTGATTATTCAAAACATATTAGACATTCAATAAATTAATCTTCTGAGTACTTGAATTGTATTCTCAACAACCACAATTTGGGCGCTTAACAACCTTACCGTTTTTATCTATAGTTTGGGTAATTCTACCTTTATCAAAAAAAAGTTGCCATTGCAAAACTCCTCCGTCATATTTTTCTTTTTTTAACACAACACCATTTTCGGAGTAGTAATACCAAATTCCTTGTTTTTTTGATTGATGATATTTACCCCTTTCTTTAGTAATTCCATTGAGATATTTTTTTTTATAAATACCATCTGCAAATGCTGTTGAATCTGGCTTTTGAGCAAATACAAATGGCTTTGAAACCAGCAAAAAAAATACAATTATAAGAATATATTTTAGAGCCATAAATTATTGTTACAAAAAAAACAAAATGGTTTAAACGCAAAACAACATTTCAAATTTAAAAACATTTCTTATTTTAGCAGCCTTAATCTGTTTAGAATTTTGATAGCTCATATTGAAGGTAAGTTAGTTTTAAAGACACCAACATACGTAGTGGTTGATTGTTTGGGTGTAGGATATAGTATTAATATATCACTAAACACTTACGAAAAAATAAAGGACGAGGAGCAAATAAGAATTCTTACTCACTTGTCCATTAAGGAAGATAGCCATACGCTTTATGGATTTGCCGATGAGGATGAGAGACAATTGTTTCTTCAACTTATTTCGGTTAATGGAGTGGGCACTAATACTGCACGAATGATTTTATCATCATTAAAAACTACCGATATAAGACATGCAATAACAACGGGAAATTGGGCGTTATTAAAAACCATTAAAGGTATAGGACCTAAAACAGCCCAACGAATAGTGATTGATTTACAAGATAAAATAACTAAAACAATTGAAGGGGCAGGGGCTCTTTCAGTTTCAAATATATCAACCAACAGAGTAAATGAAGAGGCCCTATCAGCCTTAGTAATGCTTGGTTTTTCGAGAGCTGAAGCTGAAAAAGGGCTCATTAAAATTAAACAACAAAACCCCGATTATAAATTAGAAGAGTTAGTAAAAAACACCCTAAAGATTCTTTGATGGCGAAAACTCTACATTGCTAAGTAACATCAATTTTAAGTACATATCTGTTCCATCATTATTTACCTTTATTGTATCGGTGATGTGGGTTTCTATGCCTGAAATTTTTGCTGATAATATTGAAAAAGAAAGTAGCCGAAAGCATTTCAATTTTGCGCCCCCAGACTCCTCGGGCAAGGATACTTCAAAAAAAGATTTACCATTTCCCATTCAAGATAGAAAGCCTTACGAACAAACAACCAAACGTCATCCATTTGATTTAAGTGAACCCTCAAACATCAAAAATAAATATGAGTTAAATGAAGATGGAAGTGGCTACAATTACACGTCAAAAATTGGAAATAATGATTACCGTTTACCCGCATCATCAAGTATAAAACAGCTACTTAATGAGGAGAATAAAAAACAAAATCAGGCTTATTTCAGACAGCGTTCTCAAGCCCAAAATTTTACCAATGGAAGTGGATTAATTCCTCCTTTACATGTTGGACCAAAAATTTTTGATAAAATTTTTGGAAGTGGTGTAATCGATATAAAACCTCGTGGTACTGCCGAAGTAATATTTTCTGGAAACTTTAATACCATTCGTAATCCACTTCTTTCTCCTAAGCAACAAACTACCGGACAGTTTGACTTTAGGCAAAAAATTCAGCTAAATGTGCAAGGAAATATTGGAGATAGAATGAAACTAAATTTGAATTATGATACAGAAGCCGCATTTGATTTTGAAAACCAAATAAAACTTGATTATGCCGGCAAAGAAGACGATATCATAAAAAAAATAGAGTTAGGAAATGTGAGTTTGCCATTAAGCTCCACCTTGATTCAAGGCAGCCAAAGTTTATTTGGTGTAAAAACTACGTTGCAATTCGGTAAACTAACTATGACTACGGTTATTTCTCAACAACGTGGAAAAACAACAGAAACTGAAATGACTGGTGGCTCACAATCATCAAAATTTGATATACAATGTGATGGTTACGATATGAACCGCCATTATTTTTTGAATCAATATTTTAGAGATAATTATAACGCATGGCTATCCAACTTACCAATTATAGGATCTCCAATTGTAATTAACCGTGTGGAAGTATGGGTAACAAATAGAACAGCCGCATTTGATAACTCAAGAGATGTAATTGGATTTTCTGATTTAGGAGAATCTACACATCTTACCAATAAATCATGGTCAGTTAACTCAAGCTACGGAGGCATTGCAGATAATAATACCAATAATTTATACGCTTACTTAACAGGGCAAACCTCTATTAATAGAGACACTTCTTTACTTCGATCGAGTTTTGAAATACAAAATCAATTGGCAAAAGATGAACCCATTACACATCTTCAACCTATTTCAGAATACCAAATGACAAACTATGCGAGGCAATTATCTTCAGCCGAATTTACTTTTAATCCACGTATGGGATTTATATCTCTCAATCAATCCTTAAATAACGATGACGTGCTTTGTGTAGCTTATGAATATACAAATACCGCCACAGGTCAAACATATAGAGTTGGAGAATTTTCGAGTGGAACAGGTGCCGGAAGTATTCCTCCAAACCCAACTACCCCAAATGTGTTATTTTTAAAAATGCTAAAAGGACCATCATTACGGCCAGATTTACCAATATGGGATTTGATGATGAAAAATATATACTCACTCGGAACATTTAATATTCAACCCACTAATTTTAAGTTAAACATTATTTATGCCGATGACCCATCAGGCGCAGATTTAAATTATATTCCTATTCAAAACGAACCTTACTTAACAGGTGTTCCGTTGCTTAGTGTAATGAATTTGGATAGATTAAACACCCAACAAGAAAAAGCTCCTGATGGAATTTTTGATTTTATTGAAGGTGTTACCATTCAATCTCAACAAGGACGAATTATTTTCCCAGTTATCGAACCCTTCGGAAAATATATTCAATCAAAATTTATTAATAACCCAGATAGAGCAAGATATTATAGCTTTTTTGAATTGTATGATTCAACACGATTTGCCGCAGTTCAACTACCTCAGTACAATAAATATTTTTTACGAGGAACTTATCAAGGGTCTTCCAGTTCAGAAATTTCTGTTGGGCAAACTAATATTCCAAGAGGCTCCGTTAAAGTTACAGCAAATGGGGCTCTTCTTACAGAAAACCAAGATTACAACGTTGATTATAATTTGGGAAGGGTAAGAATTACTAACACAGCATTGCTAAATTCGGGAGCAGTAATAAAAGTATCATCCGAAAGCAATTCATTATTTAGCGTTCAACAAAAAACATTAATCGGATCTCGTTTTGATTATAAATACAGTAACAACTTTGTATTTGGAGGAACCATGATGTATTTAACAGAACGCCCCCTCACACCAAAAGTAAATATTGGGGATGAACCATTATCAAACTTAATGATAGGGTTAGATGGCAATTACAAAAAAGAATCGCGCTTTTTAACAAAAATGGTCGATAGGCTTCCTTTCATAGAAACCAAAGCCATCTCAACAGTTTCTTTGTCGGGTGAATATGCCCAATTAATTCCAGGAGTGAACAGTGCATTGGCTCAAAATGGAACTGCTTATTTGGATGATTTTGAAGGAAGTGAAACTCCATTTGATGTGAGATTAGGAAATAATTGGGCGCTTGCATCTACACCTCAAGGTCAAACGGATAAGTTTCCAGAAGCCACGTCATTAAATAAACTTGATTATGGATTTAAACGTGCAAATTTATCTTGGTATAGCGTTTCTACCACTTTTACAAATGAAAATGACCCCAATCTTCCTTCTCATATAAAAAACGATCCAGATCAATTATCTAGTCATTGTGTACGTGCAATTGATGTACATGAAATATATCCAAGCAGACAGATTCAGGCAGGTATGCCAACTTTATTACCAACTTTAGATCTTTCATTTTCACCTAAAGAACGTGGTCCATATAACTATAACACTCAGGATCTTTTGGCAGATGGAACACTTGCAAATCCTCAAAATAATTGGGGAGGAATTATGCGTAAAATCGACCAAAATGATTTTGAAGCAGCCAATATTGATTACATAGAAATTTGGATGATGGATCCATATTTGTGTAACAATGCAAACAACTCAGGTCATTTGTATTTAAATCTTGGAAACATTTCTGAAGATGTATTGCGAGATAACAGAAGAGCGGCCGAAAATGGTTTACCTAAAGATCCAAGCATCGAATCAACAGATACCACAAACTGGGGAAGAGTGCCTCGTAAACAAGTTATCAATTTTGCTTTTGATGCAGACCCAGCTGTCAGACTTATTCAAGATGTGGGGTTAGATGGATTTGATAATAATGGAGAACGAACAGTTTTTGACACCACCTATTTAAGTAAAATTGCCACCAAATGGGGAACAGGTTCTGCTGCTTATACTAATGCCACGGCTGATCCATCAAATGATGATTATCACTTTTACCTTGGTGATGATTACAACAATAGCAGCACAAGCATTCTTCAACGTTACAAAAAGTATAATCGCCATGAAGGAAATTCATCCACAGGAACACAAAGTATTGGAGGCAACCAATTAACAACATCAGCTACTAATCTTCCCGATAATGAAGACATCAATAAAGATTATACGCTAAATGAAATTGAAGAATATTATCAATACAAATTAGACATTAGCCCAGGCGCACTAAAAGTTGGGCAAAATTATGTTACCGATAGTGTTGTACAATCAGTTAAATTAGCAAATGGAACCTCTTCATTAGTTACTTGGTATCAAATAAAAATTCCTATTCATGAGTATGAACAAAGAGTAGGAGAAATTATAGATTTTAAATCAATTCGTTTTATGCGCATGTTTTTGCGAGGATTTAATGATAACATGGTTTTGCGGATTGGCGCTTTGAATATGGTAAGAGCGGATTGGAGAAAATATTTAGGAAACCTTGAAGCCGGAAAAGAAAACAAACCTGGCGAACCTGATGATGCCACAAAATTTGTTGTATCTACAGTTAATATTGAAAAAAATGCAAGTAGATCACCTGTTGAATATAAAGTTCCTCCCGGAATTTCTCGCACAGTTGATTTTAGTTCGCCTCAAGCTATTCAGCAAAATGAACAATCGCTTTCTCTTTTAGTATGCAACTTAAAAGATGGCGATGCGCGAGGAGTATTTAAAAACACCAAAGTTGATTTGAGACAATATGGAACTTTAAGAATGTTTTTACATGCCGAAGGCGATCAGTTAAAAGATGGAAACTTGAGTGCATTTATTCGATTGGGAACCGATTTAACAAACAACTATTACGAATACGAAATTCCGCTAAAAGTAACCCCATCAAACCATAATGACGACCGTTCTGTTTGGCCATTAGAAAATGAAATGGCTATTACTCTTGAAGAATTTATCAACACAAAAATTAATCGAACCAATGAAAATTATCCATTCACAGTTCCATACATTAGAAATGAAGCTGGTGCAAAATATACCGTAATTGGATTGCCTGATTTGGGAGCTATTAAAGTAGTAATGTTAGGCGTTAGAAATTCAAAAAGAATACCAGGTGGCCCTGATGATGGATTACCCAAATGTGGCGAGATATGGTTTGACGAATTGAGGATGACGGATTTTAATAACAAAGGCGGATGGGCTGCAGTGGGGCGTTTCCAAGCTAAGCTTGCCGATTTTGGAACTGCTCAATTAACAGGAAGTGTTTCAACTATTGGCTTTGGTGGATTAGATAAAAAATTAACTCAACGCAGTTTTAACGATCAATATAATTACGATTTGCAAACAAGCTTTGAGATGGGGAAATTTTTTCCAAAAAATAGTGGACTATCCATCCCCATGTTTTTCTCTTACGGAAATACATTAATCAGGCCATTATATGACCCACTAAATCCAGATACAAAACTTCAAAAAGAATTAGACTTAACAACTGATCAAGCAAGAAAAGACAGAATAAGCCGAGCTGCCGATGACTTTACCACACGCAAAGGATTTAACTTTACAAATGTTCGTAAAAACCGAGTCGGGAGTAACCGAAAAGCTCAATTTTTTGATATAGAGAATTTTTCTTTTACCTACTCGTTTATCGAAACTTATAGGCGAAGCCCTACCATTGAATATTATATTTTACAAAACTATAAAACACAAGTTTTATACACGTATAATTTTACGGCAAAGCCCATTGAGCCTTTTGCCAAAATTATTAAATCAAAACACCTTGGTTTGATAAAAGATTTTAACGTTTATTACTTGCCACAATCATGGGGATTTAGAGTAGAAACAGATAGAAGATATGGTGAAACCATTAATAGAAATAATGATATAAGCGGAACAACACTTATCCATCCACTATATGATAAGTTGTTTACGATGACGCGATTTTATGACTTTCGATATAATTTTTCGAAGGGTTTAACTTTTGATTATAATGCAACGGCACAAGCACGTATTGATGAACCTTTAGGGAAAATTGATGAAACCACAACAGATAAACATGATAGTATCTGGAATAATTTATGGAAAGGTGGTCGCATTACTCAGTTTGACCAAACTGGGAAGATAAATTATGCCATTCCAATTAATAAACTACCATTTTTAGATTGGGTGCAAACAACGTATAGTTACACAGCAAACTACCAATGGAAACAAGCTCCACCGGCTGCAGACAGTTTGGGAAATAAAATTTCGAACTCACGTGTGCAAGCTTGGAATTTTAATTTTTCGATAACTAATTTATATAATAAAATTTCTTACTTAAGAGAAATTAATAACCCAGGGCAAAAAACCGAAAAGAAAAAAAAGAAAGACGATAAATCTAAAAAGCCAAAAAACATTAATGACAAAAAAGTACAAGAAGAAGAAATACAAATAATAGAACCTGCAAAAAAACCTCCGGCTTTAGTTTACACACTTAAATTTTTGATGATGCTTAAAAATGTATCATTCACAACTTCAACTAATGAAGGAACCACACTTCCCGGATTTGTTCCTAAGCCAAAATACTTAGGTCAAAATTTTGACTTTGGCGCACCTGGTTTTTCATTTATTGCCGGTATGCAAGATGATGAATTTAGAAAAAAAGCCGCTGCAAATGGCTGGCTCACAAACGACCCGAGAGTTACTGATTTTTATTTGCAGGATTTTCGACAAACTATTTCTGGAAAAGCCACATTAGAGCCTATAACAGATTTTCGTATTGAATTGAATATTTCTAAAAGCCAATCACTCACTTCATCATCACTCTTTAAATTTGATCCTACAACTAATATTCATCAAGATGTAACTCCACTCAGTCAAACGGGTAGCTATTCGATGACTTATAATATTTGGTCAACAACTTTTGCAGGCGAAAACTCAGATGGTATTTCTACCGTATTTCAAAAATTTGAAGACAATAGAATCATCATTGCTAATAGACTTGCTGAGCAAAATAAAAACACAAAACCATCATCAGGAACAGATGGAAAAGGATTTCCTACTGGCTATAGTCAAACTTCACAAGATGTTTTGATTCCTGCATTTTTAGCCGCATACTCAGGTACCGATGCCAATAATATTGCACTCACTCCGTTTCCAAAAATACCAATTCCAAATTGGAGAATTACGTATAGCGGACTTTCAAAAATTGAAGCCATCAAACAATTTGCAAGCAATGTTACTTTAAGCAATCAATATACATCAACATATAATGTAGGTTCATTTGTGAGTGTGTGGGATACCACCCGATCATCAGCTATATCTGGCAATTCTGATTACTCTTCTCAATATCAAATAAAATCAATTTCTATTGTAGAACGTTGGGGACCATTTGCAGGATTAGATGTAACTTTTGTAAATAATATTTCAACAAAACTTACTTATAACAGAGATCGAACACTAAATTTAAGTTTAGCAAACCAACAATTAAATGAACAAACAGGACAAGAATTTACAATTGGTTTTGGATACAGAACATCAAAACTTACCATTCCAATTCCAATAAATGGACGAAGACTCATTTTAAATAATGATATTAACTTTAGGATAGATTTTTCTTATAAAGACCAAGTAACAAAGGTGAGAAGAATAGATGCGGTTTCAAATGATCCAGTATTGGGGCAAAGTGTAACTTCTATTAAACCTAATATAGATTACAATATCAATGCAAAATTAATGCTCCGAATATTTTATGATTATAGAGCTACAACTCCTCATACTTCTAACTCTTATCCTACCATTATTCAAAGCGGAGGATTTTCAATTAGGTATACTATTCAATAAAAATTTAATTTAGTGAAGAACGAATTGCTGCGGTAATATTTTTAATTTCTTCAAGTGTTTGTTTTGATAATGGCTCTTTCGCCCAAACGGTATGAATACCTAAATTTTGGGCAGCCTTAATGTTTACTTTGCTATCGTCAATAAAAATACATTCATCAGGATGCAGACCAATATTTTTTAATACAAAATCAAAAATTTCTGCATCGGGCTTTCTTAATCCAATTTCAAAAGAATAGAATATTTTATCAAACAAATTATTCCAATTTTCATTGCTATGATTTTGCGCAAAATAATTGATGAAATATTTGATATGAATTGCATTTGTATTGCTTAATAAATAGATATTGAAATTTTGTTTCAACTGTTTGATGATATCAAGTCGTACGACCGGAATATCAAGTAACATGCTATTCCAAGCTTCATCAATTTGTTCATTGCTTATATTTTCTTTCAGTTTAGTTTTTAAAATTTGCCTAAAAATTTCTTCACTAATTAGTCCCTTTTCAAAGTCTGTAAATAAATCTGAATCGATATTTATATGCTCTAAATCTAAACCCAAACGCTTAAAATTTAATAGCGTTTTATCTTGATCTAAATTGAGAATAACACCTCCAAGGTCGAAGATGATTGTTGTTATTTTTTTCATTTTTAAAAATTTAGTTTGTATTAAAACTACAAAAATATATGTTTGCACTCCAATTTTATTGGGCCTATAGCTCATTCGGTTAGAGCATCTGACTCATAATCAGGGGGTGCTTGGTTCGATTCCAAGTGGGCCCACAAACAATAAGGCGCTTCGTGCGCTTTTTTATTTTTCCAAAAATATGATTTGTTGTTATATAATATATCCCCAGAAATTAAATCGTTTTTCATATGTGCTAAAATATTGATTATATTTATTTAATAAATTTTATGAATCAATATCCAACATTTGGAATTTCTGTTCCTTCCATCTTAATTGCAAAATGCCTTATTATATTTTATGTTAAGATTTACTTTGTTTGCTTTTCTCTATGGTACTTTTTTATTTGCATCAGCACAAGTTGTAAATACGGGTATGACTGATGAAATGGATACTGCGGAAGCAGGTAAAATTTCTATATCAGGTTATATCGATACGTATTATGGTTTTGATTTTAATCAACCACAGACTTTTGATAGACCTTATTGTGTTTCTTCATCAAGGCATAACGAAATCAATATAAACCTTGCATACATTGATTTAAAATACAGAAACGATAGAGTAAGAGCACGTTTTGTGCCTGGTTTTGGAACTTATATGAACGCCAATTATGTCAATGAAAAAGGCTCACTTAAAAACATCGTTGAAGCTAATGTTGGAATTAAATTATTCAAGAACAAAGAAATTTGGGTTGATGCTGGAGTGATGGGTTCGCCAATTACCAATGAATCTGCTATATCAAAAGACCACTTTACTTATACCCGTTCACTTGGAATTGAATATGTGCCTTATTATTTAACAGGAGTTAAGCTTACCCTTCCCATTTCTAAAAAATTTATCTCTTACTTTTATGTAGTAAATGGTTGGCAAGAAATTTCAGATGTAAACAATCCATTATCCGTAGCTACACAAATTGAATATCGACCAAACAATAAAATACTCATCAATTGGAATACCTATTTTGGTGATGAACAATCTGTATTTGCGCCACAAGATAGGATGAGATATTTTACAGATATTTATATGATTTATGATATTAGTAAAAAAATTTCAATGAACGCCTGTGCTTATATTGGTTTACAAAACAGAAAAGATTCTTTGGGAAATTCCTCACAAGCTACTTGGTGGCAAGCCAATGTTAATGCAAAATATAAGTTTGATAAAAATGTTTCATTGGCCGGAAGAATTGAATATTTTGACGACCCACGTCAAGTTCAAATTACACCTATTACTAATGTGTATGGATTTAATTCATACAGCACAAGTTTATGTTTGAATGTGAAAATTACCAATAATGCTATGTTTAGAGTAGAAGGGCGAAATTATTTTTCTAATAAGCAAGTTTATATTGATGCCAATAAAAACCCATCCACAACAAGCGATTTATTAATTACTAATATCACAGTTTGGTTTTAATTATTGTCCACCTAACTCCTGAAATTTTTGCATGCAATAATTAGCTTCGGCTTGTTTTCCCATTTTGGAATATGTTTCTGCTAATGCTCTGTATGCACTTCCCATTTTTGGATTAAGTGTAAGTGCTCCACTCAATGCTTCTTCGGCTTTATTATATTTTCCTGTATTTAAATAGGCAATACCCAAATTGTAATATATCTCCGGAAGTTGTCCATTATTTGCAATGGCATTTTCTAAATATTTTATGGCCGCTTCGTAATTATTTTTAACAAACATACAACTGGCAGCATAATAATATGATTCCGTTAAATTACGCTTAAATGCTAAAGCTTTATCAAAATAGGTTAATGCTTTATCATACTCTTTTCTATAAAAATAAACCATTCCCTTATTACTCCACGCAGTATAATTTTCGGGAAATATTTCGATGGCTTTATCAAAATATATTTCGGCAGTATCAAATGATTCTTTATCTAAATATGCCTGACCAAGCATCCTAACAGCCTCTTCATCTTTTGGCGAATAATTTACTGCTTTTGAAAAATAATAAATGGCAGAATCGTAATGATGAGAACTTATATTTTGATAACCCTTTGGCATAAAATTATTTTCTCGTTTTACAACAGCCGCCAATGGAACGTCATCTGCCTTAACAACAAATACTGTTCCTTTTGGAGGAAAAGAACCATTTAACAATTCATGCTGTGAAAAGGTGCGTGAAGTTAAAATCATATAATCCCAATTTGTTTTTTGTTCTTCGTATTCACGTAGCCACACAAACTCTAAATTTGGATTTATTTTATTTGCATAATACGATGCAGTGAGTTGTTCGTTGTTGATACCTACAACTAATTTTTTATTGGGCTCTTGTTTGGCAATCCACTCTCCTGCTGCACGGCACGAATTGGAATAATAATCGGTTTCATAAGTTCCATAAGCACCATTAATTCCTCCAACTAATTCATTAAAATAAACATATTCATTGGGATGATTTTTTATAATCCAAAATGTAGGTTTAATAAATAGAATCATTAAAACTCCAATAGAAATATATTGTATAATTTTATTTTTCGACCCTACTAAAAAATCAAAAGTAATAGCTGCAAGAACAATCCAAGGTGGTAATATAAAAAGATAATGTCTCCATCCATTATAATAATTCAGATTTGAATACTCAGCGTAGGCTATAGGAAATACAACCATAAACAACAGCATCAAAATAAATCCAATATTTATTTTTTCTTTTAACCATCTTAATAATACAACAGGTAACACAAATCCTAAGAGCAAATAAATTGGATTTCCAATAGATAAAAATTTAACCACATAATACCATGGAGCTTGTGTAAGCATATATAAACGTTTGCCTTCAAATAGTTCCACATTATTTGTATAGAATGAATTATCGGAAGCTTTTTTAAATGCAAGAAATGGGTTTTTAAACGGATTTTCTAATGCGTAAGGCCAAAGTAAAATTCCAAAAATATATCCCAATACTGCCACTATTAAAAAGAGTTTAGCATAGGGTAAAATAAGTTTTGATGCTTTAACTGTTTTATCTCTGTTTGCGTTCAACCAATTCACTCCTAAAAATAATCCTAAATACGCAATAATTAAAAATGCTCCAACACGCGAACCAATTCCAATTCCAATTCCAATGGCTAACCAAACTAAATGGCTAAATTTTGGTTTGGGTAATGCTTTTAAAATTTTTATAATAAAATATAATGACATGGCAAAGCCCGTTGCAAATGGAATATCTGTTGGGTTATTCATTGAATTTCCTAACCAACCCGGATTAAAAAAAGTGAATAATATGGCTATAATTCCAGCTCTCCAACCACCTAATTCTTTTGCTGATAATGCAATAAAAATCAATCCTAGTAACCCATATAAAGAAATAATAAAATGCCTCGTTTCAAATGGAGGGAGATCAAACGTATTGTAAATAATTGCAGCCACAACATTGCATTGCTCGCCATAAAAACGATAAGCCTGACGAATAAAATCGGCATTATTTTTTGAATCAACAACAGCTGCCGAATCGGCACCAAAAGATGTAAGATAATTGTATGAAAGTTGAGAATAATCATTGTGCTGTTTTTCATCCCATGTCATCCCAAAATCTTTGCTCAAAAAAGGCATCATAAAAGATGCAATCAATATCAATGTAAAAAAAGCGAAGCGATAAATAGGATGATTTCCATTTGTAAAAGATACTTTTTTAGGCAATTTCATTTCGATTAAAGAACCTGAAATAAAATATCTCCAACGCAACATAAACGCTAAAAAAGGAACCAATAAAATACTTCCAAATCCTTTTGATACTAAATTTTTATCCGTATTAACAACAAATTCATTAAGTATAATCTCATTACAAGAAGCTACATACAAAATATCTAAATGGTGTTGTGCTGATGAAAGTGTTGTTTCAAAAATGGGTATTACTGTTTCAGTTTTAACTGCAATAATCCCTGAAGTATTATCCCTCAAATCAAGAGGTGTAAAAAAACGTATTGTTGAGTTAAAAATTTTCGGCATCCATTTTTTTGAACTGCCACCTTTATTTGTTTTTATTTGATGCGATCCAATAAATAATTCTCCATCTTTTATACTTTTTCTATTAGCAGAAATCCACGCCACCAAATTTCCAATATTGATGGTTGATGGATTATCAATTATTAAAGAATATGCCCCACTTGAAGCGCGCAATGCGGCTGCATAAGCAAGAGCAAGAGTAGTTTTAGTTTGTGAGGTAATGAGTTTGGCTTTACCCTTTGTTACTAATTCGGAAAACCCTTTATCTGCTTCAATTTTTGACACTGTTTTATCTGTTGATGCGTTATCAAAAACAATACATTCAAGGTCACTTTTGGATTTATTTATAACTGCAAAAATGCTTTCATAAGCAGTTAAATTTGCTTCAATATTTTGAACCGAAAAGAGGATAGAAATTCTTGATTCGTTCTTCACTATTTTTTCCATTGGTATTATAATTTTTCAAACACAAATAAGTTATTCAACCCAAATTGAAAACTTTCTTTATGCAATAGTTTAAAATCGGCAGGATCAAAAATAGTTAACGTATCACTTGGTTTAAAACCATAATGTTCGTGAATTGACATGCCATCAATAATTCGGAGTGTAGTTAATACATCTAAAATAATATCAACTTGAGGAGATGGAACCGTAATAACAACACGCCCGCCTTTGTTTAAATGTTTGGCACAATCTTTTGCTAATTGTTTTTGGTTGTTGGATGGAATATGTTCTAATACAGCAAGCATTGTGATTACGTCATAGCGCTCATCATCCGGACATACATTAGGAAAATACCCTGGAATTAATTTGTAGTTTTTGCCTTCAACCACAGCAGGAAGTAAAGGGTCGATTCCTAAACCTTTGCTGATAATATCTTGAAACTTTTCAAACATTACTCCATCATGACTTCCAATATCAAGTATTATATCTCCCTTTTTTATAAATCGTTTGGCTTGTGCAATGCGAACATTTTGAAGATAAACATCAAGTGCTTTCATGGTTATTATTTTTTTGTTACGCCTAAAACACTTAAAAAGAAACTGGAAAGAATAATTTGTAAACCGATAATAATGCAAACTACCGAAGGAATTACTAATCTTAAAATAGATGAATAATCAAGATGCCCAAAATCAACCTGATCCCATAAATACAATGAATAAACCGAACCGCTTACACCAAGCAAGGTTACTAAAATACCAACCACCAATGCCGATTCTAAATTTACATAGTTATACATTTTATGGAGCGTTTTATTTTCGGGTAAAAACCCAACCTGAATAGCATAAGTACGAGTAAATATAGCAAAGTTTATGGCTTGAAATCCTGTTATAACAAGTGCTGCTGCATATAACAAGGTATTGGTATCAAAATAAATATTAAACATGTGAACAGGACCTTGCATAATAAATATTCCCATGATTAACCCCAAAAGCATCATAAAAACTCCTGGAATTAGAAACAACCATTTTGGGCTGTATACCAATAAAAAACGTAAATGCCTCCACCCGTCTCTCCATGTGCGAAGATGAGGCGGACGAGAGCGACCATCCGGTGAAAGTGTTGTTGGAACTTCAGTAATTTTAAGTTTAAAAATTGTTGCCTTCACCACCATTTCACTGGCAAATTCCATTCCTGTAGTTTGTAAACTAAGCAATGAAACAATATCCTGACGAAAGCCTCGAAGCCCACAATGAAAATCTCCAGCAGTACTGTTAAAAAATAATCTGCCTATAAATGATAAAACAGGGTTACCTAAATAACGATGTAAAAAAGGCATAGCACCTTTTGCCACTCCCCCCTTAAACCGGTTTCCCATTACCAAATCATATCCCTCTCTTAATTTTTCTACATACAATCCAAGGTTACTAAAATCATAACTATCATCCGAATCGCCCATAATAACATACTTTCCATGCGATGCTTCAATAGCTCCCATCAACGCACTTCCGTAGCCCTTACGAGGAATATCAATTACCCTTGCCCCACATCCACGTGCAATATCTTGAGAGCCATCTGTACTTCCATTATCACCTATAACTACCTCTCCACTAATATTATTTTCTTTCAAATATTTCATGGCTTTATCAATACATACCTTCAAAGTTTCTGCTTCATTTAGGCACGGCATTACAATACTTAATTCAATATTTTGTGAATTCATTTCTTTTATCTCGTATCATGCGAAAATATAAAAATATTCATAGCATGCACTTATTTATAAAATGGTTTTGATTTATTGGTAGAGAAATTTTTAATATTATATATTCAATCCTTAATATTACTCTATAAATTCACTGCAATGAAATCATTCCTACTAAACATCTATTATTGTGAATCCAAATTCACCCACAACTTAACAACTAATAAATTCAATAATTTTATGAACCTAAAACGCAATGAAGTGTAACAGCTTTCATTACCAAAAGCATATTAATTTTTTTATTTTACCTCACTACATATATTTGTTTCCTTTAATAATTAACTCCACAAAGAAGAATGAACAATAAATTTAATTTAATTAATAACGTTTTAGGGTGGGTAGCCTTCGTTATTGCATTAGTAACTTACACGTTAACGCTTGAACCATCAGTAAGTTTTTGGGATTGTGGTGAGTTTATCTCCGCATCCTATCGTTTACAAATTTGCCATCCACCTGGAGCGCCTTTATTCCTTATCATTGGAAGATTGTTTTCCTTATTTGCAGGTTCGGATGTTACCAAAGTAGCATTTTGTGTAAACATGGTTTCGGCAGTTGCAGGAGGTTTATGTGCTATGTTTTTCTTTTGGACGATTACACATTTAGGCAGAAAAGTTTTAGTAAAAGGAAATGCGGAAATAACCATGCAACAAATTTTTGCTATTATGGCAAGCGGTATGGTTGGTGCGCTAACCTTAACTTGGAGCGATACATTTTGGTTCTCGGCAGTTGAAGCAGAAGTATATGCTTCATCAAGTTTTTTTACCACACTTACTTTTTGGTGTATTTTAAAGTGGGAAAATATTGCCAACGAAAAACATGCCGATAGATGGTTAATTTTAATTGCGTATTTAATTGGTTTAGCAATAGGTGTCCATTTATTAAACCTCTTGGTTATTCCTGCAATTGTATATGTATACTATTTCAAAAAATATAAGTTTACACGTTTAGGTTTTATTAAAGCATCAGGTGTGGCAATTGCTACAATTGGAATTGTTCAGTTTGGAATTATTCCCGGTATTCCTTCCATGATGGCAAAGTTTGATTTGCTATTTGTTAACTCATTGGGTATGCCTTTTAATTCAGGTGTGTATGGCTTTTTATTATTGCTTGCTGCTTTAATTGTTTACGGAATTATTTGGTCGATGAAAACAAATAGAGTATGGCTAAATACTGCATTTCTTTGTGTCGCATTTATCATCATAGGTTACTCATCTTATGCTATGGTATTGATTCGCTCAGCAGCAAATCCTCCTATTGACATGAATGACCCTGAACAACCTTTCTCTTTATTATCTTATTTAAATCGTGAGCAATACGGAGAGAATCCTTTAGTGTATGGACAATACTTTTATGCTAAAGTTATTGATGTAGAAAAAGGCGCCATGCAATACAGAAAAGGCACAGATAAGTATGAAGAAACCGGACCAAAATTAACTCGTGTATACGATCCAAAAGATTGTACTATTTTACCTCGTATGTGGGCTGATAGAGCTGATTATGTGCAATCATACAAGGATTGGGAAAAAATTGGAGAAGGCAAAAAAGCAACGTTTGGTAAAAACATAGATTTTTTGATGACGTATCAATTAGGCTTTATGTATTGGAGATATTTTTTCTGGAACTTTGTTGGTCGCCAAAATGATAACCAAGGTTTTGGAGATATCATTAGTGGAAATTGGTTAAGCGGAATTAATTTTATTGATAAAATGAGATTAGGTCCTCAAACAGATATTCCTGAATCTATAAAAGGAAATAAAGCCCGTAACACGTATTTCTTTCTTCCATTATTGCTCGGGATATTGGGATTAATTTGGCATTTCAAAAAATCTAAAGAAGACGCTACTGTCGTAATGACTTTATTTTTATTTACTGGATTTTTTATCATTCTATATCTGAATTTCCCTGCACATCAGCCACGTGAGCGTGATTATGCGTATGTAGGTTCTTATCAAACTTTTATTATTTGGATTGGTTTAGGAGTGCTTGCCATTATTGATTGGTTATCTAAAAAAATGAATCCAATGGCGGCAACAGGAATTGCTTCGGCAGCTACTATTTTGGGAGTTCCTGTTTTGATGGGAAGTCAAAATTGGAATGATCACGACCGTTCAGGACGTTACACCGCAGTTGATTTTGCAAGTGATTACTTAAACTCATGCGCACCAAATGCCATATTATTTACCAATGGTGATAATGATACCTATCCGCTTTGGTATGCACAAAATGTAGAGGGAATTCGCAGCGATATTCGTGTTATTAATTTAAGTTTACTAAATACAGATTGGTATGCTGATGCACTTAAACGTAAAGTTTATGATTCTGAACCGGTACCTTTTTCAATGACTCCAGATAAGTATGTTCAAGGAGTTCGTGATTATGTTATTTATTACCAAAACCCCGAAATTGAAAAACGTTTTGGCATCAATCAAACAGATTTTTACCCACTAAAAAATATTATTCAATTTGCTACCGATGATAAAGATCCTTTAGCAAAACTTCAATCACAAGGAGGAGAGTCATACAGCTATTATCCAACTAAAAAATTCTATATACAAATTGATAAAGAGCATGTATTAAAAACTGGTGCCGCACAACCAAAAGATGCAGCCGAAATTGCTGATACCATGAAATGGGAAATTGGAAATAGCAATTTGATGAAAGCCGATTTAATTACACTTGATATCCTTTCAACTACCAATTGGGAACGTCCTATTTATTTTGCCATCACAACTGGAAGTGATGTATATTTAAACATGACCAACTACTTTCAATTGGAAGGCTTAACCTATCGTATTGTTCCTATATTTAACAGAGAACAAGTTGAAGGTGGATCATACGGAAGAATAAATTCGGATATTTTGTATGATAACGTAATGAATAAATTTAAGTGGGGAAATATGGATAAGCCAGGAATTTATATGGATGAAACTATTCTCCGTCAAACCAAAAATTTCAGAAACATTTTTTATCGCTTGGCGATGAAATTAGTAAGTGAGGGTAAAAAAGATTCCGCTATAAAAGTGCTTGATAAATCAATGCAAGTGATGCCGAAAGAGAATGTAGCGTATGATGTTTTTGTGGTTCGCTTATGCGAAGCTTATTATGCTGCAGGAGCACCTTTAAAAGCAAATGCCATTTTAAAAGAGATGACTACAACTTGTGTTGAAAAATATAAATATTATGCCACATTTAAAGCTTCAAATAAAGGCGGAGCTGTGCAAAGTGAAATGGATGAAAATTTACAAGTGATGAACTATTGCCAACAAGTTGCAGAGTTTAATAAACAGGATATTTTTGCCAAAGAACTTAAATCACAAATTGATAATACCATGGCAGGAAAATAAGATTCTGCCAATATTTTATTATTTATAAAGGGTTTCAATATTGAAGCCCTTTATTTTTTGTATCAATCCCAAAAAAAAAATTCACACCTTTGTACGATATGGATAAGAAACCTTTTTTTTCAAAACCTGTAGAAAACCCACAGGCAATATATGGAATACAAGCTGTGATGGAAGCTTTAGACTCGGGCATTGAGATTAATAAAGTATTGGTGCAAAAAGATATTAAAAATGCACATATCGATGCCATTGTTAATGTGTGTAAAAAACAAAAAGTGCCTGTGCAATTTGTTCCTCGAGAATCGTCCATATTTCCAGGAAGTAAAAATCATCAAGGTGTGGTGGCATATTCATCACCCGTTACGTACCATAAATTAGAAGATTTATTACCCAAATTATTTGAAGAAGGAAAAGTTCCTTTTATTCTTTTGTTGGATAGAATTACAGATGTAAGAAATTTTGGAGCCATAGCCCGCTCTGCATTTTGCGGAGGTGTGCATGCCATTGTAATTCCAGAAAGTGGTGCTGCGCAAGTGAGCGATGATGCTATAAAAACATCGGCAGGTGCGTTGTTAAAAATTCCGGTTTGTAGAGAAAGAAACATGAAAACTACAATGGAATTACTCAATCAATCAGGAATAAAAACTGTGGCTTGTACGGAAAAAGCAAATAAAGATTTGCAATTTATTGATCTTACCGAACCTGTTTGTGTGATTATGGGAAGTGAAGAAGATGGTATTTCAAATGAGGTGCTGCGAAAATGTTCGGTATTGGCTAAAATACCATTAAATGTGGGTGTTTCATCGCTTAATGTTTCAGTTGCGGCAGGTATTGCTATTTATGAAACCGTACGACAAAGAATGTAAATTTTATTTATCCATTAAAAATAAATTGTTAACCCTAACGAGTTTCATCTCACGTTAGGGTTTTTAATTTGGATGTTAGAAAGTTTTATTCCATTTCTTCTGTAACAAAATTTTCCTCGTTAACCTCTTCATCAATGTCTTCTTCATCTAACTCAAACCATTCGTCATCATTATCAGGAAAAACCAATTCTGCATCAAATGAATGGACGCAAATGGCATCTTCATCATTAAACCAAATACACTCCAATTGGTTATTTGATAATACATTTGAGATTGTCATTAAAGGTCCTCCGGAGTTTAAGCGAATAGTTTCGCCTTTTGTAAATTCAATTTTGTTTTCCATAAATTATAGCATTAATGCACTACAAATTTGGAGAGCAATCAATTATTAGGTGTTAAGCCAAAAAAAAGTTTTAGTGAAATAATTTACACAACAGGTTTAAATTGTTCGAACGCTTGCAAACAATTATTACAATAATGTAATGAGCGACAAAGTGTGGGACCGAACGGAGATTTTATTTCGGTGTTTTTGCTTCCACAAAATGGACAAGCTACATGTTCTAATAAGTCTTCTGTAATTTCTCCATGGTGTTTTGGAGGAGGTGCTAAACCATGTTTTTTCAAACATAATAAACCGCGTTCGGTTAGTTTATTGCTGTTCCAAGGTTTATCAAAAGTGGTAGCTACTTCCACTTTTTCAATACCCATTTCTTTCAATCGATCATACACCATTCCTTCCATCATTTTTATAGCAGGGCATCCAGTAAATGTTGGAGTCATTTCAACATATACATCACTTTCGCCACGTATTTCCACCTTTGTAATAATGCCCATATCTACCATCGAAAGTGTTGGTATTTCAGGGTCTTTTACCACTTCAAGTGCTTCCCATATTTGTTGTTCGGTAATCATTTATGATAATTATAGTGTGAAGGTTAATCTAAAATATAAGCATCATAGGTAACAACAATTGGCAATGGTTTTTTGTTGTATTTTATAATAAAAGTTTCTTTTACCTTAAATGCTCCAGTATTATTCATAAACATAATTAATTGTGTAGAGCGTTTGTCTTTATGATCTCCTACATAACAAAAATAAGAGGCTTCAATTTTTACACCTGATGATTTACTTGAGCTGCGAGGAGAAGTAAATGTTTTTAGTACATAATTGCTTTTAATATTTACTTCATCGTTATGAAAGAGAACAAAGTTTTCCGACTTTCCCTTTACCATAGTTAAAAGCACATCTTCTCCATTTATCATTTTATCTTGGTAGTTAATTTTTAGATTGGTAATTTTAAAATGATAGGTTTGAGCTTGTATAAAAAATGTTGAAAATGAAAAAAGTGTGATGAATAAAAAACGATTCATAATTTGAGTTTTTATTTTTAACCTTGCTACTCACAAAGCAACATATAAAATTATGAAAAACAATTTTTCTTACTTAGCACTAGGTGCTTTTTTTACATTAGGAGTGATGGCCATTTTAGCCTTTAAACCATCAGAAAAACAAAGTACAATTTATGAGTATAAACAATTCTCAACAGTTGAATCTATTATTGCGGGCGGATTAGGAAGGTCAAGAATTTTAACCACCGATCAATCCGGAACATTAGTTGAAAAAGACCTCATGAATTTTTATAGTTTTACTGGAATTAACTTTGGTAATATCACCAATAACGATAAACTTATTGTTGATAAAATAAATGATTTTGTAGCCGAAGGATGGGAGTTAACAGAAGTAACAGCAGGGTCGTCAACCAGCCAAAACAATGGAAGTACTTCATCAGGTATTTTTATTACCAGATATTTGTTTAGGAAGGCGAAGTAGTAAATTGCCACTTTGTTATTCTTTGCCAATTAGTTCGTCATTCTTGTAAATCATAAATTTCTTTTGTTTTCCTCTCCTATTATACAAAATCCATCGACCATCTCTTTGACCCAAAACAAAATTTCCATCTTTTTCAATTCTTCCTTTTTCATCATAAAATTTCCAATTCCCAACTCGCGCGTAATATATATTAGCTGTATCAATTATTTCACCCTCCATTAATAAAGTTCCTGAATAAGAATAATATTTTTGATTGGCATGGTTTGGATTAATCCAACTTAATCTTTCAGAAATAGTATTGTATTTATTATAAAATGTAAGCCATTCTCCAACTGGATTATTGTCCTTGAAATATTGAATTTGATATGGGCTCTCAGAGCATGAATAAATATTAAACTCAAGCCATTTGCCTTGTTTCCTACCGATACTATCAAGAATGTTTACGGTGTCATTTTTAAAAATGTTATAAACCGAGCCATTACTGTTTAATATTTTTTGCCTAATCAATTTTCCTTCATCATTGAAATAAAAACTTTTATCAATTTCTTTATTATTTGAAAAAAACAGCTTCGCTTTCCATAAACCGTTAGGGTGATAAAAAATAGCTTCTCCTTCTTTGCTTGAATGCCTATTTGAATCATTAACCAACATATAATTTATTTCAGATTCCAATATTCCTTTTTCATTGTATGACAATTTTTTCCCAATGTTAAATCCATACAAAAGAAAACTTCTCGATTCAATAAGACCATCTTCATAATAGTCTTTCACTAATAATGTATCAATTGCTTTTGTGCTTAATGGTTTAATTTCTGTTTCAAGTTTCCCACTTTCATAAGATATTTTATAATTTGTAGGAGAGATAAAACTTAATTGATGTGCTGCATGAATATTATAATCATCACGTAAAATCCGAAAAGAATTAATTGAATTGATTGAATCTGTTTTGGAATAAATTTCTCCTTCTTCCATGGTTTTTCCTGAATCGTAGTAATGTTTAATTGGACCATTGATTGCTTGATTATGATAAACAAATGATGAAAGCATTTTTCCCGAAGGACTGAAAAAATTTAAAGTTCCTGTTCCATTTTTAAAATCTCCACCATTTAATATCCTTCCCGAAGAATCTTGAATGTTGATAATTGTATACGGTAAATTATTCTTATAAATCAAAGAGTAAAAAAGTTTTCCATTGTTATGATACCTTTTCAAATCACCATCTAATTTATTATTTTCATAATTACACTCGAAGTAGTTCTTTAAAAAAAATCTACCGTTTTTTATACCAACATTATATTGTTCTATAGAAATGGTATCTCCTGAAATTGAGAAGTCAATTTGATAACCATGTTTTTTTCCTAATTTGTATTGTTCAAGTTTTAACTGGTTATGATTTCGATCAAATTTTTTCTTATCACCATCTAAAATATCCTGACTAAAATTTATTTTTTCACTCAAAAAAAAATCATGACCTTCACCTCTTGTATATATTGACCAAAGGTTTTCTTTCTTCCCGTTTACAAAATTTCCTTTTGCATAAGTTGAATTGTTTTCACTGTACAATATCCATTCTCCATTTTGTAAACCATCAATAATATCCCCTTTCATTTTTATGGCTATAGTAGTATCTTCTTTACTTTTTCTATTCTCATAAAACTCTTCATACAAACCATTATTTACAGCCAGTTTTAAATTAAAATCTTGCCAATTAATTTCATGCAAATTTTTGCTGCGCGTATAAATAAAATCTTTAGCTACTGCTTCATGTTTGTAATTATAAACATCATAGCAACCAAAATCTTGTCCAAATGAATTGTAAGAATAACAGAGGAAGATAATTAAAATATAAACTATTTGTTGTTTCATTTTCAAAAAGTAATCACATCACCCCCAATTCCATTTTACCTTCATCTTCGGCTTCTTTTAGTTTCATAATTTGATCTAATGCATCAGGAACTACATCACTGCAAATGGTTATAAAACATCCTTTGGGTGCATGTTTAATAGCATACTCAATAGCTTCGGTTTCCTTTTTTATGGTAGTAACCTTCATGTTAGGATTTACTTCTTTGATACCTCGCATCATCAAATCAATAATTTCTTCTTCGGTTCGTCCGCGTAAATTTTTATCTTGTCGGATTACAATTTCATCAAACATTTTTGCAGCCATTTTTCCTAAGTTAATGGTGTCTTCATCACGCCTATCGCCCACACCTGCTATTACACCAATTTTTGATTTTGCATCTATCTTACTAAGCAAATCACCAATGGCTTCAAAGCCCGCTGTGTTGTGAGCGTAATCTACCATCACATCAAAATTACGGAAGCGAAAAATATTCATACGCCCAGGAGTTTGTGTTGGCCCAGGTATAAATGTTTGTAAGGCAATACGCATATCTTCAATTTTTAAATTGCGAATAAATCCTGCCAATAAAGTAGGTAATACATTTGCAATATTATACGTTGCTCGACCACCAAAAGTGAGTGGAATATTTACAGCTTTTTCAACCCTAATTTTCCAAGTGCCTTTACAAATAGTTACATACCCATTTTCATAAATAGCCGCCAATCCGCCACCCAACATATGCCTTTTTACGATGGGGTTATTTTCATCCATACTAAAAAAAGCATGCTTGCATCTAAGATCTTTTGTCATGCCAGCAGTCCACTCGTTATCGGCATTTAATATGGCATAACCACCCGGCAATACACTTTCTGGAACAACAGCTTTTACTCTTGCCAATTGTTCAATGGTATCAATATCTTGTAAACCTAAATGATCTTCGGCCACGTTTGTTACAATAGCAATATCACAATTATGAAATCCCAAACCTGCGCGTAAAATGCCACCACGCGCGCATTCCAAAACGGCAAAATCAACAGTAGGGTCTTTTAGCACAAACTCTGCACTAACAGGACCAGTGCAATCTCCACGCATCATTAATTGATTTTGAATATACACTCCATCAGTAGTTGTAAATCCAACTTTGTACCCAACGGTTTTCATCATATGCGCCATTAAACGGGTGGTGGTAGTTTTTCCATTTGTACCCGTAACGGCAATAATTGGAATGCGAGCTGATGTTCCACTATTTGGAGGATACAACATATCAATAACAGGTTCGGCAACGTTGCGAGGTAATCCTACTGCGGGATCAATATGCATACGAAAACCTGGAGCTGCATTTACTTCTAAAATAGCTCCGCCATTTTCGGTAACAGGCTCTGTTAAATTCTCGCCCATAATATCAATTCCACAAATATCTAAACCAATAATTCGGGCAATGCGTTCACACATAAAAATATTATCGGGATGAACCATATCTGTAACATCCGTAGCTGTTCCTCCCGTTGAAAGATTAGCTGTTGGCTTTAACCACAATTCTTCACCATCGGGCAAAATACTATCAAGCGTTAAACTTTTTTTGTTGAGAATATCCATTGTAAACTCATCCACTTTTATAGATGTTAACGTTTTTTCGTGACCATATCCTCTGCGTGGATCTTCGTTGGTAATATCAATAAGTTGTTGAATGGAATGCTTGCCATCACCTGTAACTGCTGCTGGTTTGCGAATAGCTGCCGCAACAAATTTATAATTAACAACCAATACACGATGATCTTGTCCAGTAATAAATCTTTCTACAATTACTCCTCGAGAATATTTTTTTGCAGCCTCCAATCCACGAACTGCATCTTCATAATTTCTAATATTTGTAGTTGCTCCTTTACCATGATTTCCATCAACAGGTTTGGTAACTAATGGATATTTTACACTTTCGATGGCCGCTTGCAAACCTTCTTCGGTATACACAATTCTGCCTTTAGGAACAGGGATTTCTGCTGCCTCTAATAAATTTTTTGTTTCTTCTTTATCGCAGGCAATATCAACAGCAATACTACTTGTGGTACTTGCAATGGTAGCACGAATACGTTTTTGATTTACCCCATAACCCAACTGCACAAGCGAGCTTTTATTTAAGCGGATGTACGGAATTCCTCTGGCCACAGCTTCATCCACAATGCTTCCTGTGCTTGGGCCTAAACGTTCGTCTTCACGTATCTCTCGCAAGTTTTGAATATCTTCACTTACATTATATTCATTTCCAGCAATCAATGCTTCGGCAATTCTCACTGCTGCTCTTGCTGCATAGCTTCCCGCTTTTTCTTCCATGTAGCTAAATACTACATTGTAAATTCCATGTTTTCCAGTGGTGCGTGTTCTTCCAAAACCGCAAGTCATGCCAGCAAGCGATTGTATTTCTAAAGCAATATGCTCAATCACATGCCCCATCCAAGTGCCTTCTTTTACACGTTCAAAAAAACCTCCAGGAGTTCCAACCGAACACCGATGTTCATACATAGTTGGAAATAATTTTTCCAATCGCTCTAAGAAACCATCAATTTTATTGGTTGGACGTTCTTCCATTTCTTCTAAATCCAAACGCATTTGAATAAGTTTATGTCTGCGAATGCTCCAATAGTTTGGACCGCGCATTACTTTGATTTCGAGGATTTTCATGGTGTATATTTTATTTTTTTGAACAATTAATTTGATGTGCCGATAACTTTTTCTTAACTAAAATAAGTGGATTGATATATTTGCCACCTGTAAAACAATAATAAATCTAAAGTTTTGGAAAAACCAAAAGGAAAATTAATCTCCATTGGAGGTGCAGAAGATAAAGGTACAGATTTAGAGCAAGGGTTTGTTCAACGCAATCGTTTAAACTTTTTTGAACTGGGTATTTTAAAGCGCATAGTTGATGAGGTTGGCGGAACAGAAAAACGTATTGAAGTCATCACAACAGCTTCGTCTATTCCACAAGAAGTTGGAGAAAATTATATGGATGCGTTTGGAAAAATTGGCTGCACAAATATTGGTGTGATGGATATTCGTAATCGTGAAGATGCTGCCAAACAAGAATATATTGATAGAATAAAAGCGTGTGATGGTGTGATGTTTTCAGGAGGAGATCAATTACGTTTAACCAGTATTTTTGGTGGTACAGATATTTACCAACTATTACAAGATAGATTATTAGAAGAAGAAGGATTTGTAATTGCAGGAACAAGTGCTGGAGCAATGGCAATGAGCAATACCATGATTTATCAAGGGAAAAGTGATTTGGCACATTTAAAAGGCGAAGTAAAATTAACAACCGGATTAGCTTTTGTTGCCAATGTAATTATTGATTCGCACTTTGATAAACGTGGACGATTTAACCGATTGGCACAAGCGGTTGCAAGTAATCCGCAATGCACAGGAATTGGTTTGGGTGAAGATACCGGAGTAATTATTACCGAAGGAAATCATATTGAAGTAGTAGGAAGCGGTGCTGTTGTTATTGTTGATGGAAAAGATATCAGGCATTCAAACATTACCGATGTGAGTATTGGCGAACCTATTTCAGTTGAAAATATTAGAGTAAATATTTTAGTAAGAGGAAATGGTTACTTACTGAAAGAGAGAAAATTTATACAGAATGTAGTTGAAGGAGTGGTTGTTTAACAACACTTTTTTCTATTCATAAATTTTCACAACCGTTTCTTCTCCTTCTTTTTTCCAAGCACGGTACATGCCTTCTGAGTTAAATGGCAGTTCTATATTTCCATCTTTATCAATGGCAATTAGTCCACCTTCTCCACCCATTTTTACTAATTTATCTTTCACCACATAATCACAAGCAGCTTTTAATGTAAGCCCTTTATATTCCATTAAACAACTAATATCATAAGCAACAACTGCGCGAATAAAAAACTCTCCGTGCCCAGTACAACTAATGGCGCATGTATTGTTATTTGCATAAGTTCCTGCGCCAATAATTGGCGAATCACCTACACGACCATAGCGTTTATTAGTCATCCCTCCAGTAGAAGTAGCTGCTGCTAAATTTCCTTTTATATCAATTGCCACTGCGCCAACGGTTCCAAATTTTTTTTCTCCTTTTTCGGTTTTATCACTATGATCTAATTGATAAGTATCCGAATCTTTTACCGCAGTCCATTGTTGAAAACGCTCTTCGGTATAAAAATATTCATCAGGTTGAAAAGGCAAATTCATCTTCTTGGCAAACTTTGCTGCCTCGCCTCCACTTAGCATAACATGTCCTGATTTTTCTTTAATAATTCGTGCTAAATGAACAGGATTTTGTACGCTACTAATTCCGGAAACAGCTCCAGCCTCTAATGTTTTTCCATCCATAATAGCAGCATCCATTTCATGCAATCCTTTGTTAGTAAATACTGCACCTTTTCCGGCATTAAATAATGGAAAATTTTCCATGCTCATCACGGCTGCCTCTACAGCATCTAAACTACTTCCTCCTTCATCCAAAATAGTATATCCGGCATCAATAGCATTTTGTAACGCATTGGTGTATTGTGCTTCTTTTTCGGGGGTCATAAGTGAGCGAAGGATAGTTCCTGCTCCACCATGAATTGCAATAGCAAAATTTTTCATGAGGCAAATGTAATTTCTTTTTTAATCGTGGAACAATACAATCAGCATATTTCCATCCAACTTATTTGCATCAGCAAAATAGATCTTATTGATATTTCTGATTAAGCATTCTTATAAACTTTCTGATATCATTAAGAATTATTATGGAATGCTAAAACCTCTGGCTCATCTATAATAAATGCTGCAAAAATTTTTACCATTTAATCCTTTTAACAACCCTGTTTGAGTGTCCAGCAAAATACCACATACATCCCAACCTCTCACACCCGTGAAGTGTATTTGAAGTATAGTTGCCAGCTATTTTTACATATATTTCACAAGCCGAATTCGGTTTAACGGAATCATATACAAGCTGACCGTAAGTATGATAAAGTCCTTTTGGATATTTGTGATAAGAAGTTTGTGCTTGAGTTTTTAAAAGAGATAATACAATTGTAAAGGCAAGTGCCTAGTAATATTTCATTTTAATGTGTTGGTTTCTTTTGTTCCCTAATTTAAAAGCATTGTAACTTCAAATATGCAGCTTATTATTTTAAGCTGAAAAGGTTTAAAAAAATTTGTTTGGTTTCAGGTGTAGCTAATTCATGTTTTTTGCGAACTATAAAAATTTGTCGATTGCTTAATTTTCTGATATAGGCAATCATTTTTTGAGGTGGCGTGATGTAGTCATTGTTACCCACAACTAAGATTACGTTGATGGAATGTTCTTCAATTAATCTAAAGAACATATTAAAATTGGTTCGAAGTTTTCGTTGCGAATACCATGTTTTATAAACCTTTTCTAAACGTTTAGGCTGGCCAATAAATTTAGAGGAAAATAGATACACCGAACGGTTTAATATTTTGATACGATTTAAAAATTTCACCCAATTTAATAATACCTGATGATGGTTCACAAAATATCTAAATATCCTTAGCCCAAAATAATTTCCAGTAGTAAAATTTAAAAACCTGTTGAAGCCAAATGTAGGTGGAGATAATAAAATAAGGTACTCTATTCTATCCGGAAATTTTCTAACCAAAGCCCTTGCCATTCGTGCGCCCATGCTGAATGAACAAACCGAAAATTTTCGTGCAACGAGGTGTTCTTGCTTAGCAATCTCCAGTACAATTTCTTTCATATCGCTTTCAGTAAAATCCATTTCCTCTCTCCACTCCGATTTTCCATGCCAAAAAAAATCGATGGCTATGATGGTAAAATAATCTTCCAAAACATCTTCAAAATAACCAAAATCATTTCCTGTTTGATTGTAGCCATGAAATGCAACAAGCACCTTTTTACCCTTACCAAAACGGTAATATGAAATTGGAGATTTTTTGTATAAAAAAAGTTGTTGTTGCATTTGAGGTATAAATGTAATTATTGTAGGGTTAAAAAAATTATTCCTATTCCCATTTGTCAAAAAATATGTTTTTCAACTATGGCGTAATTTAGCATGAACTATGATATCATTCATCATATTATTCTTCAATAAAAAAAAGTGTTTGATAAAAGTTTTAGATTTCATTATAGATTTTTATATATTTCGCCAGTTTATTTCTCTTCATATTCCATTTTTAAATTATTAAATATATCTATCAATGTCGACTCTCCGATTTAAAGCATTAGAAACTGTTCAACACAGAAAAAAAATTACAGTAACAGCTCCATCACAAAAAGTATCTGATTATTTTAATAGCAATGTTTTTAATGATACTGCAATGAAAAAATTTCTTTCCAAAGAAGCTTATCAAGCAGTAAACAATGCCATAAAAAATGGAGATAAAATAGATAGAGCAATTGCTGGGCATGTAGCAACAGGAATGAAAAACTGGGCTATGAGTAAAGATGCCACACATTATACACATTGGTTTCAACCATTAACAGGAGCAACAGCCGAAAAGCATGATGCTTTTTTTGAACCAACAGATGATGGAGGATCTGAAGAAAAATTTAGTGGAAATGCTTTAGTACAACAAGAGCCAGATGCATCAAGTTTTCCTAGCGGGGGGTTAAGAAACACTTTTGAGGCCAGAGGGTATACCGCTTGGGATCCTTCTTCACCTGCATTTATTATGGAAGGCACAAATGGAAAAACATTATGTATTCCAACCATTTTTGTAGCTTATACCGGAGAAGCCTTAGATTATAAAGCTCCTTTACTAAAAGCACTTCATGCCGTTGAAAAGGCAGTAGTAGATGTTTGTTCTTCTTACTTTGATAAAAATGTAAAAAAATCATTTGCCTCTTTAGGTATTGAACAAGAATATTTTTTAGTGGATGAAGCATTATTTAATGCCCGCCCAGATTTAATGTTAACGGGTAGAACTTTACTTGGTCAATCACCAGAAAAAGGACAACAATTAGAAGATCATTATTTTGGTTCAATTCCCCCTCGTGTTTATGATTATATGTTGGACTTTGAAATTGAAGCCTACAAATTAGGTATTCCATTAAAAACACGCCACAATGAAGTTGCTCCTTCACAATTTGAATGTGCACCTATGTTTGAAGAAGTAAATTTAGCCATCGATCACAATCAATTATTAATGGATGTGATGGAAAAAGTAGCTCAAAAACACGGATTCAAAGTATTGTTACATGAAAAACCTTTTGCAGGAGTAAATGGTTCAGGGAAACACAATAATTGGTCGCTCATTACAAATACTGGTGTAAATTTACTTTCACCTGGAAAAACTCCCGAAACCAACTTGCAGTTTTTAACATTTTTTATCAATGTAATAAAAGCTGTTCACGATCATGCCGATTTGATGAGAGCAAGCATTGCAGCAGCTGGAAACGACCATCGATTGGGAGCTAACGAAGCACCACCCGCAATCATGTCTATATTTATCGGAAGCCAATTAACACATATTTTAAATGATTTCGTAAGTAATAAAACAAGTATAAAAGTTGATTCAAAATCATCCATTGATATTAATAAAATTCCTGAAATATTATTAGATACTACAGATAGAAATAGAACTTCACCGTTTGCATTTACAGGAAATAAATTTGAGTTTAGAGCCGTTGGTTCATCCGCAAATTCGGCAAGCGCTATGACTGTTCTAAATACCATTATGGCAGATCAATTAAATAAATTTAAAACAGAAGTTGATGCCCTAATAAAAAAAGGAAACAAAAAAGAAGATGCAATTATTAGTGTATTAAAGAGCTATGTAAAATCATCCAAAAATATTTTGTTTGAAGGAAATGGATATGGCAATGAATGGGTAAAAGAAGCAGCAAAACGTGGGCTTTCAAATATCAAAACAACGCCCGAAGCATTAAATGCATATATCTCAAAAAAATCAAAAGAATTATTTTCAAACAATCATATTTTTAATGCAAGAGAGTTAGATGCCCGATATGAAATTATGCAAGAAAATTATGTGAAGAAAATTGATATTGAAGCAAAAATTTTAGCTCAATTGGCCATCTCACATGTTATTCCCTCTGCCTTAATTTATCAACAAAAACTAAGTGAAAATGTGGCATCCTTAAAAGCAATCGGACTTAAAAAAAATAGTTATGATGCACAGCTAAAATTTATTGAAGAAATTTCTAAATATGTAAACCACATAAGAGTGTGTGTAGAAAAGATGATTGCCGAAAATGAAAAAGCACATCATATTGAAAATACCCACAAGTGCGCTATTGCCTTTTGTCATAAAGTAAAGCCTTTGTTTGATGAAATCAGAAACAGTAGTGATGCCCTAGAATTTATTGTTGAAGACGACCTTTGGAAACTTCCAAAATACAGAGAACTTTTATTCGTGAAATAATTTTACTATCGTTGATATAACTTTTGCTTAAACTATCATACCATAAAATGATGAAAAGACTTTACTCAATTGGTTTATTTACCCTAACAATTTGCATCATATCATTGTATTCATGCAAACCTGGAAAGGGAACAATGGCTGCCGCTCGCGAAGCATTTAACAAAAAAGAGTTTTTTGTTGCTGGCGAAAATTACAAAGCCGTTTATAGTAAAACAAAAAATAAAGACGAAAAAAATGAGGCCTGTTTTAAAACAGCCGAATGCTATCGTTTGGCAAATGATATGAAGAATGCCGAAAACTGGTATCGTAAAACAGTAAAAAGTGACCCTAAAAATGCCGATGCACAAATAAAATTAGCTCAAGCACTTAAAGGAAATCAAAAATTCTCAGATGCTATTATTGAGTTTAATGCGTATAAAAAATTAAACCCAACCTCCAATACCGAAGAAGTAGAAAAACAAATAAAAGGGTGCGAAAATGCCCTTAAATGGAAGAATGAAAAAACTCGTTATATCATTGAAAATGTAAAGGCATTAAACAGCAAGTGGAGTGATTTTGCACCGATGTGGTATAAAAAAGATCAACTGTATTTTACTTCTGATAGAGACAAAGGTGTAAACTCAAAAATGTATGGATGGACTGGTAATCAATTTACCGATTTATACACCGTTACTTGGAAGGCAGAAAAAAAATCGCCAAACGTTATTAAATATGGTATCCCTGCTTTGGTTGATAAAGATAAAATTAATACACCATACAATGATGGTACTGCCGCCTTCGATTCAAAATTTGGAACCATGTATTATACCCAATGTAGTGGTAAAGATGGGAAAGGAAAATATTGCCGCATTTATTCCTCAACTGCTTCGGGAAGCGAATGGACAGATCCTGCACCACTTTCATTTAGTACCGATTCATTTACTTGCGGACATCCGAGTTTAACGAAAGATGGACAAACAATGTATTTTGTGTCTGATATGCCAGGTGGTTATGGTGGAAAAGATATTTATTTTGTTACGTATTCTAAACGCGGAAAAACTTGGGGCGACCCTGTAAATTTAGGTCCTGTAATTAATACCTCTGGTGATGAAATGTATCCATTTATTCATGAAGATGGAACGCTTTATTTTTCATCAAACGGACATACAGGTTTAGGAGGAGTAGATATATTTTTTGCTAAAGGTTCTACAACTGAATGGAGCGATCCTGTTAATATGAAAACTCCTATAAATTCTGGTGGTGATGATTTTAGTATGATACTTTCAAAAGATAAAGAAAGTGGATTTTTTGCATCAAACAGAGAAGGAGGAAAAGGGCAAGATGATATTTATAGATTTTATATGACACCGCTAATTTTTACTTTAAGTGGAGTAGCTCGTGATGTAAAAACAAAAGAGATTTTACCTAATACCGTTTTAACTATTACCAACAGTACTGATTCAGGAAAATTAGTCATCAAAACAGATGCTGCCGGTTCTTATAAAATTATTATAAAACCTCGAACAGATTATGAGTTATTTGGTGCACACGAAGATTATTATGATAGTAAATTAGAATTTCAAACCACAAAGGGATTAGAACAATCTACTGATTTAGTCCAAGATTTTTTGCTTGATCCATTTGATTACGAAAGGGTATTTACTTTGGAAGGAATTTATTATGATTTGGATAAAGCAGATCTTCGCCCTCGTTCAAAAGAAATATTAGATACGATTGTTCAATTGATGAATCGCTATCCAAAAATTAGATTAGAGTTAGGTTCCCATACTGATTGTAGAGCAGACTCATTATACAACGAAGCACTCTCACAAAGACGTGCAGATTCAGCAGTAAATTACATTGGAACAAAAGGAGTTGATATTGTTCGGTTGGTTGCAAAAGGATATGGCGAAACTAAATTAGTAAATGATTGTGCATGTGAAGGAACTTGGGTTAAACGCGCCTGTACAGAAGAAGAACATCAATTAAACAGACGTACAACTTTTAAATTATTGGATAATAAATACATTCCAAAAAATAAAGAAGAAATGAAAGGTGCCGGAGATAAAACACTATCACCAAATAAAGATGGCAAAACACCTGGAACAAATAAACCCGGGCAACAGCCAATCAAAAAATAAAAGATAATAAAAGCCTTTCGAAAATTCGGAAGGCTTTTTTAATACTATTTAATATCCGTTTACATTTCTTTTTTCGTTTAATTTGAACCAACAAAAATCTATGCTCAAACACGTTTTAATTTTTATCCTCACCTGTACTTTTTGTGTTGAATTAGTTGCACAGCAAAATCCACCTCAAACCGCTTTGGACTTTGATATACTCAAAGCACAAAAAACTTTTGATATGAAAAATTATAATACTGCTGCTAATTTATATCAGAAATTATATACAAAAGTGAGAAGCGAAGACGACAAACAAAAAATGCTTTTTATGATTGCTGAGAGTTACAGAAAATCAAACAATTTTAAAAAAGCAATTGATTGGTATGAGCAATTAATTAACGCAAAATATCCTGATCCAAAAATTATTTATTCTTATGGTTTGCTACTCAAAAATTTTGAACGATACGATGATGCAAACCGTCAGTTTTACGATTATCTATTTGAAGTTCCTGATGATGTAGATGCCAAAAGAGAAATGCAGGCTTGCCAACAAGCCATGATTTGGAAAGCCAATCCCAAAAAATTTTCTATTAAAAATACCGAAGAACTAAACACAGTTTATTCTGATTATTCGCCATTTTATTCAAACAAAAAATTACTTTGGTCTTCATCAAGACCAGAGGCAACAGGAAATGTTATTTTTGAATGGACTGGTCAAAAATGTTCGGATATATTTGAAAGTAAAAAACAAAATGCTGTGTGGAGTGGTATTCAAAATGTAAAAGGCGCAGTAAACACTAATTTTAATGAAGGAGTAGCTTGGGTTGATTCTACAAATACCACCATGTATTTTACTCAATGTAATGGAAGTGATGGAAAAGGAATGAATTGCAAAATTTACGTTTCCTATTTTCAAAATAATTTATGGACAGCTCCTTTGGTTTTACCTTTTTGTTCTGATTCATTTTCTGTTGGGCATCCTGCATTTTCACCAGATGGAAAAAGATTGTTTTTTGCAAGCAATATGCCCGATGGTTTTGGTGAAAAAGATATTTACTACATCAATTATAACTCAAATACAGATAAATGGGGAAAGCCTGTAAACCTTGGTGCAAGGGTTAATACAGCTGAAGATGATATGTTTCCTTACGTTGATGAAAACAATATGATTTACTATTCGTCAAAAGGTTTTTTAGGATTAGGAGGATTGGATATTTTTAAAACACAAGATTCATCAGGAACATTTAAACAAGCCGAAAATTTACAATTTCCTATCAACTCTGGAGGGGATGATTTTGGAATTACTTTTATTCCTAAAACAGAAATTAAAAATGGAGAACCCATTGCTTTTGTTTGTTCAAATAGAGATGGAGGAAAAGGGGATGACGACATCTATTCAATAAGCATAAAACCATTTATTTTTGTTCTTAAAGGAAAAGTTTTTGATAAAGAAATGAATACTCCACTCGCATCAGCTAATGTGATGTTGGAAGATGATAAAGGTAAAAATATTTTTATTATAAAGAGTGATGCAACAGGATCATTTATTGCCGAATTACCTTTAAATGCAATGCTTTCATTGGCTGCAAATCATCCAAAATATTTTAAAGCTGTTGATGTATTAATCTCAACTTTAAATACTCAAAAAGATTCTACAGTTGAAATTAATTTTTATTTAGATCCAATTCCTGCCGAAGATTACGAGTTTACTTTAAAAGGAATTTTTTATGATTTAGATAAATATGATTTGAGAATTGAATCTAAAAAAATTCTGGATTCACTCATTATTATTTTAAATGATAATGCCAATATTATCATTGAAATTGGCTCCCATACCGATAGCCGAGCAACCAGTGAATACAATTTAAAACTCTCTCAAAAACGTGCACAAAGTTGTGTTGATTATTTGGTTCAACATGGCATTGCAAAAGATAGGTTAGTTCCTGTAGGATATGGAGAAACTAAATTGGTAAATGATTGTGCTGATGGAGTAGATTGTACCGAAGAACAACATCAAGAGAATAGACGAACAACATTTAGAGTGCTTAGTACAGAGTATAAAAAGAAAAGATAAATTATTGTTTAATGACTTCTGATAAATATATGAAACGTGGTGTGTCTTCTCAAAAAGAAGATGTACATGCTGCTATAAAAAATATGGATAAGGGATTATTTCCTCAAGCCTTTTGTAAAGTTGTTCCTGATTATTTAGGTGGCGATGAAACCTATTGCAATATTATGCACGCAGATGGTGCCGGAACAAAATCAAGTTTGGCTTATTTATATTGGAAAGAAACTGGAGATTTAAGTGTTTGGAAAGGTGTTGCTCAAGATGCCATTGTGATGAATTTAAATGATTTATTATGCGCTGGTGTGTATGATAACATTACCATTTCATCAACTATTGGAAGAAACAAAAATTTAATTCCTAGAGAAGTTATTCAAACCATTATTGAAGGAACGGAAGAGTTTATTGATATGCTCAAAAAGTACGGAATTAATATTCATTCAACTGGAGGAGAAACTGCCGATGTGGGCGATTTGGTAAGAACAATTATTGTAGATTCAACAGTAACTGCACGAGCAAAACGCTCACAAATTATTGATAATAAAAACATAAAACCTAGAGATGTAATTGTTGGATTTTCATCTTTCGGGAAAACAACTTTTGAGAAAGAATACAATGCCGGTATGGGAAGCAATGGACTTACTATGGCAAGACATGATGTACTTTCATCATACTATAAAAAGTATTCCGAATCTTATGATCAATTGGTACCCGATGAATTGGTGTATACAGGAAATTTAAAACTAACGGATCAATTAGAAAATCATCCTTTAAATGTGGGTAAAATGGTGCTATCTCCAACTAGAACTTTTTCTCCTATTATCAAAGAAATTTTCGAAACCCACTTTAACGAAATTCATGGAATGGTTCATTGCACTGGTGGTGCGCATACCAAAGTTTTGCATTTCACAAATGGACTTCGTTTTATAAAAGATAATTTATTTCCCACTCCCCCATTGTTTGAAATGATTCAAAAACAATCGAACAGTACTTGGCACGAAATGTACAAAGTGTTTAATATGGGAAGTTTATTGGAATTTTATGTGAATGAAAATACTGCTTTGTACCTCATCGAAATTGCAAAATTTTACCATATAGATGCGCAAATAATTGGCAGATGTGAAGTATCCGAAAAGAAAGAAGTAATTGTTAAATCGGCTCATGGAGAGTTTGTGTATTAACGATTTAAAATGATGTGTAAATTCTTATCTTGCGAGCCGTTTAAATTCATCTAAATGAAAGTATTAGTAACTGGAGGAACAGGATATATTGGCTCACATACTGTTGTGGAGTTGCAACATGCAGGTTATGATGTAGTGATTATTGACAACCTCTATAACTCCACAATTGATGTGTTAGATAGGATTGAAGAAATTTGTAATAAACGCCCTGCATTTTATAAAATTGAGTTGTGCAACAAAACACAATTGAACGATTTTTTTGAACAAGAAAAAGATATTAATGCTGTTATTCACTTTGCTGCATTTTTACAAGTAAACGAATCGGTACAAGAGCCATTAAAATATTACGAGAACAATTTACTCTCTCAAATTAATTTGCTAAACTGCATGATTGAAAACAATATTGAGAATTTTGTTTTCTCTTCTTCATGCACTGTTTATGGTAATCCCGATAGCTTACCGGTAGATGAAAATGCCCCAATAAAGAAAGCAGAATCGCCTTATGGAAACACCAAACAAATGGGTGAGGAAATCTTAGAACATACTTGTAAATCAAAAAACATAAGTGCCATTTCACTTCGATATTTTAATCCAATTGGTGCACACCCTTCTGCAAAAATTGGTGAAGTGCAACACGGAACTCCTCATCATTTAGTTCCATATATTACCGAAACTGCATTCGGAAAAAGAACACAGTTAAATGTTTTTGGAAGTGATTATAATACACCTGATGGCACTTGCGTGAGAGATTATATTCATGTGATTGATGTTGCCAATGCACATATTGCAGCAGTTGAACGTTTATCAAAACAAACTAAAAAAAATAAATATGAATTTTTTAATATTGGAACAGGAATAGGCTATTCTGTTTTGGATATGATACACGCTTTTGAAAAAGCTACTGGAATTAAAATAAACTATGCATTAGTGGACAGGCGACATGGAGATGTGGAAGCTGTTTATGCAAACACAACACTCGCTAATAATGAATTGGGGTGGACAACAAAATATACCATTGAAGACATGCTTAAAAGTGCATGGACTTGGGAACAAGCATTAGCAAAAAATAGTAATTAAAATTATGAGCAGAAGAAAAGTATTAATAACTGGAGGTGCAGGATTTATTGGCTCTCACGTGGTTCGTTTGTTTGTAAATAAATATACTGAATATGATATTTATAATCTAGATAAATTAACTTACGCAGGCAATTTAGAAAACATTTTAGATGTAGAAAATGCTACTAATTATCATTTTATAAAAGCAGATATAGTTGATGCAAATGAGGTAAATAATTTGTTTGAAAAATATCAATTTGATGCGGTAGTACATTTGGCTGCCGAAAGCCATGTGGATAGAAGTATTTCCAATCCAATGGAATTTGTAATGACCAATATTGTTGGAACGGTTAATCTGTTAAATGCTGCAAAAACATGTTGGAAAAATGATACGAAAGATAAACTCTTTTATCATGTTTCAACTGACGAAGTTTATGGAAGTTTGCATGATGGTGGATTCTTTTTAGAAACAACTTCTTATGACCCACAATCTCCTTACTCGGCAAGTAAAGCAGCCAGCGACCATTTTGTAAGAGCTTATCATAATACATACAAAATTCCTGTTGTGTTAAGCAATTGTTCTAACAATTACGGCCCAAATCAATTCCCCGAAAAATTAATTCCTCTATTCATCAATAATATCAGAAATAATAAGCCACTGCCTGTTTATGGTAAAGGCGAAAATGTAAGAGATTGGTTATATGTTGTTGATCATGCAAGAGCAATTGATGAGGTTTTTCATAAAGGAAAAATTGGCGATACTTATAATATTGGTGGATTTAATGAGTGGACAAATCTTGACCTTATAAAAGTAGTTTGCAAAGCCATGGACAAAAAATTGGGACGTGAAGTAGGTGAATCAGAAAAATTAATTACTTATGTAACCGATAGAGCCGGACACGATTTACGTTATGCGATTGATGCCAATAAAATTATGAAAGAATTAGGTTGGGAACCATCATTGCAATTTGAAGAGGGCATAGAAAAAACAATTGATTGGTATATGGAAAACCAAAAATGGATGGATGAAGTAACCAATGGTGATTATCAAAAGTATTACGATAAAATGTATTTGAAAAGATGAAAGGAATTATATTAGCCGGAGGAAGTGGCACACGTTTACATCCGCTAACACTTGCCGTAAGCAAACAATTAATGCCAGTGTATGATAAACCAATGATTTATTATCCGCTATCGGTACTTATGTTGGCGGGAATAAATGAAGTATTAATTATTTCTACACCGCATGATTTACCCGGATTTAAAAAATTATTGGGCGATGGTTCACAAATTGGTTGCCGATTTGAATATGCCGAACAACCAAATCCGGATGGACTTGCACAAGCATTTATTATTGGCGAAAAGTTTATTGGTGATGATAAAGTTGCACTTGTTTTGGGCGACAATATTTTCTTTAGCTCGGGATTAAGTAAATTGCTTCAAGAAAATAATAATCCTGAAGGAGGAGTTGTATTTGCTTATCATGTAAGTGATCCCGAAAGATATGGCGTGGTAGAATTTGATGCCAATATGAAAGCATTAAGCATTGAAGAAAAACCCACAAATCCAAAATCAAATTACGCTGTTCCCGGTTTATATTTTTATGATAATAGTGTAGTTGATGTTGCAAAAAATATTAAACCATCAGCTCGTGGAGAACTAGAAATCACTGATGTAAACAAAGTATATTTACAAAAAGGAAATCTTAAAGTTGGAGTGTTGCAGCGAGGAACAGCTTGGCTTGATACAGGTACTTTTGAATCGTTAATGCAAGCCGGACAATTTGTTCAAGTGATAGAAGACAGGCAAGGTTTAAAAGTAGGTTGTATTGAAGAAATTGCTTTTAAAAATGGTTGGATAAACAAAGAGCAATTAAAAAAAGAAGCGGACAAATTATTAAAAAGTGGATACGGAAAGTACCTGTTAAATTTGATAAAGTGAAAGTAGGCTATTGAGTTATTAAATTACCGACCCTAAATAACCAATAACTAATAACCAAATAATTATTATGAACGAACAACACGAAGCATTAAAAAAATTTAGTTATCAAATTGAATATGCACTTACCAATTATAAACCACACGGATTAACAACATCGCAGTTTAACAATATTGTTATTGGAGGATTAGGTGGCTCTGGTATTGGCGGACAAATTGTAAAAAGTTTATTTGCAACCGAAATGATATTGCCTGTGGAGTGCATTTCCGATTATCATTTGCCAGCTTATGTAAACGAAAAATCATTGGTTATTTTGGGTTCATATTCTGGAAATACTGAAGAAATATTAGCCATGTTTGAGGAAGTAAAAGAAAGAAAGAGCTACCTACTTATTTTAACTGCAGGTGGTAAATTAAAAGAATTAGCTATCGAAAATAAAATTCATTTTTATCAAATTGAAACAGGTTTTCAACCTCGTATGGCATTGGGCTTTTCTCTTACTTATTTTATTCAAATTTTTGCTGAATTAATTGGTACAACTAAAAACAATGAACTAAAGGAGGCCGCTCAAAAAGTGACTGAAGTAACAATTTATCAAGCAGAGGCTACTTCAATTTTTGAGTCTGTAAAATCAAAATTAAAAAATAAATTAGTTATACTTACTGATGGCGCTTTTGCACCTATTGGAATCCGTTTTTGCCAACAAATACAAGAGAACGCAAAACATGAGTGTTTTCAACATGTGTTACCAGAAATGAATCATAATGTAATTGAAAGTTATTACGGACAATTAGAAAGTGTTTTCTTATTGATTGATTCGCAACAAAATGAACGTGTATCTTCTCGCTTCGAATTTTTAGGCAATTTGCTTGAAGTAGAAAATAATAAAGTAGTAACTATTCCTGTAGATCATTTCAATATCGCATCAGTTTATGAAATAATTTTTATGTTGGATTGGTTATCATTATACATTGCAGATTATCGAAGAGTAGATTCTCTGAATGTTCCAAATATTATGTCGCTTAAAGAATTTTTATCCCAATAAAACGATGAGCATTTTCAGCAGTTTATTTAAATCAAAACCAAAGCTTGCTGATGCAAATTTTGTAAATCCAATTACCACAGAATTGCATTCTCATCTTATTCCATCTATTGATGATGGTGTCCAAAAAATGGAGGAGAGTTTGGAAGTGCTAAAAGTGATGGCAAGCATGGGCTATAAAAAAGTAATCACCACTCCACATATTATGGGTGATTTTTACAAAAACGGACCTGAAAATATTTTGCCAAAATTGGAGGAAATTCGTACCGCATTAAAAGAAAACAATATCAATATTGAGATACAAGCTGCAGCAGAATATATGGTTGATGACATGCTGGAAGAAAAAATTGCAGCTAAAAACTTGCTCACTTTTGGTAATAATTATGTGCTGGTAGAGTTACCCTTTAATGAAGAACCTCGCAATTTAAAAACCGTATTATTTAAATTGTGCGTTGAGGGATATCGACCTGTATTAGCGCATCCTGAGAGGTATCAATTTATGGCTCAACAAAAAGAAAAATATGAAGAACTATTTCAATCAGGAATATTATTTCAAATAAATATTTTTTCGTTGATTGGATATTATTCACCACAAATACAAAAAACAGCTGAATGGTTAATTGAACAAAAAATGGTAAGCATGATTGGTTCGGATACTCATGGCCCAAGACATTTAGGAGTACTTCAAGCTGCTATTAAAAGTTATAACTATCAAAAAATTTGTGCGTTACCATTGCTCAATAATCAATTGTAAAAAACCCCATTAGTATCTTACAATATTTATTACATAGAATTTATATTCAACCTTTTTTGAATAGTAAATAAGTTAACAATGCTTAACAATAAAAAAATAGTTGTTGTATTACCAGCTTATAATGCTGGACTTACCTTAGAGAAAACCTTTAACGAAATTCCATTTGATATTGTGGATGATATCATTTTAGTGGATGATGCGAGTTTAGATAATACATCGCAAGTTGGAATAAAATTAGGAATCAAACATGTAATTAAACATGAAAAAAACAAAGGTTATGGTGCTAATCAAAAAACGTGTTACGATGCGGCACGCTCATTAGGAGCTCATATTATAATTATGCTTCACCCCGATTACCAGTACACACCAAAATTAATTACGGCTATGAGTAGCATCATTGCAAATGATGTATATCCAGTTGTGTTTGGTTCACGTATTCTTGGAATGGGAGCACTTAAAGGAGGAATGCCTTTTTATAAATTTATTGCCAATAGATTTCTAACTTTATTTCAAAATATATTAATGGGACAAAAGCTTTCTGAATATCATACAGGTTATCGGGCATTTAGTATTGAGGTGCTTAATAAAATAAATTACAAAAATTGCTCCGATGATTTTGTTTTTGATAATCAAACGTCAGCCCAAATATTTTATGAAGGATTCGAAATTGCTGAAATAACTTGTCCTACAAAATATAATCCAGAAGCCTCGTCCATTAATTTTAAACGCAGCATCATATATGGTATTGGCGTGATGATTACTTCTATAAAATATCGTTTACAAAAAATGGGATTAGGTAACTTTAAAATTTTTCAATAGCAGTAATCCAGTTAACTTCTACTTGAACTTCAAAAAAATTATTTTTTGAAGCACTTTTTTACCTGAATAGAAAATTATCTACACTCTTCATAAATCATTTTGGTTAACATACTTTTGCGGCTCAATAATTTTTTTTATGCACTCACGCAATATTACCAATGCACTTATTTCCGTTTTTTATAAAGACGGCTTAGAGCCTATTGTTAAAGCTCTTAACCAACTTGGAATTACCATATATTCAACCGG
>JANYDU010000021.1 GCA_025359805.1 Bacteroidota bacterium
GGGGCCAACAATTCTTGCTAATGCGCGAGGAAGCACTCTAACTTCTCTAATCGGAATATTTGTTGTGGTATCAGGGAAATAAGCCCTGCATGTTTTTAAGGTATTGGTTGCAGGATCTCTAATGGTATCTTGACCAAATAATCGTATTTTATAAATACCTGGAACTTTATAAGTAAACACAATATCGGTATCTTTTGTAGTTGAAAGTGTAGTATTGTTTGCATCATTAAAATTCCATTGCCAATTGATGAGTTGACTACCTGTAGTATTTCTAAATTTTACAGACAATGGTTGACATCCAACTGTATCAGAAATAATATCAAACTTGGGTCGTGGGCCTTTAATGTATATGCCTTTGGTGATGGAATCAGAACATCCGTTTTGAGTAATTACAAAAAGTTTAATCGTAAAAAGTCCATTAGAAGTGAATTCGTGTTGAGGATTTTGTAAAGTGCTATGTGGTTTGTTATCATTAAATTTCCAGTCCCAACTGATAATCGAGTCAGCTCCAAGTAACACAGATGAATCTTTTAAATTAAGAAAAAAAGGTGCACAAAATTGTAAGGAATCAAAATGCTTAATTTGAGCATCAATAGATGATACATAAATATTTGAATCTAAAATATAATTATTACTTATAGGGTCTAAATAGGATAACGGAATTGTATCTCTGCAACCTGTACTATCTTGAACAACCATTCTTACTGGGTATACACCAGGTTTGCTGTATTTAACAACAGTATTATGATTAGCCGGCAAAAAACCGCTACCGTCTCCTTTATCAATCCAAAATTTTTCTAAATTTAATTTAGCTCTTGTGGAATCAGCCCAGTATGGATAAAAATTTGTATAATAACTATTGTTATCATATAAGGTCAATGTATCATCCACACATACTTTATGCCTCATTGAATAAAGTTGCTTTTGATAACCTAAGAATATGTTTGTTTGATATTGAGTATTACAACCTCTAACATTGGTGAGGGTTAAATCAGCACTTACATAACCTTGAAATAAAGATGTATAAGTTTGACCAATAATTACGGAGTCGGTTATATATCGTTTAATAGTTACTTCATCTAAAGTACTCACATTTTGAGGAAACGCATATAAATTAATATTGCTTGTTTGCGTTTTAAAATGCCAAGTGGCTAAGGTCATACTATCCTGAATAGAATCTACTAAACTAAAATTAATTGTATACGGTTGACAGACTCCCTTAATGGAATATTTAAAAATGGGATTAATAGGAAGTAATAATATTTTACGATGATACCATGCTGTATCGTAACAAGTATGACCATTATTATCGGCACCATTTTTTACAATTACTCCATAAGTTATCCATCCTGATGAATCACAAGTAGAATTATATACATAATCTAATTTTTTAGAATCCTTTTTCAATGCAATCCAATTTTGTGGTTTACAAGCTGAATCTGGCAAGAGCCATGCACTATCAAAACCACATAGAGGTAATACCTCATCAAAGTAAAAAGTAAAAGGATTTCCCAAACAAGGCTTTCCTACTACGGTGTAATAAACTCCATGTCTTATCGGAGTAATAGTAGAATCCCAATGTGCGTTTGGCATTGTAAGTTTCATTACAGCTGTATCGCTATCCCAACATCCTCTAATTGTGTCTTGCATAAATATGGTAACAGTATAACACCCTTCTTTGCCGGGGGTATAAAAATGCTTTACATTCATGGAGTCTTTACTCCATCTGCAATTCATATTTACATTAATATTATTCTTCGTATCCGTTGTACAAGCAGGAGCATATACGTCACCAAAATCCCATATTCTTTTCATACTAAGATTATCATTGTGACAATTTAAGTAGGGAACTGGTGTTCTAAAATAAACTGTATCATGAATCTGACATTGAATTTGAGAAATAATTTTTGCAGTATCATTTTGAGCTATTGCATTTGGTCCATACACATCAATAATCGTATCTGTTTTTACTTTACATGTTGTTCCCACAAAATCAACATACATGTGAATTTTATATTTGCCACAATTTGTAAATGTGTAATCTTTATGTTCAAATTGATAATCTTGAATCGTAGTATCTATTTTTTTGTTCAATGTATTTTCATAGAGCGACCAATTAACCACTGCCCCTAAATTATTAGATAATATGGTAAATAAATTGGATCTAAAACAAGAGTGGTCGTCAGGAGAAATATGAATAAAAGGATCAAGTTTTGCATTTTGACCCGCGCTAGGTAAGATAAAAGAGTCAATACAGTTATTAATATCTGTGATAAATAGTTTTGCTGTAAATGTTCCTGATTTAGTATAGATGTGTGTAAATGTATCAAGACTTGTGCTATCAAAACTTCCATCTCCCATTTGCCACAGGATGTGTTTAATTTGATTTTTAGGAATGGCTGATAAATTGATAAACTTAACCGGTGTTTGTGGACATTGAAGCGTGTAATTGGTAGTAAATTTAACCGCACCCATTTTAGGAAAAATGGTAACAGAGTCTTTCTTATCAATTCTAGATAAGCATCCATTTGTATCTGTTACTTCTAATGCAATGGTATAAATTCCGCCAAAAGGGTCAGTATAATTATGACAAAAAATCAAACCCGATGGTCCAAAATAAGTTCGTGCTCCATCATCCCAATATAAATTGGATGTATCAATAGGGGCATTACTACTACCCGGAGTGGATGCATTTTTAATACAGATTGAATTTCCTTTAAAACATTCGGTAGGATTAGTAATAAACGTAAACGCAGCATGAGGTAATGCAAATACTTGTATTGCTGGCCCTGTTGCATTACAAGTTCCTCCTCCTACAAAATTTACAATAACAGTTGGGGTATAAGTACCCGAAGCTGGATATTGATAAACAGGACTTGATTGAGTATTGGTTGCTGTATTACCAAAGTTCCAATTGTAACCGCTAATGGTTCCTCCTCCAGAAACACTTACTGAAAACGAAACAGTATTACCCAAACAAACTTTTCTTGTAGACACATTAATTGTGCATGTTTGAGAACACAAATTTGTAACAAGAAAGAAGTAAAATATAAGCAGTACAGAAACTCTTTTCATCTTAAACAAGACTACAAAAAAAACTGTTAAGTTGCTTGTTAAAATTTTACTAAAGATGTTCATTCTATTTTGATACCTCATTCAAAATTCAAATTAGTACATCTCAAACCAACACTTATATTTGCCGATTAAATGAATAAATCAGTTTCATTTTACACATTAGGTTGTAAGCTCAACTTTTCAGAAACATCCACTATTGGGAGGCAATTGGTGGATGCAGGAATGCATAAAGTAGAGTTTAACGAAGGTGCTGATATATATGTCATCAACACTTGTTCTGTTACCGATCATGCCGATAAAAAATGTAAAAAAATTGTTCGAGAAGCATTACGCCATAACCCAAATGCATACATTGCTATTATTGGTTGTTATGCTCAATTAAAGCCACAAGAAATTGCAAATATTCCGGGAGTTGATGTTGTACTTGGCGCTGCCGAAAAATTTAACTTATCAAACTATTTAAATCAAACACATAAAAAAGAAGTTACCGAAATTAGAGACGGTAAAATTAAAGATGTTTTAGAATACCATGCCTCCTACTCAATTGGCGATAGAACCCGATCCTTTTTAAAAGTACAAGATGGTTGCGATTATTTTTGTGCCTTTTGTACCATTCCTTTAGCAAGAGGAAAAAGCAGAAGTGACAGTATTGAAAATGTGGTAAAACAAGCCAAAGATATAGTTGAATCAGGCATTAAAGAAATTGTTTTAACAGGGGTAAACACAGGAGATTTTGGAATTCAAACCGGAGAAACATTTTATGAATTGTTACAGGCATTAGAAACCGTTGATGGATTACAACGCATCAGAATATCCTCTATTGAACCTAATTTATTAACGGATGAAATTATTGAGTTTGCAGCTCAATCAAAAAAAATAGTTCCGCATTTTCATATCCCATTGCAATCAGGTTCTGATAAAATATTAACCTTAATGCGCAGAAAATATCTTACTCAACTTTACACATCAAGAGTTGAAAAAATAAAATCATTAATCCCACATTGTGCCATTGGAGTTGATGTGATTGTTGGATTTCCGGGTGAAACGCAAGAAGATTTTTTAGAAACATACAACTACCTAAATCAATTAGATATTTCCTATTTGCACGTTTTTACTTATAGCGAAAGAGTAAATACCACCGCCAATAAAATGCCCGATAAAGTGAAGCAAGGCGATAGGTTTGAACGTAATAAAATGTTGAGTATTTTAAGTGAAAAAAAACGTAGGTATTTTTATGAACAACATCTTCATAAAACTTATCAGGTATTATGGGAAGCAGAAAGTGATGGCAACACCATGTTTGGTTTTACTAATAATTATATCAGAGTTAAAACCAATTACGACCCAATACTTGTTAATGAAATAATGGATATTACTCTTTGTGATATTGATGATGAAATGATAGTGAGTACAAAAATTGCAGCAATGGCAATACAATAAATTAACTTTTTGCAAACTCCTTTTTATTTTCTATTTGTCTGTTTAAAATTGCCGTAATTCGCAATTCATCATTTGTAATTACATTAATGTACGCAACCATTTCTGATCTTATTAAAGACCTTTTTGGTTTTTATATTCCACTGCCTATTCAAACATTCGGTTTTTTTATGGCGTTATCATTTGCAGGAGCATATATGGCTACAAGTGCCGAACTAAAGCGCAAAGAAGCCATGGGATTACTCCATTCCTTTCAGCAAAAAGTAATACTTAATAAACCAATTTCTCAAACCGATTTTATCATCAATATTTTATTGGGTGCAATAGTTGGCTATAAAGTTTTAGAGATGATTTTAAATTATGATTCATTGGTTCAAAATCCTCAAGAATTTATATTATCAACCAAAGGAAATAGTATTGGATTAATTTTAGGAGCTGGCATTGCCTTTTATTTTAAAAAGAAAGAAGCTGATGCCATAAAAGGTAAAGAGCAAAAAGAGATTTTACAAACTGTTCATCCTTATCAATTAATGGGAACAGTATTAGCTATTGCAGCTGTTAGTGGACTTATAGGAGCAAAAATATTTCATAACTTAGAGAACCTAAATGATTTTTCGCAAGATCCCATTGGTGCATTATTATCCTTTAGCGGACTCACTTTTTATGGAGGATTAATTGTAGCAGCATTTGCAGTTTTGTTTTATACCAACAGAAATAATATCCCAACCTTACACATGATTGATGCCGCTGCTCCTGCATTAATGTTGGCTTATGGAGTTGGTAGAATTGGTTGCCAAATGAGTGGAGATGGAGATTGGGGAATAAATAATCTTGCACCAAAGCCAAATTGGATGAGCGCATTACCCGATTGGATGTGGAGTTTCAGGTATCCGCACAATGTTGTGGGCGAAGGAATTCCAATTGCAGGTTGCGAAGGTAGCCATTGCAATATGTTAGAATTTCCGGTATTTCCCACCCCATTTTATGAAGCCATAATGGGCATTCTTTTATTTATTTTTTTATGGAGTATCAGAAAAAAAATTACTACACCCGGATTATTATTTGCCATTTATTTAATATTAAATGGGGCAGAACGTTTCTTCATCGAAAAGATTAGAGTGAATACCACCTACACCATTTTTGGACATCATATTACACAAGCTGAACTCATATCATCATTCCTGTTTTTAATTGGAGTAATGGGTTGTATATATTTATTTAGAAGAAAAAAAAGATTGCCTAATCACACGCTATGAAACGTGCTTTTTATTTTTTATTTTTATTGGTATTGGTGAACAAAAGTAATGCTCAACAACCAACACAAGATTCTATTAGAACTTATGATTTACCCGTTTTTATTGTTCAGGCTAAAAAAGATCCGGAGTATGAAAAACGTTATCAGAAATTAGTGCGTGATGTAAAAAAAGTATATCCATATGCAAAACTTGCCGGCTTCAGATTACAATTAGTAGAACAAAATTTACAATTACTTCCTTCCGAAAAAGCACGTAAAGAATATTTAAAAAAAACCGAGCAAGGTGTAAAAGAACAGTTTTATAAAGACCTTGTAAATTTGACTGTTTCACAAGGAAAAATATTGGTTAAATTGATTCACAGAGAAACAGGAAAAGATACCTATTCATTAATAAAAGAATATCGAGGAAATGTTACCGCTTGGCTTTGGCAAGGATTGGCAAAGGTTTATACTGTTAATCTTAAAAATGAATACGACCCTGTTGAAGATTGGCAAATAGAACAGATTATCAAATCAATGGGATTTGAATAATAAAAGAGCCGCAAATTAAGTTGCAGCTCTTTTTTTCAAAATCAGATGTTGAAATCAATACGAATAGAAAGAATAGAATCCTCTTGACCCATTAGAATACAAACCTTCAATTAAAATTTGTCCGCGTGCTTTTTCTAAATCTTTAATTAATTCATTAGGATTTGCATATTCTTTTTTATTAAATGTGGTGATAATAAATCCTTCTGGAATACCCATATTTTTTATTCTTCCATTTCGAATATTAAACAAACGAACGCCACTTTTAATATTATATTTTTCTGTTTCAATTTTAGAAATCATTTCAAACTCTGCACCCAAAGTATTGGATGTAACGCTTTCTTTTTTGGTAATGGCAGTATTTCCTTCACGATTAATTAATGTGATAGATTGTTCCATTTCTTTTCCATTGCGCAATAAATTAATTTTCAGTTTATCACCCGGACGGAAATAACTAATTTGTTCGTCAAAAATAGCTTTGCTGTCAATGTCTTTTCCATTTACTTTCACAATTAAATCACCTGCTTTAATGCCTCCATCTTCGCTTGGGCCTTTAGGTAAAACATACTGAACATACACTCCAATATTATCGTTGATATTTAGTTTATCGGCAATTTTAGAATCAATATCAACCACTTCCATTCCAGTAAAACCACGTTGCACTTCATTGTACTCAATTAAATCTTTCACAATTTTTGAAACAATATTGGAAGGAATTGCAAATCCATAACCATTATACGAACCCGTATTTGATGCAATAGCGGTATTGATACCAACCAACTCGCCATTGGTATTTACAAGTGCACCACCACTGTTACCGGGATTAATTGCTGCATCGGTTTGAATAAATGATTCGATAGGAAATTGATTGTTTACGATATTAATATTACGTCCTTTCGCACTCACAATTCCAGCAGTAACTGTTGATGTAAGATTAAAAGGATTTCCAACAGCAATTACCCACTCTCCTATTTTAACATTATCAGAATTTCCAAAAGTGATGTGAGGCAAACTTTTCCCTTCAATTTTTAATAAGGCTAAATCTGTTGATGGATCTGTTCCAATTACTTTTGCTGTGTATGAATGTTTGTTTCCATTTGTAACAACATCAATTTGATCGGCATCTTTTACCACATGAAAATTAGTTACAATATATCCATCGGCAGTAATAATAACTCCAGAGCCAGAACTTGAAACAGGACCTCTTCTACCAAAAAAATCCATATTGCTCCAGAAATCAAAAAAGGGATCGGATTGATTTTGTTGTTGATTGGAAATGGTTTTGATATACACAACTGTTGGAATAGAAATTTGTGAGCCTTTAACCAACTCTTCACTTGTTGCAAAAGTATTTTTGTAGCTAACTGTTGAAAGTGTTTGTTGAGGATTTTCATTTGTTGAATTTGCTGTCCAAAATACCACTTGTTTGGGTTGAATACTATGAAATGTAAATGCCCCGATAAAGCCGCTTACAAAGGCAATGGCAATAAATAAAAATACTTTTTTCATACTTTTTTTTAACTGAATTGAAAACAAAAATATAGAGGAGAAATAATTTTGTCAACTATTTTTTCTTTATCGCACCGTCTTCAACTAATTTGGCTTTTATAGTTAATGTTGTAATTGGTGCGTTAGGATCGTTTGAAATAACTGTGATAGATTTAACTTGATCGCCATATAAATTTTTCGCATCAAACCTTACAGAAACTTTTCCTGTTTTACCTTTTTTAATGGGTTCGTTAGCAATACTTGCCACTGTGCATCCACATGTACCGTAAGCTCTTCGTAATATCAAATCCGATTTCCCTTGATTGATAAATTCAAAATCATAATCTACTACTTCGCCATAATATACTTCGCCCAAATCTTTTACAATTTCTTTGTAAACAAGTTTAGGGGCGGCTTTTAATTCTTTGGGAGTGAGTGTTGAAAAATCTTCGGAGATGAATGCTTTAAATGCAATTTTTTTATTTGCCATTGGTTTTTCATCTGTATTAATATAAATATAATCCTCTATTGGTCCGTAAACTTTTGCCAATTCAGGAATTATTTTTACTGATATGGTGGAGTATGATTTAGGTTCAATAAAAGGAGTATAAACAGTACTTTTTACATAAGCTGGAGTTACCACACCTGTAACTCTCATCCATTGATCGGAGGTATTATAAATGCGCATTTCAACAGAATCTGGTTTGCTGTATTTTGCTTTTGGAAAATCAATAATATTGGTACTTAAGCGAGTTTTTCCAATTAAAAATGGCATGCTTTCGAGAAGCTGTTTAGTAGGGCCATACACATTTCCACTAATGGTTAAATAGGTAATTTCAGGATCTCCATCAGTAATTACTGTGATGGTTCTAATGAAATCTCCTTCCATATTTTTAGGATTATAGTTGATGGTAATTCTTCCTTTTTCCGATTGTTTATAAACTTTTTCTCTATCCCATTCTGCTGTTGTGCAACCACAACTTGCATCCACTTGTATTATTTTAATATTGCCTTTTCCAATATTTGTAAACGTGAAATTAGCAAATGTTCTACCCATATCCTCGTCTACTGATTTAAAATCATAAGAAGTTTTATCAAAAAATAATGCACCCTTTTCTATTGGTGCTGCGATGGTTTTGGGTTGAGATTTTTGAGGTGCTTTTGCTGTTGCTTTTTTTTGTTGAGCAAAAGATATTGCTGATGAAAGTATTAGCGACACTAAAATTATTGATCGTATTTTCATGTTGATTTATTTATAATTTAAACTACACACAATGATGTAATATCATTGTTAAAGGTTGCAAATAAAAGGATTTATCTATTCAAATGTAAAAGAATCAGCATCTTCAATTACAGGAAAAGTATTCCGCCATGTTGTGAGTTCATCCAAATTAATATTAACTGTTTTTGCAAATGATTGATGAGTTTGCTGAAAAATAATTTCGCCCTTAGCATTAATAACAGAAGAATCTCCAGCATGATAAATTCCATTTCCATCATTGCCAATTCTATTCACTCCTATCACATAACTTTGATTTTCTATGGCTCGTGCTTGCAATAAAGTTTTCCAATGTTCGGCTCTGCGTTCGGGCCAATTGGCAACCACAATCATCATATCATAGTTTATTTTTTTTGTTCTTCGGAGCCAAACCGGAAAACGAATATCATAACAAACCGTTGGTAAAATTTTAAATCCTTTATAGTCAATAATAATTTGTTGGGTTCCGCTTGAAAATTGATTGTGCTCCTCTCCCATTCTAAACAAATGTTTTTTATCATAAGTAAAAATCGCACCATCAGGGCATACAAAAACAAATCGGT
>JANYDU010000022.1 GCA_025359805.1 Bacteroidota bacterium
GGGGCCAACAATTCTTGCTAATGCGCGAGGAAGCACTCTAACTTCTCTAATCGGAATATTTGTTGTGGTATCAGGGAAATAAGCCCTGCATGTTTTTAAGGTATTGGTTGCAGGATCTCTAATGGTATCTTGACCAAATAAACGTATTTTATAAATACCTGGAACTTTATAAGTAAACACAATATCGGTATCTTTTGTAGTTGAAAGTGTAGTATTGTTTGCATCATTAAAATTCCATTGCCAATTGATGAGTTGACTTCCGGTGGTATTTCTAAACTTCACAGAAAAGGGTTGGCACCCAACAGTATCAGTCACAATATCAAACTTGGGTAGTGGGCCACTTATATAAATATTTTTAGTAATTGAATCTTTACATCCATTTCGTGTGGTAGCAAAAAGGTTAAGTGAAAATAATCCATTAGAAGTAAATTCATGTTGAGGATTTTGCAAAGTGCTATGCGGTTTATTATCGCTAAATGTCCAGTTCCAAATTGTAGCCGAATCCAAACCATGAACAATAGATGAATCCATTAGGTTTATAAAAAACGGAGCACATGATTGTAGGCTATCAAAAAAAATCATTTGCGCATCAATAGATGACACATAAATATTAGAATCTTGATTACAGGAATCAATATAGTTATGATCAATATTATTAAACTTATCTAACCAAGGACAAAATGGATAAGATGCCAATGAAACTGTATCTAAACAGCCAACACTATCTTGCACTGCCATTCGTATTGTGAATATTCCGGGTTTATCAAAACTATATTTACCATTATGATGAGCAGGTTTAAAACCCGAGCCATCTCCTATATCAATCCAAATTTTTTCGAGATTTAAATTGGCGCGTAACGTATCGCTCCAAAACTGTTTATCACTTGTGTAATATTTAATAGAATCAAATAAAGTAAACTGTTCTCCAACACATACTTTTTGTTTGGACGACCATAGTGCTTTTTGAAAGCCTAAAGGGATATATGTTTGATATTGAACTCTACAGTTTCTTGAATTAATTAATATAAGCTGGGCACTTAATAAACCCGATGATTTCACGGAAATAATTTGTCCGTTTATGATTGAATCGGTTAACTCTTGAGTAATTAAATCATTACCATAAAACTTTTGGGGTTTAAAACTTAAATTGCTGCTTCTATTTTGAAAACGCCATATTGCTTTTACAACACTATCTTGAATTGAATCTACTAAATTAAACTGAATAATATATGGATTACAACTCGTCACTTTATAAGTAAAGGCTGGTTTCATGGGTATCAAAAATATTTTATGATGATACCAAGCTGTATCAATACAATAATTTCCATTATTATCTTTTCCATTACTAATGATAACTCCATAGGTTACCCACCCTGTTGAGTCACATGTTGAAAGATATGTCCATTCTAATTTATCTTCTCCAGGGTTAATGGGTATCCATGGATTATTACAACCTGAATCTGGCATTATCCAAGCATTTTCATACCCACATTTTGGCAAAGTTTCATCAAAATGAAAAGTAATATATTCGCCAATACACATCACTCCCGTATAATAAACACCTCGCCTAATGGGGGTAACAGTTGAATCCCAATGAGCACTTGGTGGTTGTAATTTCAGAAATGCAGTATCCCCATCCCAACATCCTCTTATGGTATCTATCATAAAAATAGTTGCTGTATAACACCCTTCTTTTCCTGGAGTATAAAAATGTTTTACGTTTATTGAATCCTTGCTCCATCGGCAATTCCTATTTACATTAATTCCGTTTTTTGTATCAGTGGTGCAGGCAGGCGCATATACATCTCCAAAATCCCAAAGGCGTTTCATACTTAAATTATCATGATGGCAATGGAGGTATGGAACTGGGGTTACAAAATATACCGTATCATGAATTTGACATTGGAAAAGATTAACAATTTTTGCAGTATCATTTTGTATGATGGCATTAGGACCAAACACATTGATAAATGTATCGGTAACAAATTTGCAGGATGTACCAGGGTAGTCAATATACATGCGTACTTTGTATTTCCCACAATTAGGAAATCGATAAACATTAAGTTCTAAATTTTGAGTGTCTTTGCCATTCGCTAAATCAGGAAAAAGAAGAAGTTGTTGAAGGTTAGTATAAAACGTATCAATTCTGTTATTTGTGGCATCTTCAAATACAGCCCAACTTATATTAGCTTCATCATTATGTGTTGTAATATGAAATTCATTATATCTAAAACAAGAAAAATCAACAGGGGAAACATAAATGATTGGATCTAAAATTATATTAGCTCCTGCTTTATTTAAGACAAAAGAATCAATACAATCATTTGCATCAGTAAGATATAGTTTAGCATTAAAAGTTCCAGCTAATGTATAAATATGAATGAGCGAATCCCACTGTGTGGAGTCAGCACTTCCATCACCAAATACCCATTTAAATTTTTTTATTTTATTATAAGGTCGGTTAGTTTGATTAATAAATTTTACAGGAGTTTGCGGACATTGCTTTATAAATTCAGTTTTAAAACTTGCTCTTAAAAAAGGAAAAATGATAACAGAATCTTTTTTCTCTAATCGAGAAACACATCCATTTGTATCCGTAACTTCAAGCACCGGAGTATATATTCCTCCTAACATATCGGTATAATTATGATACAGATTTTGTGAACCAAGAGGACTAAAAAATAATTTACTCCCATCATCCCAATTTAAATTTAATGTATCAATTGGAGCATTACTGCTTCCCGGATAAGACGTGTTAGTTATTCCAATCAAGTTTCCATTAAAACATTGAGAAGTTGTTGTAATAAACTTAAAACTTGCGTGAGGCAAATCAAAAACTGTAATGGGATTTCCTGATGAAACACAGGTTGTACCACCCAAAAAATTTACCGTTACTGTAGGTGTAAAAACCCCTGCGCTTGGGTATTGATAAACAGGTGATGATTGGGCATTTGACGCACCATTTCCAAAATTCCAACTGTATCCAATTATTGTTCCTCCACCAGATACACTAACCGAAAATGAAATGGTATTGCCTAAACAAATTTTTTGTGTTGATGAATTAATAACACACGTTTGAGCCTTTAATAAAATTACAAAAAAGAATAGTGAAAAAAGTAGAGATAACTTGCGTTTCATGCCCTACAATTTTACTAAATTAAATTCTTAAAGTTTTACTAAAAACTAATTATCTCCCCTTATCAAAGTAATGGTTCCATGAATATTTTTATCGGAAGTATTACTGGCTAATCGATATCTAAAAATATAAAAGTATGTTCCTGCCGAACAGGGTGCTCCTTCATTATATTCCTTTCCATTCCAATTAATACCATCATTTCCTACTCCATCTTTTGTGCCTCTAAATACTATTGTTCCCCAGCGGTTGTATATCACTAAATCATATTTTGAAAACCCCAC
>JANYDU010000031.1 GCA_025359805.1 Bacteroidota bacterium
TGGAGCTGTGTTTCAAATGAGTGCGCAAAAGAGTCCGAAACACACCAATTGAATGCACATGATGCGAACACACGGAAGTTGCATCAAAATGATGATTTATTTTGATATTATAATATATTATAAAACTATAGTTTATCTTAAGCTACCTAAATGATTAAGAAAGTCTGATTTCTGAACATTAAATTCTTTAATATAAGATGTTGGTAATATTCCGTTGGTTAGCATTTTTACGGAACTTGCTAATTCGGCAATAGATTTAGCTGTATTCACTCCATCTTGCCATTGGTTTTTTGTTTGAGAAAATGCTAAAGAAAATGCTGATGGATTTATATTATTTACTAATGTAGAAAGAATCGTTTTAGCATCAGCTAAATTAGATGCTGATTTCATTTCTTCATTCCAACTTTTTTTGGCAGCTGACCATGCTGGAGAGAAAGATGAAGGTTTTAATCCTTTAGCAAATTCACCGATTAGTAATCCAAAACTCTGACTTTTATTTTTTTCGTTTGCCGCTTTAGTTTGAGCATTTACTACACTTACTAATGCTATAAGTGAAATTATTAAGACTATTTTTTTCATATATATATTTTATTTTTTGTAATCAAATTTAAGGTAATCTAAGTTCTTTTAAAACAATTGTTATCATATCATAATTTTATCCAATTCTATTTACTTCACCATCTTTTAATTCATACAATTGACCACTTTCTTCGCAAGTTGCTTTTCCGTTTACATCAAAATTTAAACGATGTCCGTACTCACTCATCCATCCTATTTGTTTTGCTGGATTTCCAACCAATAAAGCATACGCAGGAACATTTTTAGTAACCACAGCACCCGCACCAATAAAGGCAAATTCACCAATATCATGTCCACATACAATAGTTGCATTGGCACCAATAGAAGCTCCTTTTCCAACATGTGTTTTTGAATATTGCCCTCTTCTATTTACTCCACTTCTGGGATTGGTTACATTGGTAAATACACATGATGGTCCGAGGAAAACATCATCACCACAAGTAACACCTGTATAGATGGAAACATTGTTTTGAATTTTTACATTATTTCCTAAAATTACTTCAGGGCTTATCACCACATTTTGTCCAATATTACAATTGTTACCAATTATGCAGTTAGACATAATATGAGAAAAGTGCCAAACTTTTGTTCCTGTTCCGATGTTACATCCATCATCAACAATTGCTGTTTCGTGTGCAAAATATGCTGTACTCATAAGTTATATTTAGTCACTGCAAATGAAATGAAATTTACTATTTGTTGTTACAAAAGCTTTTTACCATTTTTACATATTGATTATGATGAAAAAATTATCTAAAAAATTTAAAACCGATAACGATACCGGATTTGCCAGTCAGGCAAGTATTCAAGGAGGGCGTTTATTAAATGCTGATGGAACATTTAATGTAGTGAGAAGTGGATTGCCTTTTTTAACCCGATTCAATTTTTTTCATGAGTTGATTATGATGAAATGGGGTAAATTTAGTTTGATTGTGATGCTGTTTTACGTTGGAATGAATGTGATTTACGGAACACTTTATTATACAATAGGTGTAGAACATTTAAACGGAACAGTTGGAAACTCTGAGGTAGATAAATTTCTCGAATCTTTCTTTTTTAGCACTCAAACTTTTGCTACAGTTGGTTACGGACGGATTAATCCAACAGGAATAATTACCAATGCTTTGGCATCATTAGAAGCATTAATGGGCGTAATGTCGTTGGCATTAGTTACCAGTTTACTATACTCCCGTTTCTCGAGAGCACAAGCAAAAATTATGTTTAGTAAAAATATAATTGTTGCTCCTTATCAAAATATTACTGCCTTAATGTTTAGAATTGCCAATGCCGGAAAAGATCAGTTGATTGAATGTGAAGCACAATTAATGATTAGTTTTATTTTGAATGAAAATGGCGTGGACTCAAGAAAATTTTTGAGCCTAAAATTAGAGCGAGAAAAAGTTGCATCTATGGCTATGAGTTGGACTATCGTTCATCCGCTTGATGATGACAGTCCGATACAAAATTTTTCTCCTCAAGATTTTGTTGATGGCGATGCCGAATTTATTTTTATGCTAAAAGCTTTTGATGATACTTACTCTCAACATATTCATTCACGCTCATCATATAAATACAACCAAATGAAATGGGGTGCCAAGTTTAAACCCATGTTTCATAAAGATGATGTGGGCTCGGCAACGGTGCTTGAGTTTGACAAAATAAACGATTTTGATTTAGTGGAAT
>JANYDU010000056.1 GCA_025359805.1 Bacteroidota bacterium
GTTTTATGCAAAGCTGCATCATCAGTAAATGCAGCACCAGTTAGTGGTACTGCTTACACAGCAAGTTCTGTATTTAGCAATGGTTCACAATTAGGAACAGGAAACTATGTGGTATATAGTGATACTGGTTCGTCCTTTACTTTAACGGGTTTGTCTCAAAACACTACTTATTATTTTTCTGTTTTTGAATACAATGGAACAGGTGGTTATGCCAATTATTTAACTACTTCTTTTTTAACAGGAAGTCAGGCCACTACTAATAACCCCGTGTTCTTTAGCAAAAGTACAGGTAGTTTAAATGCGTTAGCTACTTGGGGTGTAAATACGGATGGAACAGGTACTAATCCAAGTAATTTTTCGGGTACCAATACCATGTATGTAATTACAAACGGTAATACCACTTTAGGTGGAGATTGGACAGTAACAGGTACGGGTAGTTATATTATTTTAGGCGATGGAACTAATGCTTTAAACTTGGTGGTGCCAAGCGCAAATACCGTTACCTGTGATACGCTTTATATTAGAAACAATGCTACCCTTTCTGTGCAAGGCACAATGACTGCAAATAGAATTGGAAGTGAAACAGGAAGTACAGCTTTATATTATGGCAGCAGCAGCACACAAACTGTGGCACCAGGTGCGTATTATAATTTAACCATTATCAATGCAAATAAAACTTGTTCTGGAAATATTGTAGTGCGCAATACGCTTACTATGGCAACAGGTATTAACATAGGAACCAATGTGATGGTATTAGGAACGGGAACAACTGCCACAGGAACACTTACTCGAACCGCAGGAACTATTACAGGTAAATTTATTAGGTGGTTTGGAGCTAACACAAATACTGGCACTACAGGTTTATTTCCTATTGGAACAAGCACCAACTACCGTCCAATAACTGTAGAATATACAACTGCTCCAACAGCTGGTGGAACTATACAAGCAGAATTTATTTCAACCAATCCAGGTACTACTGGATTGCCTTTGTTTGAAAGTTCGGTTTTTATTGGCACCGCAGGAGTAGATGGCTTTTGGAGATTGATAAATACAAATGGTATTACAGCAGGAAATTATACAGCAACAATTACAGGAACTGGATTTAATGGAGTGAGTGATTATACCCAACTAAAAATGATTTATAGAACAGGGTCAAGTTGGACTAACCCTGGTACATCCCAAACCAATACGGGTAATAATGCTGCGCCTACTCTTAGCCGAACAGGATTAAGTGCAGGATCGGCCGATTTTGGTATTGGTGGCGACCCTTCTGTGAATGCACTACCTGTAAAATTAATTGTTTTATCGGTTCATGAAGATAATAATTTGGCCTATTTAAAATGGCAAACTGCCAGTGAAGAAAATAGTGCTCGTTTTGATATTGAAAGATCTTCTGATGCATTGGTGTATAATCCTATTGGTAGTTTGCAAGCAGCAGGTAATTCATCAGACATGAGGTATTATAAATTTAAAGATGATTTGAAACCTCTTTTCGACCAAAATATAAATACTATTTATTATCGTTTAAAACAATTGGATATAGATGGTTCATTCTATTATTCAAATATTATTACTCTTAATTTAAAACCACTACAAAAAGGAATAATTACCTTGTATCCTATGCCTATTGAAAATGAAATTATTGCCAATACAAATGCTGTTGGAGAACAAATATTAGAGCTTACCATTTTGGATATGAGTGGTAGACTATTGGCCAAAAGTTTATCTAACAAATTAGATGTTTCTTTTCTTAGTCAGGGTATTTACCTGATTAAAGTTACCTCCAATCAACAAACCTTTTTTCAGAAAATTATGAAATAGCTAAATTATATCTCACTATAATGTATAAACCATCTTTTGTTTCATTACGGAAGATGGTTTGTTTATTTAGTCAAAAAACAATTTCAAAAAATTAATTATTGATTGGCGTTTGTTTAAAAAAAATACCAATACATTTACAAACTAAACTTTACAATAAAACAACACTTATCATTCACAACCGACAAACAAGTTATCCTAATATTGCAAACGTGATTTACTATTTTAAAATGATATGAAAAATTTAACACTCCTTCTCTTATTTTTTATTTGTGCCATTCAAGTTCAAGCACAAATTAATACCTCATCATTTGCCACCAATGTTGATTTTTCTACAGGAACAGGAACTACAACTCCGGCAAGGCTTGCTACTGCTGATTTAAATGCAGATGGAAAAATAGATGCGGTTGTTCCTAATAACGGAAATAGCACCCTTTCGATTTTTAGAAATGTGAGTGCCTCAACAGGATTTTACACATCAAGTTTTGTAACACAAAGTACCATCAGTTCCAATACAAATCTTCAAGGAGTAGTGTTAGCCGATTTAGATGGGGACGGAAAACCCGATTTAATTACTACTCATGGAAATCTTGGTGGTGGTGGCGGTGCTACTCAAATTTATGTATATCAAAATGGATCAAGTACGGGAGGCTCAATTGGTTTTTTTACCGGATCAGGATTTACTGCAGGAACAAATCCAGTTTCGGTAGTTGCAGGTGATATTGATGGAGATGGAAAATTGGATTTAGTTGTAGCTAATTATGGAAATGGATTTTCTACCACAGGTTCATTAGTCGTGCTAAGAAATACGAGTAGCGGGGTTGGTTCATTTTCATTTGTGGCGTCATCGGCTTATACAACAAATATCAACACACCCTATTCTGTTAAAATTGCCGATTTTGATGGAGATGGAAAACAAGATATTGTAACAGCAAATTATTTAACATCAGGATATGTTTCGGTGTATAGAAACACCAGTACAACGGGCAGCATTACACTCACTTCGGTAAATACATATACTGCAGGTACCTCTCCAGAGTATGTTGAAGTGGGAGATATTGATGGAGATGGGAAAATAGATATTGCCGTAACAAATTATGGTGGAGCAAGTGTTTCTACTTTTAGAAATACAAGTACAGGAACAGGCTCAATTAGTTTTAGTGCCGCAGTAAATTTCTCCACATCAACAAATCCTGCTGGATGTACTTTAACAGATTTTGATGGAGATGGGAAATTGGATGGTGTTGTTGCAAACAGAACTTCAGGAACGCTTACAGTTTATAAAAATACAGCAACATCTGGAAGTATAACATCAGGATCATTTGCAACAGGTGTAAATTTTTCAACCAATAATAGTCCAACAGGAATGGCTATTGCCGATTTAGATGGAGACGGAAAACCCGAAATATTAATTACCAATCAAGGAGCCAGCAATATGTCTGTTTACAGAAATCAAATTATTGCTGCCGAACCAACAACTGCTGCGAGTAATTTATCGTTTAGCGGAATTACATCAAGCTCCGTTACACTTTCTTTTACAAAAGGAAGTGGTGCTCGAAGACTCATATTGGCCCATGCAAGTAGTTCTGTAAGCTCAAATCCAAGTGATAGTTTTGCATATATAGCAAATTCAAATTTTGGTAGCGGTGTACAAATTGGAACCGGAAATTATGTGGTGTATAGTGATACTGGAAATAGTGTAACCGTTACAGGTTTAAGTACTGGAACAACATACTATTTTACCGTTTTTGAATATAATGGAACAGGCTCATATATTAATTATTTAACCAGTTCAACACTGAGCGGAAATCAAATTATTTCGGGTTCGGTATATTACAGTAAATCTTCGGGAGCATTAAACTTATTAAGTTCATGGGGGCCAAATACGGATGGAACAGGAACTTCACCAACATCATTTAGTAATACCAATGCCATTTATTTTGTTGTAAATAATAGCTCACCATCTATCTCCGCAAATTGGACTGTTACAGGAACAGGAGCCTTAATTGTTTTTGGTGATGGCACCAACGCATTTAATTTATCTATCCCAACAGGTTATACACTTTCAGCCGATACCATTAGTGTTAAGGCAAGTGTAACATTAACTATTCAAGGAACACTGTCAGTAAATAAATCATACTATGATAATAATTCAACGGCACAATATTTAGGTTCATCAGCACAAAATATTTCAGCAGGAAATTACTATACACTTATAGCTGTTGGTGGTGCAAAAACTTTAACAGGATATGCTTCTGTAAGAAATATTTTAAGCATGTCAACAAATATTGATGCGTCTTCTTATGGATTAACATTAGGTTCAAGTGCAACAACTCTTGGAACATTAAGCAGAACAAACGGAACCATTATTGGATCATTTACAAGATGGTTTGCTGCATCCACAAATTCTGGAGCAACGGGTTTATTTCCAATTGGTTCATCAACTTATTATCGTCCAATACAAATTGAATATACTTCAGCTCCAACAGTAGCAGGAACTTTAACCGCCACATTTGTTGGAACAAATCCGGGAAGCAACGGGTTGCCTTTGTTTGATTTTACCATTGCTCAATCTGTATATATGGATAAGCAAGGAGAAAATGGATATTGGCAAGTAACTTCAAGATTACTAACAGGAGGAACATATACCTCAGCAGTAATAGCAACAAGTTTTAATGGCGTATCAAGCTATGCAGATTTACGGATGATGAGAAGAAATAATTCAGCATCTGCCTGGACTTTACCGGGAACTGCTGTATTAGGAACAGGTAGTAATTCTTCTCCGGTTGTGAGTCGTACTGGTATCACATTAATTGCAGGTGATTTTGGAATTGGTAGCGATCAAACAATAAATGCGTTGCCCGTAAAACTAATAATGCTTTCTGTTATTCAAGATAAAAATGATGCCTTATTAAAATGGCAAACTGCAAGTGAAGAAAACAGTGATGGGTTTGAAATAGAAAGATCAACGGACAACACCACGTATAATATGATTGGAAATTTAATTGCAGCAGGTAATTCAACAGATATAAAATATTATAAATTTATGGATGATTTGAAACCTCTTATCAACCAAAATATAAGTACTGTTTATTACAGATTAAAACAAGTTGACAAAGATGGAACTATTGCCTATTCAAATATTATTACGCTAAATTTAAAATCATACAATGATAATATTACTTTGTACCCATTGCCTTTAAATAATCTATTAACAGCCACAACAAATAATGGCGAAAGCATTACACAACTTGTAATTATAGATATGAATGGAAGAGAAATTATCAAATCAAATACCCATCAAATAGATGTATCAACAATCGCATCGGGAATATATATAGTAAAAATAGAAACAGGAGATAAAATTTATTTTCAAAAAATCACGAAGTAAAACAAACTATATTCAAGGTTATTTTTTGTTCCAAAAACAAACTTACTGCATTAGTAAGTTTGTTTTTTTATGTAATGAGTATATCTTGCATGGCATATTAAAATTAAAGCATTAATTTAGATATACGCATTCTGCTTTGGGAGATATAATTATTAAATTTACTATATCCAACAAGCATATTTTTATGATGTTATAATATAAATTTTGGAACAAAAACAACTACATACTCCCATTTTATTTCTTATTTTTAACAGACCTAATACAACACAAAAAGTTTTTGAAAGTATTAGAGAAGCTAAACCAAGTAGGTTATATATTGCTGCAGATGGACCTCGTGAGTCAAAAATTAGCGAAGATGAATTGTGTAATCAAACACGAGAAATAGTAAAAGCCATTGATTGGGAATGTGACGTAAAAACTCTTTTTAGAGATAAAAATTTAGGGTGTAAAATTGCGGTAAGTTCTGCAATAGATTGGTTTTTTGAAAACGAAGAAGAAGGGATAGTTTTAGAAGATGACTGTTTACCCAACCAAAGTTTTTTTATCTTTTGCCAAACACTTTTAAATTACTATAGAGATGATAAAAGAGTGATGCATATTGGGGGGGCGAATTTTCAGGATGGGAAAATAATTGGAGATGGCTCGTATTATTTTTCTAAGTATAATCATATTTGGGGTTGGGCAACTTGGAGAAGAGCATGGCAGAATTATGATGTTTCTATGCAAGATTATTCGCCTGAAAAAACTACTGAATTATTACAATCAGTTTTTGATACTAAAAGAGAAATTGGTTACTGGAAAAAAATATTTAATGATGTATATTTAGTAAAAATAAGTACTTGGGATTATCAATGGACATATTCAGTTTGGAAGCAAGATGGTGTTGCGATTTTACCCAATAAAAACCTTGTGAGCAATATCGGTTTTGATTCTGACGCTACTCATACAGCATCTAAAGATGTGATGTCTGTTGGAAATATCCCATTAGATAATATGACAAATATCTATCACCCAATTACTCTAATTGTAAATAAAGAAGCGGATTATAATGCATTAAATAATGTGTTTTATCCTACATTATTTAAATATGTAAGAAAGAAAATACTGAGTTTAATATCAAAATAATTTGAAAGAATTTATAAAAAATATAACTGGTGCTAAAAAAATTTCCTCTTATTTAAGAGAAGAAATTGACAAGATGAAAATGCTATCAGCAAGAAATCTCGTCAATAAAATTAAACAAGTGAAGTCACCAATAGAAAATATTCACGATACTGAGTTTTCTGTTTTTTCGCAATGGGGAGACGATGGCATTATTCAATATCTTATACACATACTTGATATAAAAAACGAAACATTTATTGAATTTGGTGTTGGAAATTATTTGGAAGCGAATACTCGATTTCTTCTAATGAACAATAATTGGAGAGGATTAATTTTTGATGGTTCAGATAAAAATATTTCTTACGTTCATCAAGATTCCATTTCATGGAAATTTGACCTAACAGCTAAACCCCTTTTTATAACAAAAGAAAACATTAACAATGCAATCAAAAATGCTGGTTTTACTGGAGAAATAGGTGTTTTACATATTGATATTGACGGAAATGACTATTGGATTTGGGAACACATTGATGTGGTAAATGCTGAAATTGTAATTATGGAATACAACAGTGTGTTTGGGAATAAAGCAGCAATTTCAGTTCCTTATACTGTCGACTTTTTTGTTACAAATGCACATCATTCTAATTTATTTTTTGGTGCATCGTTAAAAGCCATGTGTTATTTAGCTAATAAAAAGGGATACTCTTTTGTTGGAAGTAATAGTAATGGAAACAATGCTTATTTTATTAGAAATGATAAATTAAAAAACATTATACCATTGAGTATTGAAGATGGATATATTGCTTGTCGATTTAGACAAAACAGGGATATTACAGGAAACTTAACTTTTAAAAGTGATATGGAAATGATTCTTCAATGTGGTGAAATGACGGTTGTTGATGTAACAACAAATAAATTAGCTCCACTAAAAAATTACTTATAAATGCTAGCACAAATTATTTTAAATAACCTGCTACTTGCCTCAACAAAAAATAGAAGTTTATTTTATAAACTTCTATTTTTATGTAGAAAATTTATTTTGCTTTTTGGAGATGTAAACGTTGTTTTTAAGTACCATCAATTTTCATTACAAATTCCATTCTCTCATGATTTACCATTAAACATGAAAATGTTTCCAACATATAATGTAAATTTAGGGAAAATTGTGAAAATTGTTCACGAAAAATATTCTGACTTAAAAGTAATAGATGTTGGTGCAAACATTGGTGACTCGCTTGCGGTAATGCATCATGAAGCTGCTGTTCCAACTCTATGTATTGAAGGGAATCCTATATTTTTAAAACTGCTTGAGCAAAATATTAAACAGTTCAAAAACATTGAAATTGAAGCTTCTTTTGTTGGGGAAAAATCAATTAAAGTTAATCCACAAAATAATTTAGGTACAGCTTTTCTTAAAGAATCAAGTGATGGAATAATAGTCCATACCATGCAAGAGGTAATATCAAAACATCCAAATTTTGCCGATGCAAAATTGTTAAAAATTGATACGGATGGGTTTGACAATATCATTATTAGGGCTTCAAAAGAGTTATTATTAAAGGCAAAACCAGTAATATTTTTTGAATATGACCCTTATTATCTTGCTAAGCAAAATGAAATTGGAACTGATATTTTTGATTTCTTAGAAGATCTAAATTATTCATCAATAATAGTTTTTGATAATTTCGGATTTTATCTCACAACATTCTCACTAACAAATAAAAATTTACTTAAAGACTTACATAAGTATTTTGACAGAAACGGAAATATTTATATGGATATTTGTGTATTACATTCTGATGACAATAATTTAATAAAAACAATCCAAACATCCGAATATGTTAAAATGGATATTTAAAATATTTCTATGCTTTTTGCCGTTTTTTATTCAAGCGCAAACGGCAAACATTTCAGGTGTAGTTAATTATTATTCCAAAGTAACTTTTGTAAATACCTTGGATTATTCTATAACAATTCAGAACCCGTCAAACTATATCCCTGGTGATATTTGCTTAATAATTCAGATGAAAGGAGTTGCAGTTGATTCTTCAAATACTGCATCTTTTGGTAGCATTATAAATTATAATAGCGCTGGAAATTTCGAAATTATTTATATACAAGCTATTTGTGGTAACAAAATATATCTAAATAAGCCTTTAATAAAAACTTATGATGTTAACTCGGCTGTTCAACTCGTTAAGGCAGGGACATATCAAAATGCCAATGTTATAGGTAATTTGACATGTACACCATGGAATAGTAACACTGAAACTGGAGGAGTTGTGTTTTTGGTTGTATGGAACAGCCTTACATTAAATTCAAATATCACTGCTGATGGTGTCGGTTATAAAGGCGGACAACTTGCAGCAAATTTTACTTCTTCAACAAGTTTATTTTATGGATATTATTATAACCCTTTAAATGGTGAAGGTGGTGGAAAAGGTGAAAGCTATGCTTATTTATCACAAGCAAAAAATGCTGGCAGAGGGCAAATTGCTAGTGGTGGTGGTGGTGGCAACTATGTAAATTTTGGTGGCGGTGGCGGTGGAAATAAAGGAATTGGTGGAACAGGGAATAATGGGAATCAACCCTCTTCTACAAATGTTGGTGGAATTGGTGGTTATAATAATCCAACAAACTATAACAAAATATTTATGGGAGGTGGTGGTGGTGCAGGACAACAAAATGACGGAGTAAGTTCAGCGGGGGGTAATGGAGGAGGAATTATCCTAATTAAAACAAATACCTTAATAACAAATGGTAAAAAAATATCATGTAATGGCAATGATGCTGCAAGTGCTGCAAATGATGGTGCTGGAGGAGGAGGAGGAGGAGGAACAATTATATTAGACATAACCAATCCATCCTCAACAGTTTCATTAACAACAGAGGCTTACGGAGGAAAAGGAGGAGATAATACTTATGGAGGAAGCACAAATCATGGAGTAGGTGCTGGAGGAGGAGGAGGGTATATAGCCATAAGTAATTCTCCTTCTGCTTATACTGGTGGGAATATAAATGGGGGAATGGCAGGTTATGCTACAAATTCTCAATCACTTACATATAATACTCATGCAGGGGCTACAAATGGAAATATTGGGGTAAATTGTTCAGGGTCATGCGGCAATATTGTTATTGATACTGTTTCACACAACTCAATCATAAATGCAGGTGCAGATCAATCTATCTGCTTAGGCGACAGTGCCCAACTATTAGCAACTGGTGGTGGTACATACAGTTGGAGTCCTACAACAGGGTTAAGTAATCCAAATATTGCAAATCCAATTGCTAAGCCAACAAGTTCCACACAATATGTTTTAACAGTAAATACAGGAACCTGCATACTTAAAGATACCATTATAATATCTGTTGCTTCATGCAATAGTGCTATTACTTGTAATAATTGCAACATCTCAATTCCAATAAATAATGGATTGGTTGCTTGTTATCCATTTAATGGAAATGCCAATGATGAATCAGGGCACGGAAATAATGGGGTTGTAACTGGCGCTACATTAACATCTGATAGAAATGGAAATGCCAATAAAGCATATTATTTTAATGGAACATCTGATTATATTCTTGCTCCAAATAGTAGCTCATTGCAACCAACCAATACACTATCTGTTTGTGCGTGGGTAAAGCCAGATGTAAACTCTAATCAATGGACTCCAGTTTTAAGCAAAAGATATACCCCTTCATCAGATCCATGGAATTCCTATTCAATTGATGGTGGTGCAGCCAATAATCAAAAATGGTTATTTAATGTTTCTAAAGGAACAGCCGGAAGTCAATCATCAGCAATAACAACTCAATCTGCAAACTATTCTAACTGGACATTTTTAGTGGGCACTTATGATGGTGTTTCACAGAAATTTTATGTAAACGGAGTGCTTGATAAAACTATATCTTCATCAGGTAATATTGGTTACAGTACTATGGGTTTTTATATAGGAAATAACAACGAACTTAGCCAATGGTTTAAAGGTAAGATTGATGATGTAAGAATTTATAATAGAGCCCTATCAGCTTGTGAAATATTTACATTGTATAACAATTGTTCAAACTCGCTTTCAACAAATACAGGTAATGATACAACGATTTGTAAAGGCAATAGTGTTCAACTAAACGCTACAAATACTGGCACTGTTTCATATAGATGGATTCCTACATTAGGTTTAAGTGATTCAACTATTTTTAATCCAGTAGCAACTCCAAAATCAACTACAAAATATAAAGTAATTGCTTCTAATGGAACATGCTCTGTATACGATAGTATTACCATTTCAGTTACAGATTTAAATGCCAATGCAGGTTTGGATGTATTTTCTTGCAAGAAAGATTTTGTTCAATTAAATGGTTCAGGAAATGGAAGTTTCACTTGGTCGCCAATAAAATTTATCAATAATATTAATATTCAAAATCCTATTGTAAATCCAGATACCAATATTGTTTATTTCTTAACCGTTACAAACGGAACTTGTATTTCACGAGATACAGTAAATGTTTTTGTAACAAGTGTTGATGCAGATATTTTTAATAATGATACATCAATTTGCATTGGCGATACTGTTACTTTTAAAACGTATATTAATGGAAATTCTTTTCAATGGAAACCGGTTTCATTTTTAAATGATACAAACTCTTTTACTCCATTTGCAAATCCTGATACCACTACAAAGTATTTTTTAACCGTTGCTAAAGGTGCATGTATAAAAAAAGATTCTGTAACCATTACGGTCATTAAAAATCTTGTTGCTAATGCAGGAAATGACCAACAAATTTGCGCAGGAAACTCTGTTCAGTTAAATTGTACAGGTCCTTTTGGAGCAATATACTCATGGCTTCCAAACTACGCATTAAGTAGCACAACAATCTCAAATCCTATTGCGAATCCTTTGGTTGATACTTCGTATTTTTTGAAAATGCAATTAGGAAATCATTGTGTTGGGTATGATACGATAAAAATAGTTGTAAACCCCAATCCAACTGTTGATGCGGGTTCAGACAAAAATATTTGTCGAGAACCTTTTATAAGCATCGGACTTTCATCTACCAATGCTGATAGTTTTTACTGGAGTCCTTCTTTAGGATTAAATGTTATAACTACACTACAAACTCAAGCATCTCCTTCACATAACACAACCTATTTTATTAAAGCCATCAATAAAAATACAGGATGTTTCGCTTTTGATACTGTAACTATTTCGTTGATAAAACCAACCGCATCTTTTAATGAAGACTTTCAATCAGGTCAAGTTCCACTCGATATTCATTTTACAAATACCTCTTCAAATGCCAAGAATTATTATTGGCACTTTGGTGATTCTTCAGCTATTTCTTCACAAATTAACCCCTTCCATATTTTTACAAAGGAAGGATTATATAAAGTAATTCTAGTTGCTGAAAATAATGGCTGCAGAGACACCGCAGAAATTATTTTACATGCTACTGGAGAATTATTTATTTTTATTCCAAATGCAATTACTGCCAATACTGATGGGCTTAATGATGAGTTTGTGATAAGTTACACTAAAGGTGCATTAAAAAAACTTCGTGGTACAATTTGGAACAGATGGGGTACAAAAATTTATGAATTTGAAATGCCGGGAGGAAAATGGTGGGATGGAAAAATGGATGGACAATATGTAGAAACAGATACTTTTATTTATATCATCGAGGCAACAGATTTTAACGATAAAATCCAAATTTTTAAAGGTAACGTAACCTTGCTGAAGTAATTATTTTTTCACAAACATTCCAAATAATTCTTCTACGCTAAACTTAACAATACAAGCTTTTCCATCTGGCGAAATATTAGGTTCTCTACAAGCAAATAATTCATCAATTAAAGCATTCATTTCTTCTACGCTTAATTTTGTTCCACTCTTTACAGATGCACGCTTGGCTAATGTTCTAGCAATGCGTTCTCTGCGCCCAGGGTATTGCGTTTGCTGTTTATAATTTTCTAAAAGGTGTTCAATTAAACCCTGCTCATCATGATGATTTAATTCTGCTGGTACACCATTAATCACGAACGTGTTTTTTCCCAATTCATTAATATCAAAACCAAGCAAACGGATATCAGGTAATAATTCTTTTAGCAATACTTCATCAGCGGTATTTAATGTAACTGTTTTAGGAAACAATTTTTGCTGACTCATTATAGGGTCGTACTCCAACGCTTCTAAATATTTTTCATATAAAACACGTTCGTGCGCAGCTTGCTGGTCAATCAATAGCATACCTGTTTTGAGCTGTGAAATAATAAAACTGTTATGCAATTGAATAATATTTTTTGTGCTTTGCTCAGGCTCTGTAAATGCTAATTGTTGCTCATTGGTTTTTTCAAAAGGATTCATCACACCCACTGTATCCTTAGGTTTTATCACATCAAATAATTGCTGCCAATCTGTTTTTGTTGCAGGTTTATTGAAAGTGTTTTTTTCAGTAAAATGATTAGAATTTTTATTGCTTGAAGAAACCGTTTGCTCTTCATTATTTCTATTTGTTGGAACAGAAAGGTTTAAAAAATTATCAGTACTTGAAGGTTCAAATTGTGGCACATGATAATGCTCGCCCAAGCCTTTTTTTACCACTGCGCGCATAATTTGGTAAATAGCTTTTTCGTCTTCAAATTTTATTTCTGTCTTTGTTGGATGCACATTCACATCAATTTGAGAAGGATCAATTTCAATAAACAAAACATAAAAAGGATATTGTTCTTTACTGATTAAATTATCATAAGCACCAACAACAGCATGGTTTAAATATGCATCTTTTATAAATCGTTTATTCACGAAAAAAAATTGCTCACCTCTGCTCTTTTTTGCGAACTCTGGTTTACCCACAAAACCAGTTACATTAATAATGGTGGTTTGTTCTTCAACAGATAAAATTTGTTCTTCAGATTTGATGCCAAACAATTCAATAATGCGTTGTTGTTGTGTGCCCGATTTTAAAATAAAAACTTCATCTTCATTATTAAACATACTCATGGCAATATGAGGATTGGCCAATGAAATACGCATAAACTCATCAATGATATGACGGGTTTCAACGGGGTTTGATTTCAAAAAATTTCTTCGGGCGGGAATATTATAGAATAGATTTTTTACAGTGATGCTGGTTCCATTTTGAAAAGAAATGGCTTCTTGTTTTTTTACTTCGGTGGCATCAATTAAAATAAAAGTTCCTAATGAATCTGCGGCTCGTTTACTTTTTAATTCTACTTGTGCAATAGAAGCAATGGATGCTAAAGCTTCACCCCTAAATCCCATTGTTTTAATGGTATAAATGTCTTCAGCCGATGCAATTTTTGAAGTGGCATGTCGCTCCCAACAAATGCGCGCATCCGTTGGGCTCATTCCTTTTCCATTATCAATTACCTGAATAAAAACTTTTCCTCCTTCACGTATAATCAATTTAACGGTTGTGCTACCAGCATCAATTGCATTTTCTAATAATTCTTTTACTACTGATGCAGGGCGCTGAATCACTTCTCCGGCAGCAATTTGGTTGGCAACATGATCGGGTAGTAATTTTATAATATCACTCATTGTTGTGCAAAATAAACAAGAAAATATAGATGCCTTACAATTGTTGATATTTCGATGAATAACCCACTAAGAAAACAAGTTGTAATAAACGTTTTTTGTGGTTTCACAATACCTTATCACAATTGAAAAAATACTTTTTTATATTTATTCTTATTGCGTGTTCATTTGTTACAAATGCACAAACGGATTACTTAAACTGGAGTAAGCAAAACCCTTGGGTAGATTCTGTTTACAATAGTTTAACGGATGATGAACGCATTGCACAATTGATAATGGTGGCATTTTTTCCGCAAAGAGATTCTGTTCATATTAAGGAATTGGAATGCTTAATCCGTGAAGTAAAAATTGGAGGACTAATTTCTTTTAAATCAACTCCTACTCGGCAAGCCATACTTACTAATTATTTTCAATCCATTTCAAAAGTGCCATTGATGATTGCCATTGATGGAGAGTGGGGTGTTTCGATGAGGTTGGATAGTGTATTGGTATTTCCCCGTCAGATGGTTTTGGGAAGTGCACATAGTGAAGAACTTGCTTTTAAGATGGGCGAAAGCATTGGGCAACAATGTAAACGCATGGGTATTCATTTCAACTTTGCCCCAGATGTGGATATAAATAATAATCCAAATAATCCCGTAATTAATGATAGATCTTATGGCGAAAATAAATTTTTAGTGGCCAAGTTAGGTTCGCAATATGCTAAAGGAATTCAAGAACAACATGTGTTGGCTTGTGCAAAACATTTCCCCGGACATGGAGATGTGGAAACCGATTCACATTTCAGTTTACCAATTGTAAAAGGAGATCGCAATAGATTAGATTCTTTAGAATTGTATCCTTTTAAAGAACTCATAAAAAATAATGTAATGAGTGTGATGACAGCTCATTTAAGTGTTCCTGCATTAGATTCTTTTCCAAATTGTGCATCATCATTATCAAAACCAATCATCACCAATTTACTAAAAAATGAAATGGGTTTTGAAGGAATTATTGTTACCGATGCCCTAAATATGAAAGGTGTTACAGATTTTTGTGGTCCGGGAGAGGCTGCTGCCAAAGCTTTTGCAGCCGGAAATGATTTGTTAGAATTTGTAGAAGATGTACCTCAAGCCATTGCCATGATTAAAATATACATGGAGCGTGGCGATATTTCAAAAGAGCAGTTAGAAAAAAGTTGTAAGAAAATTTTACTCGCAAAATATTGGGCAGGGCTTTCTAATTATCATCCTATTGAATTAAAAAATTTAGTGGAAGATTTGAATTGTTGCAATAACCAACTGATGGTTAAAAAAATTATCGAACAGGGAATTGTTGTGGCAAAAAATGAAGAGAAAATGATTCCATTTCAAAATCCTGAATTATACAATATAGCCGTTGTATCTATTGGCAGTAGCCAGTTTACAGCTTTTCAAGAAATGTGTACCAACTATATTAAAGCCGATTATTATAGCATTGATAAAAGTGAAACCCCAACGATGTTTGACACGTTGCTATCACAACTTCAATCTTACAATCTATTGGTACTATCGTTGCAAAATACAAGCAGATATGTCAATAAAAAATTAGGACTTACCCCACTCGAAATTGATTTCATCAATAAGCTCACCCAAAACAAAAAAAATATTTTTGTATGCAACGGAAATCCTTACATACTTAATAATTTTAGCAGCTTAAAAAATGTGATAGTGAGTTATGAGGATATGGATTTAAACAATCAATTAGCTGCCGAAATTTTATTTGGAGCCACCCCTTCAAAAGGGAAATTACCAGTAACTGTTAATGCCTCATTTCCTATGGGAAGCGGAGAAGAAACTGAAGTATTAGATAGGTTTGAATATATCATGCCCGAAGAAAAAAATATGGATGCCACTCCTTTTGCTTTGATTGATAGTATTGTTGCCGATGCCATAAATAAAGGAGCTACTCCGGGTTGCCAAGTTTTAGTTGCAAAGGACGGAAAAGTAATTTACGAAAAATCATTTGGCTACCACAATTATGATGGGGTAACTCCTGTAAAAAATTATCATTTGTATGATATTGCTTCACTCACAAAAGTGATGGCAACAACAATTGCGGTAATGCACTTATACGATGAGAAAAAAATAAAACTTGAAGATAAATTGAGTGAATATTTACCTTTTTTAAAAGGAACAAATAAAGAAAAAATTACGGTGTTTGATGTGATGTTGCATCAAGCTGGGTTAGTTGCTTTTATTCCATTTTATAAAGCCACATTGGTAAATGGAAAACCAAATCCCATCATTTATCAAGAAGAACAAGACTCAGATTTTTGTATTCCTGTGGCGCAAAATTTATACATGAATAAAAACTACGAAGAGTTTATTTGGAAAGCAATTGCCGAAAGTGATTTGAAAACTCCTGGTGAGTATGTGTACTCTGATTTAGGTTTTATGATGCTAAGAAAAGTGGTGGAACAAATTGCTCAAACCGATTTTGAAACCTATCTCAAAAACAATATTTACGGCCCGTTAAATTTATCATCTATGCAATTTAATCCGTTCGGAAAAATAAATTTAGATTGGATAGTACCTACCGAAAATGATACCATTTTTAGGCAACAACAATTAAACGGAACGGTTCACGATCCTGCTGCTGCAATGCTTGGTGGTGTGAGCGGACATGCAGGTTTGTTTTCCAACGCAAATGATGTAGCCATAGTGATGCAGATGTTATTAAACGGTGGAACATATGGAGGAAAAAGAATTTTAAAAGAATCAACCGTACATCTATTTACAAAAAAACAACTCAAAACAAACAGAAGAGGAATTGGATTTGATAAACCTGAAACAGATATTAAAAAACAAACACCTACCAGTAAAAGCGCTTCTGCTTTAACATTTGGGCACACAGGTTTTACAGGAACTTGCACGTGGGCAGATCCAAAAAACAATTTGGTATATGTGTTTCTTTCCAACAGAGTAAATCCATCTGCCGATAATAAAAAATTAGTAGAGATGAACGTGAGAACCAGAATTTTGGATGTAGTGTACGAAATTTTGAAGAACGATAAATAAAACCTTCCAGCAAATTTTACGTTTATTTATTAACAAAAAACTTCAATACAAAATAGCATCTTTGCACTTTAATTTTTTAGTAAATGAAAATAGGAATTGTTTGTTATCCAACTTATGGAGGTAGTGGTGTAGTTGCTACCGAGCTCGGAAAAGCTTTAGCCATGCGTGGGCATCATGTTCATTTTATATCGTATAAACAACCCGCACGTTTAGATTTTTTTACGGGAAATATTTTCTTTCACGAGGTGTACGTTTCGCATTATCCGTTGTTTGATTTTCCTCCTTATGAAACCGCATTAACCAGTCGTTTGGTTGATGTGGTGAAGTTTGAAAAGTTGGATTTATTGCATGTGCATTATGCCATTCCTCACGCATCAGCTGCGGTGTTTGCCAAACAAATTTTGGCAACTGAGGGAATTCATATTCCCATCATCACCACACTTCACGGAACAGATATTACTTTAGTTGGCAAGGACAAATCGTTTGAACCCGTTGTGACTTATTCACTCAATATGAGTGATGGAATTACTGCTGTTTCCGATTCATTAAAACAAGATACTTACAAACATTTTAACACAAAAAAACATATTGAAGTAATTCCTAATTTTATAGATTTTGAACGCTTCAGCAAAAAACCTCGCGAACATTTTAAAGCCGCTGTGGCTCCGCCCAATACATTTATTATTACACATACTTCTAATTTCAGAAAAGTAAAGCGAGTAGAAGATGTAGTAAAAGTTTTTGGTAAGATTAGAGAAAAAATTCCTGCCAAATTATTGTTAGTTGGCGATGGTCCCGAACGTCAAAATATTGAAATGCTTTGCAGAGAAATGGATTTGTGTGATAGCATTTCATTTCTCGGAAAACAAGATCCCGTAGAAGAAATTTTATCTATCAGCGATTTGTTTTTAATGCCCTCCGAAACAGAAAGTTTTGGGTTAGCCGCTTTAGAAGCGATGGCTTGCGAGGTGCCTGTTATTTCTTCAAATGCTGGAGGAATTCCCGAATTAAATATTGATGGCGAAACCGGATTTTTGTGCGATGTAGGCGATATTGATAGTATGGCAGAAAAAGCCATTTATATTTTGACTGACCCTACCCGCTTGAAATTATTTAAAGCAAACGCAAAAAAACGTGCACTACTTTTTCATATTGATAAAATAATCCCTCAATACGAAAATTATTATAAAGAAGTATTAAAAAAATCTGTTGTTACTGCATAAGTGATAAACTATGTTTGTGTTGCATCATGAACAGTTTTTTTTTAACTAAATATTTTCGTTTTGTAATTTTATTTTTTGTGATATTTCTATCTCAAATAGTAAAAGATGACCCCTTTTTTGGTGATGCCATTTCTTCAACTTCTCGCGCAGTAAATAATATTTACAATCATCAACTACTAACTATTTTTTATCCAACAGATGCTGATCCTGGGCATCCAACTTTATACGCTTGGTTAATGGCGTTAGCGTGGGAAATTTTTGGACGAACAGTATTCATCTCACATCTTTTTTCTATTGCGTGGTTAATGTTATTACTTCTGATGTTTCGGAAAATTGCTAAACTTTTTTTGTTTGATGAAACCCTTTTAAATAAGGCATCACTATTGGTTTTGGTAATGCCAACTTTTATTTCTCAAGGTGCAATGATGTTAAATACTGTTGCGGTAATGACATTTTTTTTAGCGGCTTTTTACAGTTTACTTACCAAAAAAAAATGGTGGTTTTTATTTGGATCCGTCTTAATGGTGATAACCCATTTGCAAGGATGTTTTTTTCTATTGGCACTGGCAGCAACAGATTTTTCTCTTTCCTATAAAGAGAAAACAATAGTTAATTGGATAAAAGAAAGGGCATTTTTTTATTCAATTCCTGCGTTAGTATTTTGCGCTTGGCTTGCGCTTCATTATAACCATACAGGTTGGTATACTCATTCTCCAAACTATGGCGATATAGATGAGATAAACACGCCTCTGCAATTTTTTAAAAGCCTATTGCTTATCATTTGGAGGTTAGTTGATTTTGGGATGCTTCCTTTTTATTTCATCTTTCTTTTTGCTGTTGTTAAAAATATTGGCGATAAAAAATTTCAACACTCATGGATAGTTTTAACAATTGTTGTTTCAATTTTGATGGCCGTGTTTTTAAAAAATACAATAGGGCATCGGTATTTTTTATCACTTAATTTATTGATGATAATTAGTGTGATAAATGCACTTCAATATTTCAATAAAAGATCGGCAAACACATTATATTTTATTTTACTGCTATCACTTATTGCGGGTAATTTTTTATACTATCCAGGTAAAAATTTAGGTGATGGAACCATCGCTTATCGAGGATATTTTAATATCGAAAATCATTTGAAAAATGAGTTTAGTGATACAACTGTTTTTTGGAGTTATGCCCCAATTGCAAATCCTTCTCAGCTTATGTATTTAAATAACGAAGGAATAAAAACAGAGCGCATCAATGAACAACCTATAGATTCGTTGCCTGCCATTATTCAATCCAATTTAAATGCAGAATTTAATGAAGAAGATAAACAATATTTAGCAGAACATTTTTATGGAAAAAGCTACGAAAATGGAGCTGTATATGTAACCATTTTTTTGAATCCTAAGTTTTATCCCAAGCCTCAAAATTGGAAATTGCGTGAACCTTCATCAATAGAGATATGGATGATTAAGTTAAAGAAAAAAATAAAAGGTTAACACTAATACGAATAAATATCCACTGAGTTTGGTTTCAATAAATACAATCTTTCTTTTTCAATGCTTATTTCTTGTGTGAAAGTGGTATCGGGTAATTGAAAAATAGATTCCGTAAATGTTTTTAAATTATACCTCAATAATTTTCCATCTTTATTATAAAAAATTTCGTCTTCAATCATCTTAAAATCATCACAACCTTTTATCGAAATGGTTTTAATATAACTGGTAAAAACATTAAAAACTAAAATACCAATTGTTGAATCATTTACAAAAACCCGATCATTATTATCGTACATATAATTAGGCAAAACACTTGTATTTACAAACTGCTTTACGTTTCCACTTGATTGCAAAACATCACCATTTTTGTTCATTTTTTTCAATTGCATATCGCCAAGATCAAAAACCCACAAACCATTATCATACGAACGAGCAACGGTTGACGCTTGCCCAATTCCATAGTCACTTAAATCCATTTCACCTCGATAAGCCAAATTATTATCTAAAAACAAAACCAAATTTAGCTCTTTGTAAAATACATATACTTCAAGTGGGTTTGTGGGGTCGATGCTAGAAATATTTCCAAGGTATTTATAATTAAGTGTGCTTAACAATTTTCCATCGGCACTGTATTTATATAACTGATTTGTTTTGGTGATGATAAAAACATTTCCAAGTCTATCAGTTTGAATATCTTTAGCTTCAATTAAGATGCTTTTAATTAAAGAGAAGTTGGATGTTGGGTGTTGGATGTTGAATTGAAAGGATGAAAAAAAAATGAGCACAAAAAAGCATAAGCAAATTACCAACCATCGACTATTGATTATTGACTTACTCATACTTTTTAAGTTCCACTTTATCTCCATCAAAAACTGCGTAGGTATTATAAGCAATCCAATCACCAAGATTGATAACGTGAGCCGCACCAATAATCTTATCCATAGGCAAATGCCTGTGTCCAAGAATAAAATAATCTACCTCATGATTTTTCAAATATTTGCTGGCAAATAGGAGATGATATTCTTTATCGTCACCAAAATATTGGGCATTGTTTTCAAAGCTGTTTTGTTTGCTTTGATGTGAAAACCAATTGGCAATTGTAATTCCAATACTTGGATGAAAAAAAGCAAATAACCGTTGAAAAAAATAGTTCCGATAAATGCTCAAAATAAATTTAAACCATTTTTGTTTGGGGCCAATTCCATCTCCATGTGCAATGTAAAATTTCTTTCCGCTAAATATTTTTGTAATAGCTTTTGAATGAACGGTGCAACCAATTTCTTGATCCAAATAACCAAATTGCCACAAATCATGGTTGCCATGAAAAATATGTAATGAGACTCCTGCATCACTTAATTCGGCAAGCTTCCCGAGTAATCTTACAAAACCTTTTGGGACTACTTTTTTATACTCAAACCAAAAATCAAATAAATCTCCAACTAAATAAATTTCTAATGCGTCATTTTTAATTGAATCTAAAAAACGAACGATGCGTTTCTCTCTTTCTAAACTTGAAGCATAATTTGGAACGCCAAGATGAAAATCAGAAAGGAAATATATTTTCTTGTTTAAGTTCAATGGTTTTTTCTTCTTTAAAACTAATCACGATTTGCATCATCAATCATAAATACAAATAATTCTTTTGGACCGTGTGCACCTATTACCAATGTTTTTTCAATATCACTAGTTCGGCTTGGGCCACTCACAAATGAAACCATTGAAGGAATATTTTTTCCATATCGGTTTCTTAAAATTTGCATGCCATCTTTTAGCTCCATTACCAATTGTGATGAGTATGCAATTACAATATGAACTGGTGGAAAAATAGTAAGTATTCGTGAGTTTTTTTTAGCGCTTACCAATACACTTCCAGTGCGTGCAATCAATGCTTCACAACTTGTTATTGATACTTGAACTTTTTCGATATTTGCTGTTTTATCAGCAAACGAAATCCCCGAATCTTTTAATAAAAACTGTAAGTCTTCTTCCCAGCAAAATAATTGCTTCCATTTGCGTTGTTCAAAAAGGGTAAGCATTTTATCGATGCAATCAAATGGGTTGGTGCAAAAAACAAATTGCCCTTTAAGGTCAACCAAATTTTTTGCAAATGTTTCCATTACCAATTCCTCTTGTGGTGGTTGAGTATAAATATTGGAATCCAAATCAATATTGGCAAACTTGGTCTTTTGTTTGAAGATCAAGGCTTGGCGAATTTTTTTTAAAATTTTTTCTTTGGATGTTGTGTTCTGCTCCACTTGGGCAATTTATGTTTTTTTTGGTAATGCTGTTTTATCATCTATAAAAAATAAAAAAGCCCCGAAATAATTTCGAGGCTTTACAAAAATCTTTAGAAACAATTATTCAGGTTTATCTACCGTTATTTCTGAATTTTCTTCAAGGGTAACTTCAGTTTTTACATCAACAATTTCATGTGATGTACCATTTGAGTTTAATGCAAAATGTGCTTCCTCTGATTTGGTTTCAAAAGGGCGTTTGCCTAAAATTTCTTCCAAATCATGTTGAAATAAAATTTCTCTTTTTAATAATATTTGAGAAAGCTCTTCCAACTTTTCACGCTTTTCAATCAATAATTTTTTGGTAAGCACATAACATTCATCAATAATATTTCTCACTTCAATATCTATCATTTCTGCGGTTCTATCAGAATAAGGTTTTGTAAACCCATACTCATTATTTGGATCATAAAATGATACGTTTCCAACTTTTGGATTCATCCCATAAATAGTTACCATGGCATAGGCCATTTTTGTAATACGTTCTAAATCATTTTGAGCACCTGTAGATATTCTTCCAAAAATAATATCCTCAGCAACTCTTCCTCCAAGTGTCATACACATCATGTTACGCATTTGATCGGTGGTGTATAGATATTGATCTTTGGGTAGATATTGCGCGTAGCCTAATGCTGCAACACCACGAGGAACAATAGAAACTTTTACTAATGGATCTAATCCTTCTAAAAACCAACCCACAATTGCATGACCCGATTCGTGATAAGCAATGATTTGTTTTTCATCAGCCGAAATAATTTTATTTTTCTTTTCCAATCCTCCAATTACTCTATCAATGGCATCTTGAAAATCTTGCATCTCCACTTTATCTTTATTTTTTCTTGCAGCTATCAGTGCCGCTTCGTTACAAACATTTGCAATTTCTGCTCCGGCAAATCCGGCAGTTTGAGTTGATAATCTTTTTGGATCTACATCTTCACCAATTTTTATTGGTTTTAAATGTACCCTGAAAATTTCTTCTCTTCCTAATAAATCAGGTTTATCAATAGAAATTTGTCTGTCAAATCTTCCCGGACGAAGCAATGCTGGATCTAATACATCAGGGCGATTTGTTGCTGCCAAAATAATTACACCAAGGTCGGTGGCAAATCCATCCATTTCGGTTAGCAATTGATTTAAAGTATTTTCTCTTTCATCATTTCCACCTTGTACCATGTTTCTTCCACGCGCTCTTCCAACCGCATCAATCTCATCAATAAAAATAATACACGGTGCTTTTTCTTTTGCTTGACGGAATAAATCTCGAACACGTGATGCGCCAACCCCAACAAACATTTCTACAAAATCAGAACCCGAAAGAGAGAAAAAAGGAACACCCGCTTCACCCGCAACAGCTTTTGCTAATAACGTTTTTCCGGTTCCTGGAGGGCCAACAAGCAATGCACCTTTTGGAATTTTTCCTCCAAGCGTTGTGTATTTTTTAGGATTTTTTAGGAAGTCAACAATTTCCATTACTTCCACTTTCGCTTCATCCAATCCTGCCACATCTTTGAAAGTAGTTTTTACCTGCGCTTCTTTATCAAATAATTGTGCTTTTGATTTTCCAATATTGAAAATTTGTGCACCACCGCCTCCACCGCTTCCACCCATTCTGCGCATAATAAACATCCATACACCAATGAGCAACACAAAAGGTAATAACCAACCAACAATATCTCCAAAATAATTTTTTTGTGTAACGTACTCAACAGGAACATTTAAAACCTGCCCAACATTTTTCTTTTCATACTCCGTTTTTTCATTATTCAAATCTGTTGAAAATTGATTTACATCACCAATTTCAAAATAGTAATGTGGTCCCACTTCATCTCCTAATAATCCCCGTGTTTTAAGGTCTTTAAATTTATCATTTTTTAACGATTCTTTTTTGATATAAATTTCTGCTCGCTCTTTGTTAATCACAATTATTTTCTCAACATCCTGAGTTTCGAGCATATCATTTTTTACGGCAAACCAAGTTGTTTTTACAGCCACATCATGAGGCATAAATTGTATCACCAAAAAAACAACTGCGATGATTCCGTATATCCAATAAAAATTGAACTTAGGTACTTGTGGTAATTTTGATTTGGGTTTTTTGTCGGTGTTGTTTGGACCTAAGTCGTTGGATTTAATATCTGCCATTACTATATTTTACTTGTTAAATTTTGATTGTGTAAGATTAAGCAACATTACTCACAAAAAGTTTTATTGCCAAGAGTTTTAATGATTAAGTAAGTTGTGCATTTTTGATGCTTTGGTATACCCATGATTGGTTAAGAGGAATCATAAAATTTGTATCGAATTCTTTTTTTGTAGTGATATTTTTATTGATAAAAATGGTTTCATCATCTATTACTCCTTCGCTATAAAGTACTGTTAAATTTGGTTTCGATGTAATTATTATTTCTTCATCTTTCAGCAATTCTATTTGCATTCTATTAAACAATTCGATATTAAATTCTTTTTCCAACTCCTGCATAAAATGGATAGACTTGTCAATTCCGCAACCACTCACAGCATTATAGTTTTCATCAACCATAACCACAAAAAATAAATCATTTAATATATCAACACTCGCTTTAAGCTGTTGCTCGTGAGCTGTCCAATTACTCACAAATTGCGTAGCTTTTGTGTTTATTTTATTTTTTTCATCAAGTGTTAGTTTTCTGTTTGCTGCGTAAATCCAAGCTTTCGCATCGGGTGGCATGGTTTCAAAATGATGCATATCCATTTTTATTGAGGATTCGAATTTACCAAAAATCAAGCCATTGACACAATGTCGTATTAATAATTTACTCTCATGAGTTTAGCGAATTCGGATTTACTCATTTATTATTGTGACAGAAAATGAAAGAGACAGATATTGTAATTATTGGCGCAGGACCTGGAGGTTGTTCCACTTCGTTGTTTTTGGCTAAGCATAAAATTCCGCATACTATTATTGATAAGGCTGTTTTTCCTCGTGATAAAGTTTGCGGGGATGCGTTGAGTGGAAAAACCGTTTATGTGTTTAATCAACTTGATACTTCAATTGTACCAAGCCTATCAAAACAAACTTCAAAATTTATAGATAGTTGGGGTGTAAAATTTGTCGCACCTAATGGAAAATCTATTGATATTCCTTTCAAACAAGACATCAGTAAAGAAAAATATCCTCCAGGTTTTATTTCAAAACGAATAGATTTTGATAATGATTTATTTAATCGTTTAGATAAAAATTATGCTAATGTGATTGATGGGGCAGAAGTAATGGATATTGAAAGAACAAATGAAGATATTACAATTTCGTACACAAAAAATAATGCTCAATGCTCAATTAATAATGCCAAATTAATAATTGGTGCCGAAGGTGATCGTTCAATTGTAGCTAAGAAGTTAGCCGGTATTAAAAAAGATAACGACCATTATTGTGCGGGTATTCGCGCCTACTACGAAGGCGTGGAAGGTATGCACGCACAAAATTTTATTGAACTGCATTTTTTGGAAGAATTGCTTCCAGGCTATTTTTGGATTTTTCCATTACCAAACGGACAAGCCAATATTGGTGCAGGAATGTTGAGCAGCACTGTGAGCAAGAAAAAAGTAAATTTGAAAGAAGATATGTTGAGAGCTATTGCCAATAACCCTGGAATAAAAGATAGATTTAAAGAGGCAAAACTGATTGGTAAAATTCAAGGCTGGGGATTGCCACTTGGGTCTAAAAAACGACCATTATCTGGTGATGGGTTTTTATTAGTTGGTGATGCCGGTTCTTTAATCGATCCTTTTACTGGTGAAGGAATTGGTAATGCCATGTATAGTGGAATGATGGCAGCAAATCATATTGCAGAAGCTATTAAGCAAAACAGATTTGATGCCTCATTTTTAAAAATTTATGATGATGCCTTTTATGATAGACAATGGGACGAATTAAAACTGAGCCATACCATGCAAAAACTTTGCAAATACCCTTGGCTATTTAATTTTGTAGTAAACAAAGCTCATAAAAACAAAACCCTCCGTGAAACCATTAGCTGCATGTTTGAAGACTTAGACCTCAGAGCAAAACTTAGAAACCCATTGTTTTATTTTAACCTCCTCATAAATGATTAATGGCTAGTTTTGTGTTGAACAAAAACATGAAACCAATAACAAAAAAAATTCTTGCCCTTTTTATATCTACCTTTTTTGTGCTTGGTGTTTCGGCACAAATTGAAAAGGGAAATCGAGTTATTGGCGGAAGTGCGGGCTTTGAGCATTTAACCAATGGAACAAACTACAATATCTCTCAATTTAATGTTAATGGAATGTATGGTGTGCTGTTAACCGACCATGTTTTGTTAGGTGGAAGAGGTGCCATTCTATATCAATACAATGGTGGAAGAAGAGGAAACTTATCGCTAAAAGCAGGTCCGTTGATGCGTTATTATTTCAATAATTTATTTTTTATTCAGACCGATTATAGTTTAGGGTCTACAGGGCGAATGTCCATTCAACAAGATATTTATGGACGCATAGGTCGAGCATTTTTTTTGAATGAAAGTGTAGCATTAGAGCCTTATATATATTGGGGATACATTAATGTGTCTTATGGCGGACGAGGAACAAGAAATAGCCAAAGTTATATGGATTATGGAATTTATTTTTCCCTACAAATTTATCTTCAATCGGCATTGAATAAAACCAATCATATTCATAAAGTAAGAGCAAAACCTGCTATAAAATAAAAAGACTTCCCAAATGCGGAAAGCCTTTCTTAAAATATATCTGTTTTAAAATTTACTTCGATACTTTTTTTGCCGTTTTTTTACTGGCTCTTTTAACGGCTACTTCCTTACCAATTTTATTAACCACTCTAGCTAATTTAGATTTTTGGTTAGACGCTTTTTTCTTGTGGATTACATTTTTCTTTGCCAATTTATCAAGCATCGAAGATACTTTTTGTAACAATGTTTGTGCTTCAACTTTATCAGTACTTGCTCTTAAATTTTTAATATTAGTACGTGTTGTTTTAGCTTGATATCTGTTTCTTAAGCGCTTGGTTGCACTATTACGGATTCTTGTTTCTGCTGATTTATGGTTTGCCATTCTATAATACTTTATTCATTAAAAAAGGACTGCAAATATATTCCTTATAATTTAAAATCAAACTTTTCTAATATTTTTATCCTCAAACGGCAAAACTCTCACCACAACTGCATGTACGGGTAGCGTTTGGGTTGTTAAAAGTAAATCCTTTACCATTTAATCCATCAGTAAAATCCAATTCAGTTCCAAATAAATATAACACACTTCGTTTATCGGTTACCACCCTTACTCCATTTTGGTCAATAATTTCATCCCCATCTTTTATGGCATTATCAAAATCAAGCTTGTAGGAAAGTCCTGAGCAACCTCCACTATCTACTCCTACTCTTAAAAAATAATCATCAGTGTAATTTGATTCTTTTTTTAAATTTATTATTCGGCTCTTTGCCTTTTCGCTTACAGTAATCATAATCTTAAAATTGGCTACAAATATATAATAAACATTTGGGGCTTTCCAAAATGTACACCCTTCAACCAATAATAACATATTGTCAGTATTTGTTTTAGATAGTGTTTTTAAAAAAGATAAATTTGTACGGTGATAACTATAAAAACTATTTGTATAGCTGGCGCAGGCACAATGGGTGCAGGCATCGCACAGGTATGCGCACAAGCAGGATACAAAACAATTCTGTTTGATATTAGTGCTTCTATGCTTGAAAAAGCAAAAACAGGACTTGATAAAAGCTTGGATGGGTTAGTACAAAAGCAAAAAATATCTTCTGATAAAAAACAAAATATCCTTGCTAATATTTCCTTTACTGATAAAATTGATGAAGTAAAAGGCGATTTAATTATTGAGGCTATTGTTGAAAGGCTTAATGTTAAACAAGAGTTTTTTCAAACCGTTGCAGCCAATAATAGTGAGCAAACTATTTTAGCTAGTAATACATCTTCTATTCCCATTACTCAAATTGCGGCAAAAGTTCCTAATCCTCAACGTGTACTTGGAGTGCACTTTTTTAACCCTGCCCCCGTTATGAAGTTGGTAGAGGTTATTAGTGGTGTGGAAACAGCTACTGAAGTGGCTGATGTTTGCAAAACATTGATTGAAGGAATGGGGAAAACTTGTGTTATGGCAGCTGATGCGCCAGGTTTTATTGTAAACAGGGTAGCCCGCCATTATTATGTTGAAGGTTTAAAAATTGCAGAAGAAAAAGTTGCCGATATTGAAACCATTGATGCTTTGATGGAAAGCAGTGGATTTAAAATGGGGCCATTTAAGTTGATGGATTTAATTGGAGTGGATACTAATTTTTCGGTAACGAGTTCTATTTATAATTTGTTTCATCAAGATGGGAAATTTAGGCCAAGCAGAATACAACAACAAAAGGTAGATGCTGGTCATTATGGTCGTAAAACAGGAAAGGGATTTTATACTTATGAATAAATTTATTATCATTATATGCTTAGCGTTGATGTACTTTTCATGTAGCAAAGACAGCTCCTCAACAAATGGAAGTAACACTTATTTTCTTCCTGTTGCAGTAAATATTCAGGGGATTAATTTAGATTTTCCTGATAATGCAGTACTCACTCAAATACAAGGATGGAAATATTTTCCTGGAGGAAATAAAGGTATTATTTTATATCATAATATTAATGATGAGTTTGTAGCATTTGATTTAACCTGCCCTGTTGATCCACAAAAAGATTGTGCAGTTGTGAGTATGGATAGTACCAACACTTTTTATAAATGCGCTCAATACAAAAACTCCGTTAAACAGTGTACAACTGGAGGCTTTTGCAATTCTAAGTTTGATTGTGCAAGTGGTTATCCAATTAGTGCCCCAGCATCCAAACCTTTGGTGCAGTACATCGTAAGAAGATCAGGAAATGTACTGAGTATTTCTAATCAATAAAGCATATTCAATCTGATACTTCAACCCAAACTGGACAATGATCAGAGTGAACCACATCAGCATGAATACCTGACGCTTTAATTCTACTTCCAATGGTCTCGCTTACCATACAGTAATCTATTCGCCAGCCTTTATTGCGCTCACGAGATTTTTGCCTAAACGTCCACCAACTATAATTGTGCGGTTCTGGATGAAATCTTCTGAATGAATCTATGAAACCGTTATCCAAAAACCCACTCATCCACGTTCTTTCTTCGGGCAAAAATCCTGAACTGTTTTTATTGCTAATTGGATCGTGAATATCTATGGATTGATGACAAATATTATAATCACCACAAACAATTAGATTAGGTCTTTTAACTTTTAGTTTATTGATGTATTGATGAAAATAATCGAGCCAAATCATTTTATATTCTTGGCGTTCATCGCCACTTGAACCCGATGGAATGTATAAGCTGATTATTGAAACATCGTCAAAATCAGCTCTAATAATCCGCCCTTCGCTATCATAATTTTCGTCCCCAAAACCATACTCCACATAATCGGGTTTTAGCTTAGTAAAAATAGCCACTCCACTATATCCTTTCTTTTTTGCTGAAATCCAATAATGGTTATAGCCCAACAATTCAAAAGGTTTTAAATCTACCTGTGATTGCTCTGCTTTTGTTTCTTGAAAACAATAAACATCGGCTTTACGTTGCTCCATCCAATTGAGTAATCCTTTACCAATTGCAGAGCGAATTCCATTTACATTATAAGATACAATTTCCATTTTGTGTTTCTATAATTCAAAAAAAACGCAGTCAAATATTTTTGACTGCGTTTTAAAAGATTGACTAATTTGATGATTAAATATTACTTCACCACATTCATTTTTTGGGTGTATGATTTTCCATTTCCTTCCACCCTCACAATGTATACTCCTTCTCTTTCTGAACTCATATCGATTTCAATCGTCTTGTTTCCTTTCACTGATTGCTCTCTCACCAACGAACCAATGATATTATAAACTTTTATCGTTTGAACTTCTAAAGCATTATCTATCTCTATCGTAAATTTACCATTGCTCGGATTTGGATATAATTTAATTCCATTGTCCACTCCATTTACATTGGATACCCCTGTTGTTGATGCAGCAATAATTACTGTTCTTTTTATACTATTTGCAACATTCCCCGAAGGATCAGTTAAATTATACGTTACATAATAAATAGTCCCTTCTACACCATCATTCTTAACCGGATTACTCACTACCCATTTGCTTGCATCTGCTCTCAATTGTGCATCTGTATAGTAATTGTCCGTTAAGTTTACACCCGCATCCACATATTGTGTAAATCTATTATGGTAATATGGACTGTTACCAATCAAATTAATCACTGGTGCTATTCTATCCACTATGTTTACTTTGCGGGTTAATACCGTGCAATTTCCTGATGGATCACATACTGTATAAGTCATTATTGCTGGACTGTTTGATCCTGTTATCGTATTCATATCTGGGCCATTGGATGGACTCTTAGTAATCGTTAAACTACTTACCGGATAGTAACCACATGCT
>JANYDU010000012.1 GCA_025359805.1 Bacteroidota bacterium
AAATACCAAGAGTAGCCATAAATCATTCCATTAAGTGAGGTTGAAACACACTCATCCCATTTGGTTTTATCTATTTGCTGATGTGTTAAATAATTAATCAATTTGTTTTTGGGTTTTGATGGAAGCTAAAGTATGTAATTTTTCAAATACTTCTCTCCAGCCCTTCCATTCCTCATCTTCACACAAACTGGAATTATGCCATAAACTGATAAATGTTCCGTTCACTTTTTTTACTTCATTTATCAATTGTTCAATCTTTTTCATGGCTTGTTGCGGAGTAAATTGATGACTGTTTTTTAGGGTAACATCCATTACTATAGTTGGGTGAAGGAGTAATGTTGATGATTGATTTTTGCTCAAATCAAAAAACAAAAACGGGAAACTTGTAGATGCTCTAAAACCTGAAATACCACTGTATGCCATCGTGTAATCATCAGTAAAACCAATTGATTCCAATAATTGATAGGTTTGAGGCAAAGTAAATTTTAAAAAATGTTGACGAGTTTTTGTGGTGTTAAGTTGAGTAAAATTCTCAAGCAATAATTTTTCATTCATCACACTTTTATCTTCCATTGAATAATAAGATGGATGTAAACCAACCGAATAATTTTTGGTTAATTTTTTGATTGTACTTTTCATTAACGGATGATGAAGCATCATATTTTTATCATGCGTTGTTCCTGTTTTCATCAACACAAAATAGTGTAATAAAAGCCTGTTATTGTCAATTGTTTTGTGAATAAAATCATACGTATCGTAAGGATCTTTTTTTGAACCTAACATCACCAATAATTGTTCAACAGCATCATTAAACCTAAGCTGTAAAATTGATTTCCCTAATTTTAACACTTGTCTTTTTAATCCAATTCCATTGTATTTATAAGCAAAATCTATATCAACGGTTGATAAAAATTTGAATGCTTTTTGTTGATGAATAATGGAAGGAAATTGTTGCAAAATAATTTCTTTAAATTGATTTGCCCAAGCATCTACAAGAGGCAATTCGATAAAATTATTTTTAACTGCCAAACTTTGTTGATGAGCAAAACGCTTGTGTTCATCAACGTCATGTGGCAAATATTCTTCATATCTGCTCAACAAATAAAATGCTGCTGCAAAAATATCAAAAGGAATTTCGGAAGTAGAGGTAAGAAAAAAAAGTTTGCTCCAAATCTCATCATCGGCTACTTCAATTTGTTGAGGAAAAATATTTTCTTCAAACAATAAACCTTGTGGTACAATTTGAATTGAGTTTTCAAAAAACTGCTCGCTATAATTAATTTTTGCGCCATTATAGTTTTTAAATTCTTCTTCGGTACAAGTTTTATAGTCAATACCCATACGCCTCCAAAGCAATTCGGAAAGGATATAATTTAATCGTGATGAAGTTTGTGGCGTGAAAATATATATCAATGCAAAAAAATTATCGTGCGCTAATTTACGAGAATTACATCAACAAACTTATCATCTTAAAATAACATTAAAGATGCTTACACTAACTGATAAATTAAAGATTAAGTTATTTTCGAATAAATATTTCTATTATGAAAATACCTTTTTTATTTTTCACCTTTATTCTATTTGCAGGATGTGCAACCGTTGATATTTATTCTGATTACGACCATACTGCTGATTTTACTTCACACAAAACTTTTGCTTGGATTCCCAATCCCGATCAGCCCTACAAAAATGACCAGTTCAATAATCAGATTGTAGAAAGTAATATTAAAAATTATTCGAGTAAAGAAATGCAAATTCTTGGATACACGGTTGATATTGATAGCCCCGATTTGCTTATTGAATATAACTTAATGATAGAGAAAAAAACCACTACCGTGCAAACGCCAATTTATAATAATCAAAATTATAGTTACCCGTATCCCTATTATAATCATCCGTATAATTATAATATGCAACACAGTCCATATTACGATAATTATAGAAGATATGCTTACGGCTATCAACAACAAATGCCATACATTATTGGATATCGCACCGATCAAATTCCTTATACCGAAGGCACATTAACAATTTCTGTGATTGATAGAAAAACCAATAAAATGATTTGGCGTGGATGGAGCGTGGGTACAGTTACCGATCCTCAGAGTTATGAAGCCGAATTGCAAAAGGATATTCATAAAATATTTGAAAAATATCCTCGTCATCAACAACAGATGAAATAGTTTTGACGAATTTTTTATTCTTGTTTTTTAATCTCTATTAAGCCTGTATTTTCGCGCCCATGTCAGAAGAATTATTTAAGAAAGTTGTTTCGCATTGCAAGGAGTATGGATTTGTTTTTCCATCGAGTGAAATTTATGATGGGCTTGGTGCCGTGTATGATTACGGACAAAATGGGGTAGAATTAAAAAATAATTTGCGCCAGTATTGGTGGAAATCAATGGTGCAAATGCATGAAAATATTGTGGGATTAGATGCAGCTATTTTTATGCATCCTAAAGTGTGGAAAGCCAGTGGACATATTGATGGTTTTAGCGATCCGATGATTGATAATAAGGATTCGAAAAAACGATATAGGGCGGATAATTTATTGGAAGATAAAATTGCTCGTTATACGAAAGATGGTAAATCAAACAAAGCAGATGAATTACAAAAAGCATTAGACCAAGCATTGCTTGATAACGATTTATCAAAACTAAAATCATTAATTGAAGAACACGAAATTGCTTGTCCGATAAGTGGCACTCGCAATTGGACTGATGTTCGTCAGTTCAATTTAATGTTTAGCACCGAAATGGGAGCCATGGCCGAAGATGCTGATAAAATTTATTTACGCCCCGAAACTGCTCAAGGTATTTTTGTAAATTTTTTAAACGTGCAAAAATCAGGAAGGATGAAAATACCTTTTGGAATTGCACAAACTGGAAAAGCATTTAGAAACGAAATTATTGCTCGTCAGTTCATCATGCGTATGCGCGAATTTGAGCAGATGGAAATGCAATTTTTTGTTCGCCCTGGTGAAGAAATGAAATGGTATGAATACTGGAAAGAAACCCGCATGCAATGGCATTATAAATTAGGTTTTGGAAAAGAAAAATATCGCTTTCACGATCATGTGAAATTAGCGCATTATGCTAATGCTGCCGTTGATATTGAATTTGATTTTCCATTTGGATTTAAAGAAATGGAAGGCATACATTCTCGTACCGATTTTGATTTAACACAACATCAAAATTTATCAGGAAAAAAATTACAATACTTTGATGCTGATCCTGAAGTGAATAAAAATTATGTGCCTTATGTAGTAGAAACTTCAATAGGTTTAGATCGTTTATTTTTGGCGACACTTTGTGCAAGTTTTATAGAAGAAGAAGTGGGGGAAGAAGGGAAAAAAGAAATGCGCACGGTGTTAAAACTGCCGGCAATATTAGCTCCGGTAAAAGTGGCTGTTTTTCCTCTTACAAAAAAAGATGGATTGCCTGAAGTTGCTAAAAAAATTATTGATGAATTGAAGTTTGATTACAATTGTTTTTATGAAGAAAAAGATGCCATTGGAAAACGCTACCGCAGACAAGATGCTATTGGCACACCTTATTGCATTACAGTTGATCATGAGTCATTAGAAAATCAAACAGTAACCATTCGCTATCGTGATACCATGGTTCAGGAACGAATTCCAATCTCTCGCATTAAAGAAATTTTAGCAGAAGAAATTAGTTGGAAGAAGTTGTTAGCTTAAAAAAATTCCCGCAGATTTCGCAGATAAGCGCAGAAGAAAAAAGTTATTATTACAGAAAATGATCTTTCATATATTATTCGTGGGGCTATCTTCAAAGTGTATAATCAAATTAGTCCGGGTTTGTTAGAATCGGTTTATGTTGCTGCTTTGGTTCATGAGTTGAGAAAAGAGAACCTTCATGTGAATGTAGAAGTTCCGGTTCCTGTTGTTTATGATAATGTAAAGCTTGAGCTTGGTTTCAGAATAGATATTTTAGTGAATGATTTGGTTGTTATAGAAGTAAAGTCTGTTGAGAATCTTGCCGAAGTTCATCACAAGCAGGTAATCACCTATTTAAAAATTTATAACAAAAAGCTGGGCATACTTGTTAACTTTAATACGGATAACATTACAAATAGTATTTACAGGAAAGTGAATCATTTATAATCTGCGAAAATTAGCGGTATCTGCGGGAAACAAAATAACTAATGGAAGACAACACAACACCCATACAAAATAAAATAGCCAATAGCGGACTTATCACTATTGATTTGGAAGAGTTGTATCATAAAGGCGAACGCATTTTATTTGATATAAAAGACCAGCTTTTTAGGGGAATGATTTTGAGAGAAAAAGATTTTCGGGAGTTTGTAAAGTTGCATGATTGGAGTCAATACCAAAATAAAAATATTGCTTTTGTTTGCTCTGCCGATGCCATCATTCCAACTTGGGCATATATGCTTTTAGCGGTAAGTGTGGAGCCATTTGCAAACCGATATGTATTTGGTGATTTGCAGATTTTAGAAACCATTTTATTTAATGATGCCCTTCAAAAAATAAATGCTGAGGAGTATAAAGATGTGAGGGTTATAATTAAAGGTTGTAGCGATGTGCATGTTCCAGTAAGTGCTTATGTAGAGATTACGCATAAACTTTCTCCGTATGTAAAAAGTATTATGTATGGCGAGGCTTGCAGCAATGTTCCTATCTGGAAAAGAAAATAACTTACGAATTAAACGCGCTAAAATTTCCATAAAAAGCTCCTCCAATATTATCAAGTTTTGCATGAGTTACACTACTTAAGCAATTTACTTTATTGGTTATTCTAAGCACACCTAAAAAAGCAAAAATTAATGCTTCTTTAAACTGTACAATATTTTTTTCGGGAATAATAATTTCAGCAGCAATTTTATTTTTGATAAGATGAATGAGATATTTATTAAATGCGCCACCACCTGTTATTAATATTTTTTTTGATAGAGAATGATTTATAATTTGAGAAATTTGTTCGGCAATATGTGCTGTAAAAGTGGCCAATAAATCGCTATCGGAAACGGCAGCATAATTTTTAACAATGGGCCAAAAATGGTCATTCACCCATTCTTTTCCAAGAGATTTTGCTTGATACTTTTTATAGAAATCAAGGGCATTTAATTTCGATAATAACTCATCGTTTACTTTTCCGCTTGCCGCAATTTTTCCTTCGTCATCAAAGGGTAAATTCATCCAATTACAAACATGATTTAAAATGGTATTGCAAGGGCAAATATCAAATGCGAATAGTTCATTGGTTTGGGTATAACTGATATTTGCAAAACCACCTAAATTTAAGCAAGCATCAAATTCGCCAAACAATTCTCTATCACCAATTGGAACGAGCGGAGCCCCTTGTCCACCAAGAGCCACATCAACGGTTCTAAAATCATAAACTACTGGCAAATTTGTTTCAGCATATATGGATGCGCCATTGCCAATTTGTGCAGTAAATCCATTTTGGGGTTGATGAAAAATGGTATGTCCGTGAGAAGAAATAAGATCAATTTTTAAATCATATTTTTTTATAAAATCATTCACTATTTGCCCTAAATATTTGCCATAAAAAAAATCTGTTTTGGGGTACAAGAAAATGGGTTGTTCTTGCAAATTTGTTAAACGCGTAATCCAAACTTCAGGATAAGGAATGGTTTCAGCTTCAATAATTTTGAAGCTCCAGTTGTTGTTTTCATTTATAAATTCACAATAAGCTACATCAACACCATCCATTGATGAGCCACTCATTAATCCAATTACTTTGTAAGGTTTCATGTTAAGGTTTAATAAACGAAATTATGATTTACGATTAAACTATTTACTCAATTTTTTGCATCTTTGATTTTGTATGAAGAAAATATTTTTTGCCGTTATTTTTATTTGTTTCGTCCATTCATCACAAGCTGGAAATGAATATGCAATTTTGTGCGGGCATGTTAAACATTTTCACACCAATAAAATAAGTGTGGTTATTTATAAAGATGCAACATCTGGTTTGGAGTTTGAATATCCTGCCATTATTAATCCCGATGGATACTTTAAAGTATTTGCCGTTATGGAGGTTCCGGTTACTGGTTATATAAAATTGGGCGAGCAATACGCACCTTTATATTTGGAACCTGATGATAGTTTATTTATCACCATAGATGAAGATAAATTTAATGAATCGATAAAGTTTTCAGGAAAAGGATCGGGTAATTTAAATATGTATAATCGGTTTTTTTATCTCACGCAATTTTTATCTTTTAAAAATTCCGCATCAACCCAAAAACGAAGATTAAGCGATGCAACGGAAGATGAAATATTTTTTGTTGAAGATAGTTTATTGTTGGCAAGCAATAAAATAATAGATAGTTTAAAAAAAGTATATGAGCCCGGTTCTGAATTTTTATCGTACATGAAAAACGAGATTTATTACAAAAATGCAGAACAAGTTATTTCATTTCCATTGATGAAAAAATACCTGACCAAACAAACATCAAAACCAAATTATTCAAAACGATTTACAGATTATGTAGCCGCTAAAAACACCAATGATGGAGAGCTTTCACGACACCCTGACTATATTAAATTTTTAAATGCAGTACTCAATTATTATTTGATTGTTGCCACTTCAGAAAACGAACAGTTAACCAGCGAAAAAGTATATCAACTCAAATACAAATTGATTAGAGAAAAATTTATTTCAACAAGAATTCAAATTGCATTAATGGGTGCTGTGGTAAGTGAAGCCATTGAATACGGAGATGCTGCAGTTGTAAAAAACATGTATGATGAATTTATAAAAATAACTGCTGATGTTTTTTTGGCAGATGCGCTTAAAGATAAAATGAAACAAGCAAATGCTTCGAAAGAAGGTGAATTTGCCCCAGATTTTACGCTAAGCGATGAGAATGGAAAAAAGATTTCACTTAGCAGTTTAAAAGGCAAGTTGGTTTATATTGATGTTTGGGCAACTTGGTGCTTGCCTTGTATGAAAGAACTTCCATATAGTATGGAGATGCAGAAAAAATTTGCAAACAAAAAGGACATCGTTTTTATGTATGTATCCATTGATGATGAACAAACAAAATGGAAGAATACCATTAAAGAAAAACAGTTAACAGGATTGCATTTAATTTCACCAGGACGAACATCTGAGATCACAAAACTGTATGCTATTACCAGTATTCCAAGATATATTTTTATTGGAAAAGACGGAAAAATTATTGAAGCAAATGCACCACAACCAAGTGAAAAAGAAACGGAGGAAATGATTAATTATTTTTTGAAATAACATAAAACCATGAAACCAAACAGACGAAATTTTATCAAACAAACAGCTGGAACGTTGCTTGCAGGAATTGCCATGAGTGATTTTCTTCTCGCTGAAAATACGACTCTTATTTCATCACAAGGAAAAAAAATAGTAGCTGATGATGAAAAATTTTGGAGCATGGTTCGTCAGCAATTTCCACTTACAAAAGATGTAGCATACCTAAATAATGGAACCATGGGGCCTTCACCATATCCAGTAATTGAAGCCGTGCGCAAGGGAATGATGGATGGAGACCAGTTTGGAAATTATGGAGGGTGGGAAGCCTCTCAAAAAAAATTAGCCAATTTTGTTGGCGCTAATGAGGATGAAATTGCACTTACACATAATGTTACCGATGGAATAAATATTGCGTGTTGGGGTTTGCCTTTACAAAAAGGAGATGAAGTAATTATGACCACACATGAGCATGTTGGAAATGCTTTTCCTTGGCTCAATAGGCAAAAATTAGACGGCATAGTTTTAAAAACTTTTACACCCGCATCTACTGCTGCCGAAACATTAAATAGAATTTCATCCCTCATTAACAAAAAAACACGAGCCATAGCAGTGCCACATATTCCGTGCACACAAGGACAAATTTTACCGGCAAAAGAAATTTCAAAACTTGGAAAAGAAAAAGGATTATTTGTTTTTATTGACGGAGCTCATGGGCCAGGAATGTTATTATTAGATATACATGATATTGGTTGTGATATGTATGCAAGTTGCTGCCACAAGTGGATGTTGGGTCCTAAAGGAACAGGATTTTTATATGTAAAAAAAGATTTCCAAAATACATTACAAACGTATTTTGTTGGCGGAGGAAGTGATAATGCAAAATGGAATATGGCTACAAACCCTGTTCAGATGGGCGATTACGCAAGCTCAGCACACAGGTATTATGGAGGCACACAATCAGCAGGATTGTATAAAGGTGTGGATGCCTCCATTGATTTTATAGAAAATATTGGCATGCAAAATATTCACGATAGAATAAAAATGTTGGGAGGATATGTGCAACAAAAATTATTAGAATTTGGTGATAAAATAGAATTGATTACCCCTATTGAAGAACAATCAAGGTGTGCTGTAAACGGTTTTAGAATTAAAGGTATAGAGTATGATAAATTTTATGCAAAAGCATCCGAAAATAAAATTAGAATTAGAATGGTTCCCGAAAATGGATTAAACTCTTTGCGCATTTCCACACATATTTATAATACAAAAAGCGAAGTGGATAAATTGATAGACTTGATTGGAAAAGTTTAAAATTACCAATCATTTTTATAGCCCTATTCATCTTCACCCATAAATTTATACACTTTACCGACCTCTTTTTAGGTATGACCATAATTGGATTTGCTTCTATTAAATTTGAGCATACGTTTGTATCATCAAATAACTTTAAAGATGGAAGTGATGGATAATAACAACGAACAAAATGGTTCTCATAGATGGAATCATAAACATAGCAGAAGTGGCAGAGTAATGGGAGGCATTGTGATTATTTGCGTGGGTGCTGCATTGCTTGCAAAACAAATGGGTGTGCTTATTCCCGAATGGATTTTTACATGGGAAATGCTTCTTATTGTAGTAGGGTTTTATATTGGAGCGAAACATAATTTTACCAGAGGAGGTTGGTTTGTTCCTATCATTATCGGCTCTCTTTTTTTATTAGATGATGTTTTTCCTGATATGAGCATCGGACCTTTATTTTGGCCTATATTTATTATTGTAATAGGCTTAATTATGATTTTTAAACCGAGGAGTAATAAATGGAAAAATAATTGGAAAGAAAATTGTGCCCCATATTCAAAAGATAAAAGTGTAAATGAAGATGTGATTGATTCGGTTTCGATTTTTGGAGGGATTAAAAAAAATATTATCTCAAAAGATTTTAAAGGAGGAACCATCACTTGCATATTTGGTGGAGCAGAAATTAATTTAAGTCAGGCTGATATTATTGGACGTGTAGAATTGGAAATGACACAAGTATTTGGCGGCACAAAATTAATTGTTCCAGCTCATTGGAATATTCAAACAGAAATGATGGTGGCAGTGCTTGGTGGTATTGAGGATAAAAGACCAGTTCAAAAAGATTTTGTGGGTGATATAAATAAAGTATTAGTGATAAAAGGGTCATCTGTTTTTGGCGGAATTGAAATAAAAAGTTATTAAATAATAGGTTAACATACAAAAATGTAAAAGCACACAAAATATATACTTGACTATGAACTGGTACTTGATAAAAATGGTTTTCAATATTAATGTTGGTGAGCAAGTAAGCAACCCACAATTTGATGAACAAGTAAGATTAATTGAAGCACGAAACGAAGAAGAGGCATTTATAAAAGCACGCATGATTGGTGTGCGTGAAGAAGATTCCTTTGAGAATGATTCACAAAATGGAGTGGCGTGGAAATTTATTGATATATCTGAACTCACACTTATAAAAGAATTTACAGATGGAATGGAAATTTGTTCAAAAATTTCTGAACACGATTATCCCGAAGGATACATCAATTTCATTTATCAAAAAGCGAAACAAATTGAACAACGGCTTTCATTAAATGTGGTTGCATGATTACGTTTCAATCACTCACATCTAAAAAAGCAATAGTTGCATACACAAGCTGGTGGGCATTTTGGGTATTTATTCATCTATATGTTTTGTTAGGTTTTAATATCGCATTTAAGGTTGCAGTCATTGATAGTTTATTAACTAATTTTACCATTTATTTTTTAGTTCTTTCCTTCTTTTATCTATTAAAATATTATCAACCTCAGCGCGAAAACATTTTTTATATGCGCATTTGGACTTTACTATTAGCTGTATTTGTAACGCTTTTTTTAAACTGGCTGTTTAAAAAAATATTTTATTCAAACACCCAATATCTTCAATTTATTAGTCAAAGTTTTACGATTCGTTTTTGTTATCATTTTTTGATGATTTCTTTTATTTCATTAGTGATATGGGTTTGGAATTACTTAAAAGAAATACAAGAAGGTGATACCCGTAAAACCCAAGCCGAACAATTGGCTAAAGAAGCTGAGCTAAATAATATAAGGCAACAGTTACAACCACATTTTTTATTTAACAGTTTAAATTCTATTAGCGCATTGGCTGGATCAAGACCTGAGGAGGCAAGAAAAATGATTCAACAATTATCTGATTTTTTGAGAGGGACCATGCGTAAAGATGAACAGCAATTAATAAAACTGGAAGACGAATTAACACATCTTAAATTATATTTAGATATTGAAAAAGTTAGATTTGGGCATCGATTAAAAAATGAAATTTTGTGTGATGAAGAAAGTTTGTCGATGCTTTTACCAGCATTAATTTTACAGCCCGTTGTTGAAAATGCCATTAAGTTTGGCTTATATGATACAACAGATAATATTACCATTTCTGTATCATCAACAGTAGAAGAAAACCAATTGATTATTATTGTTAAAAACCCTTTCGACCCTCAAACATCAAGCCCTAAGCAGGGTGTTGGATTTGGCTTAAACTCCATTAACCGAAGATTATATTTATTATTTGCAAGGCAAGATTTATTGCAAACGCATTCCGAAAAAAATCAATTTATTACTACTATAAAAATCCCACAAGTATGATAAAATGTGTAATTATAGATGACGAACCATTAGCAAGAGGAATTGTAAAAGAATACCTTGATGCGCTTCCTGATTTTGAAATTATGCAGGAATGTAATGACGGATTTGAAGGGGTGAAAGCTATAATGCAACATCAACCAGATTTAATTTTTTTAGATATTCAAATGCCAAAAATTAGTGGTTTTGAAATGCTCGAACTATTAGAACAACAACCAGCAGTTATTTTTACCACTGCTTTTGATGAATACGCAATGAAGGCTTTTGATGCACATGCGATTGATTATTTATTAAAACCATTTAGCAAAGAACGTTTTGATAAAGCGGTGCAAAAATGGAAAGATCAAAGGGGAAATTTAGACATAAAACAAAAAACAGATTCGATGCTGGATATGGTGTCAAAACATCATGAAGAACATCAACGCGTGGTGGTAAAAACTGGAAGTAAAATTCGCATTATTCCAGTTCATGATGTTTTATATTTGGAAGCGGATGATGACTATGTGCGCATTCATACCATTGAGGGTTCGTTCTTAAAAAAGAAAACCATGCAACATTTTGAAGATACTTTATCTCCTTCACAATTTGTAAGAGTGCACAGGTCATATATTATTCAAATTGCTCAAATCACTCGTATCGAATCAACAGATAAAGAGAATCATGTGGCAGTACTAAAAAATAATGAACGTATTCCATTAAGCAAAACAGGCTATCCCAAATTAAAAGCTGTTTTAGGATTATAAAAATTTAAAGGATAGATTTTTAAATTTGTGAGAACGCTGTTTACAAATTATATTTATAGCCATATTTAGCTATGAATTTAATGCATCCTCAATCAAATAAAATCGCTCATCTTGCCTTAGCACAATTTTTTTCGTGGTGTAGTATTTATGAAAGATCATTTAGCACAAAAGTGTTAACTCAAAAAATGAATGAACTTGTTACGGATGATATTTCTCTCACAAATATTGACGGGACTATAATCGGGAAAGAAAAGTTTTTGCAACGATTACTTATATTACATAAACTCCAAAATGCGCATCATATAAAAAATGTTAATCTAAAATTCAATAATGATAAAACTGTTTTAATTACTGCTGATGCCATGTATCAAAATGTATTGCCCGATTCTGTTTCAAATAGTTATTCGGTGAAATGGCATCATGAAATGATTTTCACAAACAATTTTTTTCCTAAAATTAAATTATTGAGAGTAGAAACAGTTTCTATTATTGAGAACGAAATGTTTTTAAATAATTATGTTACTAATAGAACATTGGCTTTTATTCATTATTGGATATTTCTATTCAATCATAAAAAGGCAAGCCTGTATGAAGTTTTTTCCGATGAAACAAATTTTAATATTGATGGGTATGAGGGAATAAAATATTTTCATGATTTTATTTTATGGGTAGAAAAAAATAAAATACATGATGGAAATATGAATAATGCACCTAAAAATTTTCATGTATTTGAAAAGTATAATGATGAAATATTTGCTTTTTTTGAATTGGAAATGGAAGCAAATGATGGAAATTTAATTCACACAAAACATGAATGGGTTTTATCAAATAATTCCGAAGATAGGTTTCCCCAAATTATAAAAATGAGCATTGTAATTAGTTAAATTATTAATTGTTTAACTGATTGTTCTATTCATAAAATCAAGCATGGGTTGCATCGCTTTAAATACACCGCTACAATATTTTTCAAAATTTTTATCGGTGAGCTGTGCTTCATCAATTTTATGCCACATCAAAAAACTTTTATGTTTTAAAAATTCTATTGCTGGATTTTCCGCATCATAACCTTTGGGCGGACGAGCTAATTTTTCACCTGATAAAGAGGTAAAATATTTTTTGAAATCTTTATGAGAAATTATCTTTTTGAACGCATCAAAATTATAATCAATCTCTTGCCTAATAGCTGTTAAATGTTCAGGCATTGGTGCGTAACTTCCTCCTGCAATAAAACATTCTCCGGGTTCAATATGCAAATAATAACCTGCTTTGCCAGAGTTTTTTCCACCGGCATTAAAACTCAACCCAAAATTATTTTTATAAGGCGATTTATCTTTTGAAAATCGAATATCTCTATTAATCCTAAACATACATTGCTTAGCCTCAAGTCCAGCTATTGAAGAATCAAAAACCTGAATATGACCAATCATTTTTGTTACAAAAACAACTACTTCTTTTCGTAATTCATCATATTCTTTTTTGTTTTTATCAAACCATTCTTTGCTATTGTTTTTTTTAAGTTTGGCTAAAAATTGAAGCGCATGTTTAAAGTCCATATAAATTGATTTTATGGCAAGTTATAGTTTTGATTATTTTTGTCAAAAAATAAAAGCTCAGGCTAAAAATATGCACGATAGAGAAAGACCAAGTTTTGAAGATAGCAACAATGTAACAGTTCAACGTTGTTTTTTTGCGTACGAATTTGCAAAGGATTTTGTAGAAGGAAAAACTACTGCCGATATTGGTTGCGCTGACGGATATGGAACGCAATATTTAGCTGATTATACCTTAGCCACTATTGGTATTGATTATAGTGAAGTAACCGTGAGTGAAGCTAACAGAAAACATGCACACAAAAAAAATCTAACATTCAAATCGGGAAGTGTGCCACCCATTCCTTTAGAAAGTGAAAGTGTGGAAGTGGTAACGGCATTTCAGTTTATTGAACACATACAAGATAGATTAGGTTTTATAAAAGAAGCATACAGAGTATTAAAACCTGGAGGAACATTTTTGTGCAGTACACCTAACGCAAAAATGAGCATCGCGCGTAACCCTTTTCATGTGCATGAATACACTTTTGATGAAATGCAAAAGGAAATATCATCTGTATTTGAAAGCTATGAAATACAAGGTGTACAAGGTAATGAGATTGTAAACAAATATTATGAAGACAATGCCAAATGGGCAAAAAAAATATTACGCTTAGATCCTCTCGGAATTCATAAAATGATTCCTGCATCGTGGTTAGTTAAGCCGTATAATTTTTTAACATCATTGATGCGAAAAGAGTTAAAAGAAGAAAACACCGACACGTTAAATATTACTACTAAGGATTTTTATTTAACTAAAGATAGGTTAGATTTTACTTGGGATATTTTTGTAATTGCTAAAAAGAAATAGCATAATCATTACCTATCTAAATATATTTTTAGCGGTTCCCAATAAAATTCTTTCCAACCATTTGCAATAGATTCAGCCTTATGTTCAGGGATTCCTGTATGATAAAAATCTAATTGTGTTTTATTATTTTCTAACGGAGTAAAAATAAAAACCACTTCCGAGAAATGGTTTTCGGGCCAGCCTTCTTCTTCAGCTTTCCATGTTTGAACAATTTTTTTACCACGCTCCAACACTATATTCTTTCCTGAAATATACCCATCAAAAGCATCAAATAAAGTTCCTTCTTTATCTTCAATATTGGCTGCTCCACCCGTAAATGAACTGTGTATTCTGGAGTCCATTATACATTTATACAAATCATTTGCATCGGTATTAAAAACTTCTGTTTGATGAATATCTTTTGTTTTCATAATTCCTTATTGATGGTGTAAAAGTAAAAAAGCTACCTCAATATTGAGGTAGCTTTTTGAAATATTATTTTATAATAAAACTAATTCACTAAAATTTTCTTCACTAAAGTTTGTCCATCACTATTTAATTTAATGATGTATAAACCTTGTGGTAAATGCAATGAAGCTGTATTGTTTGTTAACGTTCCAGTTTGAATTAATCTACCACGAGTATCCATCACATCAAAACTTACTTTAGTTTTTTGTTGAGAAGTAAATTCAATTGTTACTTGTCCTTCACTTGGGTTTGGATAAACAGAAATATTTTTTTCTAAACTTACTTCATTTACACCAACAGTTGAAGTCATTGTAAAATAATTTCCACTTACCGATGAAGTAGCAGATTTAGTATCTGTTAATTTAATTTTTGCTTTTGTTGATCTTAAATCATTATTAGCCGATAGCCAACTATAACTTCCTGTTGAAGCTAATGTACGAGGGGTTATTACAGTAAATAGAGTATCGTTTAACCACAATTCAATTTTTGCCGAATCAATATTACTACTTGTCCAAGTAATCGTATTTGTTGCTGTTGAACTCCAACTTTCGCCACCATTAGGTGCAGTTATAGTTATGCTTGGAGTTGGTGCTACACCTGAAATATAAGTAAGGTTATTAAAGTTAATATAGTTAACCCAAGAAGGATTATCAATAAATGGATTGCGATTGTGTTGTATAGAATTTATATATTCATGTCGTGCAATTTCCCACGCATCAGGTGGATCTTGAAGATGCCATTTTTTCAAAATGGTATCGTTTTGTTTTCCTCCGTTAATAGCCCCCAACGACCAGTTTTTTCCATTAACACCATTATAAGTAACAGCCATATAAAACAAAGCACGAGCTAAATCTCCTTTATGCTCATCACGAGGTTCCCAAACAGTGTTTCCTTTCGCATCAAGTCCTTTTTTGCCTAAACCTGTAGACGAAATATAAGTGGGAGTTCCAACTACTTCACCAAATGGATAATTAGAGCGTGGCGCATTTCCATTAATTTGATCGGCAGGAAATAAATGATGTTGATCATTGTACTCAGGAAGTTCTTTTCCATTAACGATATACCACGATGATCCACCTCCATTACTTGGCATCCAACTTTGTGCAAACGTATGTTCACGTGTAAGTGTTGCGGGGTTTCCTCCTGTACCTGTCCACCATGTAAATGGATCGTTGTAAACGTAAGGCAAAGTTGTGTAAACACAGTTCACTACTTTTTTTCCTCCTGTTGTATCACGAGTAATAAAATTGTTTACAATGGTGTTTGAATAATTACCATAAAAGATGGTATCGTGAACATTAATTTTATTGTGGAGATCAGTAATAAATGTTGATGCAGTTGCATTAATGCCAGTATAATAACTTCCAATATTACTCCCGGTTGTAGTCACATTTCCTGATAGTGGATTTCCTGTTAAATAATTTTCATATCCTGAAGGCCCATTAAACGCAAATACAGTAAAATAATAAGGGGTATTTGCGAAAAAATAAGTGGGTACAAAACTGGTATCGGTACCAATATATGCTACCTGAGCACTACCAATATAATCTCCACGCATATAGGTTTGTCCATCCGCAGGAATCTCTGTTATGGCTGAACCTTTTTTGCGCAGCACAATATATTTTTCGGGTTTGGTTGATGCATTTTTAAAGGACACTTTAAAACCGTATGCTTTTAAATTTGTAAACGAAAGATTGGTAGGTTGAACACTTGGTTCGGTTGCATAACTTCCACCAATGCCATACAAGTTTATCACAAATGGATTTTTTGCAGTATCTCCATTTACTAAACTAAGTGATGCCATTTTAGAGCCATTTCCGGTTGGATTAAAGTATATCCTAAAAGTATCACTACTGTTTGGTGCAATTGATGTAGGCATTGTTGGAATGGTATAATCAGAGGCATTAGTACCCGAAATTGTTTTTGTTCCGATAGTAAGTGCCTGTGCTGTTCCTTTATTTTCGATGGTAAAAAGTGTAGAAGTATTTTTTCCAATCACAAAAGTATTTCCGTTTATTAAACTTGTTGTGCCTTGTTTAATATTAATTGAAGCATTTGGACTTGGTGGTGCTTGTAAAATCACCACACTATCTATAGCTACATTACTTCCCGATTGTTTGTCAGTATAAAAAAATCTTATATATCTTGAAGATGAATTAACTATATCAACAAATCGAGTCATTGTTCCTGGAATGGGTGAGGCAGTTGTAAAAGTTCTAACACTATTCCAGTTACTTCCATTAATAGATTCCTGAATTGTAAAAGTTCCTGTAAATGCTGGATTAGGTGATATACCTGTACCCCTCATCCAATAACTCAATTGTCCTGGTTTATCAGCACACCAAATTTGTATATACTCACCTATTGAATCTAATCGACAAGAAACGCCATCAACGCCAACAGAGTTCTGACTGCCAGAATAAGTAAGGTTTCCTGTTGTTCCTTGATTGAGTGTCCAACCATTTGGTGGAGTTGAAATTCCAGGATTAGAAAAATCCCAAAAAGTTGGCAAAGTAGTTTGAGTATAGGCTGTTGATGTAATTAGCATCAGTAAAAGGTAAAATTGTTTTTTCATAATTTGTTTAGAAATAGCCTACAAGAATAAAGTAATTTGTTGATTATTATACTTTCAGTATATTAATTTTTTGTGAATCATTTGTGCTGTGAAATAGTAAATTATGTGCAAATTTGCCACTCCAATTAATAGCATTCGTATCGTGACTGAACAAGTAAGCCAAAAACATTTAGCAACAGTTGAACAAGCCCAAAAATTAGGGCTTCGACCAGAAGAGTTTGAAAAAATAAAAGAAATTTTAGGACGTACACCCAACTTCACAGAGTTAAGTGTTTACTCAGTAATGTGGAGCGAACATTGTTCCTATAAAAATTCTATTGTGTGGTTAAAAACATTGCCTAAAGAAGGTGAAAAAATGTTGGCAAAAGCGGGTGAAGAAAATGCTGGATTAATTGATATTGGAGATGGATTGGCTTGTTGTTTTAAAATTGAAAGTCATAACCACCCGAGTGCATTAGAGCCATACCAAGGAGCAGCAACAGGTGTGGGTGGAATTAACCGTGATATTTTTTCGATGGGAGCAAGACCAATCGCTCAATTAAACTCTTTGCGTTTTGGAAATATCGAAAACGAACGTACAAAATGGTTGGTGCGTGGTGTGGTAAAAGGAATTGGAAACTATGGTAACGCATTTGGAATTCCTACTGTTGGTGGCGAAGTTTATTTTGATGATTGCTATCGAGTAAATCCGCTTGTAAATGCCATGAGCGTGGGCATTGCGGAAGTTGGAAAAACAGTTTCGGCTATTAGTGAAGGACTCGGAAATCCAGTTTATATTTTTGGTTCGGCAACAGGAAAAGACGGAATTCATGGTGCTGCATTTGCCTCAAAAGACATTACCGAAGACTCGGCAAAAGACCTTCCAAGTGTGCAAGTTGGAGATCCATTTTGGGAGAAATTAATTTTGGAAGCCAGCATGGAATTACTCAAAACAGATGCAGTGGTGGGTATGCAAGATATGGGTGCTGCAGGCATTACTTGCTCAACAAGTGAGATGAGTGCCAAAAGTGAAACAGGCATGAAAGTGTGGTTAGATAAAGTTCCTATGCGCCAAGCCAACATGAAGGATTGGGAAATTTTATTGAGCGAAAGTCAAGAGCGAATGTTGGTAATTGTTCATAAAGGGCATGAGAAAGAAGTTGAAAAGATTTTTGAAAAATGGGATTTAACATATGCCATTATTGGAGAAGTAACAGATACTAAACGAGTACAATATTATATGCACGATGAGTTGGTGGCCGATATTCCAGGAGAGAGTTTGGTACTTGGCGGTGGTGCTCCAGTTTATCATCGCGAATACACCGTTCCAAAATATTTTGAAGAAATAAAAAAGTTTGATATCAATAACATCTCAGATTTATCTTTTGATGAAAAAAATTCATCGAAGAAATCTGCGCAATCTGTGGCTAAACTTTTAGCATCACACCCAAATATTTGTTCTCGTAAATGGGTATATAATCAATATGATTCGATGGTAGGAACCATCAACCAAACCACCAACGCACCAAGTGATGCAGCCGTTGTAAAAGTAAAAGGTACAAACAAATCTATTGCAATGACTACGGATTGTAATTCTCGTTACGTTCATGCCGACCCTTATACAGGTGCGATGATTGCGGTTGCAGAAGCTGCCAGAAATATTGTGTGTAGTGGAGGCGATCCTGCTGCAGTTACCAACTGTTTAAATTTTGGAAACCCATACAATACAGAAGTATATTATCAATTTGTATATGCAATAAAAGGAATGAGCGAAGCATGTAAAAAATTTGATACGCCCGTTACTGGAGGCAACGTAAGTTTTTACAATCAGAGCAGTGATAATGATGCTGTTTTTCCAACACCCACAATTGGAATGGTTGGATTATTATTGAATGGAAAAAAACACATGACGCTTGATTTTAAAAATGCAGGTGATGTAGTTTATTTAATTGGAGAAAGCAGAAACGATATTTCATCGTCTCAATATTTAGTATCTCAACATCAGGTGCAATTATCTCCGGCTCCATACTTTAATTTGGATGAAGAATACAATATGCAACGTGCCATTTTAAAACTTATTGACGGCAACCTTATTCAATCAGCACATGATATAAGTGAAGGAGGATTATTTATTTCTTTACTCGAAAGTGCAATGCCAAGAAATTTATCATTCAATATCTCGACTCCAATCGACAAGACAATTCGTAACGATGCTTTTTTGTTTGGAGAATCACAAGGTAGAGTTGTTGTTTCGGTGCAAAATGAAAAGAGTATAGCGGTTGAAGAGTTGTTACATAAAATGAATGTGAAATTTGAAAAACTTGGAACAGTTTCAAAAGATAATATCAACATAAATGATGTAGATTTTGGTTCAATAAGTGAGTATAAAAATTTGCATGAAAACGCATTAGGAAATATCTTAAACTCATAAAACATTATTGTTTAAATTTTAATATCATCAATACAAAATAATAATGGCTCTTGATCAACTAGAAGATGAATTAAACAGCTCGACAGAAATGAGTTTCTTCGATCATATTGATGCGCTTAGAGGACATTTATTTCGTTCGGCAATTGCAATTATTTTAATGGCTGTTGTGGCTTTTGTGAACAAACATATTTTGTTTGATGTGATTATTTTTGGACCCACACGATTGGATTTTTGGAGTTATGAATTGCTCTGCAAACTTTCATTTTGGGTTACAGGAACTAATGAATATTGCATTACCGATATGGGTTTTGTATTATCCAATATCAACATGTCGGGGCAGTTTACCGAACACATTTTTGTAGCATTTATCTCTGGAGTTATTCTTGCATTTCCTTATGTATTGTGGGAGTTTTGGCGATTTATCAAACCAGCACTTTCACAAAAAGAAACCAACTACGCAAAAGGAATTGTTTTTTTTAGCTCCATGCTTTTCTTTATCGGAATTTTATTTGGGTATTATTTTTTAGCACCACTCTCCATCAATTTTTTAGGCTCTTATCGAGTGAGTGATATGGTGAGCAATGAAATAAATTTAGAGTCATATATTTCATTTATCTCTACGTTAACTTTTGCAACAGGTCTTGTTTTTGAGATGCCTATTTTGGTTTATTTTTTAGCTAAAATTGGAATTATTGGAAGCAATTGGATGCGTAAAAATAGAAGGTATGCAATTGTTGTGATTCTTATTCTTTCGGGAGTATTAACCCCATCACCAGATATTGCCAGCCAAGTATTAATGTTTATTCCGCTTTATAGTTTGTATGAGCTGAGTATTTTTGTTGCACAACGAGTAGAGAAAAATAAAATATGAAAATAGCTATAGGTGGCGATCATGCAGGATTTGCCTACAAAGAAGAAATAAAAAAAATGCTTTCAGAACAAGGTTATGAAGTAAAAGATTTTGGACCTTTTAATGAAGCTTCGGTTGACTATCCTGATTTTGCACACCCTGTTGCAACTTCAGTTGAAAACAATGAAACTGATTTTGGAATATTAATTTGTGGAAGTGGAAATGGTGTTGCCATCACTGCAAATAAACATCAAGGAATTCGTGCAGCACTTTGTTGGACAGAAGAATTAGGCTCGTTGGCAAGGCAACACAATAATGCAAATGTTTTATGCTTACCTGCTCGTTTTATTGATTTAGACTTGGCAAAAAAAATCACAACAATATTTTTGAAAACAGATTTTGAGGGTGGTCGACATGCAAATCGGGTAAACAAAATTGCCTGTTAATTAATGGATAATATTATTCAAAAATTGCAGCAAGGAGATAAGCGGGCATTAGCTCGATGTATTTCTTTGGTTGAAAATGAAACCAAAGGTTATGAGGAATTATTACTACAATTATCGTTTAATAAACACATTCCTATAACCGGAATTACAGGTCCTCCAGGCGCTGGAAAAAGTACATTGATTAGTGCCATTGCAAAACATTTTGTTGAACAAAATAAAACGTTGGCCATCATTGCAGTTGATCCAAGTTCGCCATTTAATCATGGAGCATTAATGGGTGATAGGTTGCGTATGAGCGAACACTTTTTGCATCCCAATGTTTTTATTAGAAGCATGGCAACTCGAAGAAGTTTAGGTGGTTTGGCTCCGAAAATTTTTGAGGTAGCTGATATTTTTCGTGCAGCGAATGTGGATCATATTATTATTGAAACCGTTGGTGTTGGGCAAAGTGAAGTAGAGATAGCAGCACTTGCTGATACTACAATTTTAGCTTTAGTTCCTGAAGCGGGTGATGAAATTCAAACGATAAAAAGCGGTGTGATGGAGATTGCTGATATTTATGTATTGAATAAATCGGATAGGGATGGCGCAGATATTTTTTATAAAAACTTACAACTACTTTCTCATTCCAATATTCGTGATGGTTGGGAAATTCCAGTGGTAAAAACGGTAGCTACAAAAAATGAAGGAATTGATGAGTTAATGAATGCTATTGAAAAGCATGTTCATACTTCGCATAACGGAAATAAAAAAATTCATTTACTTGCCGAAAAGGCAATGGTGTTGATTCGAAGCCTTAGAACAAGAGACATTGACTTTACGCAAATTGAAAACGAATTGAAGGAAAAGACGAAAGACGAAAACTTTAATTTGTATCGATATGTTAAAAAATATATTATGTAGAGGTGTATCGCATACGTATCAATAGTTAAAAAAATAAAAATGAATATCTGCATTATATCAGGTTCGGCAAGGGCTAATAATAATACCATTAGAGTGGGTTATGCATTACAACGGCTATTAAAAAATGAGCATCAAGTTACGGTAATTGATTTTCAGCAATATGATATTCCATTAATCAATCAAGCAGAAATTTCATTAGATAACCTCTCATCATTTCAAAAAAACTTAGTGGATGGAATGAGTAATGCACAAATTGTTTTTCTCATTTCGCCCGAGTATAATTATACCACAACTCCCGAAATTTTAAATATGCTTCATCGTTTGGGTGATAGAAATTTTAAGCATCTTTTTGATGAAAAAGTGTTTGCATTGGTTGGTGTATCAACAGGCAAAGGAGGAAAAATTCCGGCTCTTCATCTCACTACCATCTTAAATAAAATTATCAGTTATCTCCATTTAAATTCATTTGTTTCATCCAAAATATTTGAATCACATTTTACCAAAGAAGTATTGGATGAAACAGGAAACTCATTAGGAAATAAAGAGTATGATAATGGAATGAATGATTTTTTAAACTTCACGTTGCGTATGGCAAATAGATGGATTAAATAGTCTTCGTAGATAAAAATTTTTATGAAATTCAAAAATGCGTACTTTCGCATCATAAAATAATAATTATGAAGCAGCATATTGACGCTATCAAAAAAACATTAGCAACCGAAGGCATTGGAGAAAAAGTAGTTGCACAACTAAAAGAACTTCGCGAATATTTTAAGGCAAACTTAAATGAGCCTGGTTATGTGAAAATTATTCGTATGGCTTATGAGAATATTGAAGAAACAAACGACTACACGTTTTTGTATTTAGAAGAAGAAGACGGAAAAGTAAATCTTGATTACCTTGTTGATTTACTAAGCGATTACCAAAACAAATATAATAAGGAAGAATTAATGGAGGTTCGCAATTTAATGGAAGGCATTGTGCCTGAAGTTGACGAAGAGGCTTAAGATATTTTAACTTGTTGAATAAAAAAGCCGAGTGCATTTTGCCTCGGCTTTTTTAATTTATTTTTTAACAGGAGTTGGTGGTGTTGAATTTGGAGTTGATGGAGCTTCTCCAATCAATAATTTTTTCTTAACCAATGAAAGTACATTTTCACCTTCAGGTTTATATAAAAGAGGTGAGCCTGGACTTGAGTCAAAAACATAATAGAAGTTATTTTCTTTTGCAACCTCACCAATAGCTTTTTTAGCTTTTTCGATAATGGGCTTCAGTAATTCCTCTTCTTTTTTACGAACGTTTTGTTGCGCAGATTGCTGAAACTCTTGAACACGAGACTGCATATCACGTATTTCTTTTTCCTTAGCCTCTTTAACGGCTTCAATCATTTTAGGTCCGTTTTTTTGATAGTCTTCATATTTTTTTTCAAACTCTGAATTCATTTTTTTGAGTTCATCTTCAAGTTGTTTACCATATGATTCCATATCCATATTAGCCTTTTTGTACTCGGGCATTTGTTGCATCAAATCCTGAAAATCGATGTAACCTAATTTGTGTGCTTGCTGAGCTTTCACACCTGTAAATCCTAAACACACTAACGTAAACGCAGCTAATGTGATGTTAAAAATTGTTTTCTTCATTTTTACTTTTTGTTGTTAGTGTTATTATTATTTGTTTTAGTTTTATCTTTAGTAACAGCTATGCCAAGCTCGGTTAATACTTCATCACTTTTATCATACTTGGCATTTGTATATAGCATAATAAGCTCGCCTGATTTGGCAAATATAAAATCTAATGCGCTTTGTTTTGCAATTTTTTGAACGGCATCAAAAACCTTATCTTGAATGGGTTTTATTAGCTCTTGTCTTTTCTTAAAAAGTTGTCCTTCAAAACCAAATTTTTGATTGCGGAAATCACGAACTTCTTTTTCTTTATCTTTAATTTCCTGCTCACGTTTTTTACGAAGATCTTCTGTAAGCAAAACTTGCTCGGCCTGAAAATCTTTGTACATTTTATCAATGGCTAATTGCTTTTTTTCAATTTCTTTTTGCCAATCTTCAGAAAGCTGATCGAGTTGTTTTTGTGCCGAACGATAATCGGGCATCATATCCAAAATATATTCCGTATCTACATAAGCAAATCGCTGCGCATAACTACAAAGCGATAATGTTAATGTGAAAAAAATAAAGAAGCTAATTTTTTTTATCATAACGTGTAGCTTAATTAAAATTGTTGACCAATTAAGAAGTGGAAATTACCACCATTAGCTGATGGACTAAATGGTACTACATCAAAACCATACCCATAATCTAACCCAATCATGCCAAACATAGGTAAAAATATTCTAACACCAGCTCCGCACGATCTGTAAATTTCAAAAGGATTATAATCTTTAAATTGAAGCCAAGCGCCTCCTGCTTCAATAAATACTAATGGATAAACTGTGGCTTGTGGATTTGGCGAAAGTAAATAGCGTAACTCCATTGTGTATCTATCATAAATAGTTCCTCCTTGTCGTTGAATGGTTCCGTTAATAGTTGTTATAGGTGTGAGGGAATTATCTTGATAGCCACGTAATGCAATGAGTTCGCGCCCATCTAAATTGAACCCTAATAAACCTGCACCACCTACCCAAAACCGTTCAAATGGAGTAACTCCTACATCTGCATTATAATATCCTATAAATCCAAAATTTGCTCTACTCATTAATACTAATTTGGAAGTTATTTTTGTATAGAAAGTGGCATCAAATTTCCATTTATGAAACTCAAGCCAATGTAGTTTTGATGCTGCATCTAACTTTGAATAATCACGTCCACTAAGTAAACTATAAGGTGGAGTGAATTCAAGAGAGGCAGAAATATTTGAGCCCTCTGTTGGAAATATTGGACTTGGCCCTGCGGAATTTCTGGCAAAAATTAATTTAAAACTTAAGCTGTTTGTTCCTCCTGCTGGAACAGTTGCTAAATAACTTTGCCCAGTAAGTGGACTGGCATAATTATCATATCGTTTATAACTGACTTGATTTTGAAGCGTAAAAAAATCATCTGGCCATTTTAATCGTCTACCTAAACCCACAACTATACCTGTTGTATTAAGTGATGCTCTTCTTCCATCACCAATAGAATAGCCATTACTTTGTATAGAGTAGTTTGTTGAAACGGAAAACGACATCGGTTTTTTACCACCAAGCCAAGGCTCAGTAAATGATGCGCTGTATGATTGATAATAGGTTCCGTTTGTTTGTGCGCGTAATGATAATCGTTGCCCATCACCTGATGGAACCGGAGACCATGCATGTTTTTCAAACATTCTTCTTGTAGAAAAATTATTGAGCGTTAATCCCAGCGTACCAATAATAGAACTTGCTCCCCAACCGGCCGAAAGTTCTATCTGATCATTTGGTTTTTCTTCTACTTTATATTCAATATCTACGGTTCCACTTTCGGGGTGAGGAACGGGATTTACCCCTAATGCCTCTTGGTTAAAATAACCTACTTGCGAAAGTTCGCGTAATGATCGAGTAACATCTGATCGGCTAAACAATTGCCCAGGTTTAGTTCTTAGCTCACGTAAAATAACATGGTCACTTGTTTTGGTATTTCCTTTAACGGTTACTTTATTTATTCGAGCTTGATCACCCTCGCGTATTCTTATTTCTAAATCAATCGAATCATTTTCAACCAACACTTCAACAGGCATAATGTTAAAAAACAAATATCCATCATCCATATAAAGTGTGCTTATATCAAGACCATTTTGGCTCATGTTTAATCGTTGATCAAGTATGGATTGATCATATACATCACCTTTTTTTATTTTTAAAATACTGTTTAACTCTTCAGTTGTGTATTTTGTGTTTCCTATAAAAGTGATGTTGCGGAAATAGTATTTTTTACCTTCAAAAATATTTACATGAATATTGAGGGATGTTTTATCATGCCTATATACGGAGTCGGAAATAATTTCAATATCACGATAACCCATTGCCAAATATTTTTCGGTAATCTTACTTTTATCTTCGTAAAAATCATCCTCAATGTATTTTGATTTTGCAAGAAATTTGCGCTTACGTTTTGTTTTTTTTAAGAGCCCTAATAATTGCTTATTTGTTAATGCCGTATTGCCGCTAAAAGTAATATCGTAAATTTTAATTCTTGGTCCTTTTACAACATTAATTTTTAGTTTAGCAGTATTCTTTTGAGGGTTATCAGGCTCTTGTTCAATCTTAGCATCGGCATCTAAATATCCTTTTTCTGTATAATGTTTTTTAATTTCATTACGGGTGCTGTTAATCATATTTTCTGTTATGATTTGCCCTGATTTAATGGTTAGTTCTTCTCGTAAAGTATTTGCTTTTCCTTTTTTTAGCCCTTTTATAGCGAAGGTTGATAAACGAGGTTTTTCACGTAAATAAATCTCAAGAGTTAATTTATCTTCTTGAATATCCATTACTCTAATTTTTACATCATCAAACAATTTTTGTTTCCATAAATTAGTAATGGCTCTGCTTATATCTTCTGATGGAATTTTTATTTTTTGACCAATCGTTAAGCTTGATAAAATTTGCAATACACTTTTATCATAAAAATTGGTTCCTGTAATAACAATATTAGTTAATTCATAAGTTCGAGGACGGGAGTAATCTATAAAATCAGATTTTACCCCAAATCCTTTAACAATAGTGGTATCTTCTGTTTGCGAGAATGCAATAACAGTTTGTAAAAAAAATACAGCTAAAAAAAAATGTTTTAATAGGTTCATCAACTCGTTACTTGCTCACTGGTTTTTCCAAATCTTCTTTCACGCTGTTGGAAGTTAATGATTGCTTGATATAAATCTTCACGATTAAAATCAGGCCAAAGTTTATCTGTAAAATATAATTCGCTGTAAGCTAATTCCCACAATAAAAAATTGCTTATACGATGTTCACCACTTGTTCTTATCATCAATTCGGGGTGAGGAAAATTTTTGGTTGATAAATTTTCATCAATGGTTTTATCATTAATCTCATCAATCGCTAATTCACCATTTTTAACTTTTTGTGCAATTAATTTTGTTGCATTAATCATGTCCCATTTTGCACTATAGCTTAACGCTAATATCATTGTTAATCTTGTATTATGTTTGGTTTCTTCAATAGCAATTTTCAATTCTCGTTGGCATTTTTCAGGGAGGTCGTCCATATTTCCGATGCTCTCCAGTTTGATATTATTTTTCATTAACGTTTTAGTTTCTTTTCTAATTGTAGAAACTAATAATTCCATTAAAGCCATTACTTCTGCTGCTGGTCTCGACCAATTTTCGGTAGAGAACGCATAAAGAGTTAAAAATTTTACTCCAATTTCGGCACAAGCTTCGGAAACTTCTCGCACAGCACCCACACCATTTTGATGACCAAAAATTCTGAATTTTCCTTTCCCTTTAGCCCACCTACCATTCCCATCCATAATGATGGCAATATGAGAAGGGATTTTATCGGTATTGATGGAATTTTTGAGTGTCATATTTTTTGTAAGCGTGCGAATTTAATAAAATCTAGCACACTTTACCCTGCTGTATATTCTATAACTGATGCTAACCCCACCAATCATATACCAATCATTAAAGTCAGGATTTCCCCGTTTGTATCCTTTTTTATTTACAAATGTTCCCTCATTTAGCAATGAAGATGGATCTGTCATTACAGCTGCTATATGGCTTTTTTGTAATTGAACATTAATATCAGGGTATGTTTTACTCACATCATCTAAATAATCGGTGTAAGTTTTTCTAAATCCAAACTGGCATTCCAAGCTGATATTTTTATTTATTCGCCACTTCAATCCAATTCCAAATGGTACAGCAAATGAGTATGATTGATAAGTGTTTTCTGAACCTTCGGTGTGTAAATCTTTCAAGTTTACCCATTGTCCATTATATTGTCCTTGAGGGTTGAATCCAAATACGGCAATACCGGCAAATAAATAGGAAGTAAATTTGTTGTCTAAAACCCCAACCCCATATTTTAAGTAATTAAATTCAAATGTTGACGCATATTCATAAATATTTGATCTAAAGTTTAGATTTCTGGCGGCATTAAAATCAAAATTTTTATCGTTACCCGAAACTTCTGCTACCATTAATGAATTTGTCCAAGCCCAAGTGGAAGACATATTTATTCTCATGAAAGCGCCTCCTGCACCTTTAGTTTCTTGTATTACAGGAGTTGGTGCCAAATCACCTATATAATTTGCCATACCAATAGTAGTTCCAATCTCTATATTTTGAGAAAAGGAAATTTTGAACACAACAATAAGAGAAATAGTTGTAAAAAAATAAAGAGAAGTTTGTTTTAGAATTTTGGACATTTCATTCCTTGATTTCGGAATACATATGTAAAGCTTAAGCCTCCCATAAAATACATATCAGTAAACGGAAAAGATTTATATCCTCTAGCATCACCTTCTTTAAAAACATTTCCTACATCTTTAGATGTTTTCTCCCCACTTCTGTCTGATAAAGCTTGTGCGATAGCACCATTTGACGCACCAACAAGCCTTGCATCTGCATATGTTCCTGATACATCATCAAGATAATTTGTTGTTGTAATTCTAACTCCAAATTCAATTCCAACAGAAATATGCTTACCAACCTTTTTCTTAAATCCCATTCCTAATGGAATACAAATAGTGGTTAATGCGTATTTTTCTCTATCATTATATTGTGTTGTTCCTTGTCCTTCGGTTCCAAGTGGTTGAAGTTCGTAAGTTGTCCCCTGATAGATTGTTTTTGGATTAAAATTAAATACTCCTATCCCTCCAAAAATGTATGGTATTAGCCTATTTTTACCTGAAATATTCTTTATGAGATTAAATTCTACTTGTGCAGAAAACTCATAGATGTCAGAATAGAAACTAAGGTTACGCGTTTTCCTGTAGTCACTGCTTCCAAGCGAATCAGCACCAGATACTCTTCCGTAACCAAAATATCCTTTTAATGCCCATTTACCATTTATATTATACCTTCCAAGGATTGCTGCAGAGGGATGTGTTTGAGAAAGCATAATACTATTATTACTTAAGTCACCATAATAATTTGATGCACCCAATAATACTCCAAATTCAATTCCTTGTGCTGAAAGTTTGAATATGGAAAACGAAAGAAGTAAGAAAAAAAAGCTTACTTTAATTTTTTTCATGAAAGGCAAATATAGCCTTATAACGAATTAATGCAAGAAAAGATTGTTGAGATATTAATAGAAACGGGGGCATCTAATAGCACGACCACTATACCCACCACCACCACCGCCAGAAGTGCCAATTCTATATCCAAGTGTGAGTCCGCCAATAACGTAAACGTCATTAATAGCGATTTTTCCTCTTAATTGACCAGATCTAGTTAGTTGACCATTTTCTGCCTCTGATGTGTAGTCTCTACCATTAGTTCTATCCGTCATATAATATGCTTGTTTAGGAAAAGGGCTTTTAGAAAGCAAATTAGCACTTGGGTAATACGCTTTAGATCCACCAACGTCATCAATGTAAGAAGTAGATGTATATCTTAGACCTAGTTCTAAGCCTAAATTAATATGTGATGTAACCTTATATCTAAACCCTACACCAAAAGGAATACATACCGCATATTGCGCAACTGGCTTTCCTTCAGTTTGTAATTGTGCAAGCCCTATTGGAACAGTCGGAGCAAGAATATAATAGGCATAATTGTTAAAATAAAATGCTCCTAAACCAACAAAAGCATAGGGAATAAATCTGTTTCGAAGTCTTCGTCCTCTTGTAATGTCTTTTATAAAGTTATACTCTAATTGAGCTGAACCTTCATAAATATCAGCCCAAAAAGAAAGATTTCTCCGCTTTTGAAATGCAGAAGTACTAATTGAATCTGCCCCTCCAATTCTTGCATAACCTCCAAAAAATTTAATCGCAATTCTTTCATTTACGTGATACCTGATAAATGCGCCCCCCGCCCCTTTTATAGTAGAAAGTTCTAACTCATTCACAATATCGCCATAATAATATGAACCACCAACTAATAAACCAACTTCAAGTTTTTGTGCGAATGAAGAGAAAGCTCCAACGAGGATAAAAAAAAGGAATAAGTATTTTGTATAAATGCGTTGCATCATAGATTTTTAATCGTAGCAAAAGTATTACATAATTTTTCATATACAAACAACCGTAATGAAAAAACTTTAAAATCGTCAAATTTATTCGCTTATATATTCCGATTATCCAAGCCCCACATCAGTTTTTTGCGTAATGTTTTCAAATAGTTATCTTCATTAAAACGAATCAATTTAAATTCAAAAGAGGCTTTTTTCACGGCTAATTGAACACTTTGGTCAATTGTTTCCGAACGAGAATCAAGAGAAACCAAAAAACTAGTACTTCTACCTTCAATTTCGAATGAGATAATATTATTATCAGAAATAATCATTGGGCGAACATTTAAGTTATGAGGTGCAATGGGGGTAATTACAAAACTTGAAGCGCCTGGATACATAATTGGCCCGCCACAACTTAACGAATATCCTGTTGATCCAGTTGGTGTGGAAATAATTAACCCATCCGACCAATATGAATTGAGATATTCTCCATTAATATAGGTATGAATGGTAATCATAGCAGAACTGTCTTTTTTGTGAATTACAAAATCGTTTAAAGCAAAGTTTGTATGAGTAAAAATATTGCCACTCGATTCTAATTGTATAACCGAACGGGAGTCAATTGAATAATGACCTTTAGATAAATTATCAATAGCTTTTTTAATATCAGAAGCAGATTCTCCCGCTAAAAAACCCAAACGTCCTTTATTAATGCCAAGAACTGGTATTGGATTATTTCCCATGTATACAATTGCATCTAAAATGGTTCCATCCCCACCCAATACGATGAAACAATCAGGATTATATTTTTTTATATCTTCTTGGGTATTGAAGGTATCAGTGCTGCTGCATTTTAATCCCGAAGCAATACATTGTGCATAATAAAGGTCTTCTGTGATATATTCAATTTCGCATTCGTTGAGATAATCAAAAAGCAATTGAATATCCTTGCTTAAGTCTTTTTTAAATACTCTGCTATAAACTGCAACTTTCATTTTACGTGTTTAAGTATTTAATTAACCAATCATATCGGTTTGCATAAGAATCATCAATTTTATCGGCTTGATGAACACTTCTAATAACTTTTCCATGTCGCTCTAAAGAGGTAGCCACATTTTTTAAATCTGTTTGATTAAATTTCATTGTTACCAAAATAGAATTGTTTTCATTAACCAACGTATTAATAAATACATTGATAATTTTTACATCATTGTATTCAACTATTCTAGAGAGCTCGGCAAGTGAATAATCTTTTGGCAACATTTCGAGAACGATAATTCCTCCTATTTGTGATAAAGAAGAATTTTTGTATATGACGTTTATTATTTCTTTGTAGGAGATGATTCCTGCAAAACTATTTTGAGCATTTACAACACCAATTGTAGAAAGCGATGATTCGCTAAAAATTTTGAGTAGTTCAAATATATGTTGATGTGCGGTTGCGAAAAATTGTTTTTCGTTTTTTATCAGTTTATCAACCTTCGTTGATTTTGAGTTATTACTAATTTCTTCGAGAGTTACATATCCTAGTAATTTATTATTTTCGACTACTGGCAAGTGCGCTATTTCCCAATCGTGCATAAATACCTGTGCAGTTTCGCAAGTATCCGTTTTTTTGAGAGGAAATATTTCGTGTGATAAGAGAGTTTCTGCAAACATTATTTTTTCAAAATTCTTGAATAAAAATCATCTACTATCGAGTTAAATTCTTGAGGTCTTTCCATCATTGCCGCATGTCCACAACAATCTAATAAATGCAATTCTGAATGAGGCAATAATTGATGAAACTCTTCGCCAACATGTGCAGGAGTTATCGTATCTTGTTTGCCCCAAATTAAACAGGTAGGTTGAATAAATGATGGAAGGTCTTTTCGCATATTGTGCCTAATTGCAGACTTAGCCATTGTTAAAATACGTAATACTTTCATTCTATCTTGAAGGGTTGAGTGTACCTCATCCACCAACTCATCTGTTGCTGATTTTGGGTTATAAAATGTAACACTTATTCTTTCTCGTATGTATTCTTTATCGCCCTTTTTTGGATAAGATGAACCTAATGCACTTTCATACAACCCCGAACTTCCTGTTAAAACAAGTGAGTTAACCAATTGAGGATGTTTTTTAATGAAAACTAAAGCTACATGCCCTCCTAATGAATTTCCTAATACATTTACTTTTTTATATTGTTTGTATTCTACAAAATCATAAATAAAATTGGCTAACCCATCTACGCTTAATTTAAGAATATTCATTTCAAAAATGGGCATGAGAGGAATAACAACTTTATACTTTTTTGAAAAATGATCGAGCACATCTTTCCAATTACTTAATGCCCCAAACAGACCGTGTAACAGCAACATTACTTCGCCTTCGCCTTGTTCAATATATTTAAAATCCCCTTCTTGTTTTAGCTGAACGTCCATCCAATGATTAAATTCAAATCAAATATATAGTAAAAATCATTTATGCCAATTCTTTTGCTATTTGCAAAAAGTTTTTGATGATGTGTGATCCTTTTTTTGTTAAACAAGATTCAGGATGAAATTGAATTCCAAATACAGGAAGAGTTTTATGTGCAATAGCCATTACCTCATCATTTTTACTTGTTGCAATAATTTGTAATGGACTTTTTATATTGTTTAAAATTAATGAATGATAACGTGTGGCATTAAACATATCAGGAACTTGGTTAAATAATTTATGATTTGTATGATACATCTCGTCAACTTTTCCATGTCTTGGAAGTTTAGATTTTACAAGCGTTGCTCCAAAAAATTCACCAATGGCTTGATGACCTAAACAAATTCCAAGGATAGGTTTTATTTGATGGCAGATTGAAATAATTTCCATCAATTCTCCTGATTCTTTTGGAGTTTTTGGCCCTGGAGAAATTACTATTGCATCGTATTTATCCAATTCATTTTCATTTAATTTTTCATCATTTCTTTTTACTGTGCACTCACATCCAAATTGCTCAACATAATCTTTAAGCATATAAGTAAATGAATCATAGTTATCAAGTAGAAAAATTTTCATTGTACTATTTTTTCGATTGCCATTTTTACTTTTTCAAAAGGTATTTCGGTTATCAGAGAAGGTGAATGATATTTGGTTATTTGTATCACATTTATCGGGTTTTTCAAAACCAAATCATCTATCATATTAGGATAAACAAATACTAAATTTGGGTTTAATAGTTTTGGATAAGGAGCAAATCTACCGTAATGCCTACCGTTTAAAACACATACTGTTTTTGTATTTGTACAAGCTGCAATATGCAAAGCGCTAGAATCATTTGTGAGCAAAAATGAAGCATTAGCAATAATATCAACAAGTGCTAATAAATTTGTTTCTCCGCACAAATTAATTGGCTTCGCAATTTTACATTCGGTAATAATTTGTTTCGCTAATTCTATATCTGAATGAGCACCACAAATTTTTATTTCTAATTCATGTTTTGAATATAACTCATCGGCAATGGCTGAAAATCTATCTAATGGCCATTGCTTTTGTTTTTCGCCAGCACCCGGAAAAAGTATGGCATATTTTTTTACCGATTCATTGGAGGATAATATTTCAATAACAGTTTTTTGCCGATTGATTTTTTCCTCAATCAATTCTTCAACAATCAATTTGTTTTTTTCGAATTCAAAAACTACGGATGAATTTTTATTTAATAATTGAGTATAATAGTTGTCGGCAATTTTTTTAAATATGGATATTTCATTTGCATCATCACCCAAACTTCCTGTTTTTTTTATGGAGCCGCTTGCTTTAATAATACTATCGCCAGTGATTATTTCTCTTGAAAATGTTGGTTGAAAAGCTGTCTCAAAACCTTTGTTTCTAATTGTTTCGAGAATATTTTTACGATAGTATAAGTCTGTTACGAACTTCTTTTTGTTTATCCAAATAAATTCGTCAACTGATAATTCGTCAAGCTTTTCAGCCAATTCCTTCCATAGTTCATTTCCACAAAGTGTAATTTGATAATTCCTAAATTTTTCACTTTTTCGGATGTCTTCTAAAAAATTTCTAAAAAGTAAATAGTCGCCAATCGCATCTAATTTTACAATGAGCAATGTATTAGGTTTTATGATATTATTTTTTGTCGATAAAATTGTTCTATCCTGCCAAAGAATTTTAAGCACATTTAAAAAATGCCTGATGCGTAAATTTTTTATCATTAGTTATCTTATCCTTTACAAAGCAAAAAAAATCCCGAACAAGTCGGGACTTTTTTAATTTATTTTTTGTTGATAATTATGCTTGAGCTTCTGGAGCTGGGTTAGAAACCTCTTCTTTTACTGGAGTTTCAGGTTTTGGCAATAGTGCCTTGCGAGACAATTTATATTTGCCTGTTTTTTTATCAATTTCTAATAACTTCACTTTTATTTGCTCACCAGATTGAAGTACACCTTCCATATTTGGTAAACGTTTCCATGAAATTTCGGAGATATGAAGCAGACCTTCTTTGCCAGGCATAAACTCAACAAACGCACCGAAGTCGGTAATGTTTTTTACTTTGCCATCATACACATCGCCAACAACAGGAACCGAAACAATTCCTTTAATAATAGTCATTGCTTTGTTTAGTGATTCGGCATTATTTGATGCGACTTCAACTACACCTGTATTACCAACTTCAGTTATTGAAATTGTTGCACCAGTATCTTTTTGAATTCCCTGAATAACTTTACCACCAGGCCCGATTACCGCACCAATAAAATCTTTATCAATAATTAATGTTTCAATACGAGGGGCGTGTGGTTTATAATCATCTGCTGGTTTAGAAATGGTTTTATTCATTTCGCTCATAATATGCAAACGTCCTGCTTTAGCTTGTTTTAAGGCTTCTTCTACCATTTCCCATTTTAATCCATTGATTTTAATATCCATTTGACAAGCCACAATACCTTTGCTTGTTCCAACCACTTTAAAATCCATATCACCCAAGTGATCTTCATCACCCAAAATATCTGATAACACCGCGTATTTTCCTGTTTTATCATCAGAAATTAATCCCATTGCAATTCCACTTACAGCATCTTTTACTTTAATACCTGCATCCATTAATGCAAGTGAGCCAGCACAAACTGTTGCCATTGATGAAGAACCATTTGATTCTAAAATATCAGATACGATTCTGATGGTATAAGGATTTTCTTGCATTCCCGGTAATACACTTTTTAAACCGCGTAATGCTAAATTCCCGTGACCAATTTCTCTACGTCCAGGACCACGATTTGGTTTTACTTCACCTGTTGAAAATGAAGGAAAGTTATAATGAAGTAAGAATTTTGAATACCCTTCATTCATTGGGCTATCAAGCATTTGTTCATCTAATTTTGTCCCTAAAGTTACTGTTGTTAATGCTTGCGTTTCGCCACGTGTAAATACTGCCGAACCGTGTGCTCCAGGTAAATAACTCACCTCACTCCAAATTGGGCGAACCTGATCTAATTTACGACCATCCAAACGAGTACGATCATTAATAATCATAGCACGAACGGCATTGTATTCTACATCATGGAAATATTTGTTTGATAAAAATTTATCTAAAACTGTTCCTTCGGGTAAGGTAGCTTTAAACTCTTCGCGAATGGTTTTGAATGCTGCTGAACGTTCGGATTTTCCTAAAGATGAGCTAGCCACTTTATAGGCTTTATCATATGCAAAAGCATGAATTTGTTTTTCTAATTCTTCATCACTACGCTCGTGATTGTATACACGTGTAGGCTTACGTCCGCCAAGCATTTCACACAATTCCCACTGTGCTTTGCATTGTTGTTTAATGGCATCGTGAGCTACTTTTAATGCAGCAATCATATCTTCTTCAGATATTTCGTCCATTTCACCTTCCACCATATTCAAATCATGCTCTGTTCCTGCAACGATTAAATCAATATCAGCGTGTTCCATATCACTAATAAATGGATTGATTTTGAACGCTCCATTAATACGTGCAATACGCACTTCAGAAATTGGACCGTTAAAGGGAATATCACTCATCATTAATGCTGATGACGCAGCTAAGCCAACCAAGCAATCAGGCATTAAATTTTTATCAGCCGAAATTAACGTTAATGCAACTTGTGTATCGGCATGAAAATCTTCAGCAAATAGCGGTCTGATGGCACGATCCACAATTCTGCTTACTAAAATTTCGTAATCAGATAATCTGGCTTCACGTTTATGAAAACTGCCTGGAATGCGACCAACAGCAGCAAATTTTTCTTGATAATCAACTGTGAGCGGCATAAAATCCACATCTTCTTTTGCTTCTTTTGAAGCTACGGCTGTTGCCAAAATCATGGTATCACCCATACGGACTACTACAGATCCATCAGCTTGTTTTGCTAATTTTCCTGTTTCAATGCTGATGGTTCTCCCATCTGGTAAACTAAATGTTTTTACTGTTCCTTGCATAACTAAATTGCCTCTTTTTTAAATGATAAAAGCAGAGCACCATGCCCTGCTTTTTTATTATTAATGTATTGAAATTGCTTGCGCAATGATGTGTTTCAATTGCATCTTATTTTCTGATCTCAAGTTCTTTGATGATCGCTCTGTAACGGAAAATGTCGTTTTTAATAAGATAATCTAATAACGAACGTCTTTTTCCTACTAATTTTACCAGACTTAATTCTGCTGAAAAATCTTTTTTGTTTATTTTCAAATGTTCTGAGATGTGGTTGATGCGATGTGTGAACAAAGCAATCTGACTCTCAGCTGAACCCGTGTCTGTTGCAGACTTGGCTTTACCGTACTTTTCGAAGACTTCTTGTTTCCTCTCTGTGGTCAAATACATGTGTTTAAAATTTAATGGTTTAAAATAAATAAATGGGCTGCGAATATAGACAAAAGTATGATGCAGCCAAATTTTAGTTTGTTTCTGAAACTTCTTTCAACCTCGACTTCTTGGCAAATAAGTGCAATAAAACACTTAGCTTTTCTTTTAGTTGCGGGCGAGGAACAATCATGTCAACAAAGCCATGTTCTAATAAAAACTCAGAACTTTGAAATCCTTTTGGTAAATCTTTTCCAATGGTTTCGCGAATTACACGAGGGCCTGCAAACCCAATTAATGCTTCAGGTTCGGCAATGTTTAAATCTCCTAACATGGCAAATGAAGCCGTGACTCCACCAGTTGTTGGATCTGTTAATAATGAAATATAAGGAATACCTTCTTTACCAAGCAAGGCCAATTTTGCTGATGTTTTTGCCATTTGCATTAATGAAAATGCAGCTTCCATCATACGTGCTCCACCCGATTTAGAGATAATCATCATAGGGATTTTATTCTCACGAGCGTAATCAATTGCTCTCGATATTTTTTCTCCAACAACCGAACCCATTGAACCTCCAATAAAATTAAAATCCATACAAGCTACAACCAAGGGCATGGTATCAACAACACCAACACCAACACGCAATGCATCAGTTAAGTTTGTTTTGTTGATAGTATCTTCTAACCGAGATTTATAATCTTTGGTGTCTTTAAAATTTAAAGGATCGGTAGGTTTTATATTGGCAAATAATTCTTCAAATTTTCCATCATCAAATAAAATGCTGAAATATTCTTTTGATCCAATCTTATCATGATAATTACAACTTGGGCAAACAAACTGATTGGCCTCGTGATCTACAGTGGTAGTAGCTTTTTTACAACGAGGACATTTATGCCACAACCCATCAGGTACCGATTTTTTATCTTCGGTAGATGTTGTAATTCCTTCTTTTACTCGTTTAAACCAACTCATTTTTTAGTGCTTAGTTATCAGTACATCAGTGCTCGATTATAAATCGTAATGATCACCGTGACTAAATATGTTTATGCTAAAGTAATGGATTTATCCAAATACACATCTTGTATTGCATTTAATAAAGCAATACCATCTTTCATTGGCTTTTGGAATGCCTTACGGCCAGATATTAAACCTTGTCCACCAGCGCGTTTATTAACTACGGCAGTATAAACAGCTTCTGCCATATCACTCGCTCCTTTGCTTTCTCCACCAGAGTTAATTAACCCTTGACGCCCCATGTAGCAATTTGCAACTTGGTAACGCGTAAGGTCAATTGGATGATTTGATGAAAGTTCGGTATAAACTTTATCATGTGTTTTACCAAAATTTAAAGCAGTATAACCACCATTAGTATTTGGTAATTTTTGTTTGATAATATCAGCTTGAATTGTTACTCCTAAATGATTTGCCTGACCCGTTAAATCGGCAGCAGTGCTATAATCAACACCATCTTTTTTAAATGCATTATTGCGAAGATAGCACCATAAAATAGTAGCCATTCCAAGTTCGTGAGCTCTTTCAAATGCGGCAGCCACTTCTTGTATTTGACGAGCAGATTCATCAGAACCAAAATAGATAGTTGCTCCAACTGCGGTTGCTCCTAAATTCCAAGCCTCATCAACAGAACCAAACATAATTTGGTCGAATTTATTTGGGTATGATAAAAATTCGTTGTGATTTATTTTTACAATGAAAGGAATTTTGTGGGCGTATTTACGTGAGCAAGCAGCGAGCACTCCATAAGTTGAAGCTACTGCATTACAGCCTCCTTCGATGGCTAACTTGATAATATTTTCAGGGTCGAAATAAGCAGGATTTGGAGCAAATGAAGCACCAGCAGAATGTTCAATTCCTTGATCAACCGGAAGTATAGAAACATAACCTGTTCCTCCTAAACGACCATGGTCATACAAATCTGAAAGACTTCTTAATACTTGTGGATTACGATTTGATTGAAGAAAAATTCTATTCACAAAATCTGGTCCGGGTGTATGTATAATATCTTTTGAAATGGTTTTACACTCGTGCTTTAATAAGCTGTCGGCTTTGTCGCCTAATAATTCAACTGTTTTGCTCATTGCATTTTAAAATTAAGTTTGCAAACATAAGTATTTTTTTGAAACGTGAATATGATTGCTGTAAAACCTATACAAACCCAAGCAGAGCTTGATGAAGCGCACCACATTCGTAAAGAAGTTTTTGTAAACGAACAACATTGCCCCGAAGAAATTGAATGGGAGTTTGAGGAAGAATCTCATCATTTTATTGCTATGATTGATAATAAATATGCGGGAACTGCTCGTTGGAGAGAAACCCAAAAAGGAATTAAGTTGGAGCGGTTTGCAGTATTAAAAAAGTTTAGGGAAAAAGATGTAGGCTCGGCATTATTAAAAGGTATTTTAAATGAGGTGCCTAAAGATGGAAGAAAGATTTATTTACATGCTCAACTTTCGGCAAAAGAATTTTATTTAAAATACGGGTTTAAAGTTGAAGGAGAACACTTTTGGGAAGCAGATATTGAACACGTGAAAATGGTTTTCGACACAGAGTCACAGGGTTAAATTTTTGAAGCGAGTTACACAGAAGTATGCTCTCTGTGTTAAAAAAAACTTTCTCCTTTTAAGTATTTTGTTTTAAGCAACGGACAAATTTTATATCGCTCATCATGTGTATCGTTGTATATTGCTTCGAGCGTTTCATGCACATGTTTTACTCCAATTTTATTAGCCCATTCAAACGGACCAAACGGATAATTTGTGCCAAGCTTCATACTTGTATCAATATCTTCCAAACTTGCCGTTCCTTCCTGAACCGTATAACACGCTTCATTAATAATCATAAAAATAATACGTGGAGTAATCATGCCAACCCTATCTTCAACTAATTTATACTTCCAATTTAGTTGTTTCATTAGCGCATCTAATTTTTGTTTATCAGCATTATTATTTAAAGAGATTTCAGCCAAATCTCTATTGATAAATGTGGGTAAACAATTCATTCCAATAATCCAACAATTTATTTGCTTTCCATAATCGTAAACTGCTTTTGCAAGTTGAGTTTTTGCACACGAAACAATTACAGGAATTGTTAATCCTGCATAAAAATTTAATTGGTTTGGATGTTCGTCAAAAGCCAAATCGATAATTAAATCATATTCCATTAAATTGGCTGACGATAAATCTGTATCATCCATAATTTTTAAATCACATACCACCGATGAAAGTTTTAATTTCAATTCCTCTGTACGTATTTTTTCTCCTCGTGCCAGTATTTTCATTTTCTCAAACTAAATTTGAAAACAAAAGTACAAACTCAAACACTATGGAAAAGAAAATAATTACAAGTGCTAATGCACCTGCTCCAATTGGGCCATACAGCCATGCTAATTTAATTGGAAATACATTATACGTTTCGGGTCAAGTGGCAAAGGATGCACAAACCGGAGAGATGATTCAATCGGATATAAAAGCTGAAACAAGAAAAGTGATGGAGAATGTGCAAGCCATTTTAAAGGAAGCGGGAATGGATTTAACACATGTAGTTAAGACCACTATTTTTTGCACTGATCTTGGAGATTTTGCAGCTATTAATGAAATATATGGTTCTTTCTTTTCAGGGAATTACCCTGCTCGTGAAACGGTACAAGTGGTAAAACTTCCGCTAAATGCAAACGTGGAGATTTCTGTGGTGGCGGTGAAGTAATTTGGTTGAAGAATGGATTTTGATAAACTGGTTTTAGTGTAGCAAAAGTTATATTTGAATAATGAAAAAGAAATACTCAAAAGATAAGCTCCCAGATAAACCATTAAAAACCAACACAACATTTAATGAGGACTTGCTTGCATCTATCGGGAAATTTAAATCTAAAAAGAAGGTGGTAAATAAGGTTAATTGAGGTAGATTATTTCTTTTGAGTAAACTTGATGGAATATATTCAATACTATTAATTTATTACCTTGCATGAGTTATTATGTCTGTTGTAAAAAACCCTGTATTTAATAAACGTATATTTTGGGACATCTATTTTGATGCTTTGGATTATGATGCTAAAGCAAATTTTATAATAGAGCGTGTGTTTGAAAGAGGAGATGTAGATGATGTTCGGCAATGCAGAAGATATTATGGAGATGAGAGAATTCGTGAAGCACTTACCCAAGCAAAATGGCTTTCTTTACCAACCATATATTTGGCATGTGCCATATTAAATAATGAATTAACGGATTACAAATGCTACATCACGGCACAGTCGAACCCACAACCTTTTCGTTATTAAAAAAACTAATGGTACTTCCTGAATTAAACAATTTTAGTTTAGTTGGCGGTACTTGCTTAGCATTAAAATATGGACATCGTTTATCGGTTGACCTTGATTTTTTTTCTACAATTGATTTCGATAATCAAAGTCTTATCCAAACGTTAGAAAGCAATTTCCCAGATTTTATTTATAAAAATGTTCCTCAGGCAATAGGTGTATTTGGTTTTATAGGTGATATAAAAATAGACTTTGTAAAGCACCACCATTTTAAACTTATTGAAGAGCCTATTATTGAAGACGGTATTCGTATGTTTGGAGACAAGGATATAATGGCTATGAAAATATTTGCCATTATTCAACGTGCTCAAAAAAAAGATTTTTGGGATGTTGCAGAACTCTTAAAAAAGTACACTATTGAAGATTTTATTAAAGCCTATGACGAAAAATACCCAAGTAATCAAATGTTAATTTCCATCCCATTTGCATTAACTTATTTTGAAGATGCCGATAAAAGCGAAAACCCAATAAGCCTAAAAGGACAAACATGGGAAAGTGTAAAAAATACAATTCAGCAACAAGTGAATGAATATTTGAAATAGAGTTAATTTTTTTTTGAGTTTACCTCTTCACCTTCAACACCTCAAAAATAAAATTGTATTCAAACGCAACTTCTTTGAGTGCACCAAATCTTCCTGATGCTCCTCCATGCCCGGCTTCCATATTGGTTTTAAAAATAAGAATATTGCTATCTGTTTTTAGTGTGCGTAATTTAGCAACCCATTTTGCAGGTTCCCAATATTGCACTTGTGAATCGTGCAAGCCAGACGTAACCAACATATTTGGATAGGCTTGTGCTTTTACATTATCATAAGGCGAGTATGATAACATATAATCATAATAGATTTTATCATTTGGATTTCCCCACTCATCATACTCATAAGTGGTAAGTGGAATGCTACTATCCATCATAGTAGTAATTACATCAACAAAAGGAACATCGGCAACAATTATTTTATATAAATCAGGGCGCATATTGCTAATGGCACCCATTAATAAGCCTCCTGCACTTCCTCCTGATGCAACCAGTTTTTCAGATGAAGTATATTTTTCGTTGATCAAAAATTCAGAGCAAGCAATAAAATCAGTGAAGGTATTTTTCTTTTTTAGGAGCTTTCCATCTTCGTACCAAAAACGCCCCATTTCTTGTCCGCCACGTATATGGCAAATGGCAAATACAAATCCTCTATCTAATAAGCTTAATCGGGCCGAACTAAAATACGCATCCATTGAATTTCCATAAGAGCCATAAGCATATTGATATAATGGATGTGTTCCATCTTTTTTAAATCCTTTTTTGTATACCAGTGAAACAGGAATTTTTACTCCATCTTTTGCCGTTGCATATACACGTTCACTCACATAATTATTTTTATCAAACGTTCCTAAAACCTCCTGCTGTTTGAGCAATGTATTTTGTTTGGTTTGCATGTTGTAATCGAACGTGCTTGTAGGTGTGGTGAGTGATGAATAACGATAACGAATAATATCTGTTTCGTACTCCGGATTATAAGTTAACGAAGCAGAATAAGTAGGTTCGCCAAAGTCAACATAGTGTTCTTTTTTATCGGATGTATGAATTACGCGAATGCGCAACAACCCTTCTTTGCGTTCTTCAATCACAGTATAGCTAGAAAAAATATCCATGCCCTCCAGCAATACATCATCACGATGAGCGATAACTTCTATCCAATTATTTTTATTGCTATTGGCAGCAGTTTCAGTTTGCATCAATCTAAAATTTCTTGCTTTCCAATTGGTGATGATAAAAAATGTTTTTCCGTTATGAGAAATGGAATATTCGTGGTCTTTTTCACGAGGAAGAAAGGAAAAAAACTTTCCACTTGGCTTATCTGCATCTAATAAAAATACTTCGCTGCTTAGTGTGCTATTCGCATCAATTTCAATATATTTTTTTGATTTTGTTTTTCCGATTGATACCGAAAACTCTTCATCTTTTTCTTCAAAAACCAATACATCTTTTTTGGGTGAAGTGCCTAAAATATGTCGATACACTTTTTGTTCCTGCAAGGTTTCGGTATCTTTATGAACATAAAAAACAGTTTCATTATCATTAGCCCATATTACCTCTCCTGTGGTATTTTCAATTACCTCATCATATAACTTTCCAGTTTGTAAATTCTTAAATCGGATCTGGTATAAACGTCTGCTTACGGTATCTTCACTATATGCCATTAATGTATTATCAGGGCTTATTTCTATGCTTGTTAAATCGTAATACGAGTGTGTTTTTGCCTGTTCATTTTCATCAATCAAAATTTCTTCAGCACTGTTTAAATCTTTCAGTTTTCGGCAATTAATCGCGTAATCTTTTCCTTCTGTGTATCGCACATAATAAAAATATCCATTGTCTTTATATGGAACAGATTCATCTGTTTCTTTCACTCGTGATTTGAGTTCGTTGAACAATGCTTCTTGATCACTTTTTGTATGTTCAAGCAATGCTTCTGCGTAAGTATTTTCGGCATTTAGGTAGGCTATCACTTCAGGATTTTCTCGTTCTTTTAGCCAAAAATAATTATCAATACGTGTGCTTCCATGTTCTTTAAAAGTGTGTGGTTTAATTGCGGCAACGGGTGTTTTAATTTCTTTCATATTTTTTTGACAAGCCACCAAACTTATTGTGGCGATAAATAAAAGTGATGAATAGCCTTTCATAGCTTCTGTAATTTCAAACAAAGATGTTTAATAGTTTGAATATTCAGCATACACTTTAAATTGGAGTTACTTTTTTACTTACCAAATAAACCCCTAAAAAGATGATGATGATAAAAATAATTTTTTCCAAATTGAGTTCATCTTTACCCGAAAAAATAGCAATGAATGTAGCCAATACCGGTTGTAAATAAATATATGAACCGACTAATGAAGGAGAAGCGTGGCGGAGTGCATAAGCATTTAATACATAAGTTAAAAAAGTAGATCCTATTGTTACAAAAGCAATGTAAATCCAAATTTTAAAGGGAATTGATTTCCATATAATTTCAGAAAATTCGCTCCATGCAAATGGTACAACCAAAATAGCTCCTATTAAAAAACAATACAGTGTAATAGTTAGCGGATGATATTTTTGAGTAAGGGGTTTTGCATACACTAAATAGAAAGCGTAAATAATTGCATTTAACGTTACAAAAATATCTCCTAATGCGGTTTGTGAGTTAAACGAAAAACGTGTTCCCGTCATTAATAAAACGGCACCAATAGCAGCTATCAAAATGCCTATTATTTTTAGAATGGCTAATTTCTCTTTTAGCAAAATAGCTGCAAATACCACAACAAAAATTGGCGTATTCATCATCAACACAGAAGCGTTTATTGGAACGGTTAATGATAATCCTTTAAAAAATAAAAGCATATTAGCCACCACTCCAAACACAGCGCAAATAAGCAATTTTTTATAATCCGTTTTATCCGTAATTTTTTCGTTGATGATGGAACGATGAAAAATAAAAATAAAAACTACGGCTACCCAAATACGCAACATAATAAACGCGAATGGTTTAATATACAAAGGCATCACTTCTTTAGCTATGGTGAATGTTGCACCGTATATGAGTGAAACAATAAATAAAGCGAAATGAACTTTTAGGGTTTTGTTCATTAATGTGTGGCTTGTTGATGTACGCTTTTAAACACATCCACTTTTTTGCTTAATCTGATGAACCTCCAACTTAGCATAGCTGCAGAAAATGTTAATCCAACGAGTAATCCAATCCAAATCCCATACAAGCTCATGTTATAGGAAAAAGCTAATACATATCCAATTGGAATGCCAATAACCCAATACGCAACAATGGTTATAAATGTTGGAATTTTAGTATCCTCAATTCCTCGCAAAATACCTAATCCCACACATTGAATACCGTCTGATAATTGAAATACTGCAGCAATTAATAATAAATAAACTGCCATACCTGCTACACCAGAATCATCAACATATAATGCAATAATTGCTTTGCTAAAAATGGAAAAAATTAAAGCGCAACCACCCATAAATAATGTTCCTAAAATAAGTGCCGCTTTTCCTGAGCGAATAATATCTGTTTTGTTTTTTCTTCCTAATGCATCACCAACTAAAATAGAACCACCAGCTGCAATTCCTGTTGCAATCATATAGGTTATAGATGCAACATTAATGGCAATATGATGTGCGGCTAATTCATTTTTTCCTATCCAACCAATAATAATTGCTGCAGATGAAAAAGCTCCTACTTCAAAAAAATATTGAAGACCTGATGGCAATCCTATTTGAAAAATTTGCTTGAAAAATTGTATCCTACTTAAACGTTCTTTTACCCTAATAAAATTTTTGTATTGCTTGTGCCATAATACAAACGCAATCATACATACGGCCATTAAAATACGTGCAATAAGTGTGGCCCAACCAGCGCCCATCAAACCCATTTTTGGAAATCCCCAATTGCCATAAATAAACAACCAGTTTAAAAATATATTTAAGAGTAAAGCAGTAAGTGTAATGATGGCTGATGGTTTTGTAAACGATATGCCATCACTAAATTGTTTTGCTGCAAAAAACAGTAATAAAGGAAGCGTACTAAACGTAAGCATATTTAATAATTTTACTGCTAAAATGGTTACATCTTCGGCTTGTTTAAAAATGTAAAAATTGGCGGCTAATAAAAACAGCACAGCACAAATGAAAATACTTAAAGCAATAGCAGCATTCATTCCTTGACGAAATAATAATGCACAACTATTATTATTGCCTGCGCCTTTGGCCTGCGCCACAAGTGGAGACACAGCAGTTAATGTTCCAATTCCCAAAATAGAAACTAAAAAATAAACGGAATTAGCTAATCCTGCTGCAGCTAAATTTGTGGCATCAATTCTTCCAATCATAATCACATCGGCAACACCCATTAATACAATGCCAACCTGACCAATAATTATAGGGTAACTAAGGATACTGATTTTTTTAAAATAGGGAGTATAATTTGATAGTATAGTTTTCAATATTGATTTTTAATGAGGCGCGAATATAATAGATGCCTTTGAGAAAGGAGAATGAGAGGAAAAGTAAGCGTTCCTATTTTCTCACAAAAGGTCTTGTAATTATTCTGATGGCTCTTTGATAGCTAATGTAATTCCACATCCAATTGATAAAAACAATTAATCTGTTGCGGTAACCAACTAATAACATCAAGTGTAAAAACATCCATCCTAACCATGCAATATATCCTTGCATTTTTATCCCAAAAGATTCAAAAACTGCTTTATGCCTGCCAACGGTTGCCATTGATCCTTTATCAAAATAATGAAATGATTGAAGTGGTTTATTGGAGATTAAATGGGTTAAGTTTTTAGCAAACAATTGAGCTTGCTGCACAGCAACGGGAGCAACCATTGGATGTCCGTTTGGATATTTTTCATCACCATTCATTAAAGCAATATCGCCAATGGCAAAAATATTTTTATATCCCTCAATTTGATTGTGTGCATTTACTTTATATCGGTTTCCTTTTCCTAAAGCATCAATAGAAATTCCATCAATACTTTTCCCCTTTACGCCCGCGCTCCAAATCACAGTATCCGTTTCAATGGTTTCTCCATTATTTAAGGTAATTGTGTTTCCATTGTAAGAAACCACAGCAATATTTAATTTTATCTGAACACCTAATTCATTTAAAAATTTTGCCGCACCTGTTGATGATGCCTCACTCATTGAAGCCAATAAACGAGAAGCGGATTCGATTAAATAAACATTCATTTTTGAGGCATCTAATTCTGTGTAATCAGCAGGCAATACATTCTTCTTCATTTCGGCTAAAGCGCCAGCAGTTTCTACTCCTGTGGGACCACCACCTACTACTACGAAATTTAAAATGCGTGTAATATTGCTCGTGTCACTTTCGCTTAATGCTTTTTCAAACTCTTGTAAAATATCACTTCGCAAATCCAATGCATCTGTAATTGATTTGAGTTGCATGCTATATTTTTCTAATTCGGCATTGCCAAAAAAATTAGTTTGTGAACCAGTTGCAATGCATAAATAATCAAAATTAAACTCACCAATATTTGTTGAAACACATTTTTTGTTTGTATCAACCGTTAGCACTTCAGCCATTCGAAATGCTATATTCGAAAGCTTTGAAATAATTTTTCGCAAGGGATAAGCAATCGCATCTGGACCCAACCCTCCGGAAGCTACTTGATATAAAAGTGGTTGAAAAGTATGGTAATTATTTTTATCGAGAAGCGTAACTTTTACAGGCTTATTTTTAAGTTGCTTAACCAACTCTATTCCTGCAAAACCGCCACCAATAATAATTAGATGTGGAGCTTGCATATTTTTGTAATCGGTATTCATAACCAATGTATTTAGTGAAACGAAGTTATAAGGATTATAGATTGTTGTTGAAATAAAATCAAGAAAATTTGTTTTTGCATTTCATTTTTCAATAGCAAAATTCTGTAAAATCAATTCATAGAATAACTGATTTTTTCTTTAGCACTTCTTCATCTATCTATTATCTTCGCCAAAAATTTTAAGTTTAGATGGATAAATTTTCATATATCAGTAATGCTGATGTGAGTGTGATAGATGACCTATATCAACAATATTTAAAAGATCAAAACTCGGTTGATTTTGGATGGAAAAAGTTTTTTGAAGGCTTTGAAATGGGTCAGCAAAAATTTAATGGGAACTCAAAAAACACTCCCGTTATTTCTGAAAATATCATTAAAGAAATAAATGTATTAAACCTCATTAAAGGGTATCGTACACGCGGGCATTTATTTACGCATACCAATCCTGTTCGTGAGCGTAGGCATTATGTTCCAACGCTTGATTTAGAAAATTTTGGACTAACCACAAACGACCTCGATACTGTTTTTAATGCAGGAGTTGAAATAGGTGTTGGTGCTGCAAAACTCAAAGATATTATTGCTCATTTAGAAACAACTTATTGCCAATCCATAGGAGCAGAATATGTGTATATCCGTGAGCCTAAAAGATTAGAATGGCTGCAACAAAAAATGGAGAGCAGTAAAAATATTCCTCAACTTTCGTTAGATGAAAAGAGACATATTCTTTCTAAGCTAAATGAAGCCAGTGTGTTTGAAAATTTTTTGCATACCAAATTTGTTGGGCAAAAAAGATTTTCTTTGGAAGGATTGGAAACGCTTATTCCCGCTTTAGATTCTGTTATTCAATATGGATCGGAATTAGGCGTTGAAGAATTTATTTTAGGTATGGCTCATCGTGGAAGATTGAATGTGCTTACCAATATTTTAAACAAAACTTATGAAGAAATTTTTAGAGAGTTTGAAGGTAAAGCTTATGAAGAAGCGCTGTTTGAAGGGGATGTAAAATATCACTTAGGTTATTCAACACAACTCACAACAAAAAGTGGCAAAAAAGTTCATTTGAGTTTATCTCCAAATCCCTCACACTTAGAAACCGTGAACCCTGTTGTGAAAGGAATTGCTCGTGCAAAATTGGACAAAAATTATGCGAGCGATATTGATAAAATTGCGCCTATACTCATTCATGGTGACGCTTCTGTTGCTGGACAAGGTGTTGTGTATGAAGTATTGCAAATGGCAGGATTAGAAGCCTACACAGTTGGCGGTTGTATTCATATTGTTACCAATAATCAAATTGGTTTTACTACAAATTATAGTGACGGACGAACTTCAACTTATTGCAGTGATGTGGCTAAAACAACCTTATGCCCAGTGTTTCATGTGAATGCTGATGATGTGGAAGCAGTTGTTTTTACAGTTAAGTTAGCAATGGAATATCGCCAGGAATTTAACAGCGATGTATTTATTGATTTGCTTGGCTACCGTAAATATGGACATAATGAAGGTGATGAGCCAAGATTTACTCAACCACTTTTATATAAAGCCATTGCCTCACATCCAAATCCTCGCGAAATTTATAATCAGAAATTACTGAGTGCTGGAAGTGTGGAAGCTGATTTAGCAAAAGAAATGGAAACCAATTTCCGAAGGTTATTGCAAGAGAAATTAGAGATGGCAAAAAAATCTGAACCATCACAAGTGACTAATTTTATTGGCGATATATGGACAGGTTTTAGGGCATCAACAAAAGAAGATTTTGATACCATTCCGAATACTTCCATCGACAAAAAATTATTTATAACCCTTGCCGAAAAAATTACTTCAATACCCGAGGGATTTAAAGCGTTTAATAAAATCGAAAAATTATTTAACGATCGTAAAAACATGATTAAAAATGATAGTTACGATTGGGCAATGGGTGAATTAATGGCATACGCATCATTAGTAAATGAAGGCTTTGCAGTTCGTATGAGTGGGCAAGATTGTGAACGTGGTACTTTCTCTCACAGGCATGCCATTATCAAACAAGAAGACTCAGAAAAAGAACATAACGTAATTGATAGTTTAGGTGATTTGAAAAATGCCAATGCCGAATTTTATAACTCATTACTATCTGAATATGCAGTGCTTGGTTTTGAATATGGTTACTCTATGGCAACTCCAAAAACATTAACCATTTGGGAAGCACAATTTGGTGATTTTGCAAACGGTGCTCAAATTGTTATCGATCAATATATAAGTAGTGCAGAGGCAAAATGGAAAACCTATAGTGGACTTGTTTTGATGTTACCTCATGGCTATGAAGGGCAAGGTCCTGAGCATTCATCGGCACGTGTTGAACGTTTTTTACAACTATGTGCAAACCGAAATATGCAAGTGTGTAATGTAACTTCACCTGCAAATTATTTTCATTTATTGCGCAGGCAAATTCATCGTGAGTTTAGAACTCCACTTGTTATCATGACTCCGAAAAGTTTGCTTCGTCATCCTTTATGTGTGAGTAAAATTGACGAGTTTACAAAAGGTGGTTTTAATGAAATTATTGATGATGATTTTGTAGATCAGAAAAAAGTAAAACGTGTTTTGTTTTGCACCGGAAAAATTTATTTTGATTTGTTAGATAAACAACAAAAAGATAATCGAAAAGATATTGCCATTGTGAGGCTCGAACAACTTTATCCTTGCCCTGACAGACATCTAAAAAAGATGTACGAAAAATATTCCGATGCTGAGTTTTATTGGGTTCAAGAAGAGCCAAAAAACATGGGAGCATGGACGTTTTTATTACGTTGGGATGTGAATTTTAAATTGAAATTAATTGCCCGTAAATCAAGTGCATCACCAGCAACAGGTTTTGCAAAAGTGCATACTAAAGAACAAATGCAAATTGTGGAAGAAGCGTTTGCTTAGGTTTAAAATGGATTAAGATAAAACAATTTTTATTTTAAAATTTCTCTCGAAATAACAATACGTTGTACTTCCGAAGTGCCTTCATAAATTTGAGTAATTTTTGCATCACGCATTAAACGTTCCACATGATACTCTTTTACATAACCGTATCCTCCATGCACTTGAACAGCTTCAGTGGTAATTTCCATTGCAGCAGTTGATGCAAATAATTTTGCCATCGAACTGGCTAAGGCATATTCTTTATGTTCGTCTTTTAACCAAGCAGCTTTTAAGCAAAGCAAACGAGCCATTTCTACTTGTGTAGCCATGTCGGCCAATTTAAATTGTATAGCTTGATGATTTTTTATTTCTGTTCCAAATGCTTTACGTTCTTTTGAATATTTAATGGATAATTCCATTGCACCACTTGCAATTCCTAATGCTTGTGATGCAATACCTATTCGCCCTCCGGCAAGCGTTTTCATGGCAAACTTAAACCCAAAACCATCTTCTCCAATTCTGTTTTCCTTTGGAACTTTTACATCAGTAAACATAATTGAATGGGTATCACTTGCACGAATTCCCATCTTCTGTTCTTTTCTTCCAACAACAATTCCAGGTGTGTTTTTTTCAACGATAAAAGCATTAATTCCTTTATGTCCTTTTTCAACATGCGTTTGAGCAATTACCAAATATGTATCGGCAGTATTTCCACAGGTAATCCAGTTTTTTGTTCCGTTTAATAAATAATAATCTCCTTTATCTTCGGCAGTAGTGCGTTGTGAAGTAGCATCACTTCCTGCTTCGGGTTCTGATAATAAAAATGCACCATGTACTTTTCCTGAAGCGAGTGGCACTAAATATTTCATTTTTTGCTCTTCGTTTGCAAAGGTTTCGAGTCCCCAACAAACCAAAGAATTATTTACAGATACTACCACCGAAACTGATGCATCTATTTTTGAAAGTTCTTCCATCGCTAATACGTATGAAACAGTATCCATTCCACTACCGCCATATTTAGGATCTACCATCATTCCCATAAAACCAAGTTCGCCAAGTTTACGAATTTGCTCTAAAGGAAACTTTTGTTCTTCATCACGTTCAATCACACCGGGTAAAAGTTCGGTTTGTGCGAAATCACGTGCTGCTTGTTGCACGTTTAAATGCTCTTCGGTTAGTTCAAAATTCATGGGAATAGTTTATTAAATTAAAAAGCGAAAATACTTATATCATTAACAAATGCAAAAGGAGAGTGTTTTTTGTTCCACACATTTTATAATTGATAAATGATGAGGAGTTTCCTGAGGCAGATTTTGTCAAACCATATTCAAAAGTTGGATGGATATGTTAAATATTTATAATGGATTACATCTTATTTTCTCTTCTCCTTCAAATCGGCATCATCAATTACATTCATTGCCATCATTTGCTTAAGTGTTTTGTTCATGCCATCTGTTGAACCATCTAAAAAAATCACATTGCCTTTTCCATCGGCAGCAAAATTTTTGATAGCTTCTGTCCACATACTAAATAATAAAAAAGAAGAATCTAAATCTGCTTGTTTCATTTCTTGAGCAGCTTCACTCATCCCTTTTGCTACTTCTTTTCTAAACAGCGCAATTCCTTGTCCGCGCAACGCAGCAGCAATTTTTTCTGCCTCTGCCGAAATTTTTATTGCATTTCCTTCTGCCTCTGCAGCTTTTGTTTTAGTAATTAATAAGGCTTGTCCTTCGTTTTCGGCAGCGGCTTTTAAATTAGATGAGGCAACCACTTGTGCCATTGATTTGGTGATGGCTTCATCAAACGTAATATCATTTAATTGTAAATCGAGTAAATGATAACCCCACGTTTCAAGCACATGATCAATACTATCTTTTACCGATTCAACAATTTCTTTTCGGAGTGAAAGAATTTCGGATTGTTTTTTTGTAGCTACAAAACCTCTTATCGAACCTTCAATAGTTCGAATTAATGCCGTCATAAAATCACGATCGTTTACAAATTTAAAGGCTACATTTTTTAGTGTTTCTTCTTTGTTATCAAATACCGAATACAACAACATGGCTTTAAAATATACATTGGCTTGATCTTGTGTAATGGCTTGAAAATCTAATTCAATAGAACGATTTTGAATAGATACTCTGCGATAAATTATTTCCAAAAAAGGAATTTTTATATTCAATCCTGGATACATTACCCTGCGGTATTTTCCAAACATGGTAATGATGGCAATGGTGCCTTGCTGAACAGTTACAATAGAAAGAAAAATAGTAACAAATGCTAATACTAAAACAATAATTAAGGCTATCATAAGCGGTAAATTTTTATTCGAATGTAACCATTTTTATATATCGGAAAGCACATACCTTTGGCACATGCACAATTATTTATCATTTGAAATTTCATGTACCGATGAAGTAAAAGATATGCTGATTGCCGAATTAGCGGATACCGGTTTTGAAGGATTTATTGAAACTGATACCGGTTTTACTGCTTATGTGGAGCAACCTCTTTTTAATGAAGTTGAATTTGAAAAAGTACTCGAACAATATCATGTAGATGCAGATGATGTTCCTCGTTCCACTATCGAACAACAAAATTGGAACGCACAGTGGGAAGCATCTTTTGAACCTATTACAATTGGAAATGAAATTATAGTTAAAGCTCCTTTTCATTTATTGGAAGAACATTATACCCACGAAATTATCATTCAACCTAAAAATACTTTTGGCACCGGACATCATGAAACTACACAACTTATCTTACAGATGATGTTGCAATTTGATTTTAATAATAAATCGGTTTTTGATTACGGTTGTGGAACAGGTGTGCTGGGTATTTTTGCTTCAAAATTAGGTGCTTCAACTATTTTTGCCATTGATATTGATGAATGGAGTGCCGAAAACATTGGAGAGAATTGTGCGCTTAATAGCATAAGAAATATTGAATTTAAAAAGGGTGATTTAAGTATTGTTGAAGACAAGAAGTTTGATATGATTTTAGCCAATATCAATAAAAATATTTTACTAAGTAGCTTCGCCAAATTAACTCAATTGATGAATGAAAAAGCAACGCTTCTCATTAGTGGATTTTATGAAAACGATCTTGATGATTTAAAAACCGAAGCCGAAAAAAACAAACTAACTTTTCATCGCTATATCACAAAAAATAATTGGTGTGTGGCAGAGTTTAGCAGATAAATTTTCAATTCGTTTTTCAATACTTAAATTGCACTCCATATTTAAAAATTTAACACCATCATTTAACAGATTAATTATATGTACAAAGATTCTTTAAAACCCATACTCGAAAAAGAAATTGCATCTATTAAAGAAGCAGGATTATTTAAAACCGAACGCATCATCACCACTCCACAAGGTGCTGTTGTAAAAACGGATGCAGGAAAAGAAGTGCTTATTTTTTGTGCCAATAATTATTTAGGATTATCCTCTCATCCACGTGTAGTTGAAGCTGCGCATAAAGCTTTAGATACACACGGATACGGAATGTCGAGTGTGCGATTTATTTGTGGTACGCAAGACATTCACAAAGAATTAGAAAAAACCATTGCCAACTTTTATCAAACAGAAGATACCATTTTATATGCCGCTGCTTTTGATGCTAATGGGGGTGTTTTTGAACCTTTGTTTGGGGAAGAAGATGCGATTATCTCTGACGAATTAAATCATGCTTCTATTATTGATGGGGTGCGTTTGTGCAAGGCTCAACGCTATCGTTATAAAAATAATGATATGGCTGATTTGGAAGAACAACTCAAAGCTTCGCAAGCACAACGCAACAGAATAATTGTAACCGATGGTGTATTTAGTATGGATGGTTATGTAGCGCAATTGGATAAAATTTGTGATTTGGCCGATAAGTATAATGCACTTGTAATGACGGATGAATGCCACAGTGCGGGCTTTATTGGTAAAACTGGAAGAGGTGTGCCAGAGTTGTGTAATGTGATGGGACGAGTAGATATTATTACTGGAACTTTAGGAAAAGCATTAGGTGGTGCCATGGGTGGTTATACCACGGGAAGAAAAGAAATTATTGATATGCTTCGCCAACGTTCTCGTCCGTATTTATTTTCAAATTCCTTAGCACCGGCTATTGTTGGAGCATCTATCGAAGTGTTTAAATTATTAAATGAAACTACTTCATTGCGCGATAAACTAGAATGGAATGTAAATTATTTTAAAGAAGGTATGCGCAAAGTTGGATTGGAATTTAAAAATGGAAATTCGGCAATCGTTCCGGTAATGTTATACGATGCAAAACTTGCGCAAGATTATGCCAATAAATTATTAGAAGAAGGCATTTATGTAATTGGATTTTTCTTTCCAGTGGTACCAAAAGGACAAGCACGTATTCGTGTTCAACTATCGGCAGCACACGAAAAAGAACATTTGGATAAAGCCATTGCTGCTTTTGAAAAAGTTGGGAAAGAGTTGGGAGTGATTAAATAGAATGTTTAGTGTTGAATTGAAAATTATAACGCCACTTGTTGCACACCAACTGTTGCATGTTTGGTCATCAACTCTTCAATAATTTTTCCAGTAATATCGGGGTAATGAATATTGGGCGGGAAGCCAAAGTTTAACCAGCTTCTTAGCCGGGCAATAAATTCACCATCAATTTCTTTTACCATCGTTACGCCAATATCTTTTGCGGCAATGGCATTACATTGTTGTTCATATTGCCCAACCATCGGAATTACCATTACTTTTTTTCTCAAGTGTATTGCTTCAGCCGGGCTTTCAAATCCACCTGCTGTCAATAACCCATCACTTGCGGCTAAACTTTTTATAAAATCATCGTTATTAATTGGCGTAACGTTTACATTTTCTTTTTTATAAGCCGCCTTACTGTGTTTGGTGTACACATCCCATTTCACATCCTTAATTTTTGTAAAATATTTTACCAATAATTCATCAGCATGTGCTGGTAAATAAACTGTAATATGTCCATCATTACTGGTTTCTAATTTTCTAATTTCACTTCTAATAACAGGAGTGTGAATGTATTTATCAAACGCTCTAAAATGAAATCCATAGTGATCGGTTGCAGGAGCATAATTTCTAAAAACCCACTCAGCAAATCCATCACGTTTTTCTGGTCGTGGTGTTTTAGGAGATAAATAAGCCGATTGGTGACTAAGTGCAATGCAAGGTTTATTTTTTAGTTTACAAGCCCAAGCTGTTACAGGTTCAAAATCATTTATAACAAAATCATAATCATTTACAGGAAACGTATTGATGTCTTTTAACAAATCAAAAGGGTGAAGATTTTTTACGGTATCAATCATATCAATTCCACCTTTTTTTCCGAAGGTATAACTCACCCCTTGTTTTTTATATTTAATCAAATAAGGCAATGAAACATCCGCTTGCCGACCACTAATTAATAAGTCCAATTCACCATAATTTAACAAGTGAGGAATAATCTCCCGTGCCCTGCTTATATGTCCGTTACCGGTTGCTTGAATAGCGTATAAAATTTTCATTCTTAAGAAATATTTGTGATGGTTTTTAATAAGGCATCCATATCCGGAATATGTTTGGTGAGTTCGTCTTCTTCATCGTCATCATGTTCTTCAATGTGTTGGTATAAACTCCATTTTCCTTCGTTGTATTCAAGAGATGTTAAGTTCTCAATCCAATCACCCGAATTCAAATAAAGTGTGGAGCCATTTTCATTTTTTACTTCACGTATTTGTGGTTGATGTATATGTCCGCATATCACATAATCGTATCCTTTTTCAATGGCTATATCTGTTGCAGTAGTTTCAAAATCATCAATAAATTTGATGGCCTGTTTTACTTTGTTTTTTATTTTTTTAGAGAAGGAAACTTTTCCCTTACCCATTAGTTTCATACACCAGTTTACAAAACTATTGATGAGAATGAGTGTATCATATCCGATGGCGCCAAGCTTCGCTAACCACTTGCTATGCTTCATGGTTACATCAAATACATCACCATGAAAAATCCATGCACGCTTTCCATCAATCGATAAAACTAATTTGTTAATGATTTCTAATTTTCCCATTTTAAAATCCGTAAATCTCCTGAGCATTTCATCATGATTTCCGGTGAGGTAATAAACCTGAACATCTTCACTCAAAAATTTAAAAATACGTTGTACCACTTTCATGTGTGATTGTGGCCAATAACGTTTTCTAAATTGCCAAATATCAATAATGTCGCCATTGAGAATAAGAATTTTTGGCTTAATAGACTTAAGGTATTTGTTGAGGGCTTTAGCGTTGCATCCATAGGTGCCTAAATGCACATCAGATATCACAACAATTTCAACATTTCTTTTGCCCATAATGGACTGTATAACTTGGAATTATTTCCAATGCAAAGCTGATTTTACAGCATTAGCTAATTGATAATTAAGCATTAATTAAAGAGCAACCTTTTATCATTAAATAGTTAACAGATTTTTAATTGATAATAAATTAACTTTAAGCTAACTGTGTATTGATGTGTTGGCAACAATTTTGAATCATGGAAATGCAAGAAGAAATTATTAGTAAAGATGATCTGATAGAAAGTATCAGTTTTAATAAAATAAAATCAAAGTTATTGGTGCATGCTTTAATGAAAATGTTGAAGCTTGATAAAGTAAATGGAATTTATAAAGGCACCGGAAAAAATAAAGGTTTAGCTTTTGTTGATAGTCTGTTATCACAGCTAAATATTCAATATGAGTGCCCTGAAGAGGATTTAAAAAATATTCCAAAAGATATTCCATTTATAGTTATCGCCAATCATCCTTATGGAGGAATTGATGGAATGATTTTAATGTCGATTATTTTAAAACAACGTCCCGATTTTAAAGTAATGGTAAATTATTTATTGCAACATTTTCCAGAACTCAAAGAACACACCGTAGCTGTCGATCCATTTGAAAAAGGATCACAAAGCAGCATGAATATTACAGGTATAAAAAGAAGCTTAAACTTGTTAAAAAACGGAATTCCAATTGGGATTTTTCCTGCTGGAGAAGTATCTGCATTTCAGATAAAAAACATGAAAATTTCTGACAAAATGTGGCATCCCGTTGTAGGCAAAATGATAATGAAATCTGATGTAAAAGTATTGCCAGTATATTTTTCGGGACACAATAGTTTGATGTTTAATTTACTTGGCTTAATCAATCCAAATTTACGCACTGCAAAACTCCCTTCAGAACTTTTTAATAAACACGAAAAGATTAAAGTAAGAATTGGGAAACCTATTTCAACCAGCACCATAAAAGAGTTTTCAGATAATGATCATTTGCTTAGATTTTTGCGTGCAAAAACGTATTCGTTAGGCTCGTCACTCGATGTAAAAAAACATTTTTTAAGCAAACGAAATATTCATAAAGAAGCGAAACCAATCATTGATGAAACCGAAAAAAAATTATTGATTGAAGATATTCAACATATAAAAGGTAAAGACCAATTATTATTTTCACATCAACAGTATCAAGTTTATATTTCGGGAGCAAGTGATATTCCAAATGTATTAAGAGAACTCTCTCGTTTACGCGAAATTACTTTTAGAGAAGCCGGTGAAGGAACAAACAACAGTTGCGATATAGATGAGTTTGATTTGCACTATAAGCACTTATTTATTTGGGATGATGCCACACAAAATATTGTTGGTGCTTATAGAATCGGAGAAGGTAAAAAATTGTTTTCTCGCTTCAAGAAAAAAGGATTTTATCTTAATGAATTATTCAAATTTGATAAAGGATTTAATCCTATTTTTAAATCTTCACTCGAAATGGGGCGCTCATTTATTACTAAAGAATATCAACGTAAACCTTATAGTTTAATGCTATTGTGGAAAGGAGTAAACGAATTTATTAAACGCAATCCAAAGTATAAATATTTAATTGGACCAGTTAGCATAAGCAATACTTTTTCTAATTTATCAAAGGATATTTTGGTTGATTATATTTATAAGAATCATTTTGATGAAGAATTGGCGCAATATGTAAAGCCCCGAAAAAAGTATAATTATAAATACAAAGGTGAAGGTAAAAAATTGATGGATACGCAAATTAAAGACATCAAATTTATTGATCAGATTATCTCTGATATTGAACCCAATCATGCAAAAATTCCTGTACTTATTAAAAAATATTTGACTCAAAATGCAAAGATTATTGCCTTTAATGTGGATCCACATTTTAACAATTCATTAGACGGACTTTTGGTAATGAAATTGGATAATATTCCATCAGAAACATTTGATTTAGTGAGTTAGATGTAAACATAATTAACGTTTACATAACATTAATATGATATTGAATTAACCCAATAGTAACTTTTGGGTAACTGCTCGTATGGGCTCATGGAATAGCTTTGCCGAAACATTTTTTAATACATGAAATCGTTTCTACAAAACTTATTATCAGTTGTTTTTATTTTAGTTGTTATATCCGTATCAGCTCAAACAACGGGGCGTATTGCAGGGAAAATACTCGACAAAAAAACTGGTGAAGAATTAATTGGAGTAACTGTGTTGCTTGAAGGAACAGCACTTGGAGCTGTTACTGATTTTGAAGGTAAATACAATATAGTAGGTGTAAAACCAGGAACATACAATTTGGTTGTGAGTTATGTTTCATACAACAAAAAAATTATTAGTGGTGTTGAGGTAAAAGCTAAAGAAACAACGAGCCTTAATATCTCAATGGAAGAATCGAGCAAGCAATTAACGGAAGTTGTTGTGCAAGCAGAATTTAAAAAAGAATCGGCTAACGCATTATTAGTTCAACAAAAAAATGCTACTTCGGTTTCGAGTGGTGTATCGTCTGATTTAATTAAAAAAACTCCTGATAGAACTACTGCTGATGTGATGAAAAGAATTAGCGGTGCATCTATTCAAGACAATAAATTTGCTGTGATTAGGGGTTTGAACGATCGCTATAATATGGCATTTTTAAATGGTGCCCCACTTCCAAGCACTGAAAGCGATCGCAAAGCTTTTTCATTAGATATTATTCCAGCAAGTGTTATTGATAATATGCAAATTGTTAAAGGAGCATCACCAGATTTACCTGGAGATTTTGCCGGGGGAATTATTCAAATCAATACAAAAGATATTCCCGAAGAAAATAGTCTTTCTGTAAATTTTGGGGGCCAATACCATTCTCTAACTACATTTCAAGGCGGAATAAGAGGAACAACAAGTGGCACTGATTGGCTTGGATATGATGGAGGAACAAGACAATTACCATCTGGATTGATGAGCACCGACCAGAGTAAATTAGCGAGTATAACCCCTGCTGATTTTGACGCTAAAGCATCACAAACAAAAACATTTAATAACAACTATCAATATAATACGGTTAACTCGTATAGACCAAACATAAGCTTTCAATTATCTGCTTCAAGAAGAACGAAACTTTTTAAAAACGATTTAGGTGTAATATTAGCTCTTAGCTATAATAATAAGTTTACTTACATGCCTTTCACAACAAGCAATCCAGTGGTTTTGGGCTTACAATCTGTAAACATAGAAACGACTGATGGGTCTAATTATAACTATGATAATTATAAAAACACTGTTTCATCTGGTGGGGTAGTCAACTTTGCATATAAAATAGGCAAGAACAGTAAATTTACTTTCAAGAATTTATTAACCCTAAACTCAGAAGACCAAACTATTCATCAAAAAGGAAGTTTAATAGAGAATATAAATGATCCTACAAACTCGACTACATACAAGTATGATAATTATGCTTATTACTATCAATCAAGTCGATTGTATTCATCACAATTATCAGGAGAACACTTATTAACCAAACAAAAAATTAAGTTTAAATATACTGGTAGTTTAAATAATATTCATAGAGAAGTACCTGATTTTAGAAGAATCCTTTATCTAAGCAAGAAAACACCTGGCGACCCAGATTTTAGTCCTTATGCAGTATCTTCCGCATCTGATGCAAATTCATATAGCCCTCAAGCTAGTGGCAGGTATTTCTCTAGCTTGGATGAAAAAATGTATTCTATTAGCTATGATTTAACAATTCCTGTTAATCTATCTAAACAATTTTCAAAATTTGAATTTAAACTAGGAGGTATGAATATATGGAGAGATAGAACTTTTCAAGGTAGAAACTTTATGTACACAACTAGTACTAATTTTTATGATGATGGTAAAACCACACCTATATCAAGATTAGGTTTAGCTGATGTTTTTGCAAATCAAAATATTGATAAGTCAACTTTTATTTTGAATGAAACTACACAAGGAACAGATTCATATAATGCTACTTCAAGACTAAATGCCGGATATGGAATGCTTGATTTAAAAGTAAAAAGATTACATATTATTGGCGGTGGCCGCGTGGAGCAATTTAGTCAATCTTTAAGTTGGATTGGACAACAAGGAACGACAAAGAAAATAGATACTACTTATGTTGATTTTCTTCCTTCAGTAAACTTGATTTATGAATTAACAGAAAAAATAAATATTAGAGCTAGTGCATCTAAAACATTATCTCGTCCAGAGTTTAGAGAGTTTGCTCCAATGGCTTTTTATGAAATTAATTATAACGCTATTATCAAAGGTAAATCAAGTTTAGTAAAAACTCAGGTATATAATTATGATATGAAATTTGAATATTTTCCAACCTCCGGACAACTATTCTCAATTAACCCTTTTTATAAAAAATTTATTAATCCGGTAGAAGCAACAAATGAAGGAGGAACTGCTGGTATTCTAAACCTATCTTATATAAATGCTATTCAAGCCATTAATTATGGTGTTGAGTTTGAGGCAAGAGTTAATTTGTCAAGCATTTTTAAATCTACATCAAGTAATATCATTAAAAACTTTACTGTGTTTGCCAACTATTCATACATTTTTTCAAATGTTACTTTAAACGATACCAGTACAAGTACAGCAAAGGATAAAGTGGATAGTCGCCCATTACAAGGTCAATCTCCTTATGTTTTTAATATGGGAGTTTTATATTCTGATGTCAAAAATAAATTTGATGTGAGTTTAACAGCTAATAAAATTGGAAGAAGAATAGCTTATGTTGCTCAACAAACGGAGTATTTAATTTGGGAGAATCCAAGAACTGTAATTGATATGAGTGTTTCAAAAACTTTCTTCAATAAACTACAAGCAAAAATTACATTAGGAGATATTCTTGCTCAGCCTCTTGTATATTATCAAGATTTAAATGGGAATGGAAAATTCGATGAGGGTTCTGATGTAACTACATTTAAATACAAATATGGATACACCATTCAATTAGCAATTGGTTATACCTTCTAAAAAAAATTGACCTGGTTTAACAATTACATCATACGTCAATAACATAAAAATAACATCCTGTTAACGTTTGCTTCAATGCCCTGCGATAATCTTGCACACAACTAATTTCAAAATTTACAAACCAATATGAAAATCAAATCTACATTCTTAATTGCTGCATTAACATTGAGCTTGACAACGTTCGCTCAATTTTTTGACAGCGTGCCTTATCGTGGCGCTTTCGGTATAAAGGGAGGAACCAGAGGTACAGTAACAGGTTTTACAGGATACAACCCTGATCCAAGTAATAATGATGCTGATTGGACTAAACCTTGGGCCGAATTTGCACCAAATACAGTTGCTTATCCTGGGGATGCAGGTTACAATCAAACAAATGCACAATTTTATACTAAAGGATCAGCTGCAGAAAAAGTTACCTTATCCTCAGACATTTCAAGTGATTTAACATTAACCAATGATAAATGGTATGAAATTTCAGGATTAATACACGTTTTAAACGGTGTAACATTAACCATTCAACCTGGAACATGTATTAGAGGAAGCTTAACAAATCTTGGAGGTTTAATTATATCTCAAGGTGGAAAAATTATGGCTATTTCTGATAGAAATCATCCAATTGTAATGACTTCTCAAAAGCCAGTTGGTTCACGTGTACGTGGAGATTGGGCTGGTTTATTAATTTTAGGAAGATCAATTAACAACAATCCTGGCGGGCAAAGAATATTTGAAGCATTACCAGCTGACCCATTAGCATTATATGGTGGTGGAGCAAATCCAAATGAAGCTGATAACTCAGGTAGCATTCGTTATATGAGAGTTGAATATGCAGGATACAATTATCTTCCAGATCAAGAAATTAATGGAGTAACTTTCGGAGCTTGTGGTTCTGGGTCTCATTTTGATTATATGCAATCAAGTTTTGCTAATGATGATGCATTCGAATGGTTTGGAGGAACATGTAGTCATAAATATTTAATTTCTTATGCGGAAACTGATGATGAATTCGATATTGATGAAGGTTACCATGGTAATTTACAATTTCTATTAGGTGTTAGAAGTGCCGGTGTTACTGAAACTTCTCCTGCTGGAGCTTGTAATGGATTAGAACATGATAATAATACTAACTTAGGGACTTCATCAGCTGTAAATCCTAATATTACTGCTCCACTACCTACAACCGCTCCTACTATTTCTAATATGACATTAGTAGGACCTCAACATCCTGGAGCAAATAAAACTTCATTAAGCACTTTATGGCAACAACGTATTGGTGAGCAATACCGTATCAGAACAAACGCAGCAACAGGAGTTTTCAATTCTATTGCTTATGGTTATGCAACATCTATCTTTCTACCTAATGTGGCTAACCTCTCTCCATCTGTTCAAACAAGAGCTTCTGATGACGAATTGTGTATTAGAAACAATACCATTATTAATACTCTTTCTGGTCCAGATATAAGATTTAATAGTTCTAATTATCCTACAACCTCTTCAGTACCAGGATGGCCTGCAGGTACAACACCTTGGACTGGCTTGGGTGATATGAGAAATTGGATTATTAACGGTCCTGTTGTTTCAGTTTATAATTTTACAGGAGCAACTAATAATGATACAACAAGAACAACTATAACAACTGCAGATATTACACAACCTGATTATAATGGTGTAAGTAATGGAGCATTAAGTCAATTAGATTATACTGTTTGTGATTGGACATTAACCTCAACAAGCACACTAAGAAATACAGCTAACTTTCAACACCCAAGAATAGCTTTAGTTGCTCAACCATCAATTGCTGCGAATCCAACAGTTTTACCAAGTTTTACACAAATAATAGGAACACCTTCAACATCAAAATATGTTGTGATTAAATCTTCATCTCTTTCTGGTGGTGTATTAATAACAGCTCCTACTGGATTTGAAGTTTCAGCAAACGGAACTTCTGGATGGGGTGCAAGTTTTACAAAAGGTACAACTGCAGCAGATACTTTAGCTTATATTCGTTTAAACAGAAATTCTGCAGGAACAACTACTGGATTCTTAATGATAACTTCAACTAAAACACCCGTTGAGTTTAATCCAATAAATATATCTATTAACGGAACATGTGTTTCTCCTGCAACACCTTATATTAATGTTTCTACATCTTCATTAAACTTCACTTCACCTTCTGTAATGAGTTTAAATGTAAGTGGAAAAAATTTAACTACAAATATTGTTATTACTGCTCCTGCAAACTTCCAAGTTTCAAACAACAGCACTTCTGGTTTTGCTGCTAGTTTAAATTTAACTCCTTCTTCAGGAACAGTTACTAATACAATAGTTTATGTTAAATACATCAGTACTGGAAATACAGATGCAGGAACTTTAACTGTTGCATCTACTGGTTCAGATATTTTCAATGTTGCTTTAACAGGAAGTTCGGCTCCAAATATAAATGTATTGCCAGGACTTGTTCAAGCAGCAGGTGGTACACAAATTCAATATCCATACATTAATACTATTGCAGGAACACCTTCGGTTGCTTATCCAATTTATGTATCTGCAAGTCAATTAACAGATACAGTAAAAGTTGGTTTGATTCAATCAACTAGTGCTGCTTTATCTAATTACCAATTATCATTAGACTCTGCTTTTACAAGCCCAGCGCAAACACTTAATTTAAATATTGCTCGTGCCGCTATACTTAACACAACAATTTATGTTAGATACAATGCAGCAGCAGTTACTACAAATGCTGGTTTTGTAACGTTTACATCTACAGGAGCTCCTTTAACTTATCAAACTGGTTCATCTGTTATCACAGGCCCAGTTTCACAAATAGTATCACTTTCTGCAAGAGCTTCTGCATTAGGAGGTAAAATTGTATCAATATATGCACCATCATACCAACTTAAATATTCTGCTGTATTAGGAACTGCTACTGCACCTCAAAGTATATGGGTAAGTGGTCAAAATTTAGGTACAGACTCTGTTGTAGTAACTGCTCCTGCAAATTGGGAAGTTTCCACAAGTGCAACAGGAACTTATTCTTCTGTATTGTATTTCCCTAATACTACTGGAACAGTTAATAGCACACAGGTATTTGTTCGTTACAATCCTTCTGTTCCGTTTGCATTAAATCAAAATGTAATTGTTACTGCATCATCTGTAACACCTACACCTAATACAAATAATGCAACAAATGTTGTTGAGTTTGTATTCGGTGTTGCTACTCCAACTGTTGGAACTGATTTAACAAGTTTGCCTACATTTTATACTACGATTAATAAGCCATCAGTAGCTTATCCAATAATGGTTAGTGGATCAAAATTAACTCAAGGAGTTGTTGTAACAGGATCAAACGGTTTCCAAGTTTCTTTAGATTCAATATCATTTGGACCATCAGTAACAGCAAATCAAGTTGGTGGAAACACAGCTAATACTAAAGTATATGTTCGTTATTCAGCTGCAACTCCAGGACAAGTTACAGGAAGTTATGTAAATGTTGGAACATTTGGTGGTTCAAGCATTCCAGTATTGGTTACTGGTGTTGCTGTTCTTCCTCCATTACCAATTGTAACATTATCAACGGCTGTTTTAACTCCATTTAGTACAAACCTTGCAACTCCCACAGCTCCACAATCATTTACTGTATCAGCTCAAAATTTATTAGATTCATTGAGTATAACTGTGGGGTCTGATTTTGAAGTTTCACCTGATTCAATTAACTACAAAAAAGCTTGGAAATTGGCTGGAGATGTTAATGGAAATATTGCAACTAAAAAATTATTTGCACGCTTTAACAGACCAACTGCTGGTACAAGCTCTGATACCATTTTCTTTACAGCAACTGGAGTAACAACTCAAAAAATTGCTGTAACGGGAACAAGCACTAAAGGTGTTGGCATTGATAATGTAAATAATTTAAGTGCGTATAGTTTGTATCCTAATCCTGCACAACACGAATTAAATATTGATTTTAAATTGGAGAATTCGGCAGAGGTTAAGATTCAAATTATTGATATCTCTGGACGTATTGTTAGAGAAGTAAATCAAAACTTTAATTCGGGAGTAAATTCAATTAATATGAATATTAGCGATGTAACCAATGGTTTCTATTTTGTGAAAATGGAAAGCAACAACTTCACAAAAGCTAGTCGTTTTATGATTGCAAAATAAATTTAGTAAAGTTTAGTAAATAAGAGCAAAGCGCTCTGCTTCGATAGGAGCAGGGCGTTTTTTGCATAATAGAAATGAACTAATTTTGTTAAGCTAAAAACTCATTAAAGTCTTGCCCCAACTCAACAAATAACTCAACATAAGTTCTGAACTCGCCTTTTAACGCAATATGATCGCTGGCAACTCGCAATTGCAGATAATCTAAACTTAACCTCACCATTCTTTCAATATCATTTTCATGAGATTTAATATTGTGACGAAGTATATCTGTTACCTCCGCTTGCCTTATAAATCGATTTTGGAACTGTTCAACTCTTGCAGCCATTTTAGTTGAAAAACCAGGCATCAAAACAACCAATCTGTTTTGCATGTCTTTTAATTCCATTTTTGCATGGTCAATATATTCGAGCCATTTTACATGCTCAGTTATCAATGCATTTTGACTATTTAATGTTTCCATGGGCGTAATTTTTTTACTTTAGATAATTGCTGCGTCTATGAAACTAATTTTAAAGGTAAATTTATTTTTGAAATTTACACCCTGACCCTTAGATTTTTATATGAATTGCGATTTAAATATGTGTAGTATAAAATAGTCAAACACCTTCCCTAACAAGTATTCTATGTTTTGAAAACCAGGTGTTTGAAAACCCAAAAATGATTCATTTTTTAAGTAAAAATTTAATGTAGTTTTGTCCGAATAAAATTAAAAATTGTATGGAATTCAGAATAGAACATGATACCATGGGTGAGGTAAAAGTGCCTGCCAACAAATATTGGGGGGCTCAAACGGAACGCTCCAGAAACAACTTTAAAATAGGACCAGAAGCCAGCATGCCCAAAGAAATAATTCATGCATTTGCGTATCTAAAAAAAGCTGCTGCTCATGCAAACTGTGAACTTGGAGTTTTAAGTTCCGAAAAACGGGATTTAATTAGTAAAGTATGTGATGAGATTTTAACAGGAAGTTTAGATAATGAATTTCCATTAGTAATTTGGCAAACAGGAAGTGGAACGCAAAGTAATATGAATGCCAATGAGGTGATTGCAAATAGAGCTCATGTTATTAATGGAGGGAAATTAAGTGATGAAAAAAAAGTGCTTCATCCAAATGATGATGTAAATAAATCTCAATCATCAAATGATACTTTTCCAACGGCTATGCATATTGGAGCCTATAAATCTGTTGTTGAGATTACCATTCCAGGAATGGAACAATTGCGAAATACATTGGATATAAAAGCAAAAGAATTTAGCTCAATAGTTAAGGTTGGTCGCACACATTTTATGGATGCTACTCCACTTACTTTGGGACAAGAATTTTCGGGATACGCACAGCAAATTACTAATTCTATTCGTGCGTTAAAATGCGCATTAGAAATGATTACCGAACTTGCTCTTGGAGGTACAGCTGTGGGAACAGGGCTAAATGCACCAAAAGGATATGATGTGTTAGTTGCAAAAAAAATTGCAGAATTTACGCAACACCCATTTGTAACCGCACCTAATAAATTTGAAGCATTAGCTGCGCATGATGCGATGGTTGAATTAAGTGGAGCATTAAAACGTAGCGCAGTTTCATTAATGAAAATTGCAAATGATGTTAGGATGCTTTCTTCAGGACCAAGAAGTGGAATTGGGGAAATAGTAATTCCTGATAATGAACCCGGTTCTTCTATTATGCCTGGAAAAGTTAACCCCACACAACCCGAGGCGTTAACAATGGTTTGTGCTCAAGTAATAGGAAATGACGTGGCGGTTTCATTTGGCGGAGCAGCTGGGCATTTTGAATTAAATGTGTTTAAACCCGTTATCGCTGTAAACGTTTTACAAAGTGCGAGATTAATTGGCGATGCTTGTGTTTCGTTTGATGTGAATTGTGCTGTTGGTATTACTCCAAATCATAAAACCATTAAAAACCATTTAGAAAATTCATTGATGTTGGTAACTGCACTTAACCCTCATATTGGTTATGAGAATGCAGCAAAAATTGCAAAGAAAGCCCACAAGGAAGATAAAACACTTCGCGAAGCAGCAATAGAATCAGGTTTATTAAACAATGAACAATTTGATGCTTGGGTAAAACCCGAAAATATGGTTGGCAATTTGTAATCAAATTTAAAAGGTATACTTGTAGAGACGTAAATTTTACGTCTCTATGTTTTTATAAATACCATCATATTTTTTAAGTGATAGAAATTATTTCAAAAGGAATATTAACAGGATTTATTTTAACGCTATCGTTTGGTGCAGGTTTTTTTGCGCTTATTCAAACCAGTATCAACAGAGGAATAAAAAAAGGATTATTGGTTGCACTTGGTGCATTGCTTAGCGATTTGATGTATATTTTAATTTGTTTATTTGCCACAAGTTTTGTTTCAAATGAATTGCAAAAATTTGAAGATGAAATTCGAATTGTGGGCTCCATTGCATTATTTATTATGGGCATTTACACGTATTTAAAACATCAAAAAACAGAAACAAATATTGATACCTCAAACCAAACCAATGGAATATTTTATGTGCTAAAAGGAATCATGCTTAATAAAGTAAATCCTTTAATTATTGTTACTTGGCTGGGCATTGTAGCTTATGTTGAATCCTCATTAAAATTTAGTAATAATGATATTGCACTTTATTTTTCATGCGTTATTCTAGCCATGATGATAAACCAATTTTTGATTTGTTACTCGGCCATAAAACTAAAAAAAATATTGTCGAATAATTTGATCACAAAACTCAATCACTTGGTTGGAATTATTTTTATCATCGTTTCAATTGTATTAATTTATCCCGTAATAATTAATCTTTTTTGAAACAAGATTTTAATTTCTTAAACTCAAAAACTCTTAAATCATTTCTTGATAGTAAAGTTGAATTATACAATCAACCGTCTTTTATAAAAGACGATCCCATTTGTATTCCGCATTTGTTTACAAAAAAGCAAGACATAGAAATTATCGGATTTTTTGCAGCAATTTTTGCATGGGGGCAACGGATAACAATAATCAATAAATGCAAAGATTTAATTGATCGCATGGATAATGCCCCGTATGATTTTGTGTTGAATCATTCGACCAAAGATTTAAAAAATGCAATTGATTTTAAGCACCGAACTTTTAACGATACCGATTTATTATATTTTATTTCTTTTTTTAATTACTGGTATTCAAAAAATGATTCATTGGAAGATGCTTTTTCTATCCACATCAAAGCAAAAGATAAAACGGTTGAACGCGGATTAGATGGATTTAAAAAAGTATTTTTTAATCATGCTGAACCACCACATCGAACATTAAAACATGTTTCATCACCACTGCAAAATTCTGCCACAAAACGAATAAATATGTATTTGAGATGGATGGTTAGAAAAGATAATTGTGGTGTTGATTTTGGGTTATGGACAAAAATTAAATCCTCGCAGTTGCTTTGTCCGCTTGATTTGCATGTGCAACGAGTTGCCATAAGACTAAATTTATTGCAACGCCAACAAAGTGATTGGAAAGCTGTAGTTGAACTTACCGATAATTTAAGAAAATTGGATGCAAGTGATCCTGTAAAATATGATTTTGCGTTATTTGGTTTAGGTGTGATGAAAGAATTTTAATTAAGCATTCAACTCTATTCTAAAAGTTGTTTTTTTGTTAGCTTCTGATTCTTTCACATAAATTTTCCCTTTGTGATAATCCTCAATAATTCTTTTTACTAATGAAAGTCCCAAACCCCATCCTCTTTTTTTTGTGGTGAAGCCAGGTTTAAAAACAGTTTTAAATTTTGATGGAGAAATTCCTTTTCCTGTATCACTAATATCAATAATTACTTTCTCGGCCTCATTAATTACTTTCATTATAATTTTTCCTTCTCCATCCATAGCGTCAATTGCATTTTTGCAAATATTTTCTACTACCCACTCGAACAAAGGAATGCTCATTAATGCTGTAGTTTCTGGTTCATCATTTATCAATCCAAAAACAACTTTTTCGGAAGTGCGAGGTTTTAAATATGCTATTGAATTTGATAAAACATCTCCTATTAATTCTGATTTAAGTTCTGGTGCGGATCCAATTTTAGAAAATCGTTCAGTAATTCGTTCCAATCTTTTTACATCATTTTCTAATTCTAAAAGCATTTCTTCTTGATGATTTTTTTCTGTTTCGCGCAATAAATTTATCCAAGCGCTAAGAGATGAGATGGGTGTTCCTAATTGATGTGCGGTTTCTTTACTCATGCCCACCCACACCTGATTTTGCTCAGCTTTTCGAGAAGAACTAAATGCAAGATAAGATACCAAAATAAAGATTCCAATAATACTTAATTGATAGTATGGGTATTGTTTTAGTTGAGTAAGGATGATGGAATTTTTATAGTACAAATAATTGTTACGATTGTTTTTTTCATCGTATACAATTTTAATAGGCTCATGTTGCTCTTTCATAATTACCAATTGTGCCAATAAATATTTGTCGTCATTTGCTTTCGATGAATCGAGATTCCTGTTAGACACAATTTTGCCTTCATCATCAACTAAAATCACCGGAATACTTTCATTGTCTTTAATAATATCCAACAAAAAATTAAAATCTCCTTCTGATTTGAGCAATGCTTTAGTTGCGTTTGCCCAAAGTAAAACCTTTTTTTCTTCTTCGTGGGCAAGCTTTTTAACTAATGTATTGGTATACCATAAAGAGAAAATTCCAATCCCAATGGCTATTAAAAATAGTAAACGTTTCCACCAAATTTTTTGTTCGTACAATCTCATTCAGCCAAATATACTGATATTCGTAAATAATTATCAAAACGAAACATGCAAGCAATTATTGAGCGGAACAAAAAAAAGTTTTCTGTTGACCTGATGAAACCATTAGATATTTCTATTCCTCTACAATCAGGAAATGAAAATCCTAACGCATTTGGTATCCAAAACCCCTTATTTAAAGCCTTTGAAACTGACGGTTTTATTGGAAGTGTTGTGCAAGGTGGAAGCGTTAATTGTGAAAATTTATTTTTAAATCCTCATGGAAATGGCACCCATACCGAATGTGTGGGGCATATTTCAAATGAAAAAAGTACTATCAATAAAAGTTTGAAAACTTTTTTTTCTATTGCTCAATTGGTTTCAGTTGAAGCAGAAAATAATGTTATCACAAAAAAAAGCGTAGAAAAACTGTATGATGAATCTATCGAATCAATTGTTATTCGTACTCTCCCAAATACTACTAACAAATTAACTAAAAACTATTCTGGCAATACCCCAACTTATTTAGAAGCTGAATTATGTAAGTGGTTATCCGAAAAAAATATTAAACATTTACTTATTGATTTACCATCAGTGGATGCTGAAGAAGATGGAGGAAAATTAGCTGCGCATCATGCTTTTTGGAATTACCCTCATCAACCAAGAATGAATGCAACAATTACGGAAATGGTCTTTGTTGATGATGAGATTAAAGATGGAATATATTTATTGAACCTACAAATTGCTTCTTTTGAAAGTGATGCCAGCCCAAGTAAACCAGTTTTATATGAGCTGGAAATTCATACCGAATAATGAATAATTTTTCTTCATAAATAACTTTGCGTTCTTTGCGGTTGCAAATTTATGATAGACGAAGAATTAGACGAATTAGAATCACAGGAAGAACAAGAGTTATTTGAGCATTTTCGATTTGAAATTACAGCAGGAACAAAACCTGTACGTATCGATAAATATTTATCAAACAGCATTCAAAATGCCTCTCGAAGCAAAGTTCAAAATGCCATTGATGCAGGAAGTGTATTGGTGAATGAAAAGCCCATCAAAGCCAGTTATAAAATAAAACCCAATGATATTATCTCGGTTGTATTTCCTGATCCTCCAAAAGATACAACCATTGTTCCTGAAAATATTCCATTAAATATTGTTTATGAAGATGAGGATGTTTTGATTGTAAATAAAGTAGCTGGAATGGTTGTGCATCCTGGCTATAATAACGTAAGTGGAACATTGGTAAATGCACTTGCCTATCATTTTAAAGATCTAAAATTTGCTCAAGAAAATAATATCCGCCCAGGTTTAGTACATCGAATTGATAAAAATACTTCAGGACTTTTAATCATTGCAAAAAATGAATTTGCCATGACTTTTTTAGCTAAACAATTTTTTGATCATAGCATAAAACGCTCCTACATTGCACTTGCTTGGGGTGATTTTGAAGAAGAAGAAGGAACAGTAACTGGTTATATTGGAAGAAGCAATTACGATAGAAGAATTTTTAAAATGTATAAAGATGATGAGGCAGACAAGGGAAAATGGAGTGTTACACATTATAAAGTTTTAGAGCGCTTACATTATGTAACGTTAATTGAATGTAGATTGGAAACAGGTCGAACACATCAAATCAGAGTGCACATGAAAGATATTGGTCATCCACTTTTTGGTGATGATACCTATGGTGGAGATAGAATTGTAAAAGGAACAACCTTTACTAAATACAAGCAATTTATTGATAATTGTTTTGACCTATGCGACCGTCAGGCGCTGCATGCACGCTCACTTGGGTTTATTCATCCCACCACAAAAAAAGAAATGTTCTTTGAAACTAATCTTCCAAATGATATGCAAGCAGTAATTGAAAAATGGAGAGGCTATCATAAAAATGTGTTGAGTAAAGAAGAGGAAAATTAACATGAATTCAGAAAAAATTTGTAATGAGGTTTGTGAACTCACCAAACAAGTTGGATTATTTATTTCAACCGAAGCAAAAACATTTAACCAAAATGTAGTGGAGGAAAAAAGTTTTAATCAATTGGTTTCTTACGTTGATAAAACAGCCGAACAAAAGTTGGTAGAAGGATTAAAAAAAATACTGCCAAATTCAGGATTTATAACTGAAGAAGAAACCATTACCAGTGAAGAAAAAGAATTTATGTGGATTATTGACCCATTGGATGGCACTACTAATTTTATTCATCAAATTCCAGTGTATAGCATTAGCATTGGATTAACTCAAAACAAAAAATTGGTGATGGGTGTGGTTTACGAAATAAATAGAGATGAATTATTTTATGCATGGGAAAACAGCAATGCTTTTATGAATGGAACAGCAATTTATGTGAAACAGAATAACCAATTATCAAAATCATTATTAGCAACAGGATTTCCGTATTACGATTTTAATATCATGCAAAAATATTTAGATACGTTACAAGTATTGATGAAAGAAACTCAAGGCATGAGAAGGATGGGAAGTGCTGCTGTTGATTTAGCTTACGTGGCTTGCGGGCGCTTTGATGGTTTTTTTGAATATGGTTTACATGCTTGGGATGTGGCTGGAGGGGCATTTATTGTACAACAAGCTGGAGGGAAAATTGCTGATTTTTCGGGTAGTGATGATTATATTTTTGGTAAAGAAATAATAGCCTCTTCGACAAATTTATTTGACCCGTTTTTTAATGTGGTAAATAAAAACTTTAAACTAAAAACTGAAGAAGTTTAATTGGTGATTTTAAACTAAAAAGGCCACCACCAATTTTTTTTGAATCCAATATATACACCATCTTTTCTAGTTTCTGTTGGATAAGTATTTACAAAATCCCCTTGTAATCCTTTTCCTGTTTTTACATCATATCTGTAACGATGAACAGGGCAAATCACGTTTCCGTGATTATCGCATTTACCCATTCCTAAGCGTGCACCTGCGTGAGGGCATCTGTCATCAATAGCAAAATATCCTTCTGGCAAACGAGCCAAACAAATTCGCTTTTCATTTACCTCAATTGTTCTAACAGAATGTATCTGTTGAGGCTCGTTTCCATGTAAATTGAAATCGTAAATTTTTTCCCATTTTATAGCCATGTAAATTTTGAGGGATTACTTTAATTGATAATAAAAACTAAGTGCCATTAATGAAAAAACAATAAGTTCTTTTAGTAAAAATCTTTTTTCACTGATGAAATAATAGGCAGTAATGATGCTCATTGGTACACTTAAATAACAGATTGCATAAATAAAATTTGTGTTCTCAATAAATAAACTAAACACACCAAATAAAAACATTAACCCAACGCTTTGAATAATTCTTCGGGTTTTTACTTTGTTACGAAAAAAGTTTTGCTGCAACTCAAATCCTGATATAAAAATAATGGGCAATAAAATAATCCAAGGAATAAATTGTGTGAAGGAGGTGTTGAATGTTTTGAGCAATTCCTTTTCAAAACTTTGCTTCACATAAAATAGTAATTCATTAAAATTATCATTCATATAAAATGCAATGGCAGTAAAATAAAGCGGCACAGCAATTCCAATAATTGAAATAACAAGATATCTTAAATTAAATGAGGTAAAAATTACTACACTAATTAGAATAAATGGAAGAAAAATAGATAAATCATAATTAAATAAAATCCCTAAACCCAAATACATTCCTGCATCAAATACTATTAATAATGGGTTTTGCGATTCATACAAAAAACACAAACGCTGAAAAAGTAAAATAATAAATGTATTGGAAATAAGTTGTGGAGTGAGTTCTGCTTGCTGTGGATAAAAACTGTTAAGCAACACAAAAAACAAACCCGGAAGCATGGTATCCTTATATAAAATACCATGTTGTGAAACGATATAATTTAATAATAATGCCTGCAAAAAAACGATAACTACATTAATAATATAACTCCACAATAAATAATTTCCGGTGTTGCTGATAAATGGAAATAAAATTCTGGCAAGTGGTGCTGTTTGAATAAACTCGTAAGGATGCAAATGAATAAAAGATGGTAACTTAAAAGCAAAACAAAGCATCAATAATGAGATGCCAGATACGAATGAATTTTGTCGGAATAAACGAAGCAATATTTTAAATTAAAAAGTTAAACGCATAATAGAAAAACGCTTGTCCTTAAGCGTACAAATTAATGATGAGTTAGCTGATATTTGTTTCGATTCATTTGGCATCAACAATACAAAATAAGTTAATGCTTTTATTAAAACTTTGGTATCAATTATTCCTTTATTACTAATTGTACTCATCATCACATCTCCTTCATTATTAGCATCGCTATTATAAATAACTCCAATTTTATCATTTCCGGTAACTGTTACAAATGAGGAATAATAACCACCATCACTCATAGAGTTTTGGTTTTTTTTGATATAGTCTTTAAACTGTATAACGCCTTTGGCATCCCTTGATATAAAAATAATTTCATCAAAATTATATACTACTCTGTAACTTGTTTGGGGAAATCCGTTTACATAAAATGTGTAGGACTGTTTTGTTTCATAGTACTTTTCGGAAATGGTTAAGCATCCGCCATCACTTCTTGGAATAATTTTTCGGATATATATATCACTCAAATTTGGTGAACTTTCATTTTGCATATTACTGGCTACTTTTGCCACAAAACTTTTTGGAAAATCTTCAAATTTTTTAACTTTTACTAAACTTGATAAGGCATCGATGTTGTAAAAAAAATCTCCCACCACATGGTTATCATGAGCATGCGAATAAAACCCTGTAACGGTTACACTTTTGTTGAAATTATTTACTGCCAATCCAATATCATTTATAAAAACAGAATCTTTGCCAAGTTCATACGGAATAATCGTTTCCAATGATTGAAAGTAAGCATACATAAAAAATTTTCTAGGATCATTATCTCTGTTTTTTTTAATGTCTTTAGGGAAATCAATGATGGCAAAAACATCTCCTTCATTATTACATTCCATCGAAGAAAAAAACACATCACTTACCTCATAATCAATGGTAGTTTCCCTTTTGTATATAGATACTAATTGGTCGTTTAATCCAATAAAATTTAACTGCGATTTTAGCTTATCTGATGCTTGAATATACATCACCACAAATTTTGATTTATCGCCTGATGATTTAATATAAAAGTTGCTGTTATCTTTAAATCTATTGGCATCCACTTCGCAAATAATTGTGGGGGTATTTACAGGCTTAAAATATAAATCCAATCTTATACAGCTAAGTTCAACTTTTCCGGAATTATAGTTTTTCCCACTTGTAAATAACAATAAGCTATTTTCCAATAGGACTAATTTTTCTAAAATGTTATTTGTTGGTAATGGCAAATCTTGGCTAAGTTCGAGTACTAAATTTGGTTTATATTTTTCAACAACAATATCTCGCCTAAAATCATTTGTTCTACATCTAACCATATAAACACCAGTGCTGTTTTCGCCAAGAACTTGAGAGTAATTTGTTTTTGATTTTACTTTAACTTGGTTACTCCACTCAACCGTTTGCGATAAAAGGCACAAAGGTGTTAAGCAGAAAAAAAACAACACATATATACATGCAGAAACTTTAAACATTATTTTGCAACACATTTTACTTGTCAAATTAAATCAATTTGGCAAACTTTATTGTTACCAAACAAAAAACAGAATTGTGGAAAGAGGAATATGACAAAAACATTTGATACCAGAAAAAAGCAAGAACGTGCTGTGTTGATAGGAGTTGTTACGCAATATCAAAAAGTTGAACAGGCAGAAGAATATTTAGATGAACTTTCTTTTTTAGCATTGACTGCTGGAGCAAAAGTGGTAAAACGGTTTTTACAAAGAGTAACTCACCCTGATCCGCGAACATATGTTGGTAAAGGAAAATTGATTGAAATTGCCGAATATATTAAAGAGCATGAAATTGATATGGTAATTTTTGATGATGAACTTTCGCCATCACAAATCAGAAATTTAGAACATGATATTAATTGCAAAATTTTAGATCGAAGCAATCTCATACTTGATATTTTTGCCACACGGGCAAGAACTGCGCAAGCAAAATATCAGGTGGAATTAGCTCAATCACAATATATGTTACCCCGTTTAACCCGAATGTGGACACATCTTTCCAAACATCAAGGAGGGATTGGAATGAAAGGTCCTGGTGAAACAGAAATTGAAACCGATAGGCGTACACTTAGAGATCAAATTAGTAAATTAAAAGAGCGTTTAGCGCTTATTGATAAACAAAATACAACCCGCAGAAAAAATAGGGATGGCAAAGTTCGTATCACATTAGTAGGCTATACCAATGTTGGAAAATCTACCATTCTTAATTTACTTTCTAAGTCAGAGGTGTTAGCTGAAAATAAATTATTTGCCACGCTCGATTCAACGGTAAGAAAAGTGGTGTTTGAAAATGTACCCTTCTTACTTACTGATACCGTTGGGTTTATTCGCAAATTGCCACATCAACTTATCGAATGTTTTAAATCAACATTAGATGAAATTAGAGAGGCAGATATTTTAATTCATGTGGTGGATGTTTCGCATACCGGATTTGAGGAACAAATAGAAGTGGTGAATAAAACCCTTGAAGAGATTAAAGTAAATGATAAACCTATTCTTTTAGTGTTTAATAAAATTGATGAATTAAAAGAGCCTCTTAGCCCAGACCCATTTGCTGATACTGAAGAAGTGCCATATATTGATAGACTAAAAAATACTTGGATGGCAAAAGAAAATAATCCTGTAATTTTTATATCTGCTGAGAAAAAAATAAATATTGATGAGCTAAGAAAAGTGTTGGTTGAACTCGTTTTAGCAACATCAACTTCACAATAGGTTATGAATAAGATTTTTATATTTTTGCACTCCTTAAAACAATTTTACAAGTGAATATGAAAAAAATAAGCATTTTATTTACAGCCATAAGCCTTTTGCAAGTATGTGCTTATGCGCAATCTAAAAAGCCTGCAAACAAAAACGCAGCCCTAAAGCCTGTTCCATTAGCTGTTGCTCCAACAAAACCAATTGCTTGGGTATTTACTTATGGAACCGATACTGTTTACAAACCTGAATTTGAACGTTTGCTTTCAAAAAACAAAAACAGCAAAGAAACCCCTGACGAAAAAGCCGTAAGAGAGTATTTAGATTTATATGAAAACTTTAAAATGAAAGTGAAAGAAGCCAAATTTAAAAATTTGGACACAGCATTAACTTTTAAAAATGAATTATCAGGATATCGCTCACAATTAGCTAAACCGTATTTAACAGATAAAAAAGTTACTGATGATTTAATTAAGGAAGCATACAACCGCATGAAATTGGAAGTAAATGCAAGCCATATTTTAATTAACTGTGCCGAAAATGCAAACCCAAAAGATTCGTTAGCTGCGTTTAATAAAATCAACGACATCAGAAAAAGATATTTGAAAGGAGAACATTTTGATTCACTTGCCATAAAATATTCTGAAGATCCATCGGCAGTAAAAAATCTTGGATTACTTGGATGGTTCACTTCTTTTCAAATGATTTATCCTTTTGAAACACAAGCTTACAATACGCCAAAAGGTGAAGTATCATTGCCTTTCCGCACCCGTTTTGGTTATCATATCGTAAAAGTAAATGATAAACGTGAAGCGCGTGGCGAAGTAAAAATTTCACATATTATGGTTCGCACAGGCCCAAGCGCAACTGACGAAACTATCAATGAAGCAAAACAAAAAATCGATTCGGCATATTATAAAATAATGAAAGGCGAACCGTTTGAAAAAGCAGTAGAAGAATATTCTCAAGATGATGGAAGCAAAGCTAATAAAGGAGAAATGACTTGGTTTGGAAGTTTCAGTAATTTCCCCGATGAGTTTAAAGAAGTATGTTTTTCACTTAACAAAGGAGATATTTCAAAACCATTTAAAACACCATTTGGCTACCATATTGTAAAAATAGATGATAAGCGCACATTGCCTTCTGAAAAAGAATTAGCCGAAAATATTAAAACTAAAATTGGAAGAGACAGCCGTGCAGAAAGTAGCAAATTAGTGGTGGCTCAGCGCATCAAAAAAGAAAATAATTATAAAGAGTTTCCTCTAAATATTAAGGAGTTTACATCAAAACTTGATTCTTCATTTTTGAAAGGATTATGGAGTTATGATGAAAATAAAATTGCCGATAAACCAGTCATGTCGTTAAATAACAAATCATACTCAGAACAAGACTTGGCACGCTTTGTTCAAGCAAACCAAGAAGCACAACCTAATGGTTCCATTCCTGTTATTTTAAATGGCGTGTTTAAAAAATTCAGTGACGAAAAAGCATTGGAATATGAAGAAGGTCAACTCGAAACTAAGTATGAAGATTTCCGCAATTTGATGCAAGAATATCACGATGGAATTTTATTATTTGACCTTACTGATAAAATGGTTTGGACAAAAGCGGTTACTGATACTATGGGTTTAGAAAAATATCACGAAGCCAATAAATCAAAATACATGTGGAAAGAACGCATCAAAGTTTATACATACAGTTGCTTAAATGATAAGGCCAAAAAAGAAGCTATGAAAATGGCAACATCTGGGAAATCAATTGATGAAATCAAAGCCAAACTCAATAAAAAAGTTGGTGGAACGATTGTAGTAACCGAACAAAAAGCTGAGCGTAGTGAAAATGCCGCTATGGATAAATTATGGGATAAAAAAGGCGTGGTTGATATTACAAATGAAGGCAACACGTTTAAATTTTATATGGTTGAAGGCATTGTTTCTCCTGAACCAAAAACGCTTAAGGAGGCTCGTGGATTGGTTACTTCCGATTATCAAAACTATTTAGAAAAAGAATGGATTAAATCCCTTCGCGAAAAATACCCTGTAACTGTGAATGAAGAAACCGTTAAAACTTTATTCAAATAAAATAAGCATTTCAAAATAAATTTATAAAGCCTCACTATCTTGTGGGGCTTTTATTTTACAAATCCATTTGAAAACATATTTTTTACATACACTCTTTATCATATTAATAATCATCGCAACCTCGTGCAATAAAAAAAATGCAAATAAAAACGAAGGAGCTATTGCAAAAGCATACAATGAGTTTTTGTATCCAACAGATATAAAGGGGTTATTATCTATCTCTTTGAGTGCTGCCGATAGTGAGCGTGTAATGAAATCCTATATTGATAATTGGATTAAAAATAAAGTGCTTGCACACAAAGCCGAAGAGAATTTATCTGACAAAGAAAAAAATGTTCAACAACAATTGGATGAATACCGTAACTCTTTATTGGTATATAAATATCAAATGAAATTAGTTGCCGAAAGATTGGATACAAATATTACAGATGATCAACTTAGAGTGTATTACGAAAAAAACAAAAACAATTTCGAGCTCAAAAAAAATTTGGTACAACTCACGTTCGTTAAAATGGATGAAGCCAGTCCGATGTTAAATCAAATTGAAAAATTATTTCGCTCATCACGTATTTCTGATAAAGAAAAACTCTCGGAATTGTGCAGCAAACATGCAAATAATTCATTTTTAGATGATGAAGTTTGGCTCGATTTTAATGAGGTGATTAAAGAATTACCTATCAAAAATTATGATCAAGAGCATTTTTTACGTAACAATAAATTTCTTGAAATTAAAGAAGGCAACTATATTTACCTCGTTAATATTAAAGCTTACCGAATTAAGAACAGTATTTCTGTTTTAGAGTTTGAAAAAGATAATATCAAAAATATTTTATTAAACGAACGAAAGATTAGCCTGCTTAAAGAAATGGAACTAAATGTGTTGAAAGAAGCAGAATTAAATAAAGATATTGAGAAGTATACCGAATGAAAAAAAGATTTTTATTATGGATTTGTGTGATGATGATGATGCCAATGTTGTATGCGCAACAAGGAAAACTCATTGACGAAATAATTGGTGTTGTAGGCGATAATATTATTTTAGAAAGTGAAGTGGAAATAGAATTTCAGCAAATGCAAAAAGAATTTCCGGGTATGAGTGATAGTGTGAAATGTGATGTATTAAAACAACAAATCATTAATAAACTAATGCTCACAAAAGCACAACTAGATAGTGTGGAATTATCTGAAGATAGAGTGGAGGCAGAACTTGATAAACGTATTAGATATTTTGCTTCACAATTTGGTGGCGAAAAAGCAATGGAAGATTTTTATGGAAAAACAATTACTGAAATAAAAGCAACCAATCGGGATAAAATTAGAAATACCATGTTGGTGCAAGAAACTCAACAAAAAATATTAAAAGATGTTAAGGTATCTCCAACAGATATAAAAAACTTTTTTGATGAAATGAAAAGAGAAGATAGTTTGCCATACTATAGTGCCGAAGTAGAAATTGCGCAAATTATTATTGAACCCAAAGTATCGGCACAAGCCAAAGAACTTGCGCTCGAAAAAATTACTGAACTACGAGATCGAATTTTAAATGGTGATAATTTTAATACCCTTTCACTTATTTATTCCGAAGATAAAATATCGGCTCAAAATGGTGGTGAACTTGGTTTTTTTTCAAGAGGAGATATGGTTCCCGAATTTGAAGCTGCTGCTTTTAAGTTAAAACCTGATAGCATTTCAAAAATTATTGAAACCAAATACGGCTATCATATTTTAAAACTTATTGATAGAAAAGGGGATAATATTAATGTTCGTCATATTCTTATTAGGCCACAAATTTTCCGCTCAGATATTGTCGCTGCAAAAACTAAATTGGATAGTATTATTTGGCTGATAAAAATTGATTCGTTAAAATTTGAAAATGCTGCCAAAAAATTCTCAGATGATTTACCAACAAAATCAAATGGTGGTTTTATTACCGAAGGACAAATAGGAACAACCAAAGTTCCTATTGACGAATTGCCAAAAGATTTATATTTTACAATCGAAAAAATGAAACCAGGTGAATTGTCAGAACCAGACCAAATTACACTTCAAGGTCCAGATAGAACACAAGCTTGGAGAGTCTTGTATTTAAAGTCAGAATCAAAACCGCACGAATGTAATTTGGTAGATGATTACCAAAAATTAAATGCTATGGCTTTTCAAAAAAAACAACGAAAAGCCATGCATGATTGGGTTGAGAAATATAAAAAAACAGTTTATATGAGTGTAGCCGATTCGTATAAAAATTGCCCTAATGTTCAACTATTTTTAAAGAAATAATTTTAAATGACAAACTATAGTTCAGAGGTTGAAGCTGCTGATGCACTTCACAAAAAATATAAAGAGTTAAAGCAAGAAATTGGTAAAGTAATTATTGGGCAAAATGAAGTAGTTGATGCTGTTTTAATGTCTATTTTTGCTAACGGACATACCTTATTAATTGGAGTTCCAGGTTTGGCAAAAACTTTATTGGTAAGAACCATTGCTGATGTATTGGATTTAAATTTTAGCCGCATACAATTTACTCCTGATTTGATGCCAAGTGATATTACCGGCTCAGAAATTTTAGATGAAAAACGAGAATTTAAATTTATTCGTGGTCCACTTTTTTCAAACATTGTTTTGGCTGATGAAATAAATAGAACACCTCCAAAAACGCAAGCTGCTTTATTGGAAGCGATGCAAGAAAAATCAATCACAGTAAATGGAAAAAATCATAAGCTCGATGAACCATTTTTTGTTTTAGCCACTCAAAATCCTATTGAACAAGAAGGAACGTATCCATTACCTGAAGCACAACTCGACCGTTTTATGTTTAATGCTATTTTAGATTATCCCAAATATGAAGATGAGTTGTTGGTAGTAAAAAATACAACAAGTGGAATTATTCCAACAGCAAATAAAATATTGAATGCGAGTGAGATTTTATATTTCCAACAATTGGTTAGAAAAGTTCCTGTGGCGGATAATGTGTTAGAATATGCAGTAAAATTAGTTACTAAAACACGTCCGAATACGGCTAATGCAACAACTAAAGTAAATGATTATATTTCATTTGGTGCTGGGCCGCGTGCTGGGCAGTTTTTGATATTGGGAGCTAAATGCCATGCGCTAATTAATGGAAGCTACTCGCCAGATATTGATGATGTGAAAGCTGTTGCAAAAGATGTGCTTCGTCATCGCCTCATCAAAAATTATAAAGCAGAAGCAGAAGGAGTGAGCATCGAACAAATTATTGAAGGGTTGATGTAATCAAAAACTATTTCAGTCAACCGTTATGAGTCGTAAACTTTCCCTTTTCATCTCCATATTATTTCATCCGGTTTTTGTAAACCTATTCAGTTTATTGATGCTGTTTGTTTTGTTTCCCTATTTGCAATATGTAGTAAGCAATACACTCAAACTGTTTTACATCTTATTTATTTTTATCACCACTGGAATTTTTCCAGTTATTGCTGTTGGTATTTTAAAGCTAATGGGCAAAACAAGTTCTGTTTTATTGGATGAAAAAGAAGAGCGTACCATACCATATATCATTACTGCTTGTATTTATTTATTTGATTATTATTTCTTTTTACAATTTGGTGCACCTGCCTTATTAAATGCTTATTTATTGGCTTGCGCAAGCATTGTAGTATTGGTTTTATTGGTGAATAAATTTAATAAAATAAGTATTCATGCAGCTTCACTTGGAGCCTTAATGGCTGTGGTAATTTCGGGTTTGCATGTTGCCCATTTTGATGTGAGAATTTTATTGGCACTCATTATTTTTTTATCGGGGTTAACAGCCAGTGCGCGTTTATTTGCTAATGCGCATATTCCTCAACAATTGTACACCGGTTTTTTGCTCGGATTATCTATTATGCTTTTCATTTTATAACCTTATTTTCGCACCACATTTATCATCCCAAAATATGAATTACGAAACCATCCTATTTGAAATAAATAATGGCATTGCCACACTCACATTAAATCGTCCTGATGTATTTAATGCGTTTAATGAGCAACAAAATTTTGATGTAATTGATGCTCTAAAAAAATGCGAGAAGGATAAAAGTATTAGGGTGCTTATTTTAACGGGTGCTGGAAAAGCATTTTGTTCGGGGCAAGATTTAAAAAGTATTGCGGGATCAAAAAATCGTTCATTGAGTGAATCGTTATATAAACGTTATAATCCAATGATAAAAGCCATGCGCAATTTGCCTATTCCAATTATTTGTAAATTAAATGGAGTGGCAGCAGGTGCTGGTTGTTCGATGGCATTGGCAAGTGATATGATTGTTGCATCAGAAAACGCTTCACTTATTGAAGTGTTTATAAATGTTGGCTTGGTATTAGATTCGGGTTCATCTTATTTTCTTCCAAGATTAATAGGTTCTGCCCGTGCGTTTGAACTATCAACAATGGGTACAAAAGTAACTGCTCAACAAGCTTACGATTGGGGAATGATTAACCGAGTTGTAAAAACCGAAGAGTTAGATTTAGAAACAAATAAAATTGCAGAATATTATTCGAAAGCACCAACAAAAGCGATTGCGTTGATGAAAAAAATGTTAAATAAATCTTTCCATTCTGATTTAGAGACCATGCTTGAGTATGAAGCCTATTGCCAAGAAATTGCTGGTAGAAGTGATGATTACAAGGAAGGCGTTGCCGCTTTTAACGAAAAAAGAAAACCCGAATTTAAAGGGCATTAATAGTTGCTTCATATTGATGTTTGATTTTTTAGCGGCAAAAACATACCTTGTCAATAAATATTAACGATTATGTCTCTTTCATTTAAACAAATTCTTGTGCCATTTGATGGTTCAGAACAATCAATCGTTGCTTTAAAATCTGCTGTATTTTTCTCTCAAAAATATGATGCTCAACTTAACGTTGTTCATATCGAGGAAATATACCCGAATGATCAGATTGAAAAAATATTAACCATGCATGCGCAAGGTGCTCCATACAAATACATGCGAAAAGACGGTAAGCCATTTAAAGGAATAATTGAGGCATCAAAAGAAATTAATGCTGATCTTATAGTTATGGGAACGCATGGAGTATCAGGGTTTGAAGAATTTTGGATGGGAAGCAATGCACACAAAGTGGTAAACTTATCAAAATGCCCAGTGCTTACCATGCGTGAAAATGAAATACCAAATAATTTCAAAAAAATTGTATTGCCAATTGATACCTCATTTGAATCTCGACAAAAAATTCCTTTAGCTGTAAATCTTGCTCAAAAATTTGGAGCCACCATTCATCTTCTCGGTGTTTCTGTTGATAAAGATAAAGAGTCGGAGCACCTTATCAATACATATACACGACAGGCAATAAATAATATTGAAGAAAATAATGTGACCTATACGCTCGAAAAAAAATTAGGAGAAAATATTACTAATCTCACTATTGATTATGCTAAAAGTATTGATGCTGATTTAATAGTTATTATGACTGAACAAGAGCCTCAATTAGGTTCGTTTTTTCTTGGAAAATTTGCCCAACAAATGATTAATCATTCAACTATTCCTGTATTTAGCATCATGCCTCGAGAAGACTTGATGGTAACAGACGCACGGCTATAAACAAATATTTAAATCTTAGAAACCAAAAACCTATTTTTACCGTTTGTTTTATCAAGCGTTTTACTGTTTTATCATTGATAAACTTTTAACAATAAACGCTGTTTATTTGAGTATGATGGAAATAATACCAGGACCTTTTTTAAAGCCAATACATTATCCGGCCGATTTAAGAAAGGTAAAAGAAGAAGATCTTGTAAAAGTATGTGCCGATTTGAGGCAATATATTATTGATACCGTTTCTGTTTATGGAGGGCATTTTGGAGCAAGCCTTGGTGTAGTTGAACTCACAATAGCCCTGCATTATGCTTTTAATACTCCTTACGATCAATTAATTTGGGATGTTGGTCATCAAGCATATGGACATAAAATTATTACCGGACGTAGAGATGAATTTTATACCAACAGAGTTTATAAAGGCATTTCAGGTTTCCCAAAACGAAGTGAAAGTGAGTATGATACTTTTGGTGTGGGGCACTCTTCAACATCAATTTCTGCAGCATTGGGAATGGCTGTGGCATCAAGGCTTAAAGGAGAATTAGATCGACAACATATTGCCGTAATTGGTGATGGTGCTATGACAGCTGGTTTGGCTTTTGAAGGACTTAATCATGCTGGTGTAGAAAATTCAAATTTGTTGGTTGTGCTTAATGATAACTGCATGTCTATCGACCCAAATGTGGGTGCTCTTAAAGAATATTTGACAGACATCACCACTTCTCCAACTTATAATAAACTTAAAGATGATGTGTGGAAGGCTCTCAATAAATTAAAAAAAGTTGGACATGTTTCACAAGATATAATTACCAAAATACATGACACCATGAAATCGGGGTTGCTTAGGCAAAGCAATATGTTTGAGTCTTTGAAGTTCCGCTATTTTGGCCCTATTGACGGACATGATGTGAATCATTTGGTAAAAGTAATGAACGACTTGAAAAAAATTCCCGGACCTAAAATATTGCATTGTATAACTGTTAAAGGAAAAGGGTTTGCATTGGCCGAAAAAGATCAAACCAAATGGCATGCTCCAGGTTTGTTTGATAAAGTTACAGGAGAGATTTATAAAAAAGTTTCTGATAAACCCCAAGCCCCAAAATACCAAGATGTGTTTGGAAATACCTTGGTTGAATTAGCAGAAAAAAATTTAAAAATTGTTGGAATTACGCCTGCTATGCCTTCAGGTTCTTCTATGAATATTATGATGAAAGCGATGCCCGATAGAGCTTTTGATGTGGGCATTGCCGAACAACACGCAGTTACTTTTAGTGCAGGATTAGCCACTCAAGGAATGATTCCATTTTGCAATATTTATTCATCGTTTATGCAACGTGCCTATGATCAGGTGGTGCATGATGTGGCTTTGCAAAAATTACATGTGGTATTTTGTATGGATAGAGCAGGGCTTGCTGGTGCAGATGGTCCCACTCATCATGGCACATTGGATATTGCATACATGCGTTGTATTCCAAACATGGTGGTGAGCTCACCAATGAATGAAGAAGAATTAAGAGATTTAATGTACACCGCTTCATTACCCAAAAATGGTGGACCATTTTCTATTCGTTATCCTCGCGGAAATGGGGTAATGCCAGAATGGAAAACTCCTCTTAAAGAAATTGAAATTGGTAAAGGAAGAAAATTGCGTGATGGTGATGAAATTGCTGTTTTAACACTTGGTCATATTGGAAATTTTGCTGTTGAAGCGGCCAATAAATTAGCTAACGAAGGAATTCAAATTGCACATTATGATATGCGTTTTGTAAAACCTTTAGATGCCGAAATGATGCACGATATTTTTAGCAAATATAAAAAAATAATTACTGTTGAAGATGGAACAATTGTGGGAGGAATGGGAAGTGCTGTTTTAGAATTTATGGCTCAACATCAGTATGCATCAGAAATAAAAATGTTGGGAATGCCAGACCATACAGTTGAACATGGCGAACAACCAGAGTTATATGCTGAGTGTGGGTATGATGAGAAAGGAATTATGAAAGCAGTGAAGATGTTTATTAATGAAAAAATTTCTGCATGATAAAAGTAAATATCAATTTGTAGTTTTAATTTTTTGTTCAATTAATGAAGTAGAAAAGCCGGGAATAAAATCAATGGTTTTTACTTCGCCACCTTTTGCTATTACAATATCATACCCAACAATATTTTCAGGTTTATAATCACTTCCTTTTACTAAAACATTTGGCTGAACGAAGTTGATTAGCTCATAAGGAGTTTGTTCATCAAATAAAATAACTGCATCCACACACTCCATCGAAGCAAGAATAAACATTCGTGAATTTTCATCTTGTATGGGGCGATGTGGTCCTTTTAATTTGCTTACCGAAGCATCAGTATTTACCCCAATAATAAGTTTATCGCCAAGATCGGCAGCTTTAGCCAAATAATCAACATGACCACGATGAAGAATATCAAAACAACCATTAGTAAATACAACCTTTTGATTATTTTGCTTCCACTTTTCTAATTGTTCAGCAAGTGTTTTCGAGTTGTGAATTTTAGTTGAAATATATTGGTGATGCATGTTGAAATAAATTTATGCAAGTTTCTTTTTTTGTGTAGATAAAACTAACAATGAACAAATGGCTCCAATCAAAAGTAATAAAATCATTTGTACACCATGCACAATTGTGGCATAAGCAATTCCATCAGTTTGCGCCACACCAAATAATAATAATGATTGCATAACAGCAAAGTGATAAGTACCTGCGCCTGCTCCTGGAGCGGGAATAATCATTCCAATAGAACCAATAGCAAAAACGGTTACACAATCCATAAAGCCTAAATTTTTTGTAGCCTCCATGCTAAACAAACAAAAGTACATCATGATGATGTAGCATATCCAAATGGTAACTGAAAGTACAACAAATAATATAGGATTTTTTACTTGTCGAATGCTTAATAAACCTTCGCTAAAACCTTTTACTAACTTCATCACTTTTGTAAATAATGGATTGGCTATTAATTTTTTTCTGATTAAAAATAGTGTCAATCCTACAGCGGCAATTATGCCTATAAAAATAAATTTAAAATTTGGCGCTGATGAGTTTGTAGTTTGTGATGAACTAAATGTTTTTTGTAAAAAATCAGTTAGCATATCAAACTGCATTAAAAAAACAATGGCGATAATGAGTAGTAAAATAACCATATCAAAAATTCGCTCTGTTACTACTGTTCCCAATGATTTGTCAATTGGTAAATCATCTGTTTTTGTTAATGCGGCACAACGCGAAACTTCTCCTGCACGAGGAATAATATAATTCATCATATAGCCAATCATCACTGCATAAAAACTATTTTTAACTGGTACTTTATAATTTAAAGCTTCATAAAGCATCGTGGCTCTGTATCCTCTTATAAAATGACTGAAAATGGAAACCAACATTCCTGCAGCTATCCACCAATAATTGGTTTGTTTAAATTTTTCGAGTAAATCATTCCAATCTGTTTCTTTAAAAACATAGTATAAAAAACATCCACCAATAATGGTAATAACAGAAAACTGTAGAAATGATTTTAGCTTAGTGTTCAACCTATTAAACGATTATTGTCATCAGGATAAATGGCAACAGGGGTATACTTTTTTGCTTCAACAAATTCCATCGAACAATAAGAAATGATAATAAGATAATCGCCCACA